>CAISTS010000039.1 GCA_903888485.1 uncultured bacterium | reverse complement strand
GACGAGAGCGGCAAGGGTAATGGTGTCGTCCCGTACCTGCCGCTGCCGGAAATCGGCAGGCGCACGACACCCGCGCCGGCGCCAGGAGGCAACCAATGAGCCCACGTCTCGCCGCCCTCGGCGTTGCCGCCGTCGCCGCCCTATTGGTCATTTCGGGCGCCGTATTCACCGTGCATCAGACTCAGCAGGCGCTCGTGCTGCAGTTTGGCGAACCCAAGCGCGTGATTGCGGTCCCCGGCCTGCACTTCAAAGTGCCGCTGATCCAGGACGTGTTCTACTACGACTCCCGCATCCTCGACCTCGATCCGCAGGGTCAGGACATGTCGCTGATCGACCAACGTCGCATCAACGTCGACAGCTTCGCGCGCTACAAGATCGTCGATCCCTTGAAATTCTATCAGACCGTATTGACCGAAAGCGCCTTTCGCGACCGCTTCGGCAACATCTTGAATGGTTCGGTGCGCGACGCGCTCGGTCGCGCCGATTTGGGTGACGTGCTGGGCGGCAAGCGCCAGGACGTGATGCACGAGATCACCACCGCCGTCAGCCGTCGTGCCGAGGAATTCGGCATCAAGGTGCTGGAAGTGCGTATCGGACGCACCGAACTCACCGCCGACACCACGCAAGCCACCTACAACCGCATGCGCACTGACCGTATGGCCGAAGCCGCCGACTTCCGCGGCCGCGGTCAGGAGCAGAAGTCGCGCATCGAAGCAGATGCCGACCGCGAGCGCACGATCATCATTGCCGAGGCTGAAAAAGAGTCCCAAACGCTGCTCGGCGAAGGCCAGGCCGAGAGCCGTAAGATCCTAAATGCGGCGCAGGGCAAGGATGCCGAGTTCTACGGCTTCTTCCGCGCCATGGAGGCTTACCGCGCCGCGCTCGGCGAAGGCACGACCATGGTGCTTTCGCCGGATGCCGAATTCTTCAAATACTTCAATAACCTGAACGGTCGGCGCTAAGCCGCCGGCGTGGGCGCGCGGGAGCAATCCCGCGCGCCAGCCGCGCGGGTTCCGCCCGGGCCCCTTACACGTGCGTCACGTGCGGAGGCCGTTCTTGCTGCCTTAGGCGCTTTCCGGCATGAATCAAGCTCCGTCATGCCATCGTCATCTGCCGAGGAGTGCCCGTTTTGAGATCCTTTGTGCGTCTCGCCGCCTTGGCCGCTACGCTGGCCTTGGCCGCTTCGGCTGTTGCCCGTCCCGCGCCCGACGGTTTTGCCGATCTCGTGGAGCGTCTCTCGCCCGCTGTAGTCAACATCTCGACCAGCCAACAGGTCGAGCGCAAGCGCGGCGGCGGCAGCGATGAGATCCCGTGGGACGAGTTCTTCCCCGACCAGTTCCAGAATAAGCCGAACGGCGGCGAGGAGCCGCAAGAGAACCGCCGTCCGCGCCAGCGCCAGACGTCGCTCGGGTCCGGCTTCATCATCGACAAGGCCGGCTACGTCGTCACCAACAACCACGTCATCGAAGACGCCGATCAGATCTCGGTGATCCTCGAGGACGACACCGTACTCGAAGCCAAGCTCATCGGCCGCGACGAGAAGGTCGATATCGCGCTGCTCAAGGTCGAAGCCAAAAAAGATCTACCGACGGTCGCCTGGGGCAATTCCAACATCGCGCGTGTCGGCGACTGGGTGCTGGCCATCGGTAATCCGTTCGGCCTCTCGGGCACTGTGACCACCGGCATCATTTCGGCGCGCTCGCGCGACATCAAAGCCGGCCAGTACGACGATTTCATCCAGACCGACGCCTCGATCAACCGCGGTAACTCGGGTGGCCCCTTGTTCAACATGGAAGGCCAGGTGATCGGCGTGAATACGGCGATCTTCTCGCCCTCGGGCGGCAGCGTCGGCATCGGCTTCGCCGCGTCGGCCAATCTCATCCGCCCCGTTCTTGAAGACCTGCGCAAGTATGGCCGCACGCGCCGCGGCTGGATCGGCGTGCAGATCCAAAGCGTCACCGACGAAATCGCCGTCAGCCTCGGCCTCGACAAGGCGCGCGGCGCACTCGTCAGCCGCGTCACCGAAAACGGCCCGGCCGTCGGCGCCGGCATCGAGTCCTCGGACATCATCCTCAATTTCGACGGCAAGCCCATCGACAAGATGATGGAACTGCCGCGCGTGGTGGCCGAGACCGCCATCGACAAGACCGTCCCCGTCGTCTTGTGGCGCAAGGGCCAGCAAAGGAACGTCAAGCTGACGGTCCGGGAATTGCGCGACGACAATGAAAAGGTCACGACGAGCCTCGGCACGCCAGCGCCGACCAAGGAGCAAGTGACGCGCGCCGCGCTGAAGGGCCTCGGTGTGACCGTGGTCGAAATCAGCGACGCCACGCGCGAGAAGTACACCATCCCCGACAGCGTGCGCGGGCTGGTGGTGGTCGAGGTGGATGACTCCTCCGATGCAGCGCTGAAGGGCCTCAAGCCCGGCGATGTCATCGACGAGATTCAACAGGTGTACATCTCGACCGTAACCGAGGCCAATGACGCCATCAAACGCGCCAAGGACGGCCAGCGCAATGTCGTGCTCGTGCGTGTGATGAGCGGCGGCGCGATCCGCCTCGTACCCATCAAGATGGCGAGCTAGACGCCGCGGCTCAAATGCGGGTCGACTTTTACCATCTGCAAGCCTCTCCGGTGGAGAAGGCCCTGCCGCAGTTGCTGGAGCGCGTATTGGCGAGCGGCGCGCGCGCTATTGTGATGGCTGCCTCGGACGACCGCCTCGAGGTGCTCTCGAACGTCCTTTGGACTTCTCATCCCAACTCCTGGCTGCCGCATGGCACCAAGAAGGACGGCTTTGCCGCCGAGCAGCCGGTCTGGCTGACGACCGCCGAGGAGAACCCCAACGGCGCGCGCATGCTGGTGCTGACGGACGGCATGGAATCGTCCCGTATGGGCGATTTCGAACGCTGCCTGGACCTGTTCGACGGCGCCAGCGACGAAGCCACCGCCGCCGCCCGGGCGCGCTGGTCCGCCGCCAGGGCCGCCGGCCACGAGCTCCACTACTGGCAACAGACTGATACCGGCTGGAAAGAGCAGGGGGTTTAGGCACGCCGTCTCATCCCGCTCGACGTCGTCCTGGGATCTATTCCGAGGACCCAGAACCGTAACGAAGAAGGGCTGCCAAGACCTCCGCGCTTGCTGCAAAGATGCGAATTCCCAAGCATAAACTAGGCTCGCTCTACCCAGGTCCTGGGGACAAGCCCCAGGACGACGGCGGAGTTGGTTGCGCGGTCCCGGCTCCTTGTCTATAAACCGGCCACCTTTCTCCCACCGCCCTCTTCTCAAATTAATGGATGCTCCATGGCTCTCGAACGCACCTTCTCGATCATTAAGCCCGATGCCACCCGCCGCAACCTCACCGGCAAGATCAATGCCCTGCTGGAAGCCGGCGGCCTGCGCATCGTCGCCCAGAAGCGCATCCACCTGACGAAGGCTCAGGCCGAGACCTTCTACGGCGTCCACAAGGAGCGTCCGTTCTTCAACGACCTCGTGAAATTCATGACCTCGGGTCCGATCGTGGCGCAGGTCCTGGAAGGCGAGAACGCGGTCGCGCGCAATCGCGAGATCATGGGCGCCACCAACCCAGCCAACGCCGCCGAAGGCACCATCCGCAAGACCTTCGCGGAATCCATCGAAGCCAACTCGGCGCATGGTTCGGACTCGCAGGAAAACGCCGCCATCGAGATCGCGTTCTTCTTCTCCGGCCTCGAGATCGTCGGCTAATAAGCGAAGGGATGCGCAATGGCTTTGCCGGCGCGTCCCTCGATCGCTTTTCTCGCCTCCCACAACGGCACCAATATGCGCGCCATCGTCGCGGCTTGCCGCGACGGTCGCTTACGCGCGTCTCCGTGCGTGCTGATCAGCAACAACGCCGACAGCCCGGCGCTCACCTGGGCGCGCGAGAACAAGATCCCGGCGGTGCACATCAGCGCCAAGACCAAAGGCTCACCCGAGGCCGCCGACGCCGCCATCGCCGCGACGTTGGCGCAATACGGTGCGGACCTCGTGGTGCTCGCGGGTTATATGCGCAAGCTCGGGCCCGAAACGCTGGGTTCCTTCGAACGGCGTATCCTCAATGTGCACCCGGCCTTGCTGCCCAAGCATGGCGGCCACGGCATGTACGGGAATTTCGTGCACGAGGCTGTTTTGAAAGCTGGCGACGTTGAGACTGGCGCGACCATCCATCTTGTCGACAACGAGTACGACAAAGGCCCCGTCATTGCCCAAGCCAAGGTCAAAGTGGAGCCGGGCGATACACCCGAGACGCTGGCCGCCCGCGTGCAGGCCATGGAGCAGGAGTTATTCCCCGCAACCTTGAAGCGCATCATCGCGCGCGAAATCGACCTCGACCGTCTCAAGTAATTGGAGCAGTCCCAGTGTCCGCAGCCGCGTTGTTCACGCCGTTTCACTCGCGCAATCTCTCGCTTCCCAACCGCATCGTCATGGCGCCCATGACGCGCAGCAAATCGCCGGGCGGTGTGCCGGGCGATGATGTGGCGGCCTACTATCGCCGCCGCGCCGAAGGCGGCGTCGGCTTGATCGTCACGGAAGGCACGCTGATCAATCACCCGGCCGCTGGCACCGATGCCAAGGTTCCGCACTTTTATGGAGACGCGGCGCTTAAAGGTTGGGCCAAGGTCGTCACCGAGGTGCACGCCGCGGGCGGCCTCATCATGCCGCAGCTCTGGCACGTGGGCATGATGCGCAAGCCCGGAGATGAACCCAACAGCGATGCGCCGGCGGTTGGCCCCTCGGGCTTTACTTGCAAAGGCAAGGAAGTCGCAGCGCCGCCGAGCATCGCCGAGATCGAAGGCTGGATCGCGGCCTACGCCGAAGCCGCCGCTGATGCCAAACGCTTAGGCTTTTACGGCATCGAATTGCACGGCGCTCACGGCTACCTCATCGATCAGTTTTTCTGGGACGTCACCAACCGCCGCACCGATCGTTTTGGCGGCGATCTCGTCGCCCGCACGCGCTTTGCCGTTGAGGTCATCGCGGCCTGCCGGCGTGTCGTCGGACCAGATTTCCCAGTCGTGCTCCGCTTTTCGCAGTGGAAGGGCGCTGATTACGATGCCAAGCTCGTGCGCACACCGCAGGAGCTGGAGCGTTTTCTGCAGCCGCTCTCGGAGGCCGGCGTCGACATCTTCCATTGCTCGCAGCGACGATTTTGGGAGCCGGAGTTCGAAGGTTCCGACATGAACCTTGCCGGTTGGACCAAGAAACTCAGCGGCAAACCGTCGATCACCGTCGGCTCCGTAGGGCTCGACGTCGATCTCACCGCGACATTTTCAGGCAAGCCCGCACGCCACATGGACATCGCGCGCGTCGTCAAAATGGTGGAGGACGGCGAGGTTGATCTCGTCGCGGTCGGCCGCGTGCTGCTGGCCGATCCCGCCTGGCCCGCCAAAATCCAAGCCGGCCGCACTGACCTGATCGCGCTAACGGCCGAAGCGGTCCAGACGCTTACCTAGGACCAGCGGTCCCACCTCGACGGCGACTACCGCCAGCAAGATCAAAACACACCCGAGAACGCCAAGCGGCGTCAGACGCTCGCCGAACCAGATCGCCGCGGCGACAGCCGCGAACACGCTCTCGAGCGACATAATCAGCGCCGCTTCGGGGGCGGTCGTGTGTCGCTGGGCGACAAGTTGCAGGGTATAAGCAATCGCACCGGAAAGGATGGCGGTGTAAAACAGCGCCGCTAGGGCGGGTAGCGGGTTCGGAACCGTGGTTCCTTCCAACACCAATGCGGCGACAAGTCCGACCACGGCGGTGATTGCGAACTGCACGAAAGCCATGAAATAGGGCCGGTTGGCGCGCATCATGAAGATCGACGCGAGGCTGATCGCGAAGGCCCAGGCGATGTCGGAGACGATCAACAGCGTATCGCCCACCGTCCAACTGGCCAATGCACCATGCGCGCCGAGCAGGTAGGCGCCGGCGACGGCCATGAGACTGGCGAGCACAATCGTGCGGCGGATGCGCTGGCGCGTCAGCAGCCAACTCGTGAACGGCACCAGCACCACGTAAAGCGCCGTCAGAAATCCGGCGTTGGTCGCCGTGGCGGTCACCAGCGCTGTCTGCTGCAGACACGCGCCGACGGCCAGGCATGCTCCGAGCGCGGCAGCAATGCCAAGAGACGCGCGTGACAAGGGTTGTGTCGCGCGCCGCCTTTCCACAAGCGCCGGGCCCGCCAGCGCAGTGGCCGAGATCGCGAAACGCACCGCCACGAACCACAGCGGCGTCATGTCGGCGTTGCCGGCTTTCTGGAACACGAAAGCCGTGCCCCAGATCACCGCGATGAGGAGAAGCAGCGCGTCGGCGCGCAGGCGAGTCATGGGTGTGCGCTATGCGCGCAGGTGCATGTCGTCGGCGGTGTAGGTCACGCCGATGGGCTCGATGATGACTTGTTTCGGGCCGGCTTCGACGACGCCGGCGTTCCAAGCTTCGACGCCGGCAGCCTTGGCGACTTCAATCGTCTTGGCGGCGTCGAGCGGCGCCACAAAGAGCGCGAAGCCCGCGCCCATGTTGAAAGTGCCGTAGGCTTCGACATCACCCATGCCGGCCTGGTCCTGGATGAAGGCGAGCACGGGCGGCACCGGTGGGATATGACGGAAGCGGTAGGTGAAAGGCGTCTCGTGGCGCATGATCTTGCGCCAGCCATGACCGGTGATGTTGGCGATGTAGTGCGGCTGTATACCGGCCGCGAACAGGGCCTCGGTCACCGGCGAGTAGAGTACCGTGGGATCGAGCAGCGCGTCGCCATACAACCGATCATCGCCGATGGCCGTGCCGTAGCCTTCAGGAAGCTGTTGCGCGAGTTTACGCGCGAGAGACACGCCGTTGGCATGGATGCCGCTGGAGGCCAGCAGCACAATGGCATCACCCACCTTGAGCCGGTTCACTAGCGTCGAGCGCTCCTTGGGGCGCACGATGCCGATACAGGATGCCGCGAGGTCGATGGTGCCGGCTTCGACCACACCGCCGAGGCTGGGTGTCTCGCCGCCGCCCCACGATACGCCGCAGCGGTCGCAGGCGGCTTTCCAGCCGTTGACCAGATCTTGGGCGCGCGGGGCGTCGTCGAACCACTCGCTGCTGCCGGCCGCCCAATAGGCCTGCACGGAGATCGGCGTCGCGCCGACGGTGATGATGTCGTTGATCGCCATGGCCAGGGTGTCCTGGGCAAGGGCGTCGAAATAGGTGCGGCCCGTGAGCCCGCGCGTGGCATCGGCGATCAGCACCTTGGTGCCGAGGCACTCGGTGATGGACGCCAGCAGGAAGTCGCCAGCATCGACAACGTAGGCGGATTCTCCGCGCGAGGCCGCAATCTCGGTAAAGCCGCTGTGCGCCAGGTTGCCGCCGGTGGCCCGCGCGGCGCGCTGGGCGGCGATCTTCAAGGGATCGATCTTGGAGTAGTCGACCCCGGCGTCTTTGTAGGCTAAACCGTTGGGACGCTGGGGAGTTGAGGCCATGGCGGGGTGAAGAGGCTGCGCGCTATGCTGAGGTTGTTACAAGCTGTGGATAACTTGTCAGGGACCGCGTCCCCCATGGATATGACCCGGAACATACTGGATCGACGCCGCTTTGCAATGGCCGCCGCCGCGCTGGGTTGTGCGCCGCTGTGGGCCGGCGTTTTGCCGCGTTTTGCCCTGGCGCAGGCCGAGTCCGCCGGGCCCAAGCCGGTGACCTCCCAAACCCTTTTTGATGCCGAAGCGATTCCCGTCGACGTCACCGCCGGCACCGTCACCGAAGCGCGCGAACGCGGCCTGACCCAGGGGCGCGTCGCCGGTTTCCGCAAGGTGATCGCCCGCATCGTGGCGCGCGACGACCAGGCGCGCGTGCCGCAAGTGAGCGCCGCGGAAGTCATCGACCTGGTGCGCGAGTTCTCCATCGCCAACGAGCGCAGCTCGGCGGTGCGTTACCTCGCCGACCTGACGGTGCGGGTCAATCCCGTCGCCATCCGCCGCCTGTTGCGCGGGGCGAACATTCCCTTCACGGAGACCCTGAGCAAACCGCTGGTGGTCGTACCGCTCATGCGCACCGATCCCAATGGCTCATGGCAGCTGTGGGAACCCACCAACGCCTGGAAGAGCGCCTGGGCGAGTCTGCCGCAGGACTTTGGCCTTGTGCATCTGATCACGCCCGGCGGTAACAGCGAGGATGTCGCTGCGCTGTCTGCCGACCAAGCTGCAGCCAAGGACCTTGCCGCGCTCAATGCGTTGGCGCAACGCTATCAGGCGGGCGGCGCGGTCATCGTCGCCGCCACGCAGAACGGCGGGACCATCGAACTCTCCGTCTCCGAAGTGCGCAGCGATCTGCCATCGGAAGAGATCACGCTCTCGCAACCTGCCGAGGCCGGCAAGCCGCAGGACGACGTACTCGCCGCCGCCGGCACCGCTGCGGTGGGAGTCATCCAGGACAGCTGGAAGCACCGCAATCGCGTTGCCTTCGGCGGCACGACGCAGATCACGGCTCTGGTCCCCGTGGTCGATCTCAAGGACTGGCTCGCGGTGAAGAACAAGCTCGACGATGTGCCGCTCATCGACCGGCTCGAGCTGCAGGCCATGACACGCGACCGTGCCCAGGTCACGCTGTACTACGCCGGCGAACAGCGCCAGCTGGAGCTGGCCATGTCGCAGCACGACCTCACGCTGACCCAGCAGAGCGGCGTGTGGATCATCCAGACCCTGGAAGGTGCGCGCCGCGCCGCCGCGGCGCAGACGGCAACGCCCGCTGCGGAGGCGCCGCCGCCGGCCGGTGCACCCACGGCGCAATAGCGCCATGTCGCAGCTCGCCTTCGATCTCGGCCACCGGCCCGCCTTCGGGCGGGAAGATTTTCTTGTGGCCTCCGGCAGCCGCGACGCCGTGGGCTGGATCGACCGTTGGCCGAACTGGCCCGGTCACGCGCTCGCGCTGCACGGACCGGCAGGCTGCGGCAAAACCCATCTTGCCCATGTGTTCGCGCTCCGCACAAAAGCGTCCATCATCGCCGGCGCGGACCTGCAAGAAAGCGCGGTGGCCAAACTCGTCGAGGACAACGCGGCGCTGGTTCTGGAAGACGGTGAAAACACGAAGAGCGAACACGCGCTGTTGCATCTGTTCAACGCGCTCAAGGAACGCAGCGGCTTCCTGCTGCTCACGGGGCGCGAACCGCCCGCGCGCTGGAAATTCAAGCTCGCCGATCTGACATCACGGCTGGCGGCTGTGCCGTCCGTGCGCATTTCGCCGCCGGATGATGCGTTGATGGAAGCCGTGCTGGTGAAACTCTTCTCCGACCGGCAGCTTTCCATCGATCCCGATGTGGTCGGTTATCTGATGCGCCGGATGGACCGCAGCTTCGCCGCCGCCCGAGACATCGTCGCCAAGGCCGACACCGCGGCGCTGGCCGGCAAGCGCGCCATCACCGTGCCGCTGATGCGCGAGATCCTCGAAAGTTAGGCATTCTTGCCGCCGCCAACGTCTTTGGGCCGCACGTAGGCGATAAGTGTGCCGCTGGCCGCGCGCACGTCGCGCCAATGCTCCACGTTGAAGGTCATGCTGGCGAGCGCGCCGGTGGAGAACTTCTCCTTGAGCGCCTTGAAGGGCTCAGACTGTCCAGCGGCGGCCTCTTTCAGCAGCGTCAGCGCGGTGACGTAGTAGGTCGGATTGTGTCCGACCAGCATCACGCTGTCGGCCGTGTCCGGCAGGCCTTGGATGAGCTCGATCAAGTCCGACGCGTCGATCAGGTAGAGGCGGTCGCGGAAGGCCACCTGCGCCTTGGGCAGCCCGGGGGCGATCAGGTCATAGGTTTCGCGGGTGCGCTGGGACGATGAGCTATAGACGCGGTCGACCGCCACCTTCTCCTTGCGCAGGTAAAGCCCCATGGCCTTGGCGTCGGCGACGCCGCGCTCGACCAGAGGGCGGGCGTGGTCCGTGCCCCCCGGATCGCCTTCACCGGCCTTGGCGTGACGCAGAAGATGTAAGGTTTTCAACGCCGCCGCTCCCTCCCTGGACGTCCGAATTGTCCACAAAATCGCCCGCATATGATACTCTGTAACGCGTGGAAATCATTACGGATTAGTGAACAACGCCGGTGCTGGGGTTGATTTTTAACCTCCAAGGGCTTCGAATCCTCCCAACGGCCCGCTTCGGGCCAAGATAAGGCGCGAAACATGGCCCCGGCTGAAGTCATTCCCAAGGACATACCCGCGAAGGGCCGTGCCGCACGCAATGCGCCCCAATCGGTGGATTTTTCCGCCTTCCCCCCCCGCGCGCGCTTCATCAATCGCGAGCTGTCATGGCTGGCCTTCAATACGCGCGTGCTCGAAGAGGCGCGCAACCCGCGCCATCCGGTGCTTGAACGGGTGAGGTTCCTGTCGATCTCGGCATCAAACCTCGACGAGTTCTACATGGTGCGTGTCGCCGGCCTCAAAGGCCAGGTCAATGCGGGCGTGACGCTGCCGTCGGCCGACGGGCTGACACCGCAGGAACAACTCGACGTCATAAACGAAGCCGTGCGTGCGCTGTTCAAGCAGCAAGATTCCACGTGGAGCGAACTCAAGCAGCTCCTGGCGTGCGAAGGCATTCATGTCGTCGGGCCGCAGGACCTCTCCGCCGATGACCGCGCCGCGCTCGAAGAGCGTTTCATGGAACACATGTTCCCGGTGTTCACGCCGCTCGCGGTCGACCCGGCGCACCCGTTTCCTTTCATACCCAACCTCGGCCATGCCCTGGTGATGCAGCTCGTGCGCATCGCCGACGGCGAAGTCATGCGCGCTCTGGTGCCGCTGCCGCCGCAGGTGCAGCGCTTCATCCGCCTCAAGGGCCCGGTGATCCGCTTCATCCTGATCGAGGATCTGGTGCTGATGTTCGCAGGCAGCCTGTTCCCCGGTTTCAAGGTGCTGCAGACCGGGCATTTCCGCGTCATCCGCGATTCCGAGATGGAAGTGGATGAAGGCGCCGAGGACCTGGTAGGCAGCTTCGAATCCGCCCTCAAGCGCCGCCGGCGGGGCACCTGCATCCGCCTGGCGCTGGCCGGCGACATGCCGGCGGACCAGGTGAAGGTGATTTGCGACGAGCTCGAAGTCTCGCCACTCGACACCTTCAAGATCGAAGGCATGATCGGCCAGACCGATCTCAAGCAGCTCATCATCGACGAGCGGCCTGATTTGTTATTCCCGCCGTATAACGCGAGATTCCCCGAGCGCATCCGCGACTTCGGTGGCGATTGTTTCGCAGCCATCCGCCAGAAGGACATCGTCGTTCACCATCCGTATGAGTCCTTCGACGTGGTGGTGCAGTTCCTGAAGCAAGCGGCGCGCGATCCGAACGTCGTGTCGATCAAGCAGACGCTGTACCGCACCAGCAAAGACAGCCCGATCGTCAAAGCATTGGTCGAGGCCGCCGAAGCGGGGAAATCGGTCACCGCCATGGTCGAGCTGAAGGCCCGTTTTGACGAAGAGGCCAACATCCGTTGGGCGAGGGACCTCGAGCGCGCCGGCGCCAGCGTCGTGTTCGGCTTCGTGAACTTGAAGACCCACGCCAAGATCTCGCTGGTCGTGCGCCGCGAAGGCGCCGAGACGCGCTCCTACGTGCACTTTGGCACCGGCAACTACCACCCGGTCACCGCCAAGATCTACACCGACCTTTCGTTCTTCACGTCCGACCCGGTGCTGTGCCGCGACGCGACGCGCGTGTTCAATTACATGACCGGCTACGCCCAGCCGGACTCGCTGGAAAAGCTGGCCATCGCGCCCATCGGCCTGCGCCAAAAAATCATGTCCCTCATCGAGGACGAGATCGCCTTTGTGCGCGACGGCAAGCCCGGCGTGATCTGGGCGAAGATGAACTCGATCGTCGATCCCCAAATCATTGATGCGCTGTACCGCGCCTCACAAGCGGGCGTGAAGATCGACCTCGTCATCCGCGGCATCTGCGGCCTGCGCCCCGGTGTGCCCGGCCTGTCCGAGAACATCCGCGTCAAAAGCATCGTCGGGCGCTTCCTTGAACACTCGCGCATCATGTGTTTTGGCAATGGCGCCGAGATCCCGTCAGCCCAGGCAAAAGTCTTCATTTCGTCGGCCGATTGGATGCCGCGCAACATCGAAGCGCGCGTCGAGACTTTCGTGCCGGTCGAGAACGCCACCGTCCACCAGCAGATCGTCGACCAGATCATGGTGGTGAATTTCAACGACAACCTGCAGAGCTGGGACCTACAGCCGGACGGCAGCTATGTCCGCGAAGCCGCCACCGATCAGCCGTTCTCGGCCCACGAATACTTCATGACCAATCCCAGCCTCTCGGGCCGCGGCAGCGCCGAGGAACGGGCCAAAAAACGCGTGCCCAAGCTGGTTCCCACGCGGCGCTAAAGCTGTTATCAAGCGCCCAGCAATACCGACAAACAGATCGATCACTAGAATCGACGGATGAGCGGGGGAGATGGGCAAGGCATCGGCTGCACCGACACTTGAGGCCGGCCGCAAACCCGTCGCTGTCATCGACGTGGGTTCCAACTCGGTGCGCCTGGTCGTCTACTCGGGCCTCATCCGCACACCGATCCCGCTGCACAACGAAAAAGCCATCTGCGCGCTCGGCAAAGGGCTGGAGAAGACCGGCCAGCTCAACGCCGAGGGCGTCGCCATGGCCTTCGATACGGTCGCGCGCTACGTCAAGATCGCACGCTCTTTAGGGGTCGAGAGGATCGACACCCTAGCTACGGCGGCCGTACGCGACGCAGAAGACGGCGCCGCCTTTGCAAAGGCGCTCGAGAAGCGCTGCGGCATCAAGGTGCAGACCCTCACCGGCAAGCAGGAGGCGCGGCGCTCGGCTTTGGGCGTGCTGTGCGGCACGCCGGACGCCGAGGGCGTGGTCGCCGACCTCGGCGGCGGCAGCTTAGAACTCGTCCACATCGGCGGCGGCGAGATGAGCGAGCATACGACCTTGCCGCTGGGTCTCCTGCGCCTCTCGGAAGCGTCGGACGGCGACCGCGGCAAGGCCATCTCGATCATCAACAAGGCGCTCGACAAACATAAGTGGGTCGGCAAGGCGCGCGATCAGAGTCTTTATGCCGTGGGCGGTGCCTGGCGCACGCTCGCGCGCGTTTGCATCGAGCAGATGGACTACCCGCTGCACGTGCTCGACAACTTCACGCTGCCGCGCGCCGAGGCGATGTCATTGTTCGATGTGATTTCGCGCCTGTCGCCCAAAAGCCTCGAACAGATCAAGGGCATCTCGCGCAGCCGTCTCGCGACCCTTCCGCTGGCCGCTTCCGTGCTCGAACGCCTGCTCGAGATCAACCGGCCGCGCGCGCTGGTGTTCTCGATCTACGGCATGCGCGAGGGCCAGTTCTTCAAATCGCTGCCGGATAGCGTGCGCAAACAGGACCCGCTCATCAGCCTCGCTGAAGAAATCGGGCGCGGCGCGGGCCGCAATCCGAAAGCGGGCTACGAAACCTTCGACTGGATGTCGCCGCTGTTCAAGGATGAATCCCCGCGCCAGAAGAAACTGCGCCTGGCGGCGTGTCTGCTGCGTGATGTGTGGTGGAGCGAGCATCCCGACTACCGCGCCGAGCAGGCCTTCCTGCGTGTGCTCCGTCTGCCGTTCCTGGGGCTCGGCCACGAGGACCGCGCCGGCCTCGCGCTCGCGCTTTATTACCGCTACGGCAGTACGCTGGTTGACCCTATCGTCAAGCAGGCCCACGCGCTGCTCGAGGAATCGCGCATCCAGCGCGTGAAGACCATTGGCCTGGCGCTGCGTCTTGCCTATGCGCTGTCCGCCGGTGCGGCAGGTGTGGTGAAGAAGACCAGCTTGAAGATCACCGCCGGAAATTTGGTGCTGACCGTCCCGGCGACGGACCCGGTCTTCAAGGGCGGATCCTACCTCCGCCGCGTCAAACGCATCGCCGATCACTTGGGTCTCGAAGGGCGGATCGACCGCGTTTAGCGTTCGAACACTTCCACGCGTTTGCCGTTGGCCGACAGCCCAATCGCCAGCTTGCCGTGTTTGAGCTTGAGAGCGTCTTCGCCGAAGAGCTCGCGGCGCCAGCCTTGCAGCGCGGAAACGTCGGCCGTATCTGAAAGCGCGATGGCATCCACATCGTCGCTGGTGGCGATGAGGCGCTGCGCCACGTCGTACTCTTCGCTGCGGGCCTTGAGGAGCAGCTTCAGGAGCTCGGTCACGGCGCGCGGGGCCTGGTTGTCCCAGCTATCATCGCGTTCGAGGCGCGGGCAGTCGGCGTCGGGCACGGCGCGGCCCTTGGCGACGGCGCCGAGCACGCCTTCGACGACCTTGCCGCTGGCGAGCGGCTTGGCGAGACGCGAGCGTTTGATGTCGTCTACGGTCACCGGCATGCTGGCGGCGAGCTCGAGGATGGCATCGTCCTTGGCCACGCGCTGGCGCGGCACGTCCATGGCTTGGGCGGTGAGCTCCCGCCAGGCGGCGAGTTCACGCAGCACGGCCAGCATGCGCGGCGCGCGCGTGCGGGCGCGCAAGCGCCGCCACATCTCGCGCGGATCGACCTTGTAGGTCTCCGGGCGCGACAGCACGGCGTCTTCCTCATCGATCCAGCTGGCGCGGCCGGTCTTCTCCAACCGGGCCTTGAGCGCGAGGTAGACCTTGCGCAGGTGCGTCACGTCACCCAGCGCATAGTCGATCTGGCGTTCGGTCAGAGGGCGCTGCGCCCAATCGGTGAAGCGCTGCGACTTGTCGAGATTGGCGCCGGCGAGGCGGGCGACGAGGGCCTCGTAGCCGACCTGATCGCCAAAGCCGCAGACCATGGCGGCGATCTGGGTATCGAATACCGGTGTCGGCACTTCGGCGGTGGCGTTGAAGAAGATTTCCAGATCCTGGCGGCCGGCATGGAAGACCTTCAGGATGGACCGGTCGTTCATCAGGTTATAGAGCGGCTTGAGATTGATGCCGGGCGCCAGCGGATCAATGCAGACAGCCTCATCCGGCCCGCCGACCTGCACCAGGCAGAGTTTTGCCCAGTAGGTCGTCTCGCGCATGAACTCGGTGTCGACCGTGACGAAGTCGGCGCCCTTTTGGCGCTCGCAGAAGGCCTCAAGGGCCTCCGTATTGGAAATGAGGCTCATGGCGCCTGTCTTAATGGGTCACCCCCCAGGCCGCAACCGCCGAAGAGGCGGAAAAGGCACCCCCTGTACAACTCGATCCACAACCTCCGCCCGGGCCCGGTTCGGGGCAGGGGACGGCGGCTTGACAAACGGCCCCGTTCGGTGTGGTTTCACGGCCTCCTGCGGGGACCTTATCCCCGCTTTTTGCCTGGATTTTTGAGGATTTTCTAAGATGCACCGCTATCGGACCCATACCTGCGGCGCGCTACGTCCGGACCATGCCGGCCAGGACGCGCGTATCTCCGGCTGGGTGCATAGGAAGCGCGACCACGGCCACCTGCTCTTTGTCGACCTGCGCGATCAGCACGGCGTCACCCAATGCGTCGCCGACAGCTCGAGCGCGGTCTTCAAGATTCTCGATGCCGCGCGCCCCGAGACGGTGCTGTGCATCACGGGCAAAGTCGTCCCGCGCTCCGCCGAGACCGTGAACGACAAGCTGCCCACGGGCCGCATCGAACTGGTCGCCAAGGACGCCGAGGTGCTGTCGGAAGCCGCGGTGCTGCCCATGCAGGTCGCGGGCGAGCAGGAGTATTCCGAAGAGATGCGCCTGACCTACCGCTTCCTCGATCTGCGCCGCGAGAAGATGCAGCAGAACCTGTTGCTGCGCTCGGCGGTCATCGCCAGCATTCGCCGGCGCATGTGGGAGGCGGGCTTCGTCGAGTTCCAGACGCCGATCCTCACCGCATCCTCGCCGGAAGGTGCGCGCGACTTCCTGGTGCCGTCGCGCATCCATCCCGGCAAGTTCTACGCCCTGCCGCAGGCGCCGCAGCAGTTCAAACAGCTGCTCATGACCTCGGGCTTCGACCGCTATTTCCAGATCGCGCCCTGCTTCCGCGACGAAGACAGCCGCGCCGATAGATCTCCGGGTGAGTTCTATCAACTCGACTTCGAGATGGCCTTCGTCACCCAAGACGATGTGTTCAACACCATTACGCCGGTGCTCGCGGGTGTGTTCGAAGAGTTCGGCAAAGGCCGGCCCGTGACCAAGGCGCCGTTCCCGCGCATCACTTACGCCGACGCCATGCTGAAGTACGGCAGCGATAAGCCCGACTTGCGAAACCCGCTGCTGGTCAGCGACGTCACCAAGGCCTTTGAAGGTTCCGACTTCAACCTCTTCGCCAAGAACATCCAGAAGGGCGCGGTCGTCCGTGCCGTGCCGGCGCCCAAATCAGCCGAACAGCCGCGCAGCTGGTTCGACAAGCTCAACGACTGGGCGCGTGAAAACGGCGCTGGCGGCCTCGGCTATGTGATCTTCGGCGAAGGCATGGCCGCCAAGGGTCCCATCGCCAGCAAGCTCTCACCCGAGCGCCTCAAGATGATCGCCGAAACCGTGGGCGTGGGTCCCGGTGATTCCGTATTCTTTGCCTGCGACCAGGAAGAGGTTGCGGCCAAGTTCTCCGGCCTTGTGCGCACCAAGATCTGCGACGAGCTCGGCCTCCTCGACAAAGAAAAGTTCATGTTCTGCTGGATCGTCGACTTTCCGATGTTCGAGCGCAACAAGGACACCGGCCAAATCGAGTTCAGCCATAACCCGTTCTCCATGCCCCAAGGCGGCATGGAAGCCCTGACGACGCAGGACCCGCTGACCATCAAGGCGTTCCAGTACGACATCGTCTGCAACGGCGTGGAACTGTCCTCGGGCGCGATCCGCAATCACCGCCCGGACATCATGTACAAAGCCTTCGAGATCGCCGGGTACACGCAGGCCGACGTCGAAGCCCGCTTCGGCGGGATGTTGAATGCGTTCAAATTCGGCGCGCCCCCGCACGGCGGCTCGGCGCCCGGCATCGACCGCATCGTCATGCTGCTGGCCGACGAGCCCAACATCCGTGAGGTCATCTGCTTTCCGATGAACCAGCAGGCGATGGACCTGATGATGGACGCGCCAGCCGAGCTGCCGCCTGAGAAATTGCGCGAGCTCCACATTGGCTTGCGGCTGCCGCCCCCCCGGAAAGACTAAGGGTGGTGGGTGTGGGCAAATTGACCTGAAGGTCAAACTATATTAATATTCAAAGGGTTATAGTAATTTTATAAAGAATATTATGAGCTCTTTTCGGCTCAGACACTTGCTCCTGCCGCCGGTCGTGGGCTTGGCCCTCTTGACCGGAGCCTGTGGTGCGCCGCTGGCGATTTCGGCCGTGAGCTATGGCAGCGATGGCGCTTTTCTGGCGGCGACCGACAAGACGGGGACCGATCATCTCGCCTCGATGGTGTCCAGGAAGGACTGCGCCCTGTGGCGCGCCTTCCGCGGCCGCGACGTCTGCAAGGCGCGCGAAGGAGACAAGGACCCCTACGCCGTGGACTACAGCACGCCGCAGCGCTCGGTCGCCGAGGATGGCACGACGTACGGGCCGCCGCTGCAGGCCGCGCCCGACGCGCCGCCTGCTAGCTGGGATGCGGCAGTCTACAAGTCCGCCCCGCCACAGCCCGTACCCGCCGAGCCGGTTACGGCCGTTGCCGAGGCGACGCCTGCTCAGCCCGTCGCTGCGGCCCCTGTCGCGCCCAAGGCCAAGAAGGGCAAGGTCGTGCGTTCGGCTAAGAAGCCTTCACGAGGTCCGGCGGCGCCTGCTTCCTGAGCAGGAAGGCCTCGAGATTATCGAGTGCCTTGAAGCCCATTGCATTGCGGGTTTCGACCGTTGCCGAACCCATGTGCGGTAGCAGAAACGCATTCTCAAGGTCGTGATAGTCCGGGTGGATTTTGGGCTCGCCGTCGAACACGTCGATGCCCGCCGAAGCGATCCGGCCGCTCTTGAGCGCGGCAATCAGCGCCTCATCGTCGACGACGCCGCCGCGTGCAGTGTTCACGATCACGGCCCCCTGCGGCAGCTTGGCGATGCGCTCGGCATTGACCCACTTGCGGGTCGCCGGCGTCATCGGCGCGTTGATCGACAGGAAGTCGCTGTGTGGCAGCATGTCATCGGCATTGGCATGAAAGACGGCGCCTTTCTCCAGCTCGGGGGGCAGGCGGCTGCGGTTGCTGTAGTGGATCTGCATGCGGAAGGCGCGGGCGCGATCGGCGACGGCCTGGCCGATCCGGCCCATGCCCAGGATGCCTAGTCTCTTGCCGGTAACGTGCACGCCCATGAGCTGAGTAGGCGTCCAGCCCACCCAGTTGCGGGTCCGCAGCATGGTCGCACCTTCATGGGCCCGCCGAGCCGCGCCCAGCAGGCAGAGGAGCGTGATATCGGCGGTGGCGTCGGTCAGCACATCCGGCGTGTTGCTGACGGCTATGCCGCGCTTGGCCGCTGCCGCGACATCGACATGCTCGTAGCCGACGGAAAAGGTGGCGATGATGCGGACCGAAGCGGGCAGGGCGGCGACGGTCTGGGCG
>CAISTS010000038.1 GCA_903888485.1 uncultured bacterium | reverse complement strand
TCGGCCATGCCCGGGCGCGAGGTCGACCACACCACTGCGCGGATGAGCGCGTCCACCTGCTCTTGGGTGTAGTTGGCGATCTGCGCCTGCGCCGCCCGCGAACGCTTGATCAGACCCTGAATCTCCAGCGCTGCCTCGCTTGGGCCGGGCCGATTGGTGTGGGTGTCGGGCATCGCAACAAACTCCTTCAGGCAAAGTCAAAGGTACGGGAGCGCTGAGCGGTTAATAACGTAATATTTGGCCGCCGAGCAATAAAAGACACCCCCTCCTGAAATGCAAAAACGCTATAGCTGCAATACTTTTATGCAAAAATTCATGCCTTCCCGAGGGCTTATGGTTTGCCATTGACTGACCTGCCCAACCGCTAAATACACGCTGAGCGCGCCGGGGGGCGCCTTAGGTCCCAATCAGTTCGCGGCCGATGAGAAAGCGCCTAATCTCATTGGTGCCAGCGCCGATGTCGTACAGCTTGGCATCACGCAGCAGGCGTTCGACCGGCCAGTCCTTGGTATAGCCCGCGCCCCCCAGGGCCTGGATGGACTCAAGGCAGACCCGCACCGCGGACTCGCTGGCGAGCAGAATGGCTCCGGCCGCGTCGAAGCGGGTTGTCTTTCCCGCATCGCAGGCTTTGGCCACGGCATATACATATGTCTTGGCTGCGTTCATCGCCACATACATGTCGGCGACTTTACCTTGCATAAGCTGGAAGGAGCCGATGGACTTGCCGAACTGCTCGCGCTCACGCACGTAGGGCAGCACGACGTCGAGACAGGCCTGCATGATGCCGAGCGGACCGCCGGCCAGCACAGTGCGCTCATAGTCGAGGCCGCTCATCAGCACTTTTGCGCCCTCGCCCAGCGCCCCTAAAAGATTTTCCGCCGGCACTTCGCAGTCCTCGAACACCAACTCGGCCGTATCCGAACCGCGCATGCCCATTTTGTCGAGCTTGGGTGCAACGCTGAAGCCCTTGAAGCCCTTCTCGACCAGGAACGCGCTGATGCGCTTGTCGTCGGTTTTTGCGTACACCACCAGCACATCGGCGTGCGGCGCGTTGGTGATCCAGAACTTGGTGCCGTTGAGGACATAGCGCTCCCCGCGCTTGGTGGCGGTGAGCCGCATCGACATTACGTCCGATCCCGCGCCGGCTTCGCTCATGGCCAGCGCGCCCACGTGTTCGCCGCTGATCAGCTTCGGCAGAGTGCGCGCTTTCTGGGCCTTGTTACCCCAGCGGCGGATCTGATTGACGCAGAGATTGGAGTGCGCGCCGTACGACAGGCCAACCGAAGCCGAGGCGCGGCTGACCTCCTCCATCGCGACCACATGCTCGAGATAACCGAGGCCTAGCCCACCGTCGGCTTCCTCGACCGTGATGCCGTGCAAGCCAAGCGCACCCATCTCCGGCCAGAGGTGGCGGGGAAAATTGTTGTCGCGATCGATGGCTGCCGCAAGAGGCGCGATTTTGTCCCGGCTGAAACGGGCCGCGGTCTCGCGGATCATCTCGGCGTTGTCGCCGAGGGCAAAGTCAAAGGCGGGAATGTCATTGGCCAGCATCAGTTCGTCCTTGCGCTATCGGCTCCCTCTTATAACATGCTGATGTGCCAGCAAAAACAGGCACATCTGCCGGGGGAATCGGGCATGGCAAGCACTTCAAAAGTCGCACTGATCACCGGCGCCGGTAGCGGTATCGGCCGCGCTGTGGCCTTGGCCCTGCTCGCACGAGGATACCGCGTGGCGCTGGCCGGACGTACGGCGGCCTCCCTCGCCGAAACCGCTAGCCTAGCCAAAGCCGCCGCCACGCAAACAAAGGCCATTGTGGCCGACGTCACCGATCCCGCAGCGGTCACGCGGATGTATGCCGAAGCCGTCGCGGCCTTCGGGCGCGTCGATGTGGTGCTCAATAACGCCGGCACCTTTGGACCAAAAGCGCTGTTCGAGGACATCACCCCCGAGCAATGGAACAGTGTCGTCGCCGTCAATCTGACCGGCGCGTTCCTCGTCGCTCAGGGGGCTTTCCGCGTCATGAAGAGCCAGTCGCCGCAGGGCGGGCGCATCATCAACAACGGCTCGGTGTCGTCACACGTTCCACGGCCGAACTCCGCCCCCTACACCGCAACTAAACATGCGATCACGGGCCTGACGCGCTCGCTGTCGCTCGATGGCCGGAAATACGACATCGCCTGTGGTCAGATCGACATCGGCAATGCCGCAACGGAATTGATGAAGAGCATCGGCGTCTCGGGCGCGGCCCAGGCCAACGGCACCAGCCTCGCCGAGCCCACCATGGACGTCGAGAATGTCGGCGAAGCCGTCGCCTACATGGCGGACCTGCCGCTCAACGCCAACGTCCAGTTCATGACGCTGATGGCCACTAAGATGCCCTTCATCGGGCGCGGCTAAGCTACATCCGGAAGATGCCGAAGCGCATCTCCGGGATCGGCGCATTCACCGAGATGTGGCTATTTGACCAGGAGAACAGGAAACGCGGGCCATAGGCGCGCCTCGGCGTGCTATACAAGCCTTGGAAAATGCGTGGATCAGCCTGGGGAGGATGAGACATGAAACGGCGGCTCATTTGGGCTTTGGCGGGCTCAAACTGCCTCGCGTCGGGCGCGGCCCTGGCCAGCGGCGCCGACATTCCCACCGCGTCCAATATCATCGGCGGTGTTGTCACCAGCGCCAAAGGTCCCGAAGCCGGCGTATGGGTCATCGCCGAGACCACCGACACGCCGACGCGCTTCATTAAGATCGTCGTCACCGACGATGCGGGCCGCTACGTGCTGCCCGAACTTGCCGCCGGAAACTATGATGTTTTCACGCGCGGCTATGGCCTGATTGAATCACCGCGCGTGAAAGCCAAACCTGGCGTGCGCCTCAATCTCACCGCAACGCTCGCACCCACGCCGAAAGCCGCGGCGGAGTACTACCCGGCCAACTACTGGTTCGCGATGATCAGTCCACCGCAGCCGGGCGAATTCCCCGGCTCCGGTGCGCAAGGCAACGGCATTCCGCCGGTGATCAAAAGCCAGCAGCATTGGTTCGCAGAAATGCGCGAGGAATGCGGGCACTGTCATCAGGTCGGCGACAAGGCCACGCGCGAACTCGCCAACAACACCCTCGAAGGCTGGGCCGAGCGCATCACCATGGCGCGGCCCAACGGCGACCAGGCCATCGGCAATCACGGGCTGCAGCAAGCAGCCGGCATGAAGAACACCATCGCCGGGCTCGGCTACGCACGCACGCTGTCGATGCTGACGGATTGGACGCAGCGCATCGAAAAGGGCGAGCTGCCCAAGAA
The DNA here is from genome assembly GCA_903888485.1 of uncultured bacterium. GTDB lineage: Bacteria > Pseudomonadota > Alphaproteobacteria > Rhodospirillales > Rhodospirillaceae > SHVO01. Next base: position 13,846 of record CAISTS010000038.1, on the reverse strand, counting down.
AACGCCGCCGCGCCCGTCAGGCATCGAGCGCAACGTCGTACTCACGCTTTGGGACTGGGCCAACGGCCGCTTTGTGCATGACACGTCATCGACCGACCGGCGCAATCCGACGCTGAACGGTTATGGGCCGGTGTATAGCTCGGGCGTTTTCACCGGCACACTCGAACTGCTCGATCCCAAGACGCACACGCCCAAGGAAATTCCGTACGGCGTCGAGTTGGACAAAGACGGGCGGCTGGTCAAGCTCACCGACGAACACGACATTAATCTGGTGCCGCATAACACCATGCTTGACGCCAAGGGCCGGGTTTGGGCCTCGGATATGGGCCGCTCGATCGTGCAGCCCGTAACCGCGCCGGCGTTTTGCGCAAGCGAGAGCAACCCGTACGCTAAATACTATCCGTCGCGCCGCAAGGGCGCGTCGCTCGCGGTGATGTACGATCCAGCCACCGAGAAACTCACCGGCCTGCCGCTGTGCTATCTCGTGCATCATCTGATGTTCGCACGGGACAAGGACGACACGCTGTTCTTCACCGGTCCGGGCTCGGATGTCGTCGGCTGGGTTTCAACCAAGACCTTCGACGAGACCAAAGACACGGAGAAATCCATTGGCTGGTGCCCGATGGTGCTCGATACCAAGGATGCGAGTTTGGCCAAAGCCGCAGCGGGCGCGCAAGCGCCGTCGATTACGCCCGACCGCAATCAATGGAACAAACCGGGCCAGGCGCAGGACCCGAACAAAGACACGCAGATTGTCGGCGGCCAGTACGGCATCGATATCAGCCCCAAAGACGACAGCGTCTGGTACGCCCAGAACACCGCCTTCCCTAGCAGCATCCTGCGCTTCGAGAAGGGCGCGCGTCCGCCGGAAACCTGCAAGACTGAAATCTTCGAGCCGCCCAAGCTTGCGAGCGGCGACTATGTCGCCTTCGGCGGCCGCGGCGTCGGCCTCGATACCAAGGGGGTCGCCTGGGATGCCTTCGCCAATGGCAAGGTCGGCGGCTTTGATCGCGCGAAGTGTAAGGTGCTGCGCGGGCCCACCGCCACCGGCCAGCACTGCCCGGAAGGCTGGACGTTCTTTGACCTGCCGGGCCCACGCATTCCGAACTCCGGCGGTGTGCAAGCCGACTGGAACTACCTCACCTGGGTCGACCAGTACGACACGCTCGGCCTCGGCGCCGATGTGGTGGTGACACCCGGCACGTGGTCCGATTCCATGCTGGTGCTCAAGCCCACGACCGGCGAAGTCGTCACCATGCGCGTGCCCTATCCCATGGGCGCTTACGCGCGCGGCGTCGATGGACGTATCGACGACATCAAAGCCGGTTGGAAAGGCCGCGGCCTCTGGACCACCTACGCCATGATCCCGGTGTGGCACCAGGAAGAAGGTAACAACGGCGTAGGCCCGCAGCTCGTGCACTTCCAGGTGAGACCCGACCCGCTCGCGTACTAGGCACGGTCCATATGTTGGTTTTCGTGACGATTGCGCGCGCGCAATCGCGTTTGAACGCATAGAATTCGCGTGAGCTGTTTGGGGGAGGCCTCTTGATGAGCGGTATTAGTCGCCGGAGCCTGATGGCCGGTGCGGTCAGCCTTGCCGTTGCGGGCTGCAGCGACACCGATCAGCCCGCGTTCTCCTACAAGCTCGGCACCAACCTCGCGCTCAGCCATCCGCTCAACGTGCGCATCATCGAGGCGACCAACCGCATCCGTGAAACCACCGGCGGCGCGATGTCCATCCAGGTTTTCCCCAGCAGCCAGCTGGGCGCCGATCCCGGCATGCTGGGCCAGCTGCGTGCCGACGCCATCCAGTTCCAAGCCATTGCCGGCGTCATTCTGTCCATGTACACGCCGCTGTCCTCGCTCAATGGCATCGGTTTTGCCTTCTCCAGTGACGAGCAGGTGTTCACGGCGATGGACGGCAAGTTGGGCGCGCTGATCCGCGCCAATATCGCGTCCAAAGGGCTCTTTGCCTTCGAGAGAGTCTTCGACAACGGCTTTCGCCACATCACCACTAGCGAGCGCCCCATCCATGAGCCGGGCGATCTTGAGCAATTGAAGATCCGCGTGCCACCCGGCGCGCTTTGGACCTCGACCTTCCGCGCCTTCAAGGCCGCGCCGACGTCCATCAGCTTCAACGAAACCTATTCGGCGCTGCAGACGCGCGTGGTCGATGGCCAGGAGAACCCCCTGGCGGTGATCGATTCCGCCAAGCTTTACGAAGTGCAGAAGTACTGCTGCCTGTCCAACCACATGTGGGACGGCTTCTGGCTGATCGCCAATGCGGGAGCCATGGAGCGTTTGCCGTCCGGGATTCAGGACATCGTCAAGATGGAGTTCGAACGCGCGGCCCTCGAACAGCGCCGGGATTTGGCCGCCCTCAACAAGAAGCTGCGCGAGAACCTCGCGGCGCGCGGTATGGAGTTCAACGAGCCCGAACCCAGCGCCTTCCGCCGCGCATTGCGCGAGTCCGGCTTTTACACCGACTGGAAAGCCCAGTTCGGTCCGGAAGCCTGGGCCGTGCTCGAAGAATATTCAGGAAGCCTGCTATGACGATGGTCGATGTTCCCACCGCCGCCGGGCCTTCGACGGCGATTGCCGGAATGGACCGCGCAATTTCGCGCATGGTCGAAGCCATCGCCGCTGCTTTGGTGCTCGCCGAAGTGTTGATCCTGCTCGTCGGCGTCATTGCGCGCTTTTTCTTCAACTATCCCCTCACCTGGACCGACGAACTCGCGACCACGATGTTCGTGTGGCTGGCGATGCTGGGCTCGGTCGTCGCGCTGCAGCGGGGCCAGCACATGCGCCTGACAGCCGTGATTGCGCGCCTCTCGCCCCAGGCTCAAGCTCTGTTGCAGGCCTTTGCCGCCTGCGCCGCCATCCTGTTCCTCGGCCTCATGGTATGGCCGAGCCTCCAATACGCCCACGAGGAAGACGCCATCGTCACACCGGCACTCGGCTGGTCGAACCTTGTGCGCGGTGCGGCGATCCCCGTTGGCATCATCCTGATGTTGGTCACGCAACTTGTCCGCCTCGCCCAGCATCGCTTGGCGCCCGTGCTGATCGCCGGCGGCGCACTCGTAGTGCTGACGGCGCTGCTCGCTGCATTCGCGGATCCCATCACCGCCATGGGGCACGGCAACTTGGTCATCTTCTTCGCCGTCTTCATCATCGTCGGCGTCTTGCTGGGCGTGCCGATTGCCTTCGCGTTCGGCCTCTCTACCCTCGCCTACATTGCCACCGTCAGCGAAGCGCCGCTGATGGTCATGGCGATCCGCATGGACGAAGGCATGGGCTCCTTGATCCTGCTCGCCGTGCCGCTGTTCATTTTCCTGGGGGCGCTGATCGAGATGACGGGCATGGCGCGCGCCATGCTCACGTTCCTGGCCTCGTTGCTGGGACACGTGCGCGGCGGCCTCAATTACGTGCTCCTGGGCGCGATGTATCTGATCTCCGGAATCTCTGGCTCCAAGGCCGCCGACATGGCCGCCGTCGCGCCGGTGTTGTTCCCGGAAATGAAGCGCCGCGGAAGCGATGAGGGCGAGATGGTCTCGCTGCTGTCGGCCTCGGGCGCCATGAGCGAAACCATTCCGCCGTCGATTGTGTTGATCACTGTCGGCTCGGTGACCGGCGTGTCCATTGCTGCGCTATTCACCGGCGGCCTGTTGCCGGCGGTCGTGCTCGCCCTTGCGCTGGCCGTCGTGGCCTGGTTTCGGGCGCGTAAGGAAGACATGTCGGGCGTCACCCGGGCCAGCCGCCAAGTGATCCTAAAGGCCCTGCTCGTCGCGGCACCCGCTCTCTTCCTGCCCTTCGCCATTCGTACCGTCGTGGTCGAAGGCGTCGCCACGGCGACGGAAGTTTCCACCCTGGGCATCCTCTACAGCGTCATCGCCGGCCTTGCGATCTACCGCATCTTCGACTGGAAACGGCTTTTCCCGATGCTGGTGGAGACTGCAGCGCTATCGGGCGCGATCCTTTTGATTATCGCCGCGGCGAGTTGCATGGCCTGGGCGTTGACGGTCTCGGGCCTGTCGCGCGACATCTTCATCGCGATGAGTTCACTGCCCGGCGGCAAAGCGGGATTCATGGCCGCGTCCATCGTCGCCTTCATCATCCTCGGCAGCGTGCTGGAAGGCATTCCCGCCATCGTGCTGTTCGCGCCGCTGTTGTTCCCCGTGGCGCGTGCCCTGCAGATCAACGACGTGCACTATTCGATGGTCGTGATCCTGGCCATGGGTATCGGCTTGTTCGCCCCGCCCTTCGGCGTCGGCTATTACGCCGCCTGCGCCGTGGGTAAAGTCAATCCGGACGTAGGCATGCGCAAGATCTGGCCCTATATCGCGGCGCTGACCGTCGGCTTGATCGTGGTTGCGATCTTCCCGTGGATTTCGACGGGCTTCCTGCCGCGAAGATAGCTAGCGACCGACGCTAGCTTTCACGGCGGCGATGATTTCATCAACGCTCGGCATCACCGCCTGCTCCATGGCTTCGGCATAGGAGACGGGCGCGTGTTTGCCTCCGAGACGGCGGGGCGGTGAACGCAGTGCGCTGCCGCAGCCTTCGATGACCTGGCAGACCACTTCGGCGCCCCAGCCAAACAGCTGATGAGCTTCATGCACCACCAGCAGGCGCTTGGTCTTTTCTACAGACGCGATGATCGTGTTCGTATCCAAGGGCGCGATGGTGCGCGGATCAACTACTTCGATCTCGATGCCTTCGGCGACGAGGCGCTCCGCCGCCGCCAGTGCACGATGCAGCTGCATCTGCGTCGCAACGACGGTGATGTCCTTGCCCTCACGCGCGATCTTGGCCTTGCCGATAGGGATTTTTTCGTAGGTCACGGGACCGCGCTCGTTGTAGAGCGCCTTGTGTTCAAGGAAGATCGTCGGGTTCGGGCTGTCGACGGCGCTGCGGAGGAGCCCATAGGCGTCATCGGAGGTGCCCGGCGTGATCACCTCGAGACCCGGAATGTGCGCATACAGCGTCTCCAGGCACTGCGAGTGCTGGCCGGCCTTGCCCATGCCGGAGCCCTGATTGGTGCGCAGCACCATCGGCACGCTGAATTGGCCGCCGAACATGTAGCGCGCCTTGGCGGCCTGATTGATCACCGCATCCATGCCGAGCAGGATGAAATCGGAATACATGATCTCGACGATCGGACGGCTGCCGCGCATGGCCGCGCCGACGCCAGCTGAGATGATAACCTCCTCGCTGATCGGCGTGTTGCGCACACGCTCGGGACCAAACTCGTCCACCAGCTTTCGCGTCACGCCGTAGATGCCTCCGCCCGTGCCCCAGCTGGTGATGTCTTCACCCATAAGGAAAACGGTGGGGTCGGCGGCCATGGCGTCGCGCAAGGCGGCATTGAGCGCGCGCCAGATGCTGAGCTGCGTGACCTTGTTCGCGACGGGAGCGTTCATCCGTTCACCTTTTTAGCGACGGTCTGCGACGTCGACTGGTCGTTCGGCGTCATGACTAGGGGCGGAAAGCACATGAACGCGCCAATGGAGGGATAGGCACTGACCATCATGCAATCAATCGAATATGCGGGGAATGACCGATTTTCCTCACCAATAAAAACCGGGCGGTTGTCCATCGGAAAACACCTTTCGATGAGTTTTCCTGCCCCTTTTGGCGACACCGCGTATCCGCAAAGCCCGAAGGCGAATTTCAAGCGCAGCAAGCTGATGTCGGTCTTTTGCTGGGCGAACGCGTCTATCTGTGCCGGCGTCGGATAAAGCGTCGAGAATTGACCCGTCAGATCGATACCGCCCGCATAGGGAATGCTGACGATGGTATCGGTGTTGCAGCCGAAGAAGATGACGTCCCAAGGTTTCCCCTGTGCCATCAGCGCGTCCAGTTGCGCCGCGAAATCGTGGCGGACGACCGCGTCATCTTCGAAGATGGCGATGGTCTTCCCGGAAGAAACCGCTTGTTGCCAAAGCGCGCGATGCGACATGGCGCAGCCGAGCGCGCCGCCGGAGTAGTTGGCGATGCCCGGGGCGAGGAGTCCCAATGCTTGCGGGCTATCCGTCAACTTGGCGCCGTCGACCGCTACGAAATGACGAAAAGAAAGTGCCGCCCGGCTGTTCCGTCGGCAAAAATCAGCGAACTTGTCGCCGTTCAGACTGATGACGTGATACTCGGTTTCTGGGGACGGGCGATTTTGCATAGCGGTGCATCAACAGCGGCGGGTTCTATTCTGCTGCGATGACGTGCTGCATGGCTTGGTCGGCTGTCGGCATCGCCGCGGCTTTGGCAAAGGCTTCGGCAGCATCGACGGCCGCGGTCACGTCTTTCTGCAGCGCCGTGAATTTCGCATCGTCCAGGAAGCCGCCTTCCCTGAGGCGGATGGCGAAGGTCGCGATCGGATCGCGGTTTTTCCAAGATTCGACTTCCGCCTTCTGACGGTAGATCTCGGTATCCGCGGCCATGTGGCCGAGATAGCGGTAGCACTCGGCGAGGATCATGCTGGGGCCGCCGCCGCTGCGGGCGCGCTCCACGACGTCACGGGCGAGTTGATACACCGCTGCGACGTCCATGCCATCGACATCATAGGATGGCACACCATAAGCCTCACCACGCAGCGTGAGCCTTTGCTCCTTCACCGTGCTCTTGAGCGGCGTCGATTGGGCGTATTGATTGTTCTCGCAGACGAAAACCACCGGCAGCGACCAGATGGCGGCGAGATTCAAGCTCTCGGCGAGGATGCCTTGGTTCGTAGCGCCGTCGCCGAAGTAGACCACCGATACTTCATTGACGCCGCGCAATTTGGCCGACAGCGCCGACCCGGTCGCAAGGCCGATGCCCGCGCCGACGACACCATTGGTGCCGAGTATACCAAGTTCCTTCACGCCGAGGTGCATGGAACCGCCGTGACCACGACAGTAGCCGTCGGATCGGCCGAAAATCTCAGCCAACGTCTTACCGAGATCCGCACCCCGCGCGATGCAATGCGCGTGGCCGCGATGATTGCTGGCGATGGCGTCTTGCGGCTGCAGATTCATCGAAACGCCGACCGCGACCGCCTCCATACCCACCGACGGGTGGGTCGAGCCACGAATGAGCCCTGCCTCGGAGAACGCCGGCAGGCGCGCTTCAAATTCGCGGATTACGGACATCATCCGCAGGGCTTCAACACCCTGCGTCGCCAAATCCATGGCGCCTGAATTGGATCCTATGCCGCTCAAGCGATCCTCGCGATGGCGGTATCCAGCTCGACCAGTGTGCCTTCCTCGACGAGGATCTTCAGCGTCCCCGCGCCGGGCGCGGTCACTTCAACCACTGCCTTGCCGGTTTCGACTTCGGCGATCAGCTCGCCCGCCTGAACGGCATCACCGTCGGCTTTCTTCCACGCCTTGATCTCAGCTTCGGCCTCGTCGCCCAAAATGTTCTTATCAAGCACAACGTCCATACTTCGCTCCTGAGCGGCCGGCGCGCCGGTATCGCAGACGATCCGATGTCCACATTGTGATACGCGTAAAGCATTATCACGACCCGATAAATCGGGCTTTGTGTCACACCTGTCAACGTGATTTCCGCCCGCGGCCAAGACCCTGTCCCGCATGATGAAACATGACACGGGACGGTTTAGCGGGAGCGGGCTAAGGCGCGGAAACTGCGGCGATTCTGCCTAGAAGTCGGCGGCCAGGCTGATGGTGACGCGGCGCGCGCCGATGTACTGGAGATAGTAATTGGTCCCGCCTGTGTATTCCCAAGCAAAGGTATTGGTGAGGTTCTGCAGGCGCACGCGCAGGGTCGATGCCGCATCAAGGATCTTAAAGCGATAGCGTCCGCCCAGGTTGACCACGATGCGCGGCGCAATATTCGCCATGTTGCGGGGATTGGCATAGCCCTTGTCGAGACGCTCCATCTGGCCATCGATCGAGAGCCCCTTCCATGCCGGCGGACCGTACTGCAGATCGAGACGCATGGCGCTGGAATCGCGGCCGATCGGTACGCTGCCGATCACGCCCTGATCCACGAGCGGACCTTCGACGCGCGCTTTAAGCAGCACGACGCCGGCTGACATGGTGAGAGCCGGCAGGGGTTGCCCGGTGAGCGAGAACTCGAGCCCCTGGTGGCTGAGGTTGCCGACATTGGTGAACAGGCTGGTGGCATCGCGGTCGAAGTACGGCTTCTTTATCTCGAACAGCGTCGTGACGACTTTCATATTGGACGCGATAGCATAACTGACGCCGGCGTCGATCTGGCGCGTGATGCTCGACGGCATCGCCTCACCGCGGTTACGCGCCGCCTGCGAGGCCACGCCGGATTCCTCAAGGCCTTTGGTATAGCTGCCAAAGAGTGTCACCTGCGCCGTCGGCTGGAGGTTCCAGGTGCCGTTATAGAGCCAAGGCCGCGCGCTGAGCGCGCTGGACGGACCGTTCGGCACGATCACATGTCTTTTATAGGACGCCTTTTGCAGGCCAATGCTGAATCCGCCCACACGGCGCCATTGCAGATCATAGATTGCCCCGCCCGTGATCTGGTTGGCCTCGTCACGGAGACGCGGCAAGAAGTTGAACACAGGTTCCGGAATGGGCGCTGGTACCCCGAGGATCGCCGTGCCGACGCGCACGATCGCGGTGCCGCCCGCGAGACGCAAGCCGGCGCGCCCACGGCCAGTGATGTGGATCGTGTGCCGAAAGTCGCTCATGGTGTAAACGCCCGAGGCGCGCACCTCGCCAGACCACGAGGAGAACTCCTGCGGTGGCGAGCGCTGGAACGAGAGGTCCGCGCTGCCGTTCGGCATGACGTTCTGATAGAACGTCAGCGTATCCTCGGCACGGAAATAGAAAGCCCGGAAGGTGCCGGTGCGTAGCGTCCAATGGTCGCCGAGGCGGAAGCGCGTGAGCAGGCCGAAGTTGGTCTCGTGCTGCGTGAAGTCGGACCAGTCCTGCTGGTAATTGACGCTGCGCGCGATGCGCGGCGGGTTGTTGTCGCCGAAGCCATAGATGAACGGATTGGATTCATAATCGCGGCGCTCGAAGCGGCCCCAGAACGGCACGATTTCAATATTCTCGCTCGGCGTCCAACGAACGAGTGTCGACGCAGACCAGTCGTTCGCCTTGGCATTCATGTCGCTGCGGAAACGCTGCAGCTTGACGCCAGCAGCAACGTTGAGCTTGCCCGGAACGATCGGCGTCTGGCCGTCGATCTCAAGGCCATAGGCATCATAAGGGCCGAAGGTCGCCACGACACTGGTGAGCGCGCTGTCGCGGCGCGGGATCCGCAGGTTGATATCGACGATACCGCTGGGTGCCGGGAACGGATAAGCCTGCGCGGTCAGGCCGACGCGCACCGTGAAGCCCGAGGTCAAGCGGTCGACCATGACGTCGCCCGGGCCGGACTGGGGCCTGTCGAAATACATGCCTTCGATACGGACGTTGCCCGATGCTTGCGGGTTGAAACCGCGGGCATTGCGGGCATCATAAAGGCCGATGGTCTCATTGCCGACCGTTGTGCCGAAGGCATCTTCGGCGGCGGCCAGCGCGTTGTCGCTCGAGCGCTGCGCAACAGCAGGCGACCAGGCGAGCGCGGAGCAAGCGGCGAATACTGACGACAAATAGAAGGCGCGCGTACGCGGCGCCAGGACAACGTTTCTCATGATACGTGCTATCTTATCCCCCGTGGAAGCTACCAGAATGACAGTTCACGAGGCGGCGCGCATCATCCAAACGACACTGCGAGGCATAAACTATCTCTATAGAGTCCCCTCCTACCCGCGGACGGACCGCTGATAGGGCGCCGGATCCGACGGCGGCGCGGGCAACGCGAGAAAGCGCTTGTTCGCCTCCGCATCGACGCCATCGATAAACAGATCGCGGGCGATGGCCGAAACCAGCTGCGGTTGCAGCACCATGCTCGGCACGTCGCCCACCAGGATCCCGAAGCTCACCGTTGCCGCGAGATTGGCGCAGTGGACGTTGCGCAGGTACGGCGCATCCACTCCCTCGCGCGCCAGGAACTGGAAACCCGCGCCGAGATAGGGATAGGCGCCACTGGCCGCGTCTTGCTCGCCCGCCGGCGGCTGATAGCGGTCCCGCCACAGCGCGATGGATTGGTGAATACGCGCAAATTCCGGCTGCGCCGAGAGATCGACCTGGAAGCCGGTACCGGCGATGACGTTGTCGAAGCGGAATGTCTTGCCGTGAGACTTCACGACGATCTTGCCACTCGACATGACGACGCTGTCCCACGGGCTGTCGAGGTGGATGCGGAACTTGTCGTTCATCACCGCGCGATTGAGTGAATCGAACGGGACCGAAGACACCGCGCGCTCGCGCCCGATCTGATTGCGCCAGCGGACTTCATCCGGAAGCCAGTTCGAAAGCTCGATGCTGTTCGCATGGCCGCGATCCGCGGGAGGACGGGGCGACGGCGGCGGTGATGGCGGCGGCGCGTTGGCGTATTCAATATACGATCTGCGGCTGAACAGGTGTACTTCAGAGGCGCCGCTCTCTAGCGCAACGGCAGCAGCGTCGAAGGCCGAAGCGCCCGCGCCGAGCACACCGACCACTTTGCCGCGCATCGCCGCAAAATTGATGGGCTTTTCGGTATGCGCCCAAACCTGGGCCGGCAACGCACGCAAGAAGCCGGGCACGGCCGCGCCCCCCGCGCCGTTGTAGCCGTTTGCGAGCACGACCTTGCGCGTCGTCTCGATGGTGCGCAGGCCGTCGGATTCCAGATGCAGGCGCAGCACGTCACCCATCGGCTCGATGTCGAGGAGACGTGTGCGATAGCGCACTTGTGTTCCCGTAACCTGCTGGAACCAGGCGAGATAGTCCGCCCAGGCGGTGCGCGGGATGCGATCGAGGCCGTCGAACGCACCCGGACTGTTCAGCGTCTCATACCAGGCGCGGAAACCTAATCCGGCATTGCCCTGCTCTGGCCCCATGAGCGTCTTGGGCGTGCGCAGCTGGTGCATGCGCGCGATGGTACGCCAGATGCCGGCCTGGCCCTGATCGGCTTGGTCGATGACTTGGATTTTGCTAACGCCTTTGCGCCGCAGACCATAAGCGAGCGTCACGCCCGTCTGTCCGCCGCCGACGATGACGACGTTGTGATCGACGCCGGTCCGCGGCCGCACGATGTCGCCGCCCGGAGGGCTGGCCCAGCGCAGTATGCGTTGTGTTTGGCCCGCCAGGACATCGGCCGCCGCCGGACTTTGCACTTCCGCCGCCACCGCGCGCTGCGCAGACGTCGGCAAAAGCCCCGCCGCACCCAGGCTGCCGAGCGCCGCCGCGCCGCGGAAGAAGTCGCGCCGATCTAGCCCAACGCGTGCGGGTTGGGGTTCATCGTTGTCGGTCATGCGAGCGAGCTCCCCTTATGGACCAAAATTCTTTGTCAGGTAGTCGACAACGGCGTTGGCTTCTTCGTCGGATCCCACGGCACCGTTGATCATCATCTTATTGATCGTCGCTTCCCAATCACTCTTTGAAAGCCGCTTTTGCGTGATCAGCCCCAGATCGTGGCAGACAACGCACATCCGCACCGTCTCCGCCTGACCGGGGCCGGCGGGAAGCTGGCTATGGAGAGCGGCAGTCTCCTGTGTGGCGGGGTGACTGGTATTTTGCGTTTGCTCGGGTCGAGGCTCATTGCCTGTCGGCAACGCCAACGCAATTAATTGCCCGTCCTGCAAGGTAAGCGCGATGTACTGTTTCCCGTCTTTCTCGTAGCTCATCGGCGTTCCGAGCGGCACGCCGGGAAGCGCGACGGAGGCAATCGTGGCTCCGCTCTGTTTGTCGTAGGCAACCAGCTCGCCAATGGGCGCACCGGGCGCGCCCGAGCCGATCAGTCCATAGGCGAGCACTGTTTTGGTGACGAGCACGCCGCCGCGCCCGCCCTGGCCGCCCAGCGCGGGCAGAACGAGCCCCGCGAGCGCTGGGTTATTGCGCACACGCGAGCGACCGATGCCCGTAGGAACCTGCCAGGCGATGTCGCCGGTATTCAGGTTGTAGGCCGTCATACGGGTGTAGGGCGGCTTCAGCAGCGGCAGCCCTTCCGGGCCGTTCGGCTGCGGTGGGTTGTCGGGATGCACGCTCGGCGGACCGAGTTTGCCTTCCGGCGCGTAGCGCAACGCGGTCCCTTCGACAGGCGCCATGGTCGTCCAACGGGTCAGGCCTTCAGGCAGCGCCACCAAGGTCGGCAGCGTCAGACCTGACGTGGACGGGACATACACAAAGCCCGTTTCAGGGTCCGCGCCGGATCCGCTCCAATTGGCGCCGCCGCCGGCCGTGGGCGCCATCAGCGTGCCCCAGGTGCCCTCCTTGCTGTAGAGGGACGGCGGCGTGAAGATCGGACCGATGCGGTAGTGCCCGAGTATCTCGCGGCCCCTGGCGTTCAGATCCGGCGTGAAGTCGAGCACGTCGTCCGGGGTTACGCCCTGCCGGTCGAAGGCGGCAGGCTTGGTCGGAAACGGCTGCGTCGGCGAGGTTTCTTCGCCGGGCACATCCGTTTGCGGCACAGCGCGCTCTTCAATCGGCCAAATCGGCTTGCCGGTCGCGCGGTCGAAGACATACAGGAACGCTTGCTTACTGGATTGTGCAAGCGCCTTGATCTTCTTGCCGTCGATCGTCACGTCGAGCAGCGTGGGTGCTGCCGGAAAATCGTAGTCCCAGAGCCCATGATGCACAGCCTGGAAGTGCCACGCACGCTTCCCGGTCTCGACATCCACGGCGACAATGGATTCCGCGAACAGTCCATCGCCTTTCCGCGCGCCGCCCCAATAGTCGCTGTTGGGCGTCGACGTCGGCAGGTAGACGAGGCCCAACTCGTCGTCGCCGCTCATCATCGACCAGACGTTGGCGCTACCGGTGTAGCGGTTTGCGTTCTCCTTCCAGGTGTCGGCGCCGAACTCGCCGTCGCGCGGGATCACATGGAATACCCACTTCGGCTTACCAGTGCGCACATCGAAGGCCTGGACGTCGCCGGGAATCCACTCATTGGTCGGCGGGCGGTCGGAAATGGTCGAGCCGACCACGATCGTGTCGCGCACGATGACCGGCGGTGAATCCACTGACAGATAGTGCCGCTCGCCCGCCACCAGATGCAGTGCATTGCGTTTAGCCCCGCGGATCGCGGTCGTAAGATCCGCTCTGCCGTTGGTCCCGAAGCTTGGAATGGGCTTACCCGTCTTCGCATCGAGCGCTATCAGATAGCCGTCCAGCGTACCGGCGAGAATCCGTTCATCGGAGCCGTCGGTCCAATAGGACACGCCGCGGCTCTGCCATCCGATAACGTTGGCCTGCAGTCCGCTCTTATAAGCCTCGGGGTTGTGGATCCACTTTGTTTGGCCGGTCGCGGGATCGATCGCTGCGATCTGGCCGAGGCCGGTGCTCACGTACATCACGCCCTTGACCATCAAGGGCGTGGCTTTCATCCCGTTCGGATGCAGCGGCGCTTCCGGGTTGGCCGGAAGATCGGTCAACAGTTCGCGATCTGGCGAGTCCCAAACCCAAGCCACGCGCAGGTTCTTGAAATTGGCCTTGGTCACTTGCGCGAGCGGCGAATACTTCTGGCTCCAATTCGTCCCGCCGTAGCTCGGCCATTCTCCCGGCGCAGCGCTCGCGGAACTCGTCCATGTGCGCGTACTCGGCAAGAAGAAGCGCGTGGCGACGAAAGCGAGCGCTACAACAGCCAAAACCGCAATCGCACCTGCTATAGACCTATGACCGACCAATCGCTGCGACATCGAATCCCCCCGCCACCGCACGGCTCTCCGTAAGTCTATCCTATGGAATTCCGCTAAGGACAGGGGTGACCGCGACCCAAGTTTTCCTGCCACATCAAGGCGGTCCCCGGGGGGAGGGCTCGCACCCTTACTGTTTCGGCAACGCGAAGG
>CAISTS010000037.1 GCA_903888485.1 uncultured bacterium | reverse complement strand
GGATCGAGCCGTTACTCGTGCAGCGTAAACGCCACCCAGTTATCACCTGTCGGCCCGCCGAGCTTGCCGCCGCCAGTGGCCGCGATGACCACAAACTGACGCCCGCCAACCGCATAGGTCGCCGGCGGCGCGGTACCATGGAAAGGAAGTTTGTGTGACCACAGTTCCTCGCCGGTCTTCGCATCGAAGGCGCGAATCAGGTTGTCGCGGGTGCCGGAACAGAAGACAAGTCCGCCCGCCGTCACCATCGCACCGCCGAAATTCTCGGTACCGGTCTTGGGAATGCCCTGCGCGGTGAGTTCAGGATACTCGCCCAGCGGAACTTTCCAGCGGAGCTTGCCGGTGTTTAAGTCGATGCAGTTGAGCGTGCCCCACGGCGGTTTGTTCCCGGGATAATCCTCGTGGTCGAGCAGCTTCGGGTAGCCGTTGTAGGTGTAGGCGGGGCGGGACGGTTTCGCGTTGCTGGACGGTTGGATACGGTCGCGCAGGAAGATGAAATCGAGCAACTCCTTCTGCTCCGCGTCCGTCATTGGCGGCGCAGGCGGCATCAGGTTGCGCCCCGTCTTCATCACCGCCAGCACGTCGGCGTCCTTCAGGCGATGGCGCAAGCCGCGCAACGGCGGCGCCGTGCCGATCCCGATTCGATCCGGTCCGTGACAGGACGCGCAGTTTTGCTGATAAAGCTTTTCGCCCAAGGTCGGGTTCTTTGGATCGCGCGCCGGCTCTGGGTCATCGCGAAACACGGTGACGATCCACGGAATCTCATTCGCGCTCACATAAAGGCAGCCGCTCGTCGGATCGAACGCCGCCCCCGTCCACTCCGCACCACCGTGAATGTTGTTGAGCACCGTGGGCTTGCCTTCTTCGAAAGGTTCAAACCAGCCGCTGTTCACATTCGCCACGCGCTTCTCGATGTATTCGCGCGCCTCTTCGCTGCGCGTCGTCACGTCGGCGCGACTGAACTGTTGTCGTGCGAACGGCTCGGGCAACTGGATGTCCGGCTGATACGGCGCGGTCCGTTCGCCCGGTAATTTCGACGCGGGCGCGCGGCGCAGACGCACCGGAAACAGCGGTTTCCCTGAAACGCGGTCGAGCAGGAGCGTGTTGCCGAGTTTGGTAACTTGGGCCACGGCATCGACATGTCTGCCGTCGCGCGTGACGGTGACAAGGTTCGGCGGCGCGGGAATATCCCAATCCCAGATGTCGTGGCGGATCTCCTGAAAATGCCAGAGACGTTTCCCGGTCAACGCGTCGAGCGCTAGGATGCAATTCGAGAAGAGATTGTCGCCGTGATGTCCGGTGCCGACGAAATTCGGCTTCGGCGAACCAGTGGCCACGTAGGCGATGCCGCGTTGCTCGTCGAGCGCCATGCCGCCCCAGCAATTCGCGCCGTCCTCGACTCGGCTCCAAGTGTCGTGGCCGAACTCGCCGGGTTGCGGCAGCGTGTGAAAGGTCCAGAGCCGTTGGCCGGTCCGGAGGTCGTAGCCGAACACGTCGCGGCTAAATCCAGGCACGACGAAGACGTGCTTGAACACCGCGCCCGCCACTGTTCCGCCGGCGGGCAGGACGGTCCGCCCTTTCTCACCGAAACTGTCGAGCGGTTGGCCGGTCTTCGGATCGAGCGCGTAGATCCAATTGCCGCAAGTGAAAAGAATGCGCGCCGGCGCTTCGCTATCGCCGGGCCAGAAGACCAGTCCCCGGCGCGCCGGGAAATCTTCGAGGCGCATGCCATCCTTGCGAATCTCCGGCTTGAAGCGCCACAATTCCGTGCCGGTGGCCGCGTTCAGCGCGACGATGTGATGGCCCGCCGTCGGCGCGAACATCATACCGTCCACGATAATGGGATTGCATTGAAGATTGCCAACGCCGTCCTTCGAGCGATAGGTCCACGCAACCTCGAGGTGCTTCACGTTCTCGCGATTGATTTGCGCGAGAGCAGAGAAGCGGCTCGAGGTCGCATCCCCGAGCGACCGATGCCAGTTGGTCATCGATGAAGCGCGCGGCCAGTTCGCGGCGGCGGTGAGCTCGCTGACTTTGGCCGCCGGAATCTCCTGGAACTCCGGCAACGCCGCCCGAGCCTGCGCATCCTCGATGGCCCACG
>CAISTS010000036.1 GCA_903888485.1 uncultured bacterium | reverse complement strand
GCGCACCATAATCTGCGGGTTCGGCTTGAAGTCCTTCGCGTTCGGATCCTGGAAGTCGGGACCGAAGACGCGCTGATAGAAGGCGATGGGCGAGAATTCAGGCACCGTTTCGGTGGTCTGATTTTCGTAGGAATGCGTGTCGCGCACATCGCCCGTGGCCGTGGCGGTGAGCGTTTTGAAACGCGTGGTGCGGCCGATCTGGTTGGAGATCGTGATGTCGAGGGTCTCGCCGGGATTGTCACCGTTGGCTTTGGGCGCGATCCCTGAGCGGCTGATGATCCAGCCCGAGGTGTGGCAGAGCAGCGGGCAATCATCGCGGAACGCGGTGAAATTCGTCAGCACGTTCATGTGCTGCTGGATGGGCTTAAAGGGCGCCGATTCTTCCTTGAGGTCGTAGTTGGCGCCGACCTTACTGGGTACGAAGATGTCGCGCTGCATGCCGAGGTGCCAATACCAGGTACCGAAGCGCACCGGCATCGGCGTGCCGTCGGCCATGGCCGTGGCGTTTCCGTTGAGGAAGGCGTTGAGCAGCGGAAGGCCGACCGTAACAGCGCTGCCGCCAAGCATGCCTTGAAGGGTCCGACGTCTTGAGAAGTCCATCGCGCGGTTCCTCTTTGCCAGGAGGTGTGCCAAGTCGGCGGAAAGTATACGCCGATCGCCACTTAAGCCTATCTGAAACGGTACGCGCCGCGGGCGGCTAAACATGTTTGCAGGCCGCCGCACAACAAAGCTTGCTATATAGCCTGCTATTAACTGAAGACGGCAGTGATGTCAGCCGCGGTTAGGGCACGGAATTCGCCCGGATTGAGGTCCGCCGGGAGCGCGAGGGTGCCAATGCGGTCGCGGTGCAGGGCGTCGACGTGATTGCCCACAGCCGCGAACATCCGCCGCACTTGATGGTAGCGGCCTTCGGTGACGGTGACCCGCGCGGAGGTGGGCCCGAGCGCCTCCATCACCGCCGGGGCGAGCGGTTTATCCTCGCCTTCGAGCATCAATGTGCCGGCGGCGAAAATGCCCGCTTCATCCCCGCGCAGCGGCCGGGCGAGGGTTGCCACGTAATGTTTGGTGACGTGATGCTTAGGCGAAATGATCCGGTGGAGGAGCGCGCCGTCGTCGGTGAGCAGGATGAGACCTGAGGTTTCCTTGTCGAGGCGCCCGATGGTGGAGATGGCCGGTTCGCGCCGGCGCCAGCGGGCCGGCAGCAAGCTGTAGATGAGCGGGCCCGACTCCTTGTGCGAACAGGTGACACCCAGGGGCTTGTGCAGCATGAGCGCGAGCCCCTGCAGGGGATCGAGCGGCTCGCCGCCGATGGTCATGCGCGCGGGCAGATCGGCCGCGAGCTTGATGCGAGCGCTGGCGTCGTCCAACGGCGCGCCATCGAGCACGACCATCTCACGGCGGACGAGCTCATGAATCTCGTTGCGCGAGCCGTAGCCCATGTTGGCGAGCAGGCGGTCGAGCCGCGCGGTATTGCTCATGTGGTGGCCTTGCTCACTTGGTCGCCTCGTAGACTTTGAAGCCATTGCCATCGGCGCGCAGTGTCACCGACGAGAAGGATCCGGCGAGGAGCGCTTCATAAGGCAGATGGCGGTTCGCGACGAGCCACAGGACGCCACCGTCGCGCAGCATCTGCTGAGCGCGCTGCACGAAGGCTTGGCCAAGCGCCTTATCCTCGACGCCGTCTTCATGAAACGGCGGATTCATGACGATGAAATCCAGAGCCGCCGCTTGAATTTTGCGCGCATCGGCCCAGTGGAAGGCGATGCGGGCGTCTTCAATATTATGCCGGGCGGCCGTGATGGCGCGCCGGTCGATGTCGATCAGCGCAAGCTGCGTGACCGTAGGATTTGCGAGCACGGCGCGCGCAAGGAGGCCGATGCCGCAACCAAGATCGGCGCCGCGTCCGCTGAAGGCTGGCAGCACCGACAGCAACAGCGCGCTGCCCGGATCGATGCGATCCCAGCTGAAGATGCCGGGCTGACTCCACAGACCCAGCGCTTCGACGCGTTGAGGGCCGCCGGCCTTGAGCGCCTCATCAACCGCTTCGCCGAGCTGGGCCGGCCGCGCGGTAACACAGATGCGCTGGTGACGGCCGCTGGAGGCTTCAACAGCGCAACCGAAAGCTGCGAGTTCCTTGGCGATACGGTTGCCGCCCTTTTCCTTCGGCGCCATGACGGTGAGGGGCGCACCGGCTTGCAGGGCGCGCATGGCCAAGGCGAGGACATAACGCCGCTCGAGCGTGCCGGGCGGTGCGGCGACGATAAAGCCTGTGAGGCTCGCGGGGCTTACATCCTCAAGCGCGCCGGCGCCGGGAACGAGCGGGGAGAATTGCCGCGCGCCCGCGGGGATATCCGCAAGGTCGGGGTGTGGCGCGCCGAAAACGCCGAAGGAGGATGTAAAGGTCATAGATGATCTGCCGGTAGGAACGAAGTTCGCGGGAGAAGACCATCAAAGATGCGCGCGGCGCAAGCCGCCGCGCGCGGTGAGGCGTGGCCTGTCGAATGCCGGCAGGGCAACACCCTGCCGGCCGCATTGATCATGCCGCATCGACGAGGACGATTTCACTATCCTCGAGCGCCGTGACGCGCAGGACATCAAGATCGCTCATCGCGACACCGTCGCGCGCATTCACGCGCACGTCGTCGATCTGTACCGCCCCGGTGGCCGGCACGAGATAGCCACGGCGATCCTTGCCGAGGCGATACTCGGCCACTTCGCCCTTGCGCAAAGTGGCCCCGACGATGCGCGCATCCGTGCGGATAGGCAGCGCGTCGTTGTCGTTCTCGTATCCCGAAGCCAGCGTCACGAATTGGCCCGTGCGCTCGCCCTTGGGGAAGGGCTTGGCGCCCCAGCGAGGGGCTTCGCCGGCGCGCGTGGGCAGAATCCAGATCTGGAAGATTTTGGTCGTGACGTTTTCCAGATTGTATTCGGAGTGGCGAATGCCGGTGCCGGCGCTCATCACCTGCACGTCGCCCGCTTCGGTTCTTCCCTTATTGCCCAGGCTGTCTTGGTGCGTGATTGCGCCTTCGCGGACATAGGTGATGATTTCCATGTCCCGATGAGGATGCGGCGGAAACCCCGTGCCCGGCGCGATGGTGTCATCGTTCCAGACGCGCAGGTTGCCCCAGTGCGTGCGATCGGGATCGTGATAGTCGGCGAACGAGAAATGATGTTTGGCGTCGAGCCAGCCGTGATTGGCGCCGCCGAGGCTGTCAAAAGGACGAAGTTCGATCATGTTCTGTCTCCATTTTTGGGGCCGATCTGGCCTGTTGGAGAGACTGTAAGCCTTGCGAACCTTCAGGATTAGACGGATAAAATAGGTCAAATTGTTCTATAAAGTTGAATAGTGACCGCCCCGGGCACCCCCACCTTCGACCAGCTGCGCATTTTCCTCGCCATTGCCGACACCGGCAGCTTCGCGGGCGCCGGGCGCAAATTGAAGCGGGCGGTGTCGGTGATCAGCTACGGGATCGCCAACCTTGAAGCGCAGCTTGGTCTGACGCTGTTCCTGCGCGAGGGCACGCGCAAACCGCAGCTGACCGCCGCCGGCCGCGCGCTGCTGGCTGAAACGCGCACGATTTCACATAGCCTTGAAAGTCTGCGCGCCAAGGTCAAAGGCCTGCTCGACGGGCTGGAAGCCGAGGTCGACCTTGCGGTGGACGTGATGTTGCCGGCCGAGCGCCTGGGGAAAGTGCTGCGCGCGTTCGCGGCCGAATATCCGACGGTGCAGCTGCGCCTTCACGTCGAGGCACTTGGCGCGATCACGGGCATGGTGCTCGACGGGGCGGCGATCGTGGGCATTTCCGGCCCGCTGGCCGCCGGTGTTGAGGGCGTGGAATGTATCGCCGCCGGATCGACACCCATGGTGCCGGTGGCGGCGCCCGATCACCCGCTGGGGCGCATGGAACGCATTCCGCCCGGCGCCGGACGCGACTACACACAGCTTGTGCTGATGGACCGCTCGCGCTTCACCGAGGGGCGCGACTATGCGGTGCTAAGTCCCAAGACATGGCGGCTTGCCGATCTTGGCGCCAAACACGCGCTGCTGCGCGAAGGCATCGGCTGGGGCAACATGCCGTTGCCGATGATCGACGCCGACCTTGTGACCGGCACGCTCAAGCGCCTGATGATGCCCGACCATCCCGGCGGCACGTATCGATTTGCGGGAATCTGGCGGCGCGATACGCCGCCCGGGCCGGCCGCGTCCTGGCTGCTCGAACAGTTCGTCGCGCTCGGCGCGCATGATCGCGCGCTCGCGGGGATAGGGGACATCTAGGTGGCGATGGTCGGCCGTCCCTTAAGCGACGCCGCGCCCGCGCTTCCCACGCCAGCGCCGCTGATCGTGTTCGACGGCGTTTGCGTGCTGTGTTCGGGCTTCGTGCAATGGGTGATCGGCCACGATCCCGGTGGTCAGTTCCGCTTCACGGCCGCACAAGGCCCACTGGGTCAGGCGCTCATCAAGGATCTCGGCCTCGATCCGGTCCGTCTGGAAACCATTCTTCTGATCGAAGGCGGTGTGGCCTACGGCAAGCTCGCGGCCATCATCGCGATTGCGACGCGCCTCGGCGGAGCGTGGCGCGCGGCGGCGGTGCTGAAGCTGCTGCCGGGGTTCATTGGCGATTGGGTTTATGATCGCATTGCGCGGAACCGCTACGCTCTGTTTGGAAAGCGCGACGTATGTTGGACACCCTCGCCGCACCTAACCGACCGCGTGATCTAGAACACCCGCCCCTGCAGCCAAACGATCGCGGGATAGACCGCGAGCCATGTCCAGAAGAACCGGTTGAGGCCGAACAGGCAGGCGTTGGCGAGATGGAACGCCGCGGCGAGCCCCAACCCCACCATCAATGTCGGTTGCGAGATCAGCGTCAGCGGGAAAGCGATCTCGAACAGCATGACCGCCCAGGACATCGCGGTCAAAACCCTTGGCCGCTGCGCCCAGCCGCGCAGACTTTCGCTGACCGGATAAGTGGAGAATGCGAATACCTGGCGCAGCGCGCGCCCGCTGCGCCAATCGGGATTTAAAATCTTCACCCAGCCCGCGATGAAATAGGACAACACCAGCTGCGCACCCAGATAGCCGAAGGCGATCTCGCGCGCCGGGCCGGCCGGCATCACTTGCGCAAGCGCCAGGCACCACAACGCCAGGAGCCCCATGCGATCGCTGCCGCCGTTATAAGGGCCCTGGAACCTGTGGAGCATAACCAGCGAAAGAAGCGCGAGGCCCACCAAAGGCCACGGGGCCAGCACGCCGCCGATCACCAGTCCACACAGCACGATACGCAGCACGAACAGAATGTGTTCGCCGCGGAATCGGCGCAGATGCTCGAGGCTCTGCTGAAGGAAGGCCAGCGCCAGAAGCACCTCGGTCAGGCGGATCGCAGCATCGAGAGTCATGGGAGAGAAAGGCTTGCGACGGGGCGCGCTGCGGAGATGAACGCGATCTCGCGTTCGATGGCGCCCTCTCGCTCGCTGAGGAGCGCGATGCGAAAGCGCAACCAGGCCGCGCCTGGCTGCTCAGTAAGGTCCGCGGCGATGCGCCGGAAGATCTCGTTCTGACTGTGTTCGGTCGGCGTCTCCATCAGCCGCTCGGCGCAACTGATGATGAACAGCGTCTCGTTCCACTGTGCATTCCAGAACAAGCGCCCCACCATAGCGGGGACAGGCAGGCGCTCGGGACGCGGACGGAATTCCAGCCAGGCACCGTCGCCGTCCTCAGGCGCATTGAGCAAGGTGTATTCAATGCGCGGCGAATCGGCGATCACGTCGAAGAAGTTCCACGACGGAATCAGCGCGGGCAGCAGCAGCTTAAGCGTTTGGATCATGACCGCACGCTAGCGGACTTTTCGCGCCATTGCATGCGGCGCATGGCGGGGCCGCCGCGTCATCTCATTTCCAATTCACCTGCGCTCAAGCGACACCGGCCCTTTGCCATCACAAGCCGGTTAGTAACAAACGCGTCACCGTTTAGCGTTTCACTTTGCGCTGAGCCCACGGCATAACCGGGCCCTAAGACCGACTGATCGGTCGAATAATGTACGAGACGCCAATTTTTCGAGAAGGTTTGGATTTGTAATGAGCGAGCAACCCGCGGCCACCCATAAGTCCCTCACCCGCCAGGATATGCGCACCCTTGGTTTGGCGTCCTTGGGCGGCGCGCTCGAATTCTACGACTTCATCATCTTCGTGTATTTCGCGACCGTCATCGGGCAGCTGTTCTTCCCGCCCGAACTGCCCGAATGGGCCAAGCAGCTGCAGACCTTCGGCATCTTCGCCGCCGGTTATCTCGCGCGGCCCTTGGGCGGCATCGTCATGGCGCATTTCGGCGACAAGATGGGCCGCAAGAAGATGTTCGCCTTCTCCATCCTCCTGATGGCGATCTCGACGCTGGGCATGGGCTTACTGCCGACCTACGCCGATATTGGCCTCGCCGCGCCGATCCTTTTGTTGGTGTTGCGTCTGTTCCAGGGCGCGGCCATCGGCGGTGAAGTGCCGGGCGCTTAGGTGTTCGTGGCCGAGCATGTGCCGGCGAACCGCATCGGCCTTGGCGGCGGCCTCGTCACCTCCGGTCTGACGATCGGCATCCTTATGGGATCGCTGGCGGCCACATGGCTGAACAGCGTGTTTACGCCGGAGGAAATACTGGATGTGGCGTGGCGTTATCCGTTCCTGATGGGCGGGGTGTTCGGCCTGGTCGCGGTGTATCTGCGCCGCTGGCTGTCCGAGACGCCGGTGTTCCAAGCGATGAAAGCGCGCAAGGCGCTGTCGGAAGAACTGCCCTTGCGCGTTGTAGCGCGCGACCATCGCGG
The DNA here is from genome assembly GCA_903888485.1 of uncultured bacterium. GTDB lineage: Bacteria > Pseudomonadota > Alphaproteobacteria > Rhodospirillales > Rhodospirillaceae > SHVO01. Next base: position 3,262 of record CAISTS010000036.1, on the reverse strand, counting down.
CGGCGTCATCATCTCCATGGCGCTCACGGGATTGCTGTCGGCGGGGATCATCGTGATGATCCTGATGATGCCGGCGGTGCTGCAGAAATATTATGGGATCGGGGTGCAGGATTCCTTGCGCGCCAACAGCGTGGCGACGGTGTTCCTGTCGGTGGGCTGCGTTCTGGCCGGACTTCTCATCGACCGTATCGGCGCGGCGCGCTTCTTCACGTGGTTGAGCCCGATTGCGGGAATCGCGGCGCTGATCATGCTTGTGACGCTGCGCGACAGTCCCGCTCTGTTGATGCCGCTGTCGGCGCTGGTGGGCTTATGCGTCGGCATTGTGGGCGCGGTGCCTCATGCGATGGTGCACGTGTTTCCGCCCGCCGTGCGCTTCAGCGGAATCTCGACGTCCTACAACGTCGCCTATGCGGTGTTCGGCGGGCTGACGCCCATCGCCGTGACGCTGATGCTGCAGGCAAGCCCCATCGCCCCGGCCATCTACGTGCTAATCCTCGGCGCGGTCGGCGTTGCCGCCGGCCTCGGCCTCAAGCGCGTGCGGCAGTACGCGGTGTAGAGGAAGCTCGCTACTTCTTCACCGGACCGAAGCCCGCCGGCGCGACGCGGTGTTTGGTGGCTTGTTCGTAGATCGACGCCACCTCGATCACCACGGGCTCCTCGCCGGCGCCGGCCCAGAACGAGATTCCGTAGGGCATCGCGTGCTTGAGCGTTGTGCGCGTGGTTTCGTTGGCGACAGAGCGATAAGCATCCTGTTTGTCGTTCAGCTCAAACTTGGGCTCATACATCACGCTGTGGAAACCGGCGGGCACCGTGATTTCGGGGATGCCGAGATCGGCGCTGGTGGCGAAGCGCCCTGTGGGGCGGTTGTTGATCGTGGGCTGCCCAGGTCCGCCGTGAAGCACGGGCGGAATCGTGATGGTGGGATTGACCAGCACGTCGAGTTTGTTTTCGCGCATCACCTTGTCGACCACGAGGCGCATGACCTCGCGCATCTTCATGCGCTGCGTAATGCCCGGTGAGGCGATATCGAATTTATTGGCGGTGTTGGCCATCGCCACCTTATGAGACTCGGTCGTGTGCTTGGAGTTGGCGGTGAGGCTGTACCAATCCGTCACGCGGGCATCGCCGCGGCGCGTGAGGTACTGCTGCATGTGAAAGCCGAAACTATGAATCGGCGGCGAGGCCGTCACCCGGCGGATATTGAGCGCATCGGAGAGCGGCGCTTTATTTTCGGCGAGCCGCGCGATGTAATCGCGCGTACCGATATCGATGCCGTTCACGGCAAAAGCTAAGGCCTCAGAGGGTTTGGCGCCGTCTTCACCGCCCTCACCGGCGCCGCCGGCCTCGCCCATCTTGCTGGTGAAGAATTCGGGCATATGGATGGGCAGGATCTCGGCCAGCGCCTTCTGGAACGTATAGGTCATGTCGGGCACGTCGGGATCGTTCGGATATTTGGGGTCGAAGGATTCGACGACCTCGGCGCCGAGCTGGTCGCGCAGCACTTTCTTGATCTCGGCATTCACCAGATCGCTGACCGTGGCATCGTTGGCGGTGTGCTTGACCATATATTCGCGCACGATACCGATGCGCAGGCCCGCAAGGGGCTTCTCGCCTTTGCGCGCATTGGCATTGCCGCTGAGGAACGAACTATAGGGGTCCTTGGAGATGAGATTTTTGGGAAGCGCGGTGTAGATATCGCGCGGATCGAAAAAGCCGCGTTCGGGATTCTTGAACGCGTCGAGCACCAAGGCAGCGTCCTTGATGCTGCGGCAATGGAGACCGGCACGATCAAGGTAAGGATCCGAACCTATCGCGCCGCCGTAGGAGATCAGACCCTTCGTGGTCACGAACGAGACAACGTTCGCGCGCCAGGCGGGCTGGCGGCACGAGCCCCCGGTTTCTTCACACACCGAACAGGTGACAAGGTTGGCCGCGACCGACACCGCCGAGCCCGAGCTGGAGCCGCCGGTTTCACGCGCGGTGTCGTAAGGATTGCAGGCCGAGCCGCCCCAGCTGCTGCGCGCGCCGCCGCCGTAGGTGCGGGTTTCGGTCTTGGCCGCGTTGGGCCCCGCGGGATTGCTGGGGCCGGCGTTGTATTCATGCAGCGTCGCCTTCGCGTAAATGATCGCGCCCTTGGCGCGCAGTTCGGCAACGACGGTTGCATCTTCTGACGGTGCGTCCATGGCGTAGTTGACGTCGGCGCCGCCGGTGGTGCGCATGTCGGTCGTGTCGTAGACATCCTTGAACGAGAACACCGCGCAATACATCGGCATGGCTTTGAGATCCGGCGTGCGGCCGTATTGCTTGTCGAGCGCGGCCGCGCGTTCCAGCGCATCGGGCTGCTGGCGGAACTTCTCGCAGGCCGCGGGCGCACCGGCCGGCAACGCCGTGCCCGGCGGCGCATCGAAGGCGCCTTTGCAGGTGACCGAACGTTCGCCGCGGATGTTGAGTGTGCTCAGCGCGTTGACCTGACCGGCATCGGGGATCCCCACGATCATACCGGCCTGCTGCACGACGCTGGGATCGGACGCGGTGGCCTCCAGCCGTCCGTATTCGATGGGCAGGCCTTTATACTTATCGAGATTGGGCAGGATCTTGCTCACCGCGACGGTGGCGGTGGGAAATTTCAGCGGTGCTCCCGCACGCACGACGCCGGACTTGGCCTCGACCGGCTTACCATCCTTGGTCACGAGCGCGGTGCAGACGCCGTTATAGGCCTTGGCGCGATCGATGTAGGCCTGCACCACTTTCTGACAGGTGGTCTCGCCGCTTTGGATCGCGGACTGAATGCTTTCGATGCTGGCTTCTTCGACTTGGAAGGCGAAGGCCGGAATGGTGAAACCGGCAAGCAACAGGCCGAACGCCGCAGCCGTACGATGGTGAACCTTCACGACGATACCCCCAATTGCCTACAGCCGAGCCCCCATGCCCGGCGATGCCGCAGTGCAGCAGAGCGTGAACCGTACACTGAGGGGGAAGTACGCGCCAAGGGCGCACGCGCCTGGCCAAAGGGGCTATTGCCCTGCTTCGCGTATCGCCGTCAGGCGCGTAGCAGAATGGCGGAGAGGGTGGCCGCCATTTATTAGTTCTAATATATTGATATTACAGGCAATTATAAAGCATCCGCCCCCACCATATCCCCCACTTTGACCTGGATCGTCCCGGAATTTATCGGAAACGCCAACGCGCATGATGCGCTCCGAACAGAGAAGGGGTGCGCTAAACCATCAGGCAACGCGCGCGTCGTTCGCTATCAGATCGG
>CAISTS010000035.1 GCA_903888485.1 uncultured bacterium | reverse complement strand
GGCCTTCTTCACTCACGCGGCATGGCTGGATCAGGGTTGCCCCCATTGTCCAATATTCCCCACTGCTGCCTCCCGTAGGAGTCTGGGCCGTGTCTCAGTCCCAGTGTGGCTGATCATCCTCTCAGACCAGCTACTGATCGTCGGCTTGGTGAGCCATTACCTCAGCAACTACCTCATCAGACGCGGGCTAATCCTTTAGCGATAAATCTTTCCCCCGAAGGGCGTATCCGGTCTTAGCCCAAGTTTCCCTTGGTTATTCCGTACTAAAGGGCATATTCCCACGTGTTACTCACCCGTGCGCCACTAGCATCGGGACCCGAAGGTCCCAGCTCGTTCGACTTGCATGTGTTAAGCCTGCCGCCAGCGTTCGTTCTGAGCCAGGATCAAACTCTCAAGTTGATTGGAGTATGACTTGGCACTCAAAATCACTGACTTTGTGATTTTCATCACAATGCTTAGATTTGGATGCTCAAGAAACACTCCGTCATCGACGAAGCGCCGCCTGCGCATCCCTTTCGTTCAAATCTCTTCACAATGTCAAAGAGCGCGCTTCACTCATGAAGCAGTCCCGCGCGGAGCAATGTTTTCCGCCAGATTTAGCGGAAAACCAGCCCTTACCGAGAAGCTTCTGTAGGGCCCCTCGGCTGCGGGAGACGGGGTTCTAAGGGTTCGGACCCATGCCGTCAAGCGCGATTTTGAATTTAAGAAAGCGTAAACAAAATCAGCCACTTAAACCTGTGTGGATAAGTCCGCGGGGGGTACCCGACGGCACTTTCTGACACCTTTGTGACGCACTGCAGCGCCTCCCTAAAACTCTAATTATGACCATATATATCAATGAGATAGGTTCTGAGCGAGACTCGGCGGAGGCAAATGAGGCGCAGCGATACCTTCTCGGTATGCGCGATTTCATCCCGGAATCACGCTCAATTGCTTGATTCGTCACAAGAATCGACGTTGACATCGGGAATCGCCTCCAACATAGTTTGCTCAACCGCGACATAAAACGTCCAAGAAACCACAAAAAAGCGCGGACTAGAGGCTTGCTGGGGGTGGGTGGACCGTTTCCGAAGCCACGCGAACCGGAACGGGATCTATGGGGAACACTACTTATCAACCGTGCGCATTGCTCTATGCCTGCGCCGGCGCACTGATCGGTACTTTCGCGACAATGCAGGTTCCGGCCACGGGCTTTCCGGCCTTTCCGCCGGTGCCGCCGGCGATATTGTCGCTCACATCCCTCGCCGAAGGCATTTCTCTGACGGAACCCGATCCGATCGCTTGGATCGAAGAGGTCGGCGCCGTTCCGCGCGCCGCCATGGGCCTTGCCGTTGAAACTGTGACCGTGCGCGAAGGCGATACGCTCGGCGATGTGCTGGTGAAAGCCGGCGTCGATCGCACATCGGCGTTCAGCATCGTCGATGCCGTGCTCAAGGTTTACGATCTCACCAAGCTGCAAGTCGGCCAACAGCTCGATCTGACGCGCGATGCGCTCGCGGCCACGGGCGATGCAATGCCGCTCGCCGAACTCAATTTCGAAGTCGACGCCAGCCACAGCATTTCCGTGACGCGCAGCGAAGACGGTGCTTATGCCGCGCGCGATATCGTCGCCAAAACCCATCGTGAGTTCGCACGCAGCGAAGGCGTCATCGCTTCGACGTTGTTCGAAGCCGCGGCGGCGCAGGATATGCCGCAGGATGTGATGACGGCGATGGTGAAGCTGTTCTCCTATGACGTCGACTTCCAGCGCGACATTCAAAAGGGCGACAGCTTCCAGGTGATGTACGAGCGTACCGCGACCGAGGATGGCCGCGCCGTGCGCAACCTCGACATCCGCTATGCCGCGATGACGTTGTCCGGCGCGACCATGAAGTTCTACGCCTTCAAACAGGATGACGGCTCTTACGACTACTACAACGACAAGGGCGAAGGTATTCGCAAGGCGCTGATGCGCACACCGATCAACGGCGCGCGCCTGACCTCCAACTTCGGCATGCGCCGTCATCCGATCCTCGGCTACTCGCTCCTCCACAAGGGCTCCGACTTTGGCGCCATGACCGGCACGCCGATCATGGCCGCGGGCGACGGGGTGGTCGAAAAGCGCGAGAAGAACGGCGCCTACGGCAACTACGTCCGCATCCGCCACAACGGCGATTATTCGACCGCCTATGCTCACATGAGCCACTTCGGCGACATCAGCGTCGGCAAGCGCGTACGCCAAGGCCAGATCATCGGCTATGTCGGCGCGACGGGCCGCGTCACCGGGCCGCACCTGCACTTCGAAGTGCTGCTGCGCGGTAAGCAGGTGAACCCAAACTCGGTAAAGATGCCGGCATCGCAGAAGCTCACCGGGGCTTTGTTGTCGAAGTTCCAGGCGAGCCAGGCATCGACCGATGCAACCTATGCATCGCTCGCGCGGACCGACGACATCGCGCAGGTCGCCGAGCGGGCGCCGGCGAGCGCGGTTCCCTAAAACAACCGAACAATCTCACACATGGATCGTTTGGCTCGTATGCGCCACGCGATACATCAGCCGTTCAAGGCCTGGGCGTGACCTGGCACCGCGCCGTAAACGACTTCTGGTTCGGCGAGCTTACGCCTGATGATTGGTTTGGCGGCGGCAGCGCACTGGATGACAAGATCAAACAGCGCTTTCTTGCGCTTTTCGACGAGCTCAAGCAAACCCCGCCCTCGCCGGCCGACATGGATGCCTTCGAGCATCTCGCCGCGGTTATTCTCTTCGACCAGTTTCCCCGCAATATGTTCCGCGGGTCAGCCCAAGCTTTCGCGACCGATGATCTCGCGCTGGGATTCTCCAAGGACGCCGTCGCGCGCGGACTGGACAAGGCGCTCGAGGGACAGCACCGGCAGTTCCTGCTGATGCCTTTCATGCATAGCGAGGTTCATGGCGATCAGGCGCGGTCGCTCGCGCTGTTCACAGCTTTAGACCAAAAAAACGCGCTGGAATTCGCCCGCCAGCACAAAGACGTCATCGACCGTTTCGGGCGGTTCCCCACGCGCAACGAAGCGCTCGGACGCACATCGACGCCGGAGGAACGCGCATTCCTCGCGGCCAACCCCTATCGTTGGTGAGTTTTCTCAATGCAACGTCGGTCGTCGTTCCGGGCCGTCTTTGCGCGGCGGCGGGGCGACGGAGACGTCGGCGTTCGCGGCGATCTGCTTGCCGTCGATGACGAGACCTTCGGCTCCAGCAGAGATCCGCACCGTCGTGTTGGGCGAAATGCGCCCCTCGAGCAGGGCGAGCGCCAGCGGGTTTTCGAGACTGCGCTGGATCACGCGTTTGAGCGGCCGTGCGCCATAAGCGGGATCGTAGCCGTGCTCGGCCAGCCATGTACGAGCCTTTTCATCGAGCTGCAGCGTGATGTCGCGTTCCTCCAACCGCTTGGCGAGACGGCGGATCTGGATATCGACGATGCTGCCCATCTGCGCTTTGAAGAGGCGGTGGAACAGGAGCACCTCGTCGAGACGATTGAGGAACTCAGGCCTGAACGCTCCGCGCACGATGGTCATGACCTGGGCACGCACCGCGCCGGAATCTTCGCCCTCGGGCTGATTGGCGAGGATCTCGGCGCCCAAATTGGACGTGAGCACGATCAGCGTGTTCTTGAAATCGACGGTGCGGCCCTGGCCGTCGGTCAGGCGGCCGTCGTCCAGCACCTGCAACAGCACATTGAACACATCGGGATGCGCCTTCTCGACTTCGTCGAACAGGATCACCTGGTAAGGCCGGCGGCGCACGGCTTCGGTGAGCGCCCCGCCCTCGTCATAGCCGACGTAGCCCGGCGGCGCGCCGATCAGGCGCGAGACCGAATGCTTCTCCATGTATTCGGACATGTCGATGCGCACCATGGCGGACTCGTCGTCGAACAGGAATGAGGCCAGCGCCTTGGTGAGTTCGGTTTTGCCCACGCCCGTCGGACCCAAGAACAGGAACGAGCCCATGGGCCTATTGGGATCTCCAAGGCCGGCGCGCGAACGGCGCACGGCATTGGAGACCGCCTCGATGGCTTCCTTCTGGCCGACGACGCGTTTGCCGATTTCGGCTTCCATCTGCAGGAGCTTCTCGCGCTCGCCTTCGAGCATCTTGTCGACCGGTATGCCGGTCCAGCGCGAAACCACGCCGGCGATGTGCTCCGGCGTGACCTCTTCGGTCACCATGCCGCCCGCTTGGGTTTTCTCGGCGTCCTTCAAACGGCGTTCGAGTTCGGGAATCACCTGATGCTGCAGCCGACCGGCGCGTTCGTACTCGCTGCGGCGTAGATTCTGTTCGAGCTCCAGCCGCGCCTGTTCCAGCTCTTCCTTGACCTTGGTGGAATCGGCCAGCTTGGCCTTCTCGGCGCGCCAGCGCGAGGTGATGTCGGCCGATTTCGCTTCGAGTTCCACAAGTTCGTCCTCGAGGTCGTCGAGGCGGCTGGCCGAAGCTTCGTCTTTTTCCTTCTTTAGCGCCTCGCGCTCAATCTTGAGCTGCACGATACGCCGGTCGAGTTCGTCCAGTTCTTCTGGCTTGCTGTCCACCTGCATGCGCAGGCGAGATGCCGCCTCGTCCATGAGGTCGATGGCCTTGTCGGGCAGGAAGCGGTCGGTGATATAGCGGTTCGACAGGGTCGCGGCAGCCACCAGCGCGCTGTCGGAGATGCGCACACCATGGTGAAGTTCGTACTTTTCTTTGATCCCGCGCAGGATCGAGATGGAGTCCTCGACCGTGGGCTCGCCGACGAACACGGGCTGGAAACGTCGCGCCAGCGCGGCGTCTTTCTCGACGTGCTTGCGGTACTCGTTCAGCGTCGTCGCGCCTACGCAGTGCAGTTCGCCGCGCGCGAGTGCGGGCTTCAGGAGGTTGGATGCATCCATGGCGCCTTCAGACTTGCCGGCGCCGACCAGGGTATGCATCTCGTCGATGAACAGGATGATCTGCCCGGCCGCTGACGTGACTTCATTGAGAACGGCCTTCAGGCGCTCTTCGAACTCGCCGCGGTACTTCGCGCCGGCAATCAATGAGCCCATATCGAGGGCCAGCAGCTTTTTGTCTTTCAGGCTCTCGGGCACATCGCCGTTGATGATGCGCAAGGCCAGACCTTCGACGATGGCGGTCTTACCCACGCCGGGTTCGCCGATGAGCACGGGGTTATTCTTGGTGCGCCGCGACAGCACCTGGATCGAGCGGCGGATCTCTTCGTCGCGGCCGATGACGGGATCAAGCTTGCCGTTGCGCGCCGCTTCGGTGAGATCGCGCGCATATTTCTTCAGCGCATCGTACTGGTCTTCGGCGCTGGCGGAATCGGCTGTGCGGCCCTTACGCAATTCCTTGACCGCATTGTTGAGGCCGGCGGGCGTGACGCCCGCGTCTTTCAGGATGCGCGCCGTCGCGCCTGACTTGACGACCGCGAGCGCCAGCAGCAGGTATTCGGCGGTGACGAAGGAATCGCCCGCCTTCTCGGCGGCCTGCTGCGCCTGATCGAGCGCCCGCGACAGGTCCTGCGCCATATAGGTTTGGGCATTCGACCCCTGAACCTTGGGCAACTTGGCAACTTCGGTTTCGGTAGCCCGCAGTGCGGCCGTGGCGTCGCCGCCCGCAGCGGTGATGAGCTGAGCCGCCAAACCTTCCTTGTCATCCAGCAGCGCCTTCAGCAGATGCTCCTGCGTGACCTGCTGGTGGGTCTCACGAATGGCGATGGTCTGCGCGGCCTGGAGAAAGCCTTTTGCGCGGTCGGTGAACTTGTCCAATTCCATAGTGCCTGCCCTTCGCCTCGCATATGCGCGGCCACCCGACCGTACCACTCGGCTTCAACGAAGATATTGGGAGCCGGTTGCGAACCTGCAAGGTATCCCAAACGCGCGAACCCGCCCATTGATGGAGATCAAGGGCGGATTCGGAAGGCATAACTCTGGCAGCCGGCTTATTCCCCGGCGTCGGCCGTGGACCGGCCGCCGCGGCGGCGGCGTGTCCCCTGCGGTGGGCGGGTGCGATCTTCGCTCTCCTCGCTGCCATCCGCCGCGGCCGGAACGGCCGGGGCGATGCCCAGAATGCCAGGCGGCAAGCCGATATCGGCTTCCGGCTGACGCGGCGGCTGGGGTTGAGGTTGGGACTGCGGTTGGGGCTGAGGCGGCGCCGACTGAGCCTGCGGTGCGGGCTGCGGCGCTTGCGCCTCCTGCCCGTAGTTGCCAGGGCTGTTGTCGTAGCGGCGATTTTGATTGTAGTCGTCTTGGCGGTCCATCTGGTTGCCGCGGTTGTCGTCATTGCCCTGCGGACGCTGGCCTTGACCTTGGCCAATGTTGTGCTGGCCCTGCTGGTGCTGGCCGCCCTGGCCGTTCTGTTGTTCAAAACGGGCGTTCAGCACGCGGTAGTAGTGGTCGGCGTGCTGGAAATAGTTCTCGGCCAGAACGCGGTCACCCGCTGAACTGGCGTCTCTGGCCATCGCCAGGAACTTTTCCATGAGCTGTTGCGCGTTGCCGCGCGGACGGCCGGCATTGCCGTCGAAATTCGGATTGCGGCCTCCGCCTCCACCTCCGCCCCCCATTGGACGTGGTTTGCCGCCGTTGCGGCCGCGCTGACGGTTTTTCATTCGATTGTGCTGCTTATGTATTCCAAGTGAACAATGTGAACGCCGATCCCCACTTGCACCCCGCCTGCAACAACGTCCGCCCTTAATGCATGGCGTGGCGAGAGTGCCACGACAGCACGATGTATTTTCGGGGGTGCTGCGAAGCGGTACCAGGCCGCTTCTATCGCGAAACCCTAGGCGTTTCCGGCTGGTGACCTAGCCCCTCTAGCTCTGGGACAACGCAGGTGGGGATTTCGCTCTAACGGAACCGATGGTATTCAGCCTGAAGGGCTTTTCCAACTCCTTTTTTTAAGGACCGAACCCTTCTAGGTGGTCTATGCGGGCGTTGTCCCCAGGCAGCGTATGGTCCCGGTGAGGTCCAGATGGGTCTCGGGAGCCCGGAATCCAGCCCCAATCAGCAGGTCCGCGACGCCTGGAGCCTGTCCCGCGCCAATTTCCAGGAACAGCTGCCCGTCCTTACACAAATGCGTGCGTGCTCCCGGAATCAGCGCACGGTAGGCCGCGAGCCCGTCCGCGCCGGCGAAAAGGGCCACCTCCGGGTCGTACATCGCCACCTCCGGCGCAAGCGCGCAGCGCTCGCCGTCAGCGATATAGGGCGGATTGCTGACGATGATGTTGAAGCGTTCTTCAAGATCCTCGCACCACGACCCGGTCTGGAAGCTGGCGCGGCCCGCAAGGCCGAGCCGGGCTGCATTCGCGGCCGCTGCGGTGACCGCCCCGGAATTGATATCGACACCAAGGCCCGTCGCCTCCGGCCAGTCCTTGAGGATGGCAAGCAGGATGCACCCCGAGCCTGTGCCGAGATCGAGAATGCGCGGCGCGATGTACTGGGCCTTTGTCGCGAGCACGGCAGAGACGAGGGCTTCCGTGTCGGGCCGTGGATCGAGCGTGTCGGGCGTGATGGCGAAATCGAGACCCCAGAAACCGCGCTGGCCCGTTATGCGAGACACCGGCTCGTGCCGTACGCGGCGTGCGGCGAAATCGCGAACCAGCGCGGCTTCCGCGCCGGAGAGAATGCGCTCGCCGCGGGCAAACAGCAGCGACGCTTCAAGTTTAACCGCGTGGCCCACCAGAATACGCGCGTCTAAGCGCGGCGTATCAAGACCAGCTGCTTCAAACGCCGCCGTTAGCTCGTTGACGGCGCGTCCGATGCTCCACGCGTGTGACATAGCAGCGTTTATGTGAGCGCCGAGAGACGTTCGGCTTGATCCTCAGCCGTCAGAGCGTCGACGAATTGATCGACACCGCCGCCTTCCATGACTTCCTGGATATTGTAGAGCGTCAGGTTGATGCGGTGGTCGGTGACGCGCCCCTGCGGGAAGTTGTAGGTCCGAATGCGTTCCGAACGATCGCCCGAGCCGACTTTACTTTTGCGATCTGCCGAGCGTTGCGCGTCCAGGGCTTGGCGCTTTACGTCATAAAGGCGCGCGCGCAGAATGGCCATGGCGCGCGCGCGGTTCTTGTGCTGCGACTTATTTTCCTGACACTTCACGAAAAAGCCCGTTGGGATATGCGTGATGCGTATCGCGCTTTCGGTCTTATTCACGTGCTGGCCGCCCGAGCCCTGCGACCGCATGGTTTCAATGCGCAAATCGTCGGGATGGAGTTCGATATCGACTTCTTCGACTTCCGGCATCACCGCGACGGTTGCGGCCGACGTGTGGACACGCCCACTGCCTTCGGTTTCCGGAACACGCTGCACACGATGCACACCCGACTCAAACTTTAGACGCGCGAAGACATTGCGGCCGCTGACATTGGCGATAGCTTCCTTGAAGCCGCCCAAACCGGTTTCATTGAGGTCGACAATCTCGAACTTCCAGCCCTTCAGGTTGGCGTAGCGTTCATACATGCGGAAAAGTTCCGCCGCGAACAGTGCCGCCTCTTCGCCACCCGTACCGGCGCGCACTTCAAGAATGGCGTTTTTTGTGTCGGCTTCATCCTTGGGCAAAAGGGCGAGATGGACCTTCGCCTCTTGCGCCGCAACCTCGGGCTTCAGGCGATGGAACTCTTCCTCCGCCATGTCCTTCATGTCCGCATCGCCGCTCTCGATCATGGCTTTCGCGTCATCGAGTTCTTTTTGAAGACGGCGGAGCGTCTTGATCTCGTCGACGAGGGGGCCAATGTCGGAGAATTCCTTGCTCAGTTCGACGAACTTGGGCCCGCTGGCGTTGATCATCAGCGCCTGGAGCTCGTCGTAGCGCGCCAGCACCTTACTGAGGTTTTCTTCGAGGCTCATGGTGGGCCTTATTTAAATCCGGCCAGATGGCGCGCAAGGTCGGCTTGAGGCACTTTCGCCTGATCGCCGGTGTCGAGGTTGCGCACAGTGGCAACACCTTCCCTCACCTCGTCGCTACCTAGGATCACAGCCACCACGGCCTTGATTTTGTTGGCGCGCGCCATGCGTTTGCCCATGTTGCCGCTGTATCCGATATCAACGGTAAAACCGGCGTGGCGCAGCTTGGCGGTAATCTCCTGAGCGATCTTTGCTTCACCATCGCCGATGGGAATCACGGCGATCGGACGCTTATCCGCCGCGATCTCCGGCAGCAGCATGGCAAGGCGCTCGATGCCCGCGGCAAAGCCGATACCGGGTGTCTGCGGTCCGCCCATCTGCTTGATGAGACCGTCGTAGCGTCCACCGGCGAGCACCGTCCCCTGCGCACCCAGGGCGTCGGTGGTGAACTCGAAAGCCGTGTGGCCGTAGTAGTCGAGGCCGCGCACCAGCGCTGGCACGACCTTAAAAGCGATGTTCAGGTCGGCGAGCCCATCCTGAACGCCCATGAAGAAGTCGCGCGAAGCGGTATTCAGGTGCTCGGTGAACTGCGGCGCGTTCACGTTGACTTCCTTGTCGCCGGGATCCTTTGAATCGAGGATGCGCAAGGGATTGCGCCCGAGGCGCTCGCGGCTATCCGCCGACAGCTTGTCCTCGTGACCCTTGAAGTAGTTCACCAGCACATCGCGGTAGGCGGTGCGGCTTTCAACGTCACCGAGGGAGTTGAGTTCGAGGCTCACCGCACCGGTCAGCCTCAGCGCCTTCAGGATGTGGTCGGCGAGCGCGATGATCTCGACATCGGCTTGCGGCGTGGCCACACCTAGAAGCTCGGCGCCGAACTGATGGAACTGGCGCTGGCGGCCCTTCTGCGGGCGTTCGTAGCGGAACATGGGACCGCGATAGAAGAACTTGAGCGGCGTCTGCTGAGCCAGGCCCTCAGAAATGAAGGCGCGCGCGACGCCCGCCGTGCCTTCGGGGCGCAGCGTGATGTTGTCGCCGCCTTTGGTCTCGAAGGTGAACATTTCCTTCGTGACGATGTCCGAGGTGTCGCCGAGCGTGCGCTTGAATACTTCGGTGAACTCGAACACAGGCGTCGCGATCTCGCCGTAGCCGTAGCGGCGCGCGATTTCGAAAGCCGTCTCCTCCACAAATCTGTGGCGCCGGACATCTTCGAACATAAGGTCGTGGGTGCCCTTGATGGGCTGCAATTGCGACACGGGTTTTATCCAGAAGAGAGGGGAGCGAAGCGGGTGAGGTATCCGGGCCGAATGCCCGCTACTCGGCGGCGCTGGAATGTCGCGCAGCGTCTGCCTTCGCCTGGGCCGCAGCCATTTCGGCAGCCTTCTTCTCGACCAGCTTGACGATGTGGTCGATCTTGTTCTCGTCGTCGATATTGTGATCGGCGATGCCGCCGACGTACATCTTGTGGCTGCCGTTACCGCCGCCGGTTAGGCCGACGTCGGTCTCGCGCGCTTCACCGGGGCCGTTGACGACGCAGCCGATGATCGACAGCGAGACAGGCTGCGAGATGTGCGATAGGCGCTGCTCGAGGATTTCCACCGTCTTGATGACGTTGAAACCCTGGCGCGCGCAGGACGGGCACGAGACGATGCGCACGCCGCGGTGACGCAGGTCGAGCGACTTCAACATATCGAAGCCGACCTTCACCTCTTCCACAGGCTCGGCGGACAACGACACGCGGATGGTGTCGCCGATGCCGGCCCAGAGCAGTGAGCCCATGCCGATGGAAGACTTCACCGTACCCGCGCGCAACCCACCGGCCTCGGTGATGCCAAGGTGAAGGGGATAGTCGCAGACCTCAGCCAATTGTTGGTAGGCCGCGACCGCGAGGAACACATCAGAGGCCTTCACGCTGATCTTGAATTCGCGGAAGTCGTTATCTTCGAGAATCTTGGCATGTTCCTGCGCGCTTTCCACAAGCGCGTCCGGGCACGGCTCGCCGTACTTCTCGAGGAGGTGCTTCTCCAAGCTGCCGGCGTTCACGCCGATACGCATGGAGCAGCCATGATCCTTCGCCGCCTGCACGACATCCTTCACGCGCTGGGCGTTGCCGATGTTGCCGGGATTGATGCGCAGGCACGCAGCGCCCGCCTGGGCGGCCTCGATGGCGCGCTTATAGTGAAAGTGGATGTCGGCGACGATTGGCACCGAGACCTGGCGCACGATGTGCTTCAGCGCCGCGGTGGATTCCTCGTCGGGGCACGAGACGCGCACGATATCAGCGCCGGCCGCTTCGGCGCCCTGGATCTGCGCCACGGTGCCGGCCACGTCGCTAGTCAGCGTGTTGGTCATGGTCTGCACGGTGATCGGCGCGCCGCCGCCCACGGGAACCTTGCCGACAAAGATCTGGCGGGACTTGCGGCGGTGGATGTCGCGGTAGGGGCGCAGGCTCATGAGGCGGTTCCAGCGAGGTTCTTCAGCGGCTTATACCGCAAATCCGCCGCCGCCCATAGGGCGATCCGCCCGGGCGGGTATTCATAACGCTTTGCAAACGCTCAGTTTGTGCTTGGCGCCGGGGCAGAGGGCGAAGCCGCCGGCGGGCTGGAAACGCCTGTCGGCGCCGGGACGGTCTTGAGACGCGCCGGGTCCAGCAGCACGCCGCGCGCGAACGTGCTCTCGTCCAGGGCCGGCATGACCTCGCCGTTCACCAAAATCTCGAGATCGCTCGGCTTGCCGGTCACCAGGGTCATCCCACCGCCGCCGTCCGGCGCGCGGAAGACCTCGCCCTTTTGCAGGAGCTGAGTGCGCTCAGGATTTTCGGGCGTCTTCAGCGTGATCCACACGTCCGACTTGGCCCGCAGTTCCACCACATCCGTGGAAACCGGCGCGACCGGCAGCGCGGCAAGCTGTTCTTCGGTCGCCGGCGTTTCGGCGGCAACCGGCACATCCTGGGCATCGCCGTCCGGCGGCGCGGTGTCGGTATCGCTATCGGCGGTGGTTTGAGTCGCCGGCGCTTCAGCGACGGGCGGCGGATTGAGCATGGCGTTCAGGCGATCCGGTACTTCCTGGATAACCTGCACTGCGGTGCGGTCGGAGCCCGCAATGGCATACCAGGCTCCGTAAACCATCATGCCCATAATGATGGCCACAAGAATGAGCGCCCCGGACGGCACGCCGGAATCCGGCGTCGGTACGGGGAATTCGAACACCGGGCGGTTCTTGATGCCCGAGCTTTCTTCCTTGTAGCGCCGCACGATCTCATCGCCGTCGAGGCCGAGATGATCGGCGTACGCGCGCACGAAGCCTATGGCATAGGCCTGGCCCGGCAAATCCTCGTAGCGGCCGTCTTCCATGGCCACGAGATAGGTGTAGCGGATGTGCAGAATCTCGGCGACGTGCTGCAGGTCTTTGCCCATGCGCATACGCGTCGCGCACAGCAGCGTACCGACGTCCGACTGCGCCTGATCGCTCTTACCTGCCGCTGAAGTTGACCGTTTCATCCCCTCGTCCTTGCGCGAAAATTTATCGCGGTTGGGCAGCGATTGAAAGAGCCCCAATTAAGGCACACTTCTTGCTCAGCCCGCCGCGATTCCACGATCACGCGCAAAAGCGCGGACTCTTTCGCGGAGCGATGAATCCTCGGCGTTCAAAAGGTTGCGCACAAAGGGTTGAATGTCCTTCATCGCGGCGCTGCGCACCGCCGCGCGCACCGGGCCGATGGCGATCGCCGACATAGATAGATTGGTGCAGCCGAGGCCAACCAGCACAATCGCATCGAGCGGATTGCCGGCCATCTCGCCGCAGACCGAGACTTCAATGCCGGCGGCGGTGCACTTCTGCACGATTTGATTAAGCACGGTCAGTACCGCGGGCGACAAAGTGTCGTAGCGGTGCGCCAGCTTGGTGTTGCCGCGGTCCGAGGCGTACATGAATTGCATCAAGTCGTTGGTGCCGATGGAGACGAAGTTCGCGCGCTTGACCAGTGCATCGAGCTGCCAGATCAGCGAGGGCACTTCGAGCATGGTGCCGACCTTCACCGACTTTGGCGGTCTGCCGCCGTCGCGCACATGGCGCACCATTTCGAGATCGAAGATGCGCCGCGCGGCGTCGAACTCGGCGATGTTGGCGATCATCGGGAACATCACACGCAGCGTCTCGCCCTCGGTCGCCTTGATCATGGCGCGCAGCTGCTGGCGCAGCAAAGCGGGCCGGTCGAGGGTCAAGCGGATCGAGCGCCAGCCCATGGCGGGATTGTCTTCGGGGCCCGTGACCGTGGCCGCCGCGATCTTGTCGCCGCCGACATCCAGCGTACGAAAGGTCACGGGCTTGCCTTTGGCGCCCTCGATCACCTGTCTGTAGAGCGCGAGCTGGGCCGTCACATCGGGCAACGTCGGCATGGCGAGAAACGGCATCTCGGTGCGGTACAATCCAATGCCGTCGGCATTGGCATCGGCGAGCCCCTGCATGTCGAGCAGGAAGCCGGCGTTGATGTTGAGCGAAACCTTGACGCCGTCCTTCGTGACCGCCGGTAAATCGCGGACGGCGGCATAAGCGGCCTTCTGCTTGGCGCGCGCATCGACCGCAGCGCTGTAAGCTTCGATGACTTCTTCGGACGGATGCAGAATGACTTGGCCGGCGTTCGCATCGAGCACAATTTGATCGAGCGCATCGATACGCGTCAGCGCGCCGACGACCTGCGCCAGTACCGGAATGTCGAGCGCCTTGGCCACCACGGCGGCATGCATGGTCGGCGAGCCCTCCTCCATCACCAGGCCCTTCAGCTTCTTGCGGTCGTAATCCAAGAGCTCGGTCGGCCCGATGGAGCGGCATATGAGAATAGCGTTGTCCGGCAGTTCGGTCTTTTTGTCGCCGCCGGCGAGGATGCTGAGCAGGCGGTTGGCGAGATCGTCCAAATCCTGCACGCGTTCGCGCAGAATCGGGTCGTTGATCTGCATCATCTTGAGGCGCGTATCGTCGTGCACCTTCTGCACAGCGGCGTCGGCGGTCAGGCCGGACGAGATCACGTCGGAGATTTTGCTGATCCAGCCGCGGTCGTCGGCGAACATGCGATAGACCTCAAGGATGTCGCCGTAGCCGCCCTCGGCATCCTCGCGGCTGCCGTCGATCAGCGCATCGACTTCCTGCCGAAGTGCATTGAGCGCCGTGTGCAGGCGGTACTGCTCGGTGACGGGATCATCGCTGACAAGGCGGCCAATGCGCACATGCGGCTTGTGCATCACCGCAACGCCGATGCCGACGCCAGGATGCAAAGACGCTCCCGAGAGGCGCACAAGCAGCGTGACGTTGCCTTCCGATTGGAACAACTCTTCGCGCTTGACCACCTGGGTCGCGGCCATCAGCTCGGCGATGACCATCGCCACGGTCTCGAGAGTCTCGACTTCCCAGTCGTTGAACGGGCGCTCGTCCTTGGTCTGCACGACCAGAACGCCGATGACGCGTCCCGCCTGGATCATCGGCACGCCCATCAAGGACCTAAAGAAATCTTCGCCCGTTTCCGGACGGTACACGAATTGGGGATGCGACCAGGCGTCCGCCAACGCGAGGGGACGCGCGTGCGCGGCGATCTCACCGACGAGACCTTCACCGACACGCAGGCGGGTTTGGTGCACGGCTTTTTGCGACAGACCAAAGGTGGCGAATAGTTCCAATACTTCGCCGGCGCGCATGACGTAACACGAGCACACATCGGCGCGCAGGTCCTGGGCGATGAGCGCCACGACCTTGTCGAGACGGCCCTGTACGGCGCCCACGCCTGCCATCACGTCGCGCAGACGTGACAGCATGCGCCTCAGATCACCGGCGCTGAAGGAACCGCTCATGACACCGCCTTCAAGGCCTAGGCGGACGTACGCGCCGCAAGCGCGGCATCAGCCTGGGAAAGCAATTCGGCAATAATATCGGCAACCGGCTCTTCACGCGCGACCATGCCGACGCTCTGGCCGGCCATGAGGGAGCCGCGCTCGACGTCGCCGTCGATGACGGCGCGGCGCAGAGCCCCGGCCCAGAAATGCTCGATCTCGAGCTGGGCGGCCTGCTGCTCGACTTCACCGCGCAGCAGCTTTTCCAGAACACGGCGCTGGGTTTCCATGAATTCTTCGGTGCCTTGATTGGCCAGGGCCCGCACCGGGATGACGGACAGGCGTTTGTCGAACTGCACGCTAGCTACAGCATCGCGAGCCGATGCGCGAATGAAGGCTTGTTTAAACTTCGGGTGGGCGATGCATTCGGTCGCGCAAACGAAGCGCGTGCCCATCTGCACGCCGGAAGCGCCCATCTCCAGGTAAGACACGATGGCGTCACCGCGCCCGATGCCGCCGGCGACGAACACCGGCACGTCGCGGATGACGGGGAGGATCTCCTGCGCCAGCACCGAGGTCGAAACCGGGCCGATGTGACCGCCGGCTTCCGAGCCTTCGATCACGATGGCATCGGCGCCGCTCTTGATCAGGCGCTTGGCGAAACTGGCGGCCGGCGCGAAGCAAACCACTTTGGCGAAGGCTTTGGCCCTCTTGACGGCTTCGCCCGGCAGCAAACCCGCCGCGAAGACCACGTGCGAAACCTGGTTGGATTGGCACACATCCACCAGTTCCATGAGCTGGGGATGCATGGTGATGACGTTGACGCCAAAGGGCTTCTTGGTCAGCGCTTTGGTCGCCTTGATCTCGGCGTCGAGCAAAGCGGGGTTCATGGAGCCGCAGGCGATGACGCCAAAGCCGCCGGCATTGGAGATGGCGGCCACCAGGTTGCGTTCCGACACCCACGACATCGCCCCGCCCATGATGGCGACGGGACTGCCGAGGAAGTCCGTGCCGCGTTGCCACATCTTGGCAAGGCGCGCGGGCACCCGAGGCGGTGGCGGCGCCGTCTTCGAAGGAGTGTGTGTGGCGACCGCTTCCGACATGAATGCTCCGGGTTTAGGCTGCGTCGAGGCCGTAGGAGGTGTGAAGCGCACGCAACGCGAGCTCGGTGTATTCCTCGCTTATCAGCACGCTCACCTTGATCTCGGACGTCGAGATCACGTGGATATTGATCTTCCGGTCGGCCAGCGCCTTGAACATGATCTGGGCGACACCCGCATGGCTGCGCATGCCGACGCCGACCACCGAGATCTTCACCACGGACTTGTCGGTGCTGATGCTCTTGTAGGGCACCTTCATGTTGTCCTTGACCACCTTCAGCGCGCGCTCGAGATCGGCGCGAGGCGTCGTGAAGGTGACATCGGTGGTGTTGTCGCGCGCGGTGTTCTGCACGATCATATCGACGTTGATGTTCGCCTCGGCGAGCGGCCCGAAGATGCCGGCGGCGATACCGGGCATATCCTCGACGCCGATCAGCGTGATCTTTGCTTCGTCGCGGCTATAGGCAATGCCGCTTACCAGTGCTTGTTCCACGATCTCATCCTCGTCACAAATCAGTGTACCCGGCGCGTCCGAAAAGCTCGAGAGCACCTGGACGCGCACGTGGTGCTTCATGGCCATCTCGACCGAGCGGGTCTGCAATACCTTAGCCCCAAGGGACGCCATTTCCAGCATCTCCTCGTAGCTGACTTTATCGAGCTTCCGGGCCGCCGGAACGATGCGCGGATCGGTGGTATAGACGCCGTCCACGTCGGTGTAGATATCACAGCGGTCAGCCTTCAGCGCCGCCGCTAGGGCCACGGCCGTCGTGTCCGAGCCGCCGCGGCCCAGCGTCGAGACGCGGTTGCCGGGCGCGATGCCCTGGAAACCGGCGACCACCGCGACATGGCCCTTTTCCATCAGGGAAATGATCTCGTCGCCCTTGATATCGACAATGCGCGCCTTGCCGTGGGCATCATCGGTCATGATGGGAATCTGCCAGCCCGCCCACGAGCGCGCCTGGAGCCCCAGTTCCTGGAGGCCAATGGCCAAGAGGCCCGAGGTCACCTGTTCGCCGGTCGCCACGACCGCGTCGTATTCGCGCTGGTCGTGGATCGGCGCCATCTCGTTGCAGTAGGCCACAAGCTGATTGGTCACGCCCGACATGGCCGAGACCGCCACCGCGACCTGATTGCCGCGATCGACCTCCGCCTTGACCCGGCGGGCGACGTTCTTGATGCGGGCGATATCGCCCACCGACGTGCCGCCAAATTTCATTACGATCCGCGCCATAGGTGCGGGAACCTTCCATTTTCATATTGACCCGGGAGGGGCGCCCCGGCTTGTACCGGGGGACCTAAAGGGCGCGTATAAATAGCCAAACACCCCCCCTGTCACAAGGCCCCGCAACCACCCTATATTGGCGGGGCAAACCTTTGGAAATACAGTCGGAAACCATGGCTTCCACCGCTTCCCCCGACGAGATCGCCAAGTTCTCGGCCCTGGCCGACAGCTGGTGGGACCCCGCGGGCGCCTTCCGGCCCCTGCATAAGTTCAATCCGGCGCGCATCCGGTTCGTGCGGGACCGCCTCGCTAGCCACTTCGGGCGCGATCCTTTGTCCAGCCCCGGGGCTGGCCTTTCCCTGCTCGATATCGGGTGTGGGGGCGGATTGGTCGCCGAGCCCATGGCGCGGCTGGGGTTCAAGGTCACCGGTATCGACGCCGGCGAAAAGAACGTCGGCGTTGCCCGCGTGCACGCGGGCCGCTCGCAGCTCGACATCACCTACGAGGATACGACCCCCGAAACGCTGGCCGCGCGGGCCCAACGCTTCGATGTGGTGCTGGCGCTCGAAGTGGTCGAGCACGTCACCGATGTCGATGCGTTTCTCGCGGCCGCGGCAAGTCTGGTTGCGCCCGGCGGCGCGCTCATTGCCGCGACGCTCAACCGCACTTTGAAGTCACTGGCGCTCGGCAAGATCGCCGCGGAATACGTGCTGCGCTGGGTGCCCGCCGGCACCCACGACTGGCGCAAGTTCGTGCGCCCGAGCGAGCTTGCCGGCAGCCTGCGGCGCAGCGGCCTCCAGGTCTCCGAACTCGCGGGTATGAGCTATGACCTGTTCACCGACAGCTGGCGCGCCAGCAAAGATCTCGATGTGAATTATCTGGTGGTGGCGACGAAGCCTTAGCGCGCGATAGGGAAAAGTGGGAACCGGTTTTCCCGGCCATCGTGCGCTAAATATTTGAACCAGAGCGCGATCGGTTCGATCGCGCTCTAGGCGTCGGTCCGCTTGGGCCCCGGCAGCACGCCGACGTCGATGCCTTCGTCAATCAGCGACTTGGCGTCTTCCATCGTCGCTTCGCCGTGGATGCCGCGCTTCTTGGTCTCGCCGTAGTGCATCTTGCGCGCTTCCTCGGGGAACTTCGCGCCCACATCCTCGAAATTCTTGTGAATCACTTCGCGCAGCTTGCTGATCGCCTGCTCGGCCTGCTGCATCGCGGCCATCACCTCGCCCTTGCGGTCGACCTCAGCCATTTCGCTCGGCGAGCTTTTCGCAAGGCGCGGCGCCATGGGAGCCTTTTGCACTTTCGTGCTGCCGCACACCGGGCACTGGATCTGGCCGGCTTTCACCAGCTTGTCGACGGCGCCGCTGTTGCGGAACCACGATTCAAAACGGTGCTCGTCGGGGCAAATGAGGTCGTAGAGGATCATGTGTGCAGTATCGCAGAGAATTCCACGGAAAATAGGGCGATGTCAGGCGCGCGCGACGGGAGAATAGGCCGCATCCAGTGTCAGCGCGGGTATCTTGGCCCGGGCTTTTGCCACTTCCGCCACATCTATGGAAGCCAGAATAACCCCCGGTTCCTTGCCCGCATCGGCGAGGATTTCGCCCCATGGATTGATGATCAGCGCATGACCGAAAGTCTGCCGGCCGCCGGTGTGTGTCCCGGTCTGCGCCGGCGCGAAGACAAAGCAACCCGTCTCGATGGCGCGCGCGCGCAAGAGAATGTGCCAGTGGGCCTCGCCGGTGACTTTGGTGAAGGCCGCCGGCACGCACAGGAAATCCGCGCCGGCCTGGCCGAGGTGGCGATAGAGGTGCGGGAAGCGCAAATCGTAGCAGATCGAAAGGCCCAGCTTGCCCCACGGCAGATCGACGGTCACCGCTTGCGTGCCGGAATCGAAGGTCGCGCTCTCGGCATAGCGTTCGCCGTTGCCAAGATCGACGTCGAACATGTGGATTTTGTCGTATTGCGCAGCGACCTTTCCATCGGGACGCAACACATAGGTGCGGTTGGCGATCTTGCCGTTCGGCAGGATGATGGCAAAGCTGCCGCAGTGCAGCCAGATGCGCAGCTCCCTGGCGAGATCGCGGAAGGCTCTCAGGGCCGGATGTTCTTCTTCAGACCGCGCCTTGGCGATAATGTTGGGGCGGCCCCATTCCATCATCGTAACGTTCTCGGGCATCAGCACGAATTCTGCGCCCTCGCTCACCGCCCGCAGCGAAAGTGTGGCGGCGGTGTCGATGTTGGCTTGCATGTCGTTGGAGGCATTGACCTGCAAACAGGCGGCGGTGAATGTGCCGGCCATGACTACTCTGCCAACATGGGGTCGAGTTTCTTGGCGGCCTCGAGCGCGTGGAGATCGTCGCAGCCGCCAACGTGGCGCCCGCCGATGAAGATCTGCGGCACGGACGTTCGGCCCCCGGCGCGTTCGACCATCTCGTCGCGGCGCGACCAATCGGCCATCACATCGATCTCCTCGAAGGCAACGCCCTTGCGCTGCAGCAGGCTTTTGGCCCGCGCGCAGTAGCCGCAGATGGGCGTGGTATAGATTTCTACCTTGGGCACGGGATACAACCTCTGCAGAGGGAACTTTAGACAAATCGATATGGGGCGACAACGGCCGCGATGCAACCGATCTCACACATCATCCTGATGACCGGAGAGGTCGAAGCGCCGATCCTGACGCAGATTTTGCGTGCCTATAATCCCGCCCTCACCGTCACACCCGTCACCTGCGCGGCAGACCTTGCCCCAGCTTGCGCCGCGCCCGGGCTGGGAACACGGCTGCTGTCGTTCTGCTCGTCGGTGATTGTTCCTGGCGACGTACTCGCCGCGCTGCCCGGCCCGGCCTACAATTTTCATCCGGGACCGCCCGAGCGCCCAGGGCGCTACCCGGCCGTGTTCGCGCTTTATGATGACGCCAACGCCTTTGGCGTGACGGTGCACGAGATGCTTGCCCGCGTCGATTCCGGCCCCATCGTCGCCGCCGAATGGTTCGAGATGCAGCCGGCCTGGGACTTAGGCTTGCTCGAGGAGCAGACCCTCATTCACCTCATCACGCTCTTTAAGCGGCTCGCACCGCATCTGGCCAATCACGCGACACCGTTGATGCGCATGCCCATCCCCTGGCGGGGGCGTAAGACCACGAAGGCCGACGCCGACGCCCTCGGCATGATCACGGCGGACATGGCGCCCGAGGAAGTCGCGCGCCGACGGCGCGCATGCGGCGGATTCCTTAGGCAGGCTTAGCCACCCGCGCCAGCACCAGCACGTCGACTTCGCGCGCGCCGGCTTCCAGCAAAGCGCGGGAGCATGCGTTTGCTGTGGCGCCGCTGGTGAGTACATCGTCGATCAACAGAACACGGCGTCCTGCGATGGCGTTCGGCGATTTGACCGCAAAGGCGCGCGCGACATTGCGTTGACGCTCATTGCGGTGAAGTTTCCCCTGACTCGGGGTTGAACGCGTGCGCACCAGCGCATCAGGCGCGACGGGTTTTCCGGCCAACCTGCCGAGCGCGTTTGCCAACAACGCCGCCTGGTTATAAGTGCGCATCAAAAGCCGCCAGCGGTGGAGCGGAACCGGCACCATGACGTCGCAGGACGCAACGAGCTCCGCGCCTGCGCGCTGCAGCCAGCGCGCGAGATGCACGGCGGCATCGGTGCGGTCGCCGTGCTTGAGCTTCAGCACCAGCGCGCGGCTGTCCTCGGCATAAACGAAAGCCGCCCGCGCCCGTGAAAAGGCCGGTGGGTCTTTGAGGCACGCGCCACACACCAGATCGTCGATGACGGCGCCTTCGAAGGGCGTTCCGCAACGCTCGCACAGCGGCGGCGCGATAAAATCGACGCGGCCAAAGCAATCCGCGCACAGGCTGCCGGGCGCGGCGACAACCGCGTTGCAGGCCAGGCACTGGGGCGGCAAAAGCGAGTCAAGCAGCAGCCGCGCCGCACTCCGTACGACTTGAGGTGCTGTGGAAAGCATGCGCTGAAAATGCCATAAGTTGCCCATGGATAGCATGCAAATCTTCGATCGAGGCTTGATCCGGCAGCGGCGCGACAGGGCCGCGGCGGACTTCGGCGCCAACGATTTCCTGATGCGCGAGGCCGCCGGCCGCCTGGCCGACCGTTTGCTAGACATGGCCCGTGAGTTCCCGCGCGCCCTCGATCTTGGCTGTCACACGGGACAGATGGCGGCGGCCGTGCGTGAGGTCGGCGCGGACAGGAAAATCGGCACACTCTTTCAGTCGGACGTCTCGTCCCGGATGGCAGCGGCCGCGCGTGGAAACGGCAAGCCAACCTTGTGCTCTGATGAGGAGTTCCTGCCCCTCGCGGATGGTTCGCTCGACCTTGTTCTCAGCAATCTCTCGCTGCACTGGGTCAACGACCTGCCCGGCGCGCTGGCGCAGATCCGCCGCGCCATCACGCCGGACGGCCTGTTCCTTGCCACGATCTTCGGCGGCGAGACCTTGCGCGAGTTGCGCACGGCGCTCTTGGAAGCCGAAGCCGAGACAACCGGCGGTGTCGCGCCGCGTGTCTCGCCCTTCACCGACGTGCGCGACGCCGGCAATCTGCTCACGCGCGCGGGCTTTGCCCTGCCCGTGGTCGATGCCGACATGATCAAGGTGACTTACGGCGATATGTTCAAGCTCATGGCCGATCTGCGCGCCATGGCCGAGACCAATGCCGTCATCGAGCGCCGCAAGGTGCCCACGCGCCGCGCCACGTTCCTGCGCGCGGCCGAAATCTATGCCGAGCACTTCAGCGATCCGCGCGGTCGTCTCACCGCTACTTTCCAGATCATCACCTTGACCGCCTGGGTGCCGCACACGTCGCAGCCCAAGGCCCTGCGCCCCGGCAGCGCCACGGCACGCCTGGCCGACGTGTTGCAAACCAAGGAAGTCGGCCTCGGCGAAATCACGCCTTTTTCGAAGAAGCCGTCGTGAAATTCGAGACGCCTCTGATCGAGGGCGTACTGGTGAACCGATACAAGCGGTTCTTCGCCGACGTGCGCCTGCCGTCGGGCGAAATCGTCACCGCCCACTGCGCCAATTCGGGCTCCATGCTCTCGTGCAAGGAACCCGGCGCGCGCGTGTGGCTCTCGCCCGCATCCAACCCCGAGCGCAAGCTGCGCTACACCTGGGAGATCATCGAAGTTTTCGGGACCTTGGTGGGTATCAACACCGGCCATCCCAACCGCCTGGTCGCCGAAGCCATTGCCGCCGGTGAGATCAAGGAACTCTCCGGCTACGCTTCACTCAAGCGCGAGCAGAAGTACGGCAAGAATTCCCGCATCGATGTCCTGCTGGAGGACCCGGAGCGCCCGCCCTGCTACGTCGAGGTGAAAAACGTCACCCTCAAGCGCGCCGCGGGCGAGGCCCACCCCGCCGAATTCCCCGACTCGGTCACCGAGCGGGGCGCCAAGCATTTGATAGAAATGACGGATATGGTTCGCGCCGGGGCCCGTGCGGTGATGGTCTACCTGGTCCAGCGCGGCGATTGCCGGGTTTTCAAGGTCGCGGGCGATATCGACCCGGCTTACGCCAAGGCCTTGAAAACCGCCATGGCCGCGGGGGTGGAGGCGGTCTGTTATGGTTGTGACGTCAGTCCCGATGGTATAACCATCGCCCGCCCGTTGACGCTGGATTTACACTCCTCAGCGCATAAATAGCGGTAAGGAAACGAGAGGAACGACCGGTAATGAGAGAAGCCGCCCTGAAGCGCCCGCGCGACGTTGAAATCCATGGCCCCGAAGCTTTCGCGGCCATGCGCAAGGCTGGGCGCCTGACGGCCGAGATGCTCGACTACATCACGCCCTTCGTGAAACCGGGCGTGACCACCGGCGAGATCGATCAACTCATCCACGAGCTGCACAAGCAGCACAACGCTATCCCTGGCCCGCTTAACTATCGCGGCTATCCCAAGTCGATTTGCACTTCGGTTAATCATGTGGTCTGCCACGGCATTCCCGGCGACCGCGTGCTGAAGGACGGCGACATTATCAACATCGACGTCTCGCCCATCGTTGACGGCTGGTTCGGCGATTCCAGCCGCACGTATCTCGTGGGTGACGTGAAGATCAAAGCGCGCAAATTGGTTGAAGTCACCTATGAAGCCATGATGCGCGGCATCGCTGCCGTGAAGCCCGGAGCGACCTTGGGCGACGTGGGCTACGCCATCCAAAGCTATGCCGAAAGCCAGCGCTTCTCGGTGGTGCGCGATTTCTGCGGCCACGGTATCGGGCGCATCTTTCATCAAGCCCCGAACGTCATGCACTTCGGCGAGCCCGGCGAAGGCATGGTGCTGGAAGCCGGCATGATCTTCACCGTCGAGCCGATGATCAACGCGGGCCGCTACGAAACCAAGATCCTCGACGATGGCTGGACCGCCGTGACGCGCGACAAGTCGCTGTCGGCGCAGTTCGAACACACAATCGGCGTGACAGAGACGGGCGTTGAGATTTTCACGCTCTCGCCCAAGGGCTACACCTGCCCGCCCTACGGCGCGGAAAACGCAGCGTCCTAAGCCAGGCACGACTTCTCAAAGAAAAAGCCCGCCCGGGGTGACCCGGACGGGCTTTTTGCTCTGCCGTGGTGTTTAGGTTCCGCGGACCTTGTTCCAGCGGTTGGTCAGCTCCTGGTACTTCGCCGTGCGCATGACGGCGTCGACCTTCTCCTGCGGCAAGCGCGGCGGCTTCGGGAACTCGCCGTTCGCCTTGAGGCCCAGAATCATGTCTTCATACAGTTTCATCACCGGCTGGAAGACCTGCACCGCGTGCAAGCAGATCTTCACCTTGGTGTTGCGCTGCGGCTCGATCGGAACGTTGAGCGAGACCACCGGCAGGCCCGTGCCCTCGGTAATGGCGTTGATCTGATCGGCCTTGATGCCCGTCGGGAAGAAGGCATCGGCGCCGGCCTGGGCATACATCTTGCCGCGGCGGATCAACTCGGTGAGGTCGCCCTTTTTCTCGAAGAGGCTCATGGCGTCCGAGCGCGCGATGATCGTGAAGTTGGGATCGTACTTGGCCTCCTTGGCGGCCTGGATGCGCAGCGCCATCTCTTCGGGCGGCATCAGGCTGCTGACGCCGGCGCCCTGGTGCTTCGGATTGCGCGTGTCCTCGACGTGCAGCGCGGCGATGCCGGCGCGCTGATATTCCTTGGTATGGCGGTGCACGGTCAGCGCCGTTTCGCCCAGCTGGTCGCTGTCCACGACACACGGAATATCGACGCCGCGCGCGATGTGACCGCCGTACTGGATCAGTTCGGAAATGGTGACGATGCCGTAGTCGTCGAAGCCGAGATGCATGGCGGAGATCATGTTGCCGCCGGTGTAGACGCAGTCGAAGCCGTTGAGTTCGGCGAGGCGCGCCGCGAACACCGTGTGCGCCTCGGGAACGACCGTCAGACCCGGACGCTGCAGAAGCGCGCGGAACTTCTCGGTGGCCGTCTGCGGGCGGGCGACCTGCGCCGGCGCGGCGGCTTCAGCCGCCGGAACGATGGCCGCAGCGGCGGCCGCAAGTCCGCCGCCGACAGCAGCGCCCTTGAACAGAAAATCACGGCGCGAGGCCTTCTCGGTCTTCTTCTCTTCACTCATG
Source organism: uncultured bacterium (assembly GCA_903888485.1). Lineage (GTDB taxonomy): Bacteria > Pseudomonadota > Alphaproteobacteria > Rhodospirillales > Rhodospirillaceae > SHVO01. The sequence goes on along the minus strand of CAISTS010000035.1, from coordinate 6,570 downwards.
GAAATCTCCCTTTCCTATTTGAACTCGACGATGATGGCGCGGGCTGCGCCTTTGTCTAAGTGTTCGGTATGCAGGCGGCCTTCCAACTGATAGCGCCAATGTCCCACATAGTGCGGCGTCACGCTGATCTCGCCGCTGGGCGATTCCGAGCGCAGCGCGCCGTCGGCCAGGAACACCGGCAGCGCCGGCATGGTGTGGAAATGCGTCGGCGGGGGCACGCCGGGCGTCCAGGTGTAATCCCATACCCTCACCCGCGCGGAATCGAGAATCTGATTGATGTTGGGGCGCGGAAACGCATCCGGATAGTTCGAGGTGTTGGCCAGAGGCTTGCCGGGCCCGTCGGTCTTCAGCTCGACCACCACGGCTTTGGCGCTCGGGATGGTGCCCGCGCTGTAGCGCGGCACAAACTGCGCTTGGGCCTTTTCGAGATCGATAATCACGGCATCACGTCCGGTGGTGATGCCGGCGGGCTGTCCCGCGGCGCCGTACACGTCCCGCACCGCGACGAGAGGGTTTTCGAAGGTCGCCTTACCGGGCTCAGCGGCAGCTACCGCGCCCGCCAGACATAGGCAGGCGAGCGCGTAGACAACGCGGCGAACCGTGCCGAATCCCACCTGAAACCTCCCAATTGAACCTCTGCGGTATCAGATTAGCCCATTCGCCGGGGCAGTGTTAATGATCGTCGCATACCGCCGCACCTGCTGATTTCTTTCTCCGGCTCATGTACCCTCACGAGGCGGAAAAGGGGGAGCCCATGAAAAAGCTGGTTGTTACCGGAGCTTTGGCGATAGTCACGGCGCTCGGCATATCGGGCGCCTTCAGCCAGGAAGAAGGCCCGCCCATGTGGGCCTGGGGCGTCACGACGCCCGCACCGCCACCCGGAACGGCCCCGCCCGCCGCAGCTCCCGCGCCCGCAGCGCCGGCCGCCGCCGCCAAGCCGGCAGATCCCACGCTGCTCAGCGTACCGGGCTCGAAGCATCAGTTCACCGCGGCGCAGATCACCGCGCGCTTCGCGCCCGCCGACTGGTTCCCCGAGGACCATCCGCCGATGTCGCCTATCGTCGCGCACGGTAACGACAAAGCAACACCTCAGGTGTGGGCCTGTGGTTTCTGTCACATGCCCAATGGAAAAGGCCGCCCGGAAAACGCCAATCTCGCGGGTCTTCCCCACAGCTACATCGTCCAGCAGCTCTATGACTTCAAAACCGGCCTGCGCAAGTCGTCCGACCCGCGCAAAGCCAACACGCAGCTTATGATCGACTTCGCCAAGGGCATGACCAAGGAAGAGATCTTCGAAGCCGCGAGGTATTTCTCCGCGCTGCCATCGACGCCGTGGGTGAAGGTGATTGAAAGCGATACCGCGCCCAAGACGGTCGCGCGCGGGGGCATCTATCTCACGCTCGAAGGTAAGGACGCCGGCACCGAGCCGCTCGGCGACCGTATCGTCGAGACGCCCATCAGCACCCACGACTTCGAGGTCACACGCAATCCGCGCTCGGGCTTCATCGCCTATGTGCCCAAGGGCAGCATCAAGAAGGGTGAAGATATCGTGCGCACCGGCGCCACCAAGACCACGCCCTGCACCGAGTGCCATGGGCTGGACTTGCGCGGCACCGACAAGTTCCCGCCGCTCGCCGGGCGCTCGCCCAGCTACACGGTGCGCCAGCTCTACGATATGCAGAGCAAGAACCGCGCCGGCATCGGCAGCATCGAAATGGAGCCTGTGTTGGTCGGATTGACCAACGAGGACTTTCTCAACATCGCCGCTTATCTCGCCTCGCTGGAGCCCTGAACCAAAAAAGCGATGCCGGCCGAACTATTCTACGATCCGACGTCCGAGAGCCCATACCTCGGACGATCACATTGCGGACTTGGGGCCCTTCACCGATAGCGAAGGCAGGTCGAAGGCGGGATTGGGCTTGGCTTGAGCGCGGTTCTTTACGGCGAGATCACCTTGAAGGACGGCCTCGTCGAGCAATCCAATTTCAACGACTACCGCATGATCCGCATGAAGGACATGCCGGTGGTCGAGGTGCACATCGTGCCCTCGACCGAAAGCCCGCGCGGCATCGGCGAGCCGACGGTGCCGCCGCTCGCGCCGGCCATCGCCAATGCGATCTTTGCCGCGATCGGCAAGCGCGTGCGCAACTTGCCGCTGTCGAAGTCCGGCCTCGCCTAGCTATTGGAAACGCTGCAAGAGCTCGATGGTGTAGCCGTCGGGATCCTTGAGAAACACCACGGCGATCTGCTTGGCCGCAGGCGTCGCTGACGGACGCGGCGCCGGATTGCCCGTGATCTTGTGGCCGGCGGCTTCCAGCTTCTTGACCAGTCCCGCGAGGTCGCTGACCACGAAGGTGATGTTGTTGAAGGCGTCACCGATCACCAGCGGCTCCTTGCGCTCCTTGTTGTAGGCAAGGACGATGGCTTGCTCGGTGACGGCGGTCTTTTCACCGCCCTTGGTCAGGATCACCTCAAGCACGCGTCCGCCGCTGGTCTGCGTGGCGACCTTAAGGCCCATCATGTTGGTGTAGAAGTCTATGGACTTCTCGATGTTCGAGACGTTGAGCTTGGTCGAGAAATACAAGAGATTATCGGCTGCGGCGGCGACGCCGGGCAGAAACAGGCCCAACAACGCCAAAATCTGTGCAAAACGAGCTGTCATGCTATTCCTCCCCCGAACATGAACGCGTTTGTCCGGCTAAGCTAACATGCCCTCCGGCGGGCACAAGCCGGCTTCACAGATCGCCGAGGACGTCATCGGACGGGTCCTTCGGCCCGGCCCGCATCTCCTCAGGCGGATCGAAATCGAGCGCGAGCAGCAGGCGTTTCCACAGGTCCTCGAAGAAGATGCAGAGCAGCAGGAAGATAAACAGGATGGGCATAAACACCGCGCCCAGCGCCACCTCGTAATACCGGAGCCGCCGGTTGGGCCGCAGCACGGTACGGGTCAGAATAAGCCCCGCGATCAGATAGGCCGCCAAAATTCCGTAAAGGATGTAGGTCATGGACTTAATCTAGCGTGCCTCGGCGTGGTACGACTAGGTCCCGGAGGGGACATGAGTCGCAAAGACCTTCAGGATGCCGCAGCACGCGGGCTTTTTGCGGACGAAATATCGTCCGCGCCCGATTACCTTGGTCATCGCGAGCGGCTGCGCGAACGGTTTCACGCCTCCGGCGGCGAAAGCCTGCAGGACTATGAGCTGCTCGAGCTGTTCCTGTTCGGCGTGATCCCGCGCCGCGACACCAAGCCCATCGCCAAAGCACTGCTCGCGCGCTTCGGCTCCTTCGGCGAGGTGATCTCCGCGCCCGTCGAGGCATTGTGCGAGGTGGACGGCATCGGCGAAACCACCGCCACGTCGTTGAAGGCTGTCCAGGCCGCCGCCCAGAGGCTGTTACAGACGCGCGTCAAGGACGAGCCACTGATTTCGTCGTGGAGCGAGCTGATCGCCTATTGCACCGCGCAGATGGCCTACAATCCCATCGAGCAGTTCTGCCTCACTTATGTGGCGACGCTCCATTTCGATTGCGGTTTCGTTGGGATTGCTCACGGGCGCTCGGGCTCTATAAGGGCTTCGCCCTGGTTCTTCACTTGGCCAACATCCTTTGAAACCGTCCATGCTGTCATGCGCTTGGCGTGGAGGTGCCTTCGAGCACGCATTAGTTATTGGTGAGAAGGCGGAAGGAGCCCAAGAACCGCGCGGCGTTAGCCGAGGGGTAGCTCGCCGCCGGAGCGGTGACCATCAGTTGATACATCATGCGGCCGTTGAAGATCAGCAGCGCCTGGATCCGTTCGCCTTGCCGCGTATCGTCATAGCGGAACATCGGCATGCTCGTGGGGCTTGCGGCAGCCGCGCCGCTCATTCCCAAGCGCTCGGCCACCTCGTCCAGGGGACGCTGGTCGGTGTTGGGTCGCCGTGTGGCCGACACGCTGAAGGTCACGCCGCTGTCGGTCATCGCGTAGACGTGGGCGTCGACATTCTCGTCACCGATATTCATTGCCTGGCGGTTGAGAATGAACATGCCCGGCGCCGCCACGGCGAAATTGTGCTCCGCCACCGAAAGGGTGCGCCAAGCCAGGGAGACTGGCCGGCGGCCCTCCAGCCGGAAACCCAGCACGAAGGCGATCACGCCAACTGCGATCAGCACCACCGGCACGATGGCGAACAGCCGCGCCATTGGATGAACCTTTAAACCGTTAGTGCTCATTCAGCGGCCTCTATTAGATGCTCGCCTTGATTCTTCACCTGGCCGACATCCTTTGAAACTGTCCACGCCGTCATGCGTGAAGGGTCGAACGGTCTCAACATTACCCGAAGCTGGTCGTTCGTTGCAGGTTCCTCGCCGAGCCATGCCGGCAAGTCCTCGTCGCCAATTATAACCGGCATTCGGTCGTGTATGTTTCCCATGAGGGCGTTGGGCTCGCAGGTGATGACCGTGCAGGAGAGGATGGGCGGCGCGTCTTTGGGCTGCCATTCCTCCCAAAGTCCAGCGAAAGACATCGGCCCCTTGTTGCCAAGCCCTATGGCGTGCGGCTGCTTGTCCGACTTGCGCCACTCGAAGAAGGAGCTGGCAGGGATGATACAGCGCCGCCCAGCTTTCCAAGCGCCTCGGTAGGTGGGCTTTGATTCGCAGCCATCAGACCGCGCGTTGAATGTCGCGAACTTGCCGATCTCTTTCGACCATGAGGGCACGAGGCCCCAACGCATAAGGTCTATTCGGCGGTTACCGTCGATAAAACGAAGGACCGGGACCTGCGTTGTTGGCGCGATATTGTACTTGGGAGTCCACGCACTGGGCGTTCCCTTTAGAAACGCTTCGTAAAGGTCGTGCAATTCTTTCCAGGTAAACCGATTGGAAAAGCGCCCGCACATATCCAGCCCCCCAGTACCGAGGCATAGTATAGCGACAAATGTCGAGATTAGGGCAGAGAGCACGCGCGGTTCGGTAGTCAATCCCGATGCGGCTAACGTGATTGAGTTCGTGTGCAAGTGCGCTGTGCTCTTCGATGTGCAGGCCCGCCTCTACGACGGCCAAGGCATCTGGCGAAGGAAGCGTGGACGCAAGGGCCACTATTGCGGGGATGCTGATTTGGCTTGGGGCACTGCGGCGATGGAGCGCGCGGCCAAGAGGCTCCTACAGACCAAGGCCGCCCGGTGAGCCGGACTGCTTGCCTTTGGTGCCTGCGGGCATTTCAAGCCCGTTCGACCGGCGGGAAGCCGCAACGCTTCTGTTCTGAAATCTGCCGGTGTGACTTGGACACCGCTGCCCGGGTTTGGGTGGCGCAGCAAATCGAGGACGGGGTGTTGAGCGTCTCCTATCTGCGGGAATGCCTCCAGGACAACGCGCGCGTTGCTTCAGATGACCGGGTGCAATTCCCGGCACCCCTTAACGCAAAACAGCGCTAATTCGCGTCTGTGGAGGTTTGGCTAGCAAGGGTTGCTTTAGCAGGTGCGAATCTCTATATAGCGCCTCCACTCACACACAACCCGATTGGCGGAAGGTGGCGTTTCTTGCGCTCGCCGGCTGACTTTATTGTTGCCGGTGCACGCCGCAGACGTAGCCTTACGCTACCCCCGAGACGGGCGCCCGTCTCGGGGGATGACAACGTGGCCGACAACCTGCGCCACGCTTATCAATACCCACCAAGGAGAGTTGTATGACAAAGACCCGCAGCCCGGCGTCAAATGTGGTCGCCTTTGAGCCAGGTGACTTGGTTGTTTACCCCAGCCACGGCGTGGCCAAGGTCGTAAACATCGAGACACAGCGCGTCGGCGCCGAAGAATTGCGTGTACTCGTCGTGAGCCTGGAGGCAGAGCGGCTGACGGTGCGAGTGCCTCTCCACAAGGTGAAGACTTCCGGATTACGCCGCCTATCATCACGAAAGGTCATGCAGTCGGCTTTCGAAACCATGAAGGGCCGGGCAAGCAAGTCGCGGGGGATGTGGAGCCGCCGCGCTCTCGAATACGCTGCAAAGATCAAATCCGGCGATCTGGTCACTATTGCGGAAGTCGTGCGCGACTTACATCGCAAGGACGACCAACCGGAACGGTCCTACAGTGAACGTTTGATATACGAGCAGGCCCTCGACCGGATGACGCGCGAAGTAGCGGCTATCGAGCAGCTGGAATTCACCGCTGCCACTTCGAAGCTGGAAAAGTTGCTCAAGGCAGCCTAGTCCGCGACCGGATTAATCCCGAAATGCGATTCGCATAGTTCCGCCGCAACGCCGCACTTCGCTTGACAGGCTGAAAGAGAAATATAGATTCAATACAGGTGGGCTGCGTCCCTGATCGGGGCGCGGCCCTTTTTCTTTTTGGAGCGTGCATGGCGAAAATTCAGGAAGTAGCCGGGCTGATTTCCGAAGTCCTCCGCCTTGACCCGATGTTGGTCCAACGCAATGTGGAGGGCTTGCAGGCCGCTTCCGGGCTCGCAGGTGGAGCCCTACCGGTTGATTGAGGAGTTGGCGAACTCGCGCGCAATTAGCTCGCTGCGGAAATTCGAAACGTGAACCTGCGTGATGGCACTAAGCTCTGTCGCGGATCCAAGAGACTCGCAGAATCGAAATAATAG
>CAISTS010000034.1 GCA_903888485.1 uncultured bacterium | reverse complement strand
CGGCGGTCGCGCCGGCCTCTTGCATGTGATAGCCGGAGATGGAGATGGAATTGAACTTCGGCATGTTCTTCGACGTGTAGGCGAAGATGTCCGAAATAATCCGCATGCTCGGCAGCGGCGGGAAGATGTAGGTGTTGCGCACCATGAACTCTTTCAGAATGTCGTTCTGAATGGTGCCCGACAGCTGTGCTGGCTTCACGCCTTGTTCTTCGGCGGCGACGATGTAGAGCGCCAGCACCGGCAGCACGGCGCCGTTCATGGTCATCGACACGCTCATCTGGTCCAATGGAATCCCATCGAACAGCGTGCGCATGTCGAGGATGGAATCGATGGCCACGCCCGCCATGCCGACGTCGCCGACGACGCGCGGATGGTCGCTGTCGTAGCCGCGGTGGGTGGCGAGGTCGAAGGCCACCGACAGCCCCTTCTGGCCGGCGGCAAGGTTGCGACGGTAAAATGCGTTGGAATCTTCCGCCGTCGAGAAGCCGGCGTACTGGCGGATCGTCCAGGGCTGCGTGACGTACATCACCGGGTAGGGGCCGCGCAGAAACGGCGTCATGCCCGGGCGGGTGTCGAGAAAATCGAGCCCCGCAAGATCGTCCGCCGTGAACAGCGGTTTTACCTTGATGCCTTCGGGCGTGTTCCAGGCGAGCTCGTCCAGCTTCTTGCCGGCTTCGGACTCGGCCTTGGCCTGCCACGCGCGCGCATCGAGACGGCCCGAATTGGATGTGGCCGCGAGGCCGACATCGGCGAAGTTGGGGATCTTGTTGTCGATCTTGTTCATGGCTTAACCCGCTTTGAGACGCCCGCTTGTAATTTGGCGTGGGCGCTTTCGAGAACGCCGCGTACATCGCATCCCATGAAGATGAACTCATCGACGCCGGCCGCCTTCAGCGCCGCTTCCTGCTCGCCGCCGCGCCCGGCCAGGTAGACGATCGCCGCGCCAGCATCCTTCAGCGCCTGTGCCACCTTTACGGCGCAGTCAGCATACACCGCGTCGGTTGAGCAGAGGATTGCAAAACTCGCACCGCTGCCCTTGAAATCGCGCGCGATGGCGGCCGGATCGGTGCCGCCCGCGCCGCCCACGGCCTCGATGCCGCCGGCCTCGAAGAAGTTCTTGGCAAAGGTCGCGCGCGCGGTGAAGTCGGCGACGTTGCCTATGTTGGCGAGGAAGATCTTCGGCCACTGGCCATAGGTCTCTTTGAATGTATCGCCCGCGTCGCGCAGCTTCTCGAAGTCTTCGCCAAGGCGCACGACCGGAAGCGGCGCAATCTCGATGGGGCTGCCTGCGGGACCCGCGGCCTTCATGATCGCCATGGGGCCGGCGCCGCCCGCAACCGCCTTCACCACCGCCGCCATGCGCGCGCCGCCGCCCGGTGCCGGGAGCGGCGCGATATCGGCGTCGGCCTTCGCTTGAGGCGCCGTACGCGTGTTTGGAGCCACCGGGGCTTCGTGGATGTTGGGGAACTCGCTGACGCCGGTCACGGCGTCTTTGCGCTTGGCGATGTTCTTGGCGCGCTCGGCCTGCACGGCGGCGATCTTGCTCTGCACCACGCCATCGACCAGTGCCTTGGTCATGCCGCCGGCCTTTTCGATCTCCTGGAAGAACGCCCAGGCCTTCTCGGAAAGTTCGTCGGTCAGGCGCTCGAACATCCACGCGCCGCCGGCGGGATCGACCACGCGGGCGAGACTCGACTCTTCCAGCAAAACTAATTGTGTATTGCGCGCGATGCGCCGGCCGAGATCGCCGCCAGGACCGATGGCTGCATCGAAGGGCAGCACGCTCACCGCATCCGCGCCCGCGATGCCGCCAGCGAAGCAGGCCACCGTCGTGCGCAGCATGTTCACCCAAGGATCGCGCTTGCTCATCATGCGCGGCGCGCTCATGGCGGTGATCGGCGCGGTGCGCGTGCTGGCGCCGCAGGCCTCGAGAACGCGCGCCCAGAGTTTACGGAGCGCGCGCACTTTGGCGATGCTCATGAACTGATCGGCATCGACCGCCGTGGTGAAGGCCATCAGCTTCGCGGCGGTTTCGATGTCCATGCTACCGGCGGTCAGCGCGCGCAGGTATTCAACCGCCGTTGCCAAAGCACAGCCCAGCTCCTGGGCATCGGACGCGCCGGCCGAGTGATAGTGCACCGAGACGACGTTGAAGATGCGCGCTTTCGGGAATTTCTTGGTGATGTAAGCGGCCCCGTCGCGCAGGTTCTCGTGCACGGAAGCCATCGGCATGATGCGGCCCGTGGTGGCCAGCACCGCCAAGGGATCGAAGCCGAAGTTGCCGGTGAAGGCGTCGGGCTTCACGGCCTGCTTGTCCAGGAGTGCCAGCAACATGCCGGCATAGGGCAGCGGCGGGCCGGCGACATCCAGCACCACCGGCGCGATATCCAGCATCACGCCCTTCAACACGGTTTCGAGATCGGCCAGGGTGCGCACGGCGATGCCCTTGCCGACGCCCCAGGGGTCGATCTTCAGGACGATGGAACTGACGCCGCGCTCGAGGTCCTCGAGGATCTCGGCGTTGGCGGTTCTGGGATCGGGGTTGCTGTGGACCTGGCGGATGTCCCACCCTTCCACCGCAGTGCCCAGTGCGCGGCCACCGCGTGTAAAGGGCACGCCGCCCGGCAGGCCGGACGGATCGCCTTCCGCGTTCCAATCGGCACGTGTGTACAGCGGCTGTAGCGCCAAGCCCTCATAGGTGCGCGCCACCAGCTTCTTATCGAAGGGCGCGCCGGCCAGCACCTTGTCGACCAGCTTTAGCCACTGGTCATGGGCGGCGGCGGGAAATTCGCCGGCGAGGGAGAGGTCGCCAGGGTGCTTCTGATCGGCCAAAGCAAATTCCTTTTAAGAGGCCTTTTGAGAGGCTTGCTGCGGTTTGGGGCCTTTTCTTAGTAAGTTCGCCGGGGTCCGTCAAACGACCGGGCTATACCAAACAAACCCCTGAAATATCAGTATAATGCTTTTATGGCCCAAAGCTTCGACCGCAATGTGGACCCGGTGCTGGACCCATCAGACTGGGTCCAGCTCTGGGCGTCCCTGATCCGCGCCAGGGGACGGGTCCTAGACCTGGCTGCCGGCCATGGCCGCCACGCCCGGGCTTTGGCCGCGCAGGGCTTCGCCGTCACCGCCGTCGATCTCGATGTGTCAGGCCTGGCGGGCGTGCCTTTTGAGGTCATTGCCGCCGATCTTGAGGCCGGTCCCTGGCCCTTCGTGGCCCGCAGCTTCGACGCCATCGTCATCACGAACTACCTGCATCGTCCGCACTTCGCGCATCTAGTCGATGCGCTCGCGGTGGGCGGCGTGCTGATCTTCGAGACATTCGCGGTAGGCAATGAAAAGTTCGGCCGTCCGCGCAATCCGGCGTTCCTGTTGGCGCAAGGCGAACTGCTCGCCGCCTTTGCGCCGCATCTGCGGATCGTCGCTTATGAACACGGCGCGGAGCAAAAGCCGCGCCCGGCCATGCGCCAGCGGCTCTGCGCGGTGAAGGAACATTGAAATATCCGCTTGGATATTTCGCCGTTATATCCCGTATAATATATCGATGCGTGCCTTCGCTATCTTTTGCGCCATGTTCTTGCTTCTCACGTCCGCACGCGCGGCCGATGAGAAGCTGCTGGTCTTTGCCGCCGTAAGCCTCGCCGAGGCGATGAACGAAGTCGGCGAAGCCTACGCGAAAACGGGCAAGCCCAAGCCTGTATTCTCCTTCGCCGCGAGCTCGGCGCTGGCGCGTCAGATCGAGAACGCCGCCCCCGCTGCGCTGTTCATCTCCGCCGACGAAGAATGGATGGACTACCTCGCTCAGCGCAAATTGATCGCGACGGATACGCGCTCCTCGTTCCTTGGCAATACGCTTGTGCTTGTAACACCTGCGGACCGCACGCAAGCGCTGGCGCCTGCGCCCGGCTTTGCGCTCGCTAAGGCGCTTGGCGTCGGCAAGCTCGCGCTCGCCGATCCGGATAGCGTGCCCGCCGGCCGCTATGCCAGGGCGGCGCTCGAACATCTGAGAGTTTGGGCGGAGATCGAAAAGAAAGTCATACGCGCCGAGAGCGTGCGCGCGGCGCTGGCCTTTGTCGAACGCGGCGAGGCGCCTGTCGGCGTGGTCTATGGGACGGATGCCGTGGTCAGCAAGAAAGTCGCCGTCGCCGGCACCTTCCCGGCGGACAGCCATCCGTCGATCTCCTATCCGCTCGCCGTTGTCGGCGCGAACGACAGCGCGGCCGCGCGCGCCTTCCGGGATTTCCTGCTGGGCGATCAGGCCAAGGCCATATACCGTAAATATGGATTTGCTACGAAGTAGCGTGGTGGGAGCATGTTCGAACTGTCGCCGGCGGAATGGGAGGCGGTACGCCTTAGCCTGAAAGTAGGCTTCTGGAGCACTGCATTTAGTCTGCCCGTGGGTTTTTTCCTTGCTTACGTACTCGCGCGCCGCGAGTTCCCGCTCAAGAGCCTGCTCAATGGCCTTGTCTATTTGCCCCTGGTACTGCCGCCGGTGGTCACCGGACTCATTCTGCTGATGCTCTTCGGCACGCAAGGACCTGCCGGCAAGTTTCTTGAGAGCGTTTTCGGCGTCACCATCGCCTTCCGTTGGACCGGTGCGGCGCTGGCCGCCGCCATCATGGGCCTGCCGCTGATGGTGCGCGCCATGCGCCTGTCCATTGAAGCCGTCGATACGCGCCTCGAACATGCCGCGCGCACATTGGGTGCGAGTTGGTGGCGCGCATTCTTCACCGTCACGCTGCCCTTGTCGCTGCCCGGCATCATCGCCGGCGCGATCCTGTCCTTCGCCAAAAGCTTCGGCGAATTCGGGGCCACCATCACCTTCGTCTCCAACATCCCCGGCGAGACGCAGACCCTGCCCATCGCCATTTACAGCTTCTTGCAGACGCCAAACGGCGAGGGGCCGGCGGTGCGGCTTGCCATTCTTTCGGTGGTCGTCTCGATGGCGGCCATTGTCGGCGCCGAGTGGATGGAGCGCCGCGTCACGCGCCGCCTGCGCCCCGCATGAGCTTTGATATCGACGTTGTCTGCAGCCGCGGCGATTTCGAGCTCGCGGTGGCTTTTCAAGCGGGACCGGGTCTCACCGTGCTCTTCGGCCCATCGGGTGCGGGCAAGACCTCCATCTTGAACATGATCGCCGGCGTGTTGAAACCCACGCGCGGGCGCATCGCCGCCGACGGTCAGGTGCTGTTTGATTCTGCCACCCGCACCGACCTGAAACCCGAGCATCGCCGTGTCGGTTACATCTTCCAGGATGCGCGCCTCTTCCCACATCTGTCGGTCGAACAGAACCTGCTCTACGGCTACAAGCTCGCGCCGGAAGCGGGTCGCTACGCCGCGCCCGATCACATCATCCCGTTGCTGGGTATCGGGCATCTGCTGGAGCGCCGGCCGCTATCGTTGTCTGGCGGCGAACAGCAACGCGTGGCCATCGGGCGCGCCATTCTCGCCAGCCCGCGCCTCTTGCTCATGGACGAGCCGCTGGCTTCGCTCGACGATGCGCGCAAGCAGGAGATCCTGCCGTATATCGAACGGCTGAGAGATGGTTTGAAGATTCCGATCCTCTACGTCACCCATGCACGGGCCGAAGTCGATCGGTTGGCGGCGGCGGTAATCAGGATCGAAGGCGGGAAAGTCGTAGCTTAGATTTCGCCGGTCGCGTCCGACGAAGCCAGGATCGGCGCTTCGACGGCCGGGCTGTCGAGGCCGGGAGCAAGGCTCCGGCTGCCCTTGCGCCGCACGACGATCGGCGCTTCCACCGGTGCGGCCTTGGCCACACGCCGCATCGCGCGGTGTGGGGTGAATCCACGGGCGCGGGCGGGCTGCGGCAGGTGCGGCATATGTGATCCTCGGAACTGGGATGCGGTCTGATTGTAACGACAACCCCGCCATCACGTTGCGTGCGCGCCCCTTAAACTCCGCTCCATAGAAAGGGCCGGGCGCTTACATCCGGCGTCCGGCCCCGTCCGCGAGATCCGAGAGCCGGGGGAGGGAGCCCGCGGGGAATCTCCTTCCCTAATTGCTAAAAGACCTTCATGTATCGGACAAACGAATTATTCAAGCCATTATCATCGATACCTTCGATATGCTAAGCTCCGGGAAAGATTTGGAGTTTAGGTGCAGACATGGACATGGATCAGGTGCGGACCTTCCGTGAGGTGGTCGAACTGGGCAGCTTCGTGCGCGCCGCCGAATCGCTCAACGTCACTCAGTCCACGGTGAGCGCGCGGGTGAAGGAGCTCGAAGCCCGCCTCGGCCAGTCGCTGTTCGTGCGCCGCAAGTCCGGCGTCACGCTTACCGCCGCCGGCAAACGCTTCCAGCCCCATGCAGCGACGCTGCTGCGCGTCGTGCAGCAAGCGCGCCAGGACATCGCGCTGCCCGCCGAGATGCGCGCCGTGCTCAATATCGGCGGCCAGTTCAGCCTGTGGGAGCGCATTCTCCTGCGCTGGATGGGCCGCTTCCATGGCGCGCACCCTGACGTCGCGCTGCGGGCCGAAGTCGGCACGCCGGAATCGCTCATGCGCCATCTCGCCGACGGGCTGCTCGACTTCGTGGTGATGTACGCGCCCGAAGCGCGTCCGGGTTTCCAGATCGAAAAGTTGCTCGACGAAAGCCTGACGATGGTCGCAACCCGTCCGCGCCACGGCGGCTCGGTTGAGACCGATTACGTATTTGTCGATTGGGGCCCCGATTTCGGCGCGTGGCACTCCGACCAGTTTCCGCGCTACATCGCCCCGGGACTGCACGTCAGCCTCGGCGCGCTCGGCCTACGCCACATCCTTGAACACGGCGGCGCCGGCTATTTTCCGGCGCGCGTGGTGGCCGGCGAAATCGCCGCAGGCAAGCTGTTTCCCGTGCAGGGCGCGCCGCAGTTCGTGCGCCCCGCGCACGTTATTTATCCGGTGGAAGCCACCAGCGAAGCGCGCGACGCAGCGCTGGAAAGCTTGAGGCGCGAGACCGCCGTCGATGCAGCGGCGCTCGTCTAAAAACTAGCGCTTGCGCGAAGCCAGCAGCGTCTTGGCTTCGGCTTCGTCGATGATGACGATTTGGTCGATGACGCATTGGCTGCCGACCGGGTCTTCGTGCACGCGGATGACGTCCGAGCGGCACAACTGTCCGATCGATGTGGCCGAGCTGAAGCTGTCGGCCATCCGCAGGCCCGGGCAGGCGGGGTCGAGATCGATGCGCCGGTAAGGCGTACCGGAGGTCATACGCAAGAGGATGGTCTTGTCGTCGATGACGCGGCTGTCGTCGATTTGGCGCAGTGCCACGCACATCTGTAGGTCGCCGATTTCAGCCGCCGACGCGCCGTCCATGGGCACGGCGCTGGCGGTGAGTATCAGCCCCGCCACGAACCGCAACCCTAGCCCTCGAATCATCACCTTCTCCTCACTCCCGTGCAGCGGCCGCTGTTTGGTGCGGCTTCTTGGTTCTGCCCGGAACCCCCTCCAAGCAGGTGCAAGCTGGTTCTGACATTCCCAGAACCGGCTTACCATGAAGTTTATGCCCACAATTGGGGCAAATTTTTGTTGCGGGAGGGAACCCCGAAGGTCCGCCGGTTCAGCGCTTTTTCGCCGCGGGCGGCGGCGGGGTGGGCACGGGCGTGGGCGCGAACTTGAGCCACGTGCAGCCCGGGGGCGGCAGGTCCTCCCCAAGGCCATGGGTCATCAGCGCCAGCACCCGTTCGTCGCCATCATAGGCCGTATGGGCGACCTGCGGCGAGGCGATGGAGGTGACAGCCAGGGAGACCTGCTTGGCGACCGACACCACGACATTGGTGGTCTTGGCGCACAGGCGCGAGTCCATGAAGTCGTCGGTGAAACTCTGCGGGATGTTGTAACTGAGGATGTCGTTGGGGTCGCTGAAGGCCACGATCGACAGATTCTTGAACCAACGGTCGCGAAGCTTGGGCGCCGCCGGGCCGCAGTACTGATCCGCCTGCTTGGCGATCGCCGGCGGCGGTTCTCCGCTCTGCAGGAGGGGAAGCTGGTTGGCGAGCATGAAGAAGGTGATGTCCTTGTCGCGCAAGGAATCGAGCGCCTGCGTTGCCGCGCGCGCCTTGATGTCCTTGCCCAAGGCTTCGCTCAGCTGACCGAGCGTCTGCATGGTGTCGAGGGCGACCCGGCTGCCGAGACTGTGCGTCGAAATGAGGATGTCGTCGGTTTGGATGACGTTGCGCTGCGTATCGCGCCAACTGCAGGATTCGCGTGTGCTGTTGGGATAGTCGCTCCAGCCCCCGCGCGCTACCCAGCAGAAGGCCTGCAGCATGCTGCCGCGAATGAGATCGCCGCGCGTGCCGTTGTAGGCCAGGGGATCGGTAAAGCTGTTGATCAGCGTCTTGAGCGATTTGTTGAGATCGGCGCGTTCGCGCGCGGCGGCGCCGTAGTCGTCGAAGGCGATGGCTTTGCGCTCAGGGTCCAAAAGCTCCGAGTAGGTGAGCTCAAACGTCAGCAACTCGGAGCCGGTGCCGTTGGTGAAGCGCGAGATGCGCAGCGTGCCCAGCGGCACATTGGGCGGCGTAGTTTTGGCGTCGGGCGGCGACTCCAGGGCAATGGTTTTCACGGTGCCGTCGACCTGGGTAAGGCCGAGCTTCAAGGCGAGGTTACGTTGCTGGCGCTCGGAATAGCCCAGCACCTGGCTGCCGATCCCGTGCACAATGACCAGACGCGTCGTCTTGGGGGCGATCTCCGAAGCGCCCTTGAAGCTCGCATCGAGGCCGGCGAATGCAGGGCCGGTAATCTCGCAAAACGAGGACTCAGGCGCAGGCTTTTCCTCGGCCTTCTCCATGATGGCTTCGGTCACGCCCCTGCCGATACTGCTGCAGCCCGCGAGCAAGCAGGACAGAAGCGCGGCGGCGATGCGTTGTGTGGGACGCTGGAGCACGGACGGTCTCGCGGAGATCATTAGGCGAAGGGAATGACGCCAATTCGTCCATTATAACGCATCAAACCGCGGAATGACCCATAGGTTCCCGGATAAATTGGCGCCTTGGGCCGATTGCGCGTCGGTCGAGGGTCGGGCATCCTCAAGCGCTCTGGTCACGATGAATCAAGCAGGGGATCGTTTTATGAAAAAGTGCGCTGGTTTGCTTGCGGCTTGCCTCCTGGCCACGCCGGCTTTCGCCGGCGGCCCCAGTAGCCTCGGTGCATCGGGCATCTTCAACCGCAACACTATGCTCGGCTGGCAACAGCGCACCTCTCCGGCGCCTATGGCCTATATGCGCATGCCCTTCCACAGCAATAAGCACGACCGCTTCCAGCCGCGCGCCGGCCTGATGTTGTCGGCGCCGCGCACCTATTTCGGGGGCGAGCCGCTGTTGCGCGCAAGTGCGCCGGGGCTGATCGACTTCGGCTACACCGGGGGCACCTACAACCGCCGCTGGACGCCGACGCTGAACTTCAGCAACAGCGTGGTCTGGGCGCGCGATCCCGCCGAGCTGTCTAAGAACACGCATTACTTGTTTGAGAGCGGCACGTCGTGGGTAGTGGTTGGCGTCGCCTCCGTCGCCATCATGGCCGGCATCTACGCCATGAGCGAAAACGATTAGCTTTAAACATCCTCGGCGCCTTGGCGCCGCGCCATGATTTCGTCGAACCGCTCGAAGGTGGCCTGACCGGGGCTGCTGACGCCTTGGCCGCTGATCAGCACCCACACGGTTTTGAGCGCGATCTTGAAATCGAGGGCCAGCGATAGATTGTCGACATAGTAGACGTCGAGTTTGAATTTATCTTCCCAGCTGATGGCGTTGCGTCCATTGACCACGGCCCAACCGGTGAGGCCCGGTTTGACGTCATGGCGGCGGTGCTGTTCGGCGCTGTAGTAGGGCATGTACTCGTGCAGCAGCGGGCGCGGGCCGATGAGGCTCATATCGCCCTTCAGCACGTTCCAAAGCTGCGGGAGCTCGTCGATGGAGGCGCGCCGCAGGAACTTGCCGAAGGCCGTCAGGCGCGCCGCATCGGACAGGGGCTTGCCGCCGGCATCGCGCGCGTTCGTCATGGTGCGCAGCTTGTAGATGTTGAACCCCTTGCCCTTCAGGCCCGGCCGCGATTGGGTGAAGACCACGGGGCCACCCATTTTTATGCGCGCGAGGATCATAACCACCAACAGCAGCGGCGAGAGCACGATCAACGCTGCGGCGGAGCCAACGATATCGATGAAGCGCTTCGTGGCGAGCATACGCCGGCGCATGACCGCAGCGCGCGGCGCGCCAGCGGCGGCTCCTTCGACCAAGCCGCGCACGCTCGCGACCACGCGTTCGAGATTGAACCGTCCCGCGGCCAGCGCCGCCGCTTGCTGCCGGGCGCGGCGCAGGCCGTCTTCATCACGCAAGTAGTCGATCACTTCGCGCGCCGCGGCGGCGGGATCGTCGGGTAACCCAATGCCCGCGCCGCGGCTTTCGGCGATATCGCGCGCGCCGCCGTTGCCGGCGACGATCACGGGCTTGCTCGCGGCGAGGGCATCGAAGAAAGCGCGCGGCGCG
>CAISTS010000033.1 GCA_903888485.1 uncultured bacterium | reverse complement strand
GCGCAACACGGCTTTGCGTTCCCGTCCCATCCAGACGAAAACGCGCGAACCGCGATCGCGGGGCACAGCGATCTGGTGCGCGCCCCAAAAAGAGAATGCGAGTCAACGACCGACATAACAAGGGCCTTGAAAGAGAGATTTTCACGCACGTAGGCATCGATGAATCCGATCGACCCGGCGAGTGTGCGTCAAGACGCGAAAGCGCTCTGATCGAACTCAACGAAGCCTTTGCCTGCCAGGTGCTGGGCGCGCTGAAGGGCTGGGCTGGAACGATACGGACAAGTTGAACGTCAATGGCTCGGGGACTTCCCTCGGCCACCCCATCGGCGCCACTGGCGGGCACATCCTGGCCAGCATGGATCGCCGCTGGCCTGTTTGGGATTTTCTCTGCAGCAATTTGGGGCCGCCGCAAATTTTTCAGGCGCTTGGACAAGTCGTTTCGCGCTCGGTCCTATGCCGGCGGGCTTCGGCGATGACACGGTCGAGTCCAGACTGCTCGGGGACGGGAGACTGGGTCATAACCGGGACTCGCGGAATCGGGGGGGGAATAGGTACTTTACCAAGGGAAGGCCGTGAATACGTGAATGTCATACTTGTCTTCAATAGCGTGCTTTGCCCGACGCAGTACCGCCTTTCCGCGGCCTTTGCGACATTCACGATATTCACGATATTCACGGCCTTTAATTCCGCGTACCATGCGCCCCCTAGCCGTCCTGAGTGATTCCCCCATGTCCGACACCCCCGCCATCGCCGCCGCACCGACCTTCGCCGATCTCGGCCTGCCCGCGCCACTCCTCAAGGCACTGAACGACGTCGGCTACGAAACGCCTTCGCCGATCCAGGCGCAGACCATCCCGCTGCTGCTGGCAGGCAAGGACGTGCTCGGCCAGGCACAAACCGGCACCGGCAAGACGGCGGCCTTTGCGTTGCCGGTGCTCGCGCGCATCGATCTGCAAAAGAAGTTGCCGCAGGCGCTGGTGCTGGCGCCGACGCGCGAACTGGCGATCCAGGTGGCCGAAGCTTTCCAGAAATACGCTTCCCACATGCGCGGCTTTCATGTGCTGCCGATCTACGGCGGCCAGGAATACGGTCCGCAACTGCATGCGCTGCGCCGCGGCGTGCACGTCATCGTCGGCACACCCGGACGCGTCATCGACCACATGGATCGCGGCACGCTGAAGCTCGACGAACTGAGCTGCCTGGTGCTCGACGAGGCCGACGAAATGCTGCGCATGGGCTTCATCGACGACGTCGAGAAGGTGCTGAAGAACACGCCGGCCACGCGCCAGGTCGCGCTGTTTTCCGCCACCATGCCAGCGGTGATCCGCCGCATCGCGCAGACCTATCTGAAGTCGCCGGTGGAAGTCACCATCCAGAGCAAGACCTCCACTGTCGCCAACACCCGTCAGCGCTTCTGGATGGGCGGCGGCGGCGTGAGCAAGCTCGATGCGCTCACCCGCATCCTCGAGGCCGAGCCTTTCGACGGCATGATCGTGTTCGTGCGCACCAAGCAGGAAACCACCGAACTCGCAGGCAAACTCGAAGCGCGTGGATTCGGTGTCGCGCCGCTGAGCGGGGACGTCAACCAGAAGATCCGCGAGCGCACGGTTGCGCGCCTGAAGAACGGCGACCTGGACATCATCGTCGCCACCGACGTGGCCGCGCGCGGCCTGGACGTGGACCGCATCAGCCACGTGATCAACTACGATGTGCCGACCGATACTGAATCCTACGTGCACCGCATCGGCCGCACCGGACGCGCGGGACGCAGCGGCGAAGCCATCCTGTTCGTGACGCCGCGCGAGCGCCACATGCTGCGCATCATCGAGCGCGCCACGCGCCAGGGCATTACGCCCATGGAATTGCCCAGCGCCGCGGCCGTCAACGAGCAGCGGCTTTCCAAACTGAAAGATCGCATCGGCGAAATCCTCGGCAACGCCGACCTCGCGGCGACCCTCGCGCCGTTCAGGAACCTGGTCCAGCAATACGAGCACGCGCACAACACCTCGTCGACCGACCTTGCCGCGGCGCTGGCCTACATGGCCCAGGGCGAGACGCCGCTGATGAACGAATCCCCTGCGCCGCGCCCCCGCTTCGAAGACCACGATCCCAAGCGCGCACGCGCGCGCGAAGATTCCCGGCCTTCTCCCGTCGGAAAAGCATCGGCCGAGCACCCTCGCCGTCCGCGCCGCGGCCCCGAAGCTGGCATGCAGACCTACCGCATCGAAGTCGGCCACCAGCACGGCGTGAAGCCCT
>CAISTS010000032.1 GCA_903888485.1 uncultured bacterium | reverse complement strand
GGCCTGGAATCTCTCCGCCGTTGACACATCAACAAAGACGGAACGGTAAGGAACGTGATCGCTGGCATCGGCGGCTTTCTTGACGTGGGGGATCGCGACGTTGCGCTAGACTGGGACAAGCTGGAAGTTTCTGGCGGTGATCGCAAGACTATCACTGTAAGAGCCTCAACCGCCGAACTAAAGGCCATGCCAAAGTTCACGTTCTCCAATAAAAAGGATCGCGGCACTGTTTACGGTGATCCAAATTAAATCTCAATTGTCGGCGATAATCTCTCCCGCCTCTGGGGGCCGCAAAAAAGCCCTTGAACCATGGTGAATGCGGGAAATTGCCGTGGCCACCTGTAACGTCGCATCTAGTTAATCTACTAGAGCCTTAGTCATTCGGATCGCGGCGGACGCGCCGCTGATTGTGCCGCGCCTCGCAAGGTCACTTACACTCAATTATGCTGTGCTTTATGGCCTAGGGGTTGCCATGGGCGCGGGCGTCTACGTTCTCGTCGGTATAGCGGCTGGACGCAGCGTTTATCGGTCCGCGATGGGTTCCGTATGCGGGCCTGATCTTCGCTGTCTTGTCTCTAGCGATTGACCTGTGGGTGTGAAGATGTCCCAGGTAGGAAATGAGCCACATGGACGGTATTGACTCGGTCGTTCTTAATCTAGCCACGGCGCTGGGCTGTGGCTTGCTGATTGGTGCTGAGCGCGAACGGCGCAAGGGCCGAGGTGCTGGGCGTGAACCGGCGGGCATTCGCACTTTTGCCATCGCATCGCTTGGCGGTGCATTGGCCGTACTCACCGGCGGATCCTGGCTGCTGATGGCCGCTGTATTGGTCGTCGGCGCACTTTCAACGGTGGCCCATTGGCGTTCCCACGATACCGACCCAGGGATCACAACGGAAATAGCTCTTGTTGTGACGGTCATTTTAGGCGGGCTGGCTGTAGATGAGCCTTTGATCGCCGCAGGCTTGTCGGTCGCTGTAGCTATTCTGTTGGCACTGAAAGGACCACTACACCGCTTTGTCGGCCAAGTGCTGACCGAAGATGAAATGCGTGATGCTTTGGTGTTTGCTGCCGCCACGCTCATCCTGCTGCCCTTGCTACCCGACCGCGCTATGGGGCCGTTTGACGCGCTAAACCCGCATACGATTTGGCTGGTGGTTATTGTCGTTATGGCCGTGGGTGCTGCAGGCCACGCAGCAGTGCGTGTCGTGGGGCCGCGCTTCGGTTTGCCCATGGCGGGCTTTGCCTCGGGTTTTATTTCCAGCACCGCCACGATCGCTGCCTTTGGCGCGCGTGCCGCTAAAACGCCAGCACTATTGCGCCCTGCAGCCGCAGGTGCCGTCCTTTCATCCGTGGCGACAATCGCACAAATGTCTTTGATGTTAGCCGCTACTAGTCCTGCCACCTTGCAAGTTATGGCTATGCCGCTGCTGGCCGCCGGAGTAGCCGCGGTGATTTACGGGCTGTCCTTTACTCTGCTGGCATTGCGCGAGAAGGCTGTTTACGAACCGCCTACAGGCCGTGCCTTTAGCTTACTCACGGCCATGATCTTTGCAGCAACTGTCGCAATAATTACAGTCGGGGCTGCGGCATTGCGCGAGCAGTTCGGCCAAAACGGCATTATCGCCGCTGCTGCCTTGGGTGGCTTGGCTGACGCTCACGCGGCGGCGGTTTCGGTTGCCGCCCTTGTGGCGGCAGGAAACGCAGTTCCAAATGAAGCGGTCCTGCCGATCCTCGCGGGATTGAGCACGAACACCGTGAGTAAAGTGATTTTTGCCATGTCGAGCCGGAGCCCGCGTTATGCCCTGGCTGTTGTGCCGGGCCTTGTGCTTATCGTTGGCGCTGCGTGGAGTGCGGCACTGCTTATGGGCTTGCTGGGGACCTAGCCCAGGCTGCCAACTGGCGTGGGTCAATGGACCCATTTCCGGGCGTTTTGGTGCGACAATCACCAGGCAAATCCCAGTAAAGGCCGAAGTTTGGTATTGTCGCACCCGCCGCTAAGTCATTGATCTGCGTAATTTGTGGTACGCTTGGTGCGCCCACCATTTCCTAAGGTGACAAGTCGACGGTACGAGCGCATCGCCGTCGTTGCGGGCTATTCTTCACTCGAATAGCGTGGAGCAATCCGTCTCATGGGGGGGGGGGGAGCCCGATGACGAAACGCCATATACTGACGACTTACCTTGCGCTGGCCGCCGCTCTGGGCGCGCTTCATGCCGCGCCGGCCTTGGCGCAGCAGGGGCCGACGTTCACTTACAAGCAGGTTCAAGCGGGCGAGGCCGTCTATAAGCAGCACTGCGAATCCTGCCACGGCGCTGCTTATGACGGGATAGATCAGGCGCCGCCGCTGGCGGGGGAGGGGTTCCTACACCGCTGGGGCGGGCGGCGCACGCTGGACCTGTTCGACTATATCCAAGGCCGCATGCCGTCCGGCGCGCCGGGCACATTGTCGCCGGAGCAAACAGCTTCGGTGCTGGCCAGCATCCTGATGCGCAATTTCCTGACCATCAGCGACCAGCCGCTGTCCGACGATCCGCAAGTGTTGCGGCAGTCGGTATTGCCGCCGCCGACCACCAGCCTCGGCACGCTTGCGGTCGGTGTTCCCATCCCGCCGCCGCCGAACCCGGTGCCCAATCCCCTCGACAAGATCACGCCCGTCACCGACGAGATGCTGCGCAATCCGGCCGAGGGCGATTGGCTGACCTGGCGGCGCAATTCGGCGATCAACGGTTACAGCCCGCTCAAGCAAATCAACAAGACCAATATCGGCCGGCTGCGCGAGACGTGGTCTTGGGCGCTCGCCAACGGCCCCAATGAATCGACGCCGATCGCTCACGACGGGGTGATCTTTGCCATGAGCGCGGGCGACGTCGTGCAGGCGATCAACGGCGCCAATGGCGACTTCCTGTGGCAATACACGCGGCGCCTGCCCAAAGACTCGCCGGCGACATTCAAGAAGTCGCTGTCGATCTATGGCGATAGCATCATCATCGCGACGTCGGACGCTCATATGGTGGCGCTCGACGTCAAAACCGGCGACGTGAAGTGGGATACGCCGCTGGTGCCCGAAGGCGCCCGCGGCTACCGCATCATGAGCGGGCCCGTCATCGCCAAGGGCAAAGCCATCGTCGGAACAACGGGCTCCGCGCCCGGCGGCAACTTCATCGTTGCCGTGGACGCGACGACCGGCAAGGAAGCCTGGCGCTTCAATACCATTCCGAAACCGGGCGAGCCTGGCGGCGATACCTGGAACGGCCTGCCCTATGACAAGCGCGCCGGCTCGTCGGTGTGGAATCCGGGCAGCTTCGATCCGGAAACGGGGCTCGTCTTCTTTGGCCCATCACCAACCTACGACACGCTGCCCTTGCGCGATCCCATCAGCAGCAAGAAAGGCGTCAACGATGCCCTCTATACTAACACCACGCTCGCCTTCGATCCCGATACCGGCAAGCTTGTCTGGCACTACCAGCATTTGCAGAACGACCAGTGGGACCTGGACTGGGCCTTCGAGCGCCAGTTTCTGGATTTGAATATCAGCGGCAAGAAGACGCGCGCGGTCATCACCGCCGGCAAGGCGGCGGTGTTCGACGTGCTCGAAGCCAAGACCGGGAAATATCTGTTCTCCTTCGATCGCGGGGTGCAGAATTTCATCAGCAAGATCGATTCGAAGACCGGCGAGAAAATCATCGACCGCAAGAAGTTCAATCTCGGCGAGCGCGTGGTGACGGTGTGCCCCGACACCGAAGGCGGCAAGGAGTGGATCCCCGACGCCCTCAACCCCGACACCAATGTCGTATTCATCCCCATGAACGAGTCGTGCGTCAACTTCACGCCCACGTCGCCGGGCGAGCGCGGCTTGCTTACCACGAAGGTGCGCACGGACTCCCGCCCCATGGAGGGCTCCGACGGCAACTTCGGGCGTATGGATGCGGTGGACGCCGCCACCGGTAAGCAGCTGTGGGTCCATCGCCGCCGCGCGCCGAGCACGACCGGGGCACTCGCCACCGCCGGCGGGCTGGTGTTCGCGGGTTATCTCGATCGCCGCATCGTGGCCTTCGATGCCGACACCGGTAAGGAAGTGTGGACCACGCGCCTCAGCGACGCCCCCAATACGACGCCCATCACCTATACCGCCAACGGCAAGCAATACATCGCCGTCATGACGGGCAGCGGCGGTGCGCATATGAAAGTGTTCGCCCGCTACGTGCCGGAAGTGAAACTCCCGCTGAACCGCACGTCGATCCTGACGGTGTTTGAAGTGGGGCCCGCGCCATAGTATGCACGGGCGGCCATGAGCCGCCCCGACACCAGCGAAACCCTCACCATCCATGCCCTCGGCGCCCACGGCGACGGCGTGCATCAGGCCGAGCGCGAGCGCATCTACGTCGACCGCGCTCTGCCGGGCGATACGGTGACCGCCGCGCTTAGGCGCGACGCCGAAGGCTTGTGGCGCGGCGATCTCATCGATGTCATCGCGGCCTCGCCGCATCGGGTATCGCCGCCCTGCGCGCACTATGACGTGTGTGGAGGGTGCGCGCTCCAGCACGCGACCCCGGCGTTCTACCAGGATTGGAAAGTTTCCCTCGTGCGCGATGCGCTCGCCAAGCGCGATCTCGCGCCGCGGGTCTGGAAGGATCCCGTTTTCCTACCGGCCGGCGGACGGCGCCGCGTCACCTTCGCGGCCCTCAAGAAAGGCAACGTCGTGACGCTCGGCTTCAACCGCCGCCGTAGTCACCAGGTGACCGATGTTGCCGGCTGCTTGATCATCGATCCCGCCATTCTGGAACTACGCTCAAAGCTGTCGATGCTGCTCGTGCCGGTCCTGAAGGAAGGCAAGTCCGCCGACGTTTTCATCCAGATGGTGAACGGGGGGTGTGAGCTCGTCATCACCGGTCCCATGGGCCGCGGCGGGGCGCCGGACCTTGTCGTACACGAAGCTCTTGCGCAGCTCGCACACACGGCGCGCATCGGCCGCATCGCCTGGCGCGCCCGGGAACGCGATGCGCCCGAAGTCATGCTCGAGCGCAATCCGATGATGGCGCGCTTTGGCGCTTTGAATGTGGCGCTGCCGCCGCTTGCTTTTCTCCAGCCCACGCCGGCGGGCGAGGCGGCCCTTGTCGCGGCCGTCATGGAACATCTGCCCGAGAAGGGGACCTTCGCCGATCTCTTCGCCGGCTGCGGCACTTTCACCGGACCCATGCTGGCGCGCGGCGCGGTCGATGCCGTGGAAGGCAATCCCGATGCGGTTCGCGCGCTGGAGAAGGCCAGGGGCACTTTGCCGTTGCGGGTCACGCTGCGCGATCTCTTCCGCAATCCCTTACGCGCCGACGAGGCCAAGCGCTTTGACGCTATTGTATTCGATCCGCCGCGCGCGGGCGCGCAGGCGCAAGCGAAGGCGCTCGCAGCGAGTACGGTGCCGCTGCTCATCGGCGTTTCTTGCAGCCCCGGGTCCTTCGCGCGCGATGCCCGCATTCTGGTGGACGGCGGGTACACACTGGACAGCGCCCAAGTAGTGGACCAATTCACATGGTCACACCACGTTGAACTCGTCGGTGTCTTTCGCCGCGCTTGAAACCACCCGATCTTTAGGCGGCGCGCAAGGGGTAGACGCGAATACGTCCCTGGACCGGCCCATGTGCGGGCGCCGGCGCCACATGAAGGCGCCCGCGCTCATCTTCGAACTCGATGCGTTGATTGGACACACGCAGAGAAATGTGCGGCGCCTGAGACAAGGCGCGGCTCGCTGCGGTATGGGGGTCGGGGGCGGCGACGTCCACGACGATGCGGTCGTTCAAGCTTTGTAAAACACAGCGAAACGTTTTCATAACACCCTCCTTGGAGCTTCGTTCCGAGCGCTGCTAGAAACAAATTAAGGAGGGTTTTGGGGGTCGCAAGAGAGCTAGCCCCATCATTCAACAAATTTTTTGAGCGTAACGGAATGTAAGAAGCCGCCGCCGGAGTCCGGCGGCGGCTTGAAAAAATATTGCGCTACTCCGTGGTTGGCGCGCAGTTTTGCTACATTTATTTACGAGCGCCTTAGTTCGCGGCGAAGCAGTACAGAAGACCCGCGCCGCCGGTTGCCACCAGGTCTTCCTGGCTGCAGCCGCGCGAGGGGTGGGCCGACACCCATGAAATGCTGGATGCGCTGTTGCGGTCCCAGTGGCCGAGCATCGCCTTGTCGGCGGACGCACTGCTCGTCCAGTTCTTGCAGGTGTGGTCGGCGCCGTCGGTATAGGCGGTGCCGTCGAGCTTCGAGCCCGTCAGGATGTCATGCTCGTTGGGCTTGTCGACCGAGCCCTTCGGCAGGCCGCCCTTCTCGTCGGTCACCGTGCGCACGTTGATGAGGTTGCCGTTGCGCGCCTGCTCCAGCGTGTCGCCGTGCAGATCGCCGAGGTCCTTGGCGACCTGTTGTCCGCGGATGTTGTGCCACGGCCCCTTGCCGATGCGGTCGCGCGCATTGACCGCGCCCGGGCCTTGGGTGCTGAGGTAAGCGCGCCAGGTCTTGCTGCCGTGGCCGGCGGCGGTGGCTAGCGCCTGGCAATGTTTATCGGCGCCGGCCAGCCCGCCGAGATCGCCGCCCTTGCCGAGGCCGACGCTGGTGACGAAGAACGTCATCGGCGGTTGAGGCGCGTCGCCGGCATGCAAAGCGCCTGCAACTGCGCCGGCAGCCAACGCGCCCGCGGCAATGGTGATGAGTACCTTCTTCATGGAGAGCCTCCCCTAATGTTCCCAGCCCAGCATAACGGCAAAAAAGGGGGAAGCTAAGCCGGATTCACCACACGGTCGTGAATGGTCTTGGCGAGTGTGGGCTCCAGTTGCAGCAGGTTGCCGAGCTCGCCGATGTAAAGACGTTCGGCCAAACCATTCGGATTCACGGCCATCACTGAGACGGCATATAGTTCCGCGGCCTCTTCGGGCGTCGCGGCGCTGGCGGCCACGTCGCGCGCGGTGCGCGGCGTATTGACTTCCCCCAGCAGGAAGGAACGCTCTTCGTCGTTGAGCCCCAGTTTCCCGATATGGGCGAAAATGCGGTCGGTCTCGGCGCCGTCGATCTGGCCGTCGGCCTTGGCCGCCGCGATCATGGCGCGAATCAATTTGAGACTGAGACTCTCCATTTCGGTTTTCTGGTGCGGCAGGAAGCGAGCTTCTTCGAGCGGCGTGACGTCGATAACGTCTTCGGTGCGCGCCGGAGCGGTCGATCCGCCGGACGATCCTGCGCGGTAGCGCTGGTAAGCGGAATAGGCAAGACCGGCCACGGCCGCCGCGCCGCCGAGTTGCAACGCCGTCCCGGCGATTTTCTTCCCGGTCTTGCCGGTCATGGCGCCGGCGAGGCCGCCGACCAGGAGTCCACCCGCCAGCGACTTGCCGTTGAAAGGCTTGCCGTCGATGGCGCTTCCGGCGCCCAGGATCTGTCCCAAAATCTTGTCGATGTTGATCATGACATCTCCGCTAAAATTGTTCCTGCTGCCATGTGCGACTTTCCACGCTTTTATCAAGCGACTACTGTGTAACCGCACAGTGAGGGACCCATGCCAGGCAAAGTCCACATCGGTATCGGCGGCTGGACCTTCGAGCCCTGGCGCGGCGTGTTCTATCCCGACGGTCTTGCGCAGAAGAAGGAGCTGGAATTTGCGGCTCAGGCGCTGACCTCCATCGAGATCAACGGCACCTATTATTCGACCTTCAAGCCGGCAAGCTGGTCGAAGTGGCGAAGCGAAACGCCGGACGGCTTCGTCTTCTCCGTCAAGGCTTCGCGCTATTGCACCAACCGCCGCGTGCTCACAGAGGCCAGCGAGTCCATCACACGCTTCATCACGCAAGGCCTCAGCATGCTCGGCGACCGCCTTGGGCCGATCAATTGGCAATTCATGGGCACCAAGAAGTTCGACGCCGAGGACTTCGAGGGTTTTCTTAAACTGTTGCCGCGCGAAGTCGATGGTCTCAAATTGCGGCACGCGCTTGAAGTGCGCAGTCCGACCTTCGTCGATAAGAAGTTCTATGACCTCGCCAAGCGCTACAACGCCGCCATTGTCTTCGCCGATGACGCAGATTTCCCCGAGATCGACGAGCCCACCGCCGACTTCACCTACGCGCGCCTCATGCGCACCAAGGAGAACGTGAAAACCGGCTATGCCGGGCCCGATCTCGACAAGTGGGCCAAACGCGCCAAAGCCTGGGCCAAGCGCGGCGATGTGTTCATCTATTTCATCTCGGGCGCCAAGGTGCGCGCCCCGGCCGCGGCGCAGGCGCTGATCGAGCGCGTCTGAGCGCGGATTTCCTTGTTCGGATGTGACATTTGGGCCGCGCTAGGCATAAACTCTGCGCTCTCGCGATAACGTGAGCCCGGCGTCCAATTGCCATCGCAGGGCGTCGCCGTCAGTATGCCGCCCCATCAGACAGGGCGTACACCGGGGGACTCAGGTTGAATGTAGGTAAAGCTTGGTGCTGGGTGGCTGCTGCGGCGGCCCTCGGCGTGTCTCCGGCCGCGCTCGCGCAACGCGCCAACGAGAATGCCGTCACCGCGGCGGAAGACGCCTTCGGCACGCGCCTCGCCGGCGATAACGTCGGTCTCTACAATCCCAATAACGCGCGCGGTTTTAACCCGGCCCAGGCCGGCAACAACCGCATGGAAGGCCTCTACTGGGATCAACAGGCATTCCTCGGCCGGCAAATCGCGCGCAGCACCAGTATGCGCGTCGGCCTCTCGGCGCAGTCCTACCCATTTGTGGCGCCCACCGGCATCGCCGATACGGCGTTGCTCATTCCTGACGACAAGGCATCGACCAGTGTAAGCCATGAATACCGCCGGCCCACGGGCCTCAACTTCTTCATGCTCGAGGCCAAAGCGCCGCTTTCGGAGACCTTCGCGGCGCAGCTGGCGACGACGCTCTTCCAGATCCGTAATGACGGCGGCGCACACAACGACTCTTGGAACATTTCGTCGATCCTGCGCTGGAGGCCCACGGATAGCTTCGAAGTGATTCCGTTTGGGTTCTGGCAACGCGGCTTCGACGGCGAAGCGGCGCCGTCGGTGTTCACGGGCGGGGCCTATCTTCCGCCGCGCATCGACCGCGACGTTTTCTACGGCCAGGAGTGGGCCGACCGTCCGATCGACGATCTGAACGGTGGCGTCATCGTGCGGGGTAACGCCACGAAGAACTGGCGGCTGCAAGCGGGCGTCTTCCACTCAGATGCCACGCGGTCGAAGAACTTCGTCGTGTTCTATCGCAACGTCCAGCCTACCGGGGTCGGTTCCCTCGACATCTTGCGCTACCCCGAGCACAGCTCCTATTCAACCTCGGGCGAGGTCCGGGCCTCGGGCGTCTTCACCGATGGCCAGTTCCGCCACACCGTTCACATCTCCACGCGTGCGCGAGACACCCATCGCCTGTTCGGCGGCGGCGCGACAGTCGCGTTTGGTACAGCGCCGATCGGCGTCGCCCGCGCGCTGCCCGAGGCGCGCTACGTACTCGGCGTGCGTGACAACGATGTGGTCAAGCAGGTCACGCCCGGCGCCTCCTACGTCGGCCAATGGGCCAATGTCGGCGAGTTCAGCGTGGGGCTGCAGAAGAGCTTTTACCACCGTGACTACGGCAAGCTCGGCGCTGCGCCGGCCACCACCAAGAGCCAACCCTGGCTCTACAATGCCACGGTCGCTTACTACGTCACCCCCAAGCTTGCTCTATACGGCAGCTATACGCGCGGTCTCGAAGAGTTCGGCACCGCGCCCGACAACACCGTCAACGCAGGCGAGCCTCTGCAGGCGGAACTGACCAAGCAGGTCGACGCAGGTCTGCGCTATATCATCATCCCCGGCGTCACCTTTATGGCCGGCGTGTTCGAAGTCAGTAAGCCGTACTTCGACCGCGATACAGCCAACGTCTACGCAGTGGTCGGCGATCTTACCCATCGCGGCGTCGAGATGTCGCTGACCGGCCGGCCGCTGCCAGGGCTCACCGTTGTCGCCGGCGCGCTCTTCCTCAAGGCGCGCGTCGCCGGTCTGCCGGTCGATCGCGGCCTGATCGGCGAGGTCGTGCCCGGCACCGCGCCGCGCGTGCTGCGCTTCAACGCCCAGTACAGCGGCCCCACATGGCGGGGCTTCATGATCGAAGGCACCGTCGATCACGAGGGCGCGCAGATGGCCAATCGCGCCAACACACTGAAGGTCAAATCGCTCACCACCATGTCCGTCGGCGCGCGGTATCCGTTCGCCGTCGGCAAGGTCCGCGCCAACATCCGCGCGCAGGTCAGCAACATCTTTGACGCCTTCGTTTGGACCGTCGACGGCAACTCTGGCCGTTTCGCGCCCAACCCCGCCCGGCAGTATTTCCTGAGGCTCGCGGCCGATTTTTAAACCACATCGCGTGCCGCGTGCATCGACGTTCAATCAGGCCGCGCATAAGGGTAGTTACAGGACCCGGGCGGGTTGTCCCCAGGCCTAGAGGCCGGCATAACTCAAGGATATGACGGGGATAGGCGTGTCTGACCGGGCCTTCACTGCTGCCGTACGGGGCAAGGCGTTCATTGCGCCCGAGGACGCCGTTGCCTGGTTTCTGCGCGACATGGCCGATGTGTCCGGCTACGTCGGCCAAGACAACGGCGTACGCAGTCCGCTCGCCGGCTACGCGCTCTACCGGCCCGTACTGACCGCGCCCGATCCTTGGTACTTCGCCGGCATCGTCGCGCTTGAGGCGTGCAAGATTTGCGATCTGTTCCCGACCGACCAGGCCGATGAAGTGCTGCGCCAGGTCTTTGCCGCCATGGACAAAGCCATCGGCCGCAACGACACCGATGCATCGTCGCTGGCGATCATGATCATGGGCCGGCTCGGCATGGGTTCGCTCATCCTGCACCGCAAGGTGCCGGACAATCTTCTCGCCAAGGTGATGCTCATCCTCTTGGGTTCGGCGCAGTCCGCCGCGCCGTTGATGCCCGACGACACGGCGCACGAGCAGATCAGAAAAGCGCTGAAGCTCGGCAAGCCGGTGTGGTGGCAGATGTTCGCGCGCCGCTACGAATTCAACGCAGACGCCGCCGAGCCACCTAAGCTCGTGCCTTCGGTCTACGTCGCCAACGACGACTAACCCATACTTTTTTTGACGAACGCCGCCGCGCGCTGGGCCAGCGCCGGCTTTTTGTTTTGCCACCAGGCAAAGCACGCCGCGCGCAACGCCTCAAGACTGTCCGAGGACTTCAGTTGTGCGACCAGCGCGGCAGCCTCGCTCCAGGCCGTGATCGTCGGCATCGGATGTGGCCCCAACAGCCGCGTGAAGTAGTCGAAGGCAGGCCGTTGCTCGACGATCGGAATGCAGCCCGCTTCCAGCGCTTCGTAGACGCGGAAGGTCTCGAGGTTCGACCAGCCGCCGGGGCAGGGAACGACGAGCGTGTCGTCGAGCAGCGCGCGGTAGGCCTCGGTCGAAAGTGCGTCGGTGGTGCCAAAACCCTCGGTGAGATGCGTGAAGCCGCCCTCCAGGGAGTTCATCGCCGCGAGCATCTCGCCGCGTGAGATCTTCTTGGCGTCGCCCGCGAAGCTCCACAGATATTGACGCTGCGCAGCGCTTTTCGGCGTCACGCCGGACCGTGCAAAACCTGCTTTGTAGCCGAGCGGAATGAAATCCACGCGCGCGATATCCGCGAGCAGTTCGGAGTGATAGTTGCGCAGCACGCCGTCGCAGTACTTATAAATGCCCGAATCGTCCTTGAATGCTTCGTCGCTGAGGTGCACCAGCACGATGCGCGCGCCCGTTTCGAAGGCGTGCCGGTAATAGATCGCCTTCTCGGGCACCACGCGGTTGTCGACCACGATCATCGCCGGGGCGATTTGCGACCACTTGTTATCAACAATCTCCTCGTCGTAGGTGCCGGCCAGCAGAAGGCGCAGCCACTCGCACTCCCAGCAGTCCTTCGGATCGAACTGCCAGATCAGCTTCGCCGGACCGGTCGGCTTGCGGCCGAGGCGGCGTTCGACAAGACGCAGCAGATAGAGCGCATCGGGGTCGCCCGGCGCATTTTGCAGAATGCCGAGGGCTTGCACGCCCGCCTGCTCGTAAAGGCCCGATTCAAAACGGCTGAACGCGCTACGCAGCTCTGCCGGTAAATCTGACCGCTTCAACTGCCCCATGAAACCCCCGCCGGGGGAATCATATCGCAGCCGGGGCAAAAAAGAAGCGGGGCGGTCGTGCACGCCCGCCCCGCTCCGCCGTCACGAAAAGAACGGGCTAAGCTTCGGCGCGCCAGTTGCCGCCGGGGCCTTTGCAGGCGGTGCCTTCCTTGATCAAGCTCTCGGCCCTGGTGTGCACCTGCTCGCGATAGGACTTGCACACGATGCCGCCCGACTGGCTGGTGACGCGCGTCACCGTCGTGCTGCCGTAGTTGCCGGTCTTCTTGTTTTCCCAGCGGTCGGTCTGGCCTTGGCCCAAGCGGTCGAGGGCGCTGTAGTTGTTGCGCGCATGGCGCTCGGCATCGCCGCGACCGAGGTGATTGCTGATGGCGCCGCCGGCGACGCCGCCCATGATGACGCTGGCGGCAATCCACGCCGGATTGGCGTTGGCGAGTGCGGCGACAATGCCGCCGAAGGCCGCGCCGCCGGCGACTCCGCGCTGTGTACGCAAGCTGAGGCCGGTCTCACGCTCGATGGTCTGGCAGCTGGCGATGGGCGCGAGGCCGAGGCCGGCGATGATCACCGCCGCCACCGGAAGTTTGCGGAATTTTAGTGGATTTTCAATAACATAACTGGTCATATCGGCACTCCTGCAGTGGCCAAATGGACTGGTCATCCAACGCCCGGCGTGCCGTTTAGTTGCTGATGCAGGACCCAGTTCAAATTTTGCCACGCCGGCGAAAACACTGCTTCCGCTCGCGCGTTTGCGTCCTATCTGTAACTCTCAAACCCATGTTTAGATTCCGCGGCCAATTCCAGCCCCTCGCCGAGATCACGTCGCTCAAGCGTCTTGGGACCGCGACGGCCACGACCTATGGCCCGACGCTCAGCATGATCTCGTGGAACATGTTCAAGGCGCGCCGCGCCGGCTGCATGCCTGATCTGGCGACCATGGCCGGCGGCGTCGAGCTGGCCTGTTTGCAGGAAGCTGTCCTGCAGGGGGGCCTCGCGCATCCCTTCCACACCTTGAGCGGCCTCGAATGGATCATGGCCGAGAACCTCGGCGACGCGCAGGCCCTTACCACGGGACCCAAGACCGGCAGCCGCGTGGCGTCCTTACGCGCTGAGGCTATCCGTTCGCTTCACCGCGAGCCCTTTATCAACACGCCCAAGACGTTTCTGCTGACGACTTACCCGTTCTGCGGCACGGAACTCCTGGTGCTCAATGTGCACGCCATCAACTTGGTCTCGACGTCGAAGTTCGCCCATCAGGTCGAGCAGATGACCGCGCCGGTGGCCGCGCATGGGGGGCCGTGCATCGTCGCCGGCGACTTCAACACCTGGAACACGGCGCGCTGGCACCTGCTTCTGAAGGCGATGTCAGATGCCGGCCTGCACCGTGTCCCTGTGGCGGCGCCCCAGTTCAGGCACTTCAACCAGGTGCTCGATCACGTGTTTTACCGTGGCTTGAAACTTTTGAACGCGCGGCCCCTCTCGCACATCAAAAGCTCCGACCACGTGCCCCTCTGGGCCGAATTCGCACCAGAATCCACTTAGTTCAGCATTTTCGGACCGATATACTGATGCCTTCCTGAAGCGGAGGGTCCGGTCATGTATAAGCAGTGCTTTGCGGCGTTGTTTGCGTCCACCTTTCTGAGCGGCAGCGCCTATGCTGCCGCGGCTTCGGTCCAGGTCGATGCCGACGATATCGGCGGCGTGGTCACCAGCGCCAAAGGCCCCGAGGCCGGCGTCTGGGTGATCGCCGAAACCTTCGACCTGCCGACCAAATTCAGCCGCGTGGTCGCAACCGACGACATGGGCCGCTACGTTCTGCCCGATCTGCCCAAGGCGAACTACGAAATCTGGGTACGCGGCTACGGACTCGTCGATTCCGCGAAAATCACTTCGGCGCCCGGCAAGATCCTCAACCTCAAGGCCGTGATTGCGCCCGATGCGAAGGCCGCCGCGCAGTACTATCCGGCCAACTACTGGTACGCGCTGCTCGAGATTCCGGCCAAGAGCGAATTTCCCGGCACCGGTCCCAACGGCAACGGCATCGCGCCGACCATCACCAGCCAAGAGCAGTGGATGGACCGCGTGAAGACCTCGGGCTGCCAGACTTGCCACCAGCTCGGCAACGCCATGACGCGCACCATTCCCGAGCCCTTCCAGCACATCAACAGCGTCGAAGCCTGGGCGCGGCGCATCGAGTCCGGCCAGGCCGGCGGCAACATGGTCAATGCCGTCACAGGACTCGGGCGCGCGCGTGCACTGTCGCTGTTCGCCGACTGGACCGACCGCATCGCCAAGGGCGAAGTTCCCTTCGCCCAGCCCGAGCGTCCGACAGGCATCGAGCGCAGCATCGTCGTGACCACCTGGGACTACGGTGATGCCGCCGACTATGCCCACGACGCCGTCTCCACCGACAAGCGCAACCCGACCGTCAATGCCAACGGGCTCATCTTTGGTGCGCCCGAACTCAGCTCCGACAAAATGGCGGTGCTCGATCCGGTCAATAACCGCGCCTTCGAAGTCGACGTGCCGGTGCGCGACGCCAGCACGCCGGTCGCCGCGCCGCTCAAGGCGACAGCAGCCTCGGCCTATTGGGGCGACGCCGTCATCTGGGACAGCAAGGCGAGCCCGCACAGCTCGATGTTCGATCACAAAGGCCGCGTGTGGACCGCGGCAATCATCCGCGGCCGCGACAACCCGGCGTTCTGCTATGGCGCCGATCATCCGTCGGCCAAGATGCTGCCGCTGAAGACCAGCGGCCGCCAGCTCAACGTCTATGACCCGGCCACTAAACAGTACAAGCTGATAGACACCTGCTTCGGCACGCACCATGTGATGTTCGGCGCCGACAAGGATCACACGCTGTGGTTCTCGGGCTTCGGCGGCAACGCCGCTGGCTGGTTCAAGACGGCGGTCTATGACGCGACCGGGGACGAGAAGCAGGCGCAGGGCTGGACCGCTTTCATCCTCGACAACAATGCCAACGGAAAGCGCGACGAAGGCTATACCGAGATCGAACAGCCCGCCGATGCCGCCAAGGATCGGCGCATCGCCGGCAGTTTCTATTCGGTGATCGAGAATCCCGTCGATGGCACCATCTGGGGCTCGGTCAATTCATTCCCGGGAATTCTGCTGCGCGTGAACCTCGGCGCCAATCCACCGGCGACGGCGCTGACCGAAGCTTACGAGCCGCCTTATAAGAATCCGAACGCCAAGGTCGAAGGCTATACGCCGCGTGGTATCGACGCTGACCGCAAAGGCGTGATCTGGACCAACCTCACGGGCTCCAGTCATCTTGCCGGGTTCGACCGCAAGAAGTGCAAGGGTCCGCTCAACGGTCCTAAAGCCACCGGCCAGCATTGCCCCGAAGGCTGGTCGCTCTACCAACTGCCGGGACCGAACTTCAAGAACGTCAAAGAACCGGGCAGCGCCACAGCGAGCTACTTGATGTGGGTCGATCAGTGGAATGTCTTCGGCATGGGCGACGATGTGCCGATGATCATCGGCAACGGCGCCGACGCCATCTATGCGCTCGACAAGACCGAGAAGCTGATCACCCTGCGCGTGCCTTATCCGATGTCGTTCTACGCCAAAGGCATGGACGGACGCATCGACGATCCTAAGGCCGGCTGGAAGGGCCGGGGCCTCTGGGCCAGCTCAGGCACACGTACGCCCTGGCACGTCGAAGGTGGCTTCGGCGAGAAGTCGAAAATCCACAAATTCCAGCTTCGGCCCGATCCGCTGGCGCACTAAACGGGACTAGCCGAGGAACCCGCGCACGATCGCGGCAACCTCGGCGGTCTTGGCGTCCAGCATGCCGTGCGTCCAGTCGGGCAGGTTGTGCACGCGGCCGTTCTTCAGCACGGTCGCCGCGCGCGGCGTGTACTCCGCGAGATCGTCGGCGGGGTTGAGCACCAACACGGGCTGCGCGATTGCCGAAAGGCCGGCGGCGAGGTCGTAGTTCACGACCGCGCGGATGCCCCATGACGAGACTTCCGGGTTCTTCTGCGCCTCGAGATAGATATTCCACGTGCGTACAAGGTCGGGGCCCATCTTCCAGAATTCAGTCTTAAAAATCGGCCAGTTGTTGCCGATGCCGGGCGCGCGTTCGTCCGGTCCCAGCGCGACGAAGCGCTTGGAGATATCGGCGCGCTCATCGGCAGGTAGCATCGCTGCGCCGATCATGACGATTTTGCGCACGGCGGCGGGCTGCTGGCGCGCCATCTCGACCGCCACGACGCCGCCGGCGTGATAGCCCATGATGTCGAAGACGCCGAGGCCGAGCGCGGCCTCCAAGTCGAGGATGGCGCCCGCGTAGCCCGCGATCCCGGGCGCCGCCGGCGGCGCGTCGGACGCGCCAAAGCCCGGCAGATCAGGCGCGATCACCGTACGGTCGCGGCCCATCTCTTCCATGAAGGCTTCGAAGAGGTAGCCCGATCCGGGGCAGGAGTGCAGCAACAAGAGCGGGCTGCGCGCGCCCTCGGGGCCGGCGCGCCGGTAATGGATCTGGCCATAGGGCCCGTCGGCGTAAGCGCGGCGAATCATGGCGTGGCGAATCCTCCCGTGAAGCGTACAACTGTGCCACAAAACCCAAAGCGGTCTAACGGAAAACGAATTCGCCGTTCTCGTTCCGGACCACATAAGCGGCGAGGCTTTTCAACCCATCGTTCAGATCTTCCGCCGCGCCCAGCACCAGGAAAGCGGCTGCTTCCATGCCCTCGGCCGAGACACACGCCTTGCCGGCGCACGCCTTTTTGCCGCCGCGCGCCAGCGCATAGCCGTCGCCGGCGAGCAGCGCCGCGCGCTTTAGGGCACGGCCTGCGTCGGCGAAAGTGCGTTCCGCAAGACGCAGGTTCTCGTCGGCCGCGGCTTGCGCGGCGCGCGCGCTGTCGGCTTCCCCTTGCGCGGCGCCAAAGGCTGACAAAGCCTCCGACGTGCGCCCCGTCGCCATCGCCCGGTAAGCCGCTTCGGCGCGCGCCTGCGTCTTGCTCGCGGTTTCCGCGGCTTCGCTGGCAGCGGCACGCAACGTGGCGATACGGGGCGCGCTGGGGTGTGATGACAGAACGGTGACGGCCGGCGCGGTTTCATCGGGCGGCCAGTTCTTGGCGTCGAAATCGAGCGGCACAGCGCCCATGAGCACCATGGCGGCATGTTCGCGCAGCGGCACTTTCACGCAGTCGGCCTTGTCGCAGGCGAGCAGATCGCGCACGCCGGGGGCGACTTCGCCGTGGGCCGCGCGCTGCGCCGCGCGTTCGACGGCATCGCCTTGCTC
The DNA here is from genome assembly GCA_903888485.1 of uncultured bacterium. Taxonomy (GTDB): domain Bacteria; phylum Pseudomonadota; class Alphaproteobacteria; order Rhodospirillales; family Rhodospirillaceae; genus SHVO01. Next base: position 336,368 of record CAISTS010000032.1, on the reverse strand, counting down.
TATCGCCGCCGTCACGGCTTCGCTGAGCGCTTGCCGGGCGCGGCGGAGCGCGGCGCTGGACTGCAGGGTGCCGATGGCCGCGGCCTGCTCGCGGGTCTCGGCGGCGGCCAGGGCAATCCGCGCCGCCGCGGTATCGCCCTTGGCAAGACGCTGTACGGCGGCCAGAGTTTCGTCGTGCGCCTTTTGCCGCATGCCTTCTTGATCGGTCGCGACCTTTTCGGCGGCTGTGACCGCGCGTTGCAGGGTGATGATGGGCTCAGCCTGGGCCGTGCCTGCTAGGAAGGCCACCAACAGAAGGGTCCCCAGAAGAAGGTGGATCGATTTCATGATCTGACCATACAACATCGCGTGCCCTGCAAAAATCGGCTATGAATTAAGCGGGTTCCGTCCATCAGGGGTGATGCAGATGCACCGTACGCTTGCCCGGGTTTTTGCCGCCGGCTTCGTCTTGACGCTGGGCGCCGCCGCGCCTGCGGCAGAGGAAAAAGTCCTCAACCTGTACATCTGGTCCGATTACGTCGCGCCGGACACGCTCGAGAACTTCACCAAGAAGACCGGCATCAAGGTGAATATGGATGTGTTCGACTCCTCGGAAGCCTTGGAGGGCAAACTGCTCGCCGGTGCATCCGGATACGATGTGATCGTGCCCAACGGGCCGGTGCTCAACCGTTTCATCAAAGCCGGCGTCGTGCGCCCGCTCGATAAAGCCAAGCTGCCGCAGATCAAGACCCAGAACCCGGCCATTGTCGGGCGCGCCGCGGCGCAGGATCCCGGCAACACCCACGCGGTTGTCTATATGTGGGGCACCACAGGCATTGGCTACAACGTCGCCAAGGTGAAAGAAGTGCTCGGCGAGGACGCCCCGGTGGATAGCTGGAAGCTGATTCTCGATCCGGCCAACGCCGCCAAACTTTCCAAGTGCGGGCTTTACGCCTTCGACGCGGCCTCCGACATCTTCGAGCTGACGCTAAATTATCTTGGCCGCGATCCGCTCTCCACCAGCCCCAAGGACTACGAAGACGCCGCGGCGGCCTGGCAGAAGGTGCGCCCCTACATCACCAAGTTCGACAACTCCGAGTACATCTCGGCCCTGGCCAATGGCGATATCTGCGTCGCCATGGGCTATTCGGGTGACGTCTTCCAAGCGCGCGACCGCGCAGAGGAGGCCAAGAAGGGCGTCGAGATCGGCTACAGCATCCCCAAGGAAGGCGCGGTGATGTGGTTCGATTTCATGGCGATCCCCAAGGACGCCCCCCATCCCGAGAACGCGCACGCGTTCCTCAACTACGTCCTCACGCCCGAAGTCATCGGTCCCATCAGCAACGAGGTCTACTACGCCAACGCCAACACGGCCTCGAAGCCCTTCATGGAGAAGGACCTCGTCGAGGACACCAGCGTGTATCCTGAGAAAGACGTGATGGATAAACTCTTCCCCGAGAACAACCCGTCGCAGGAGATCGAGCGTTTGCGCACGCGGCTGTGGAATCGGGTCAAGACCGGCTCGTAATCGCCCTCAGAAATGGCGCCCGTCCTCCGTATCGACGCGGTCACGAAGCGCTTCGGCGCTGTCGTTGCGGTCGATGATGTCAGCATCGACATCGGCGCCAATGAATGTGTCGCCCTTCTCGGCGCGTCGGGCTGCGGCAAAACCACGCTCCTGCGCATCATGGCCGGCCTTGAGCAGCCGGACAGCGGCCGCGTTTTCATCGGCGATGACGACGTGACCGCAGCGCCGCCCTACGCGCGCCCGGTCAATATGATGTTCCAGTCTTACGCATTGTTCCCGCACATGACCGTGCACGAGAATGTGGCGTTTGGATTGAAGCAGGATGGCATCAAGGGCGCCGAACTGACGGTCCGCGCCGACGAAGCGCTGAAGGCCGTTGAGCTCGGTGACCTGGGCGCGCGCAAGCCGCACCAGCTTTCCGGCGGCCAGCGCCAGCGTGTGGCACTTGCGCGCTGCATCGCTAAGCGTCCGCGTGTGCTTTTGCTCGACGAGCCCATGGCCGCGCTCGACAAGCATTTGCGCGAGCGCACGCAGCTCGAACTGCTGGCGCTGCGCAAACGTCTCGGCATCAGCTTTGTTGTCGTCACCCATGACCAGGGCGAGGCCATGGCTATGGCCGACCGCGTTGCCGTCATGGAAAACGGGCGCATTCTTCAGTTGGCGCCGCCGCGCGATCTCTATGAGCGCCCTGCCAACATCCAGGTTGCGCGCTTCTTCGGCGATATCAATGTGTGGAACGGTGTTGCGCGCAGCGATGGGGCCGTCGAGATCGCGCATCTCGGCATCACCGTTGCCGTCGACGGCAAACACGTGCCGGGCGAAAGCGTCGCCGTGGCGCTGCGTCCGGAGCGCATCGCCGTGGCGCCGGTCGGAGGGCCCGGCTTGCGCGGGCGGATCGAGGATCTGGTCTATCTCGGCAGTGGCACGACGTACTTTGTGCGCACGCCGCTGGGCGGCGTCGTGCGTGTGCTCGCGCCCAACACCGGCACGCCATTCGCGCACGGCGAGTCCGTCACCCTGACGTGGCCTGCTGCCGCGCTGATGGTGTTGGCGCCATGACGTCCGCTGTGCGCCGCCGCTTCGTTTTGGCCATCCCCTGGTTGTGGGTGACATTGGTCCTGTTCGCGCCGCTGCTGCTGGTGCTCAAGATCAGCTTCGCCACGGCGCAGATCAGCGTGCCGCCCTATTCGGAGTTTTTCGCGCGCACGGACGGCGTCATTGTCGGCATCCAGGCGACGCTCGCCAACTACGCACTGATGTTCTCCGACGCGCTTTATGTGAAGGCCTATCTCGGCTCGGTGAAGATCGCTGCGATCTCGACAGTGATTGCGTTGTTGCTCGGCTACCCGATGGCTTATGCGATTGCCCGCGCGCGACCCGAACGTCGGGGCCTCCTCTTGGTGCTGGTCATGCTGCCGTTCTGGACCTCGTTCTTGGTGCGCATTTATGCGTGGCAAACGCTTCTGCGCCCCACGGGTCTTATCAACAGCGCGCTCGAAACCCTTGGTCTGATCGATGCGCCCTTGCGCATGCTGAACACGCCTGGCGCGGTCTGCCTCGGCATCGTCTACGCCTATCTGCCGTTCATGGTGTTGCCCCTCTATGCGCGGCTCGAGAAGCTCGACCCCGCGCTCCTGGAAGCCGCAGCCGATCTCGGCGCGAAGCCCTGGCGCGCGTTCCTGTCGGTCACGCTGCCGCTGTCGTTGCCTGGCGTGCTGGCCGGTTGCCTGCTGGTTTTCATCCCGGCGGTCGGCGAATACGTCATCCCCGAACTGATGGGCGGGCCCGATACATTGATGATCGGCAAGATCCTTTGGACCGAGTTCTTCAACAACCGCGACTGGCCCTTGGCGTCGGCGGTGACGGTGATCCTGCTGATTGTCCTCGTCGCGCCCATCATGCTGTTCCAAGCCGTGCAGGCCCGGGCTTCGAGGTCGCCATGAAGCCCGCGCGCAGTGTTCTCATCGCCGGCTTGATCTTCCTCTACCTGCCGCTGCTCGTGGTGTTGATCTATTCCTTCAACGCGTCGCGGCTGGTCACCGTCTGGACCGGGTTCTCCACCACGTGGTACGGCGAGCTGTTCGCCGACCGGCAAATCCTCGCTGCGGCGGGCAACAGTCTCATCGTCGCCGTGCTTTCGGCCTCACTCGCGACCGTGATCGGTACCAGTGCCGGACTGGCCTTCGCGCGCTTCGGATCTTTTCGAGGTCGTGCGCTCCTGACGGGCGCCATGGCCGCGCCGCTGGTGCTGCCCGAGGTGATCGCCGGCATCTCGCTCCTGCTGTTGTTCGTCGCCCTCGAACAGACCTTCGATTGGATGCCGGGTCGCGGCCTTACGACCTTGGTCATCGCCCACGCCAGTTTCACCATGTCCTATGTCGCGGTCATCGTGCAGGCGCGTTTGTCGGGAACGGACCGTGACCTCGAAGAAGCCGCCGCCGATCTCGGCGCCAAGCCCTTCACAGTGTTCCGCGCCATTACCCTGCCCATGTTGCGCCCGGCATTGGTCTCCGGCTGGCTGCTGGCCTTTATACTCTCGCTCGACGATCTGGTGATCTCCAGCTTCGTCGCCGGGCCTCAGTCCACGACGCTGCCGATGGTGGTGTTCTCGAGCATACGTTTGGGCGTCAGCCCGAAGATCAACGCGCTCGCCACCATCCTCATCGTGATCACACTGGCGGCCCTTGCCGCCGCCGCCTGGATTGGGTTGAGCCGCCAAAAAAGGCGGGCGCTTCAGCCTTAAGGCGAAGCGCTCACCGCTGGGAGGCGATCGTAACTTTGCCGCCCTCGATCGCAATGGTCGCGCGGCCGCGCGCTTCCACCGAATTCTCGCCGACCAAGACCACGCAGTCCGTGCAAATATCCTCAAGTCTCTGTCCGGGTTTGAGCGTGAGAGTCTCGCTCGAGCCGTCTGCCCGATTGATGGTCACCTCGTGTTGCTTGCGGTCGTGGTTTTCGAGATCCACGGCCAGGACCGTGGCGTGCGGAAGCGCCACGGCGCTCAGCGCCACGAGGACAAGCCAGCCGGTCTTCAAGCGTCTCACGGTCCTACCCCTTTGCAGACTCGCATAGCCACCCCAGGGCCAATCAAACGCATTGCAGTCCTTGCCACCTTCGGGATTTTCGATAGCAAAGCTCGCGCCGGCTTGTCCAGACCGGGCCTCCCCTATCATACTAACGCGCTGAATTTCTGCGGATTTTCGCCGCCGGACACCCCCTTTGAAAAGTATCGCCGCCCACCTGTTCCGCATTCTGCCTCTGGCGCTCACCCGGGCGGTGGTGGGCCTTGCGAATACGCGGTTCAACATCAGCGTGGTGGGCGTATTTTTCGACGCCGCCGGCCGCGTGCTCGTGCTGCGCCACGTCTTTCGCAAACGCCACGCCTGGGGCCTGCCCGCCGGTTTCATGATGCCCGGTGAAACGCCCGAAGCTGCCGCCGTGCGCGAGGTGAAGGAGGAAACCGGGCTTGATGTGGCGGTCGCGCGCATCCTCGCGATCCATCCTGTGCGCCCCCGTCACATGGAGGTCGTTGTCGTCGGCACGGCCGATGCGCGCCAGACAATCCGTCCCAGCGCCGAGATCTTCGAAGGGTGCTTCGCCGCGCCGGACGCGTTACCACCCGACATTATGCCGAGCCAGGCCGCGCTCGTACGCCGCGCTTTGCCGGTCGCGCCGGTGCTTGTGAGCGAAGCTTAGGACAGCCGCTTACGCGCGACGGTGACGCCGGCGATGTGGCTGACCGCGCCGCTGCGTTCGTCCATGAACGGAAAATCGGCAGCGATGAATTCAATCGGCGAGGTATAGGGCGGATTGGTCGTGCCCGAGAGTACCTGCAGATCGGCGATGTCCGCCACCGGCTTGCAGCGCTGATGCCAGTCGATCTCAGCGAGGACGGGGTGGCGGGCGTTGACGATGCAGCCGGAAAGGTCTTCGCCGAGCACGGCGGCGATCGAGGTGCCCATGAAGGTGAAAAGGAAGCTGTTGTCGGGATTGCAGCGCAGGATGGTCAGGTGCGGCACCAGGTCGGCCATATCCATCATCTCGAATTGCGACCAGAGCGGCGGCGTCTTGCCGCCCAGCGCCAGCCAATGGCGGGTCAGCGTCAGGACCTGCTGCGGCAACACCGGGTGCTGTGCGCTCCCATGGCTGTGCCGGCGCGCCACCGCTTTGACGTCGACACCGATGGCTCTCAAACCCGTTCCGCTATCCATCGCCACTCCTTCGCGGGCCCATCAAGACCCCGCTGGCCGCAACTATGAGTTACCTACGTTTGTCCGCGGTGCGGGGTTGCTTGCCAAACCGACAGACACAAAAAAATCTCGCGTTAACAAGGCTTTGCCCCTATACGACGTAGGGGGTTATGGACGTAACAGGAATAAGGCCTTGCCCGTCCGGCTCGAGGTGCGATAGGCAGCACGCTTCGTTCGCGGCGCGCCTGGCGCGCCTTACCCAACAGGCAAGGATTTAGGGCAGCACATGGCTGTGATTCACGTCACCAACCGCGCCGGCAAGACCCAGACGATCACCGGCAAGGTCGGCAATACGATTATGGAAATCCTGCGCGACGCCGGCATGGATGTGGAAGCGATCTGCGGCGGCTGCTGCTCCTGCGCCACCTGCCATGTGTTCATTGACGATGCATGGATCGACAAGATGCCGGCCCGCACCGCTGATGAATTTGAACTGGTCGAACAGACCCGCGCCTTCAAGGACAAGAACTCGCGCCTGTCCTGTCAGATCAAGTTCACCGAGGCCATGGACGGCATCGCGGTGACGGTCGCGCCGGCGGAGTAATCAGTCCGGCCACCGCTTATGCATCCAGAGCCACTGGCCTGGACGCGCTCTGATCCAATCCTCTAGCCGCTTGTTGATGCGCGTCAGCGCGGCGCGCACGTCGTCGTCGTTGCCGTCGGGCGGGAACGTCCACGGTTCCTCCACCGTCACCTTGAAGCGCCCGTCCTCCAGCCGCTCGGTGCGTACCGGGAATACCGGGCAATTGTAGCGCATGGCAAACCGCGCCACGGCATCGCCGGTGAAGGCGCCACGCCCGAAGAAGGGAATCTCCATCCCTGTGTTGATCTTCTGATCGACCACCAGGATCAGGTGCTCGCCGGTCGCCAGCGCCTTCATCATCTGGCGCGCGCCGGCGGCGCCCTTGGGCGCCATGCCTGCGGTCCAGGGCGCGCGCGCTTCGCCGATCAGGCGGTCGACCAAGGGGTTGTTGGGCGGGCGGTAGACAATGGTCAGCGGTTTGGAGAAGCGCGCGATGGGCGGCGGGATGATCTCCCAATTGCCAAGATGCGCACAGAACAGCACCGCCGGCCGGCCTTCGGCCGCCAGCAACGCGAGCTGTTCATGGCCCTCGATCACGATGCGGCTCTGATCGCGCGCCAGCTTATCGAGGACGGCGTATTCGAACATCGTGCGCCCGAAATTGTCCCAGGCTTCGCGGAGGATGTGCGCCCGTGCGGCTTCGTCGAACTCAGGGAGGGCGCGCGCGAGGTTGCGTCGGGCGGTTTTATGGGCGCGGGTGAGGGGGCCGATGGTGCGTCCCAGCCAGCCACCCGTCGCTGAGGCGGCGCGCGCCGGCAACAGCCGAAACACTGCAAAAGCCATACGTGCGAGGGCGGCCTCAAAGCGGTGCCGCAGGGAATAGGTCGGTCTCATGCGCTGAAACATAGCATTGAGGTCTGTGGCGGGGCGACTTATAGCCTGGAGAGGGACCAAAACCAGGAAATTCGCGTGCGTGTACTGCAGGTGATGGCAAGCGGCGTGCACGGCGGCGCCGAAGTTTTCTACGAAGACCTCGTCCAGGCCCTCGCGCGCGCCGGCGTTCAGCAGTCCTGCGTTATCCGCCCCTATCCCAAGCGCGCGGCGACCCTGGAGGCGGCCGGCTGCCGGGTGAATACGCTGCACTTTGGCAGTCCGCTCGATGTCATCACGCCGTGGAAGCTCGCGCGCATCGCCGCCGCCGAAAAACCCGACATCATCCTCGGCTGGATGAACCGCGCGTGCCGCAATCTGCCCAAAGGCCCGTGGGTGAACGTCGGGCGTCTCGGCGGATACTACAATCTCAAATACTACCGCCGCTGCGCGCACCTCATCTGCAACACGCCCGACATCGCGGATTATGTGGTGCGCGAAGGATTCAAAGCGGCAAACGTGCACTACATCCCGAACTTCTGTCCCGTAACGCCTGGACCGCCGGCGGATCGCGCGGCGCTGGATACGCCCAAGGATGTGAAAGTCCTTTTGATCCTCGCACGCCTGCATGAAGCCAAGGGCATCGACACGGCTTTGCGCGCGCTGGTGGATATTCCGGATGCTATTCTTTGGATCGCGGGAGAGGGACCGCTTGAGGCGCAATTGAAGCACCTTGCCGATGATTTCGGTGTTGCGTCCCGCGTGCGGTTCCTCGGCTGGCGCGACGACCGCTCGGCGCTCTTGCGCGCCGCAGACGTATGCCTGGTGCCGTCGCGCTTCGAGCCCTTCGGGAACGTCGTCGTCAACGCCTGGGCGCACGATGTGCCGGTGGTGGCGGCGGCGAGCCAGGGACCAGGTTTCCTGATCGAAGATGGCGCAAGCGGACTGAAAGTCCCCGTGGACGATGCGCCGGCGCTCGCCGGGGCGGTTCGCGCGCTGCTCGCAGATGCCTCACTTGCGGCCAAACTCATGGCGGGGGGACGCGCACGTGTGGCGCAGGGGTTCTCCGAGGCCGCCGTCGCTAACCGCTATCGCGAAGTTCTCCAAAGCGTCATCCCACAGGGCTGAAACCCGCTTCTTTTCGGGGCTTTGCCTCGATTGTTAACGGCTCTAGGACAGGGCATAGTTGCCCCATGCCCAAGGCCGTCTCCACCCTTTCGAGCACATCCGCGCCGCGCGAAGGCGGCGGAAACACGACGCAGGATCACCTGCGGCTGATCGCCGAGATGACGCGCGAGTTCACCGCGTCCCACGATTACAAGACCATCGCCCAGACCTCGCTGGAACGCATCACCAAGTACATGAGCGCCGAGGCGGCGTCGTTGTTCTTGGTGGGCGATACCGGCGACACGCTGGCGTGCTCGGCCTGCTACGGCCCTGTCGACATCACCGGCCTGCGCATCTCGGCCAAGTCGGGTATCGTCGGGCGCGCGGTGCAGACTCGCCAGGGCACCATGGTGCGCGACGTGCGCGACGACGCAGATTTCGGCGCGGGCGTTGACGCCAAGACCGGTTTCCAAACGCGCTCGCTCTTGGTCGCGCCCCTCTCCATCGGTCACGACTGCCTGGGCGCCATCGAGATCATCAACCGCATCGGGGGCGACGGCCTGTTCAATCAGGACGACTTGGTGCTCCTGGAGACGCTCGCCCGCGCGGCTGCTCTGGCCATCAACAACTTCCGTCTGACCGCCAAGATCGTCCAGCAGGAACGCGAACAGCACGAACTGGAATTGGCCGCCGAGATCCAACGAGATCTGTTGCCGCGGCCGTCCAGCCGCGACTTCCCGATCCACGGCATCAACATCCCCGCGCGCTCCGTGTCGGGCGACTTCTTCGACATCATGCCGCTGCCCGATGGGCGCATCTGGTTCAACGTCGGCGACGTCTCGGGCAAGGGCATGAACGCCGCGCTGCTCATGGCCAAGACCTCGAGCCTATTCCGCTGCCTGGCCAAGAGCGCCGAGCATCCCGGCCAGCTCCTGAACGCCATCAACAGCGAGCTGTGCGAAACCAACTCGCGCGGCATGTTCGTGACCATGGTGGGAGGGTTGTTCGATCCTGCCACCGGGCGTCTCGTGCTCACCAACGCCGGCCACGAGCCGCCCTTACATTTCGATCTGCGGACGGAGCGGTTTAACCCGATCCCCGCCGATGGCCCTCCGCTGGGCATCGCCCACGGCATTGCTGGCCCCGACGGCTACCCCGTCACCGAAATCGATCTGGCCGGCGGCATGCTCTACGTCTTCACCGATGGTTTAACGGAAGCGACGACCTTCGGCGGCGGCATGCTCGGGATCGACGGCGCCCGCGCCCTGATCCGCGACCACGCCGAGGAAAGCCCCGATTTACGGCTTAAAAGCATCTCCGGCGCGGTCAAGCTGCCTGGCCAGTCCTTGCGTGACGATCTGACGCTCCTGGTGGTCGAAGACATGTCCATGGGCCGCCCCGCGTTCATGCCGCCGCCGCGCGCCGATCTCATGATCACCGACGGCGAGATTTTACGTATCCGTGTGCCCGCGCGACCGGACCGGCTGAAATTGATCCGCGCTGCGGTTGAACAGGCCGCCAAGTTCTGTGGGGCGCCCGAAGCGTGGACTTTCGACATGACCATGGCCGTGGACGAGGCCTGCCAGAACATCATCCGCCATGCCTATGGCGGCCGTCACGATGCCGGCGACATCGTCGTCGATTTCGTGCGCCGCAACGATGTCTTGGAAGTCGATCTGATGGACTTTGCCGAGCCGGTGGACCCCACCAAGATCAAATCCAGGGACCTCTCGGAAATCCGCCCCGGCGGCCTCGGCGTACATCTCATCAAATCGGTCTGCGACGACGCCCGTTTCATGCCGCCGCCGCCCGGAATCGGCAACTTATTTAAATTGACCAAACGCCTGCCAACCAACATAAAATAGCGCTAATAAAGAAAATCAGGACGCACAATGAGCTACGAAATTCGCGAGGTCTCGGGCGCGGCCATTGTCGCCCTGACCGGGGACGTCGATCTGCAGACCTCGCCGGCAGTACGTCAGAAGCTGCTCGAGAGCCTTGAGAAGCACAAACGCATCGTCGTCGATCTCTCGGGCGTCCATTACATCGACTCTTCGGGCGTCGCTTCGCTGGTCGAGGCCTTCCAGGTCTCGCGCAAGAAGGGCGCCTCGTTCTCTCTCGCCAGTGTGTCGACCGCCGCCATGCGCGTGCTTAGCCTCGCGCGCCTGGACAAGGTCTTCACGATCCACGCCTCCGTCGAAACAGCCTTGGCGTCTCAGGGATAACCACCATGTCCGAGGCGAGCGAGCGGACACTCCCGACGCGGATCGCCGAACGCCTCGATCAGGTTGGCCGCAAGGCAGTGGCCGCCGTCGCCGAGGTGGGTCTTGGCGCCGCCCTGCTCGGACAAAGCGTCTTCTGGATGTTCCTCGGGCGCAGCCGCGCCCAGCCCGTACGCATCAAGGCGACCTTCGAGCGCTGCATGGAAGTCGGCATCCAGGCCTTGCCGATCATCACCATGATGTCGGTCACGATTGGCATGATGCTGGCCATTCAGGGCATCTACACCTTGCGCGTTTTCGGGGCGGAGGAGCAGGTCACCGTAGGCATCGGCTTCTCCGTCGTGCGCGAGTTTGGTCCCCTGATCACCGGCATCATCGTCGCGGGGCGCACCGGCTCGTCGCTGGCGGCGCGCATCGGCACCATGCGCATCAGCCAGGAGATCGACGCGCTCACCGTCATGGGCATCAACCCCGTGCGCTTCATTGTCGCGCCCGCCCTCATCGCCATGGTGGTGATGGTGCCGGCGCTCACCTTCTGGGCCGACCTTGTGATGCTGGCCGGCGCGGGCTGGTACGTCTCGGTGGCGCTCGGCATGAGCATGGCCGCCTACACCGACCGTATCGTCGAAATCGTTTCCGTCGGCGACTTGATGCACGGCCTGTCGAAGAGCGTACTGTTCTCGGTGCTGATCACTCTGGTCGGCGTCATCAACGGCGCCAACGTTACGGGCGGCGCCGAAGGCGTCGGCAAGATGACCACGCGCTCGGTCGTGCTGGCGATCAGCGCCATCATCGTGACCGACATGGTCTTTGCGTTCATCACGACGCGCTAGCGGAACGGTGCCATGAACGAACCCGCCCGCAAGATGGACTACAAACGCCCCGACCTCTCCGGCGCTCCGGATATCGTCGAGATCAAGAAGCTCGTCACTCACTACGGCGAGCGCGAGATCCTGCACGGCATCGATCTGTCCGTGCGCGAAGGCGAGATCATGGTGATCATGGGCGGCTCGGGCTCGGGCAAGAGCACGCTGCTCAACACCTTGCTCGGCCTTCTGCATCCGACCTCGGGCGAGGTGCGCATCCTCGGCGAGAACCTGCACGGCGTTTCCGACGTCGAGCGCACCCGGCTGCGCCAGAAGATGGGCGTCGCCTTCCAGGGCGGCGCGCTGTTCAGCTCGATGAACGTGCTGGAGAACATCATGCTGCCCTTGCGCGAGCACACCAAGCTCGACGCCAATACGATGCGCATCATGGCCCGCTTGAAGATGCAGGTCGTCAGCCTCGACGGCTTCGAAGCCTTGATGCCCGCCGAATTATCCGGCGGCATGATCAAGCGCGCGGCCTTCGCGCGCGCCATCGTCATGGATCCGCGCATCTTGTTCTGCGACGAGCCGTCCGCCGGCCTCGACCCGGTCGTGGCATCGGCCATCGACGATTTGATTCTCACGTTGCGCGACGCCATGGGCATGTCGATCGTCGTGGTGACGCACGAATTGGAAAGCGCCTTCAAGATCGCCGACCGCATCTGCGTGCTCGACAAGGGCAACATCCTGATGGTCGGCACGACCGAAGAAGTGCGCGGCTGCGACAACGAACGCATTCAGAACCTGCTCAACCGCCGCACGGAAGAGAAGGTGCTCGATCCGGACGAGTACCTGCGTAACCTCACTGCGGCCAACGACTGAGCAGGGCGATTAGACGGGGAAACGATAAAACCGTAACAATAAAGCACGAGGGAAAGCCGCTTCTTGGGGTGTAAGGTGCGGCGGGGGATCAGAGGATGCAGGACAGTCGTATCAACTACGTAGTAGTGGGGGCCTTCGTCACGACGATGATCGTGGCGTTGATCATCGTCATCTCCATGCTCGCCGGCAGTAGCGGCTCCACCGACAGGTACTTCACCGTCTACAGTAATGTCAGCGGCATCAAGTTCGGCACGCAGGTGTTCTACGAGGGCTATCAGGTCGGCCAGGTCGAGGCCGTCACGCCCATCGACCGCGGCAACAACCAGCTCCAGTTCAAGGTCGACATCGAAGTCCAGGAAGGCTGGAAGATCCCCGAAGACAGCATCGCGCGCGCGCAGGTCTCGGGGCTGCTGTCCGCCATCGCCAACGATATCCGCGCCGGCAAAAGTCAGTCTCTGCTGCGGCCCGGCGCCGAGATCCGGGGCGCGGAGCCCAGCAATATGTTCGCAGCACTGCAGGACATCAGCTCTCAGTTCGGCGATCTCTCGGCCAATTCGATCAAGCCGCTGCTCGACAACCTCAACAAGTACATCGTGGTGCTGGGTGACTCGACGGTCGCCCATCTCCCGAAAGCCATGGCCGACCTCGAGAAGATCGCCGGCAGCGTTCAGCGCGCCATGGCGATGATCGAAACCGAGGTTTTGAAGCCGCAGAACCGCGATCATCTCGACTCCATTATCGCCAACTTCGACACAACATCGACGAACCTCGCTCAGGTCTCAACGGGTCTGGAAGAAACCCGCAAGACCCTCACCGAGAGCATCACCAAGGTAAACGGCATGCTGGACAGCAGTTCGGGCAACGTCAGCGAGGCGGCGCGCGATCTGCGCTATACGCTCGACACCATTGCGCGCTATGTCGACGACATCTCGCACAACACAGATGCCACGGCCCGCAACATGGCCGAGTTCAGCCGCGCCATCCGCGAAAATCCGGGCCTTCTGCTAGGCGGCTCGCCGCAGAAGGATCAGGAGGGCGGCAAATGAGCAAGTTCATGAACCGCCGTTCCGCCCTTGTCGGTGTGGCCCTGCTTGCGGTCGCGGCCTGCTCGTCGGACCCGGTGCCACGGGACACGTTCCATCGCTTGGGCGCGGCTGCGCCCGTGCCCGCGCGCGCCGGCGGTCCCATCCGCGGGACCCTCGATGTGCCGCCATTCCGCGCCGCTGGTATCCTCAACGAACGCGCGATCCTGTACCGCGACGGTCCCACGCAGCTTGCGCAGTACAGCTATCACGACTGGGTCGAGGCGCCGGGCGTCATGCTCCAGCGCGGACTGATCGAAGTCCTGCGTCAAGCTCAGGCCTTCGAGCAGGTGACGACGCCGGACATGCGCCTCGACCGCGACTACGAGCTGCGCGCCGAGCTTCGGCAATGGGAGCATGTGCGCACGGGCGGCCAAAGCGCCGTCGCCATCGAGATCGAGGTCAGCATCCGGCGCGTGGCCGACAATTCCATGGTGCTGCTGAAGACCTACAAGGCCAATGAAGCCGCGCAGGCCGACACCGTAGTCGCCGCCGTCGCCGCGTTTACGCGCGGCATGGACGGCGTCTACACGGCGTTCCTGACCGATCTCGCCGCGGTGCCGAACGCGCCGGCGGCCGCCAAGTAGGATCGCCGGCTCCACGGTGCAGCAGCAAATCTCCGTCATCACGCTGGGCGTCGCCGATCTCGCCCGCGCGCGGCGTTTTTATGCCGAGGGCTTTGGCTGGAAGCCGGTATTCGAGACACCTGAGATCATCTTCTATCAGATGAACGGCCTGATGCTCGGCACGTGGCTCAAGAAGGAGCTGGCCGCGGATATGCGGCGGCCCGAGGCCGCATCGTCCAGCAGCGCCTATGCCATCGCGCACAACGTCACGCGCCCCGAGGATGTGCAGCCCGTTTTGGATCGTCTCGTGCAGTTCGGCGGCACCATGCTCCGCAAGGCCGATGCGCCGCCGCACGGCGGCATGCGCGGCTATGTCGCCGATCCCGACGGCCACCCCTGGGAGATCGCGTACAACCCCGCCTGGCCCATCAGCCCCGAAGGCTACGTGACCTGGGGAATTTGAAAATCCACCTTTTGTCATCACCCGCCGAGCATCTCTGCGAGTGCGGGTGATCCATCCATCGGCTCGTACCAACGTGGAGTCGCGCTCGTTGACGCGTGGATTGCCCGAACAAGCCGGGCAATGACAGGGAGCTAGATATTCACCCTGACCAATCGCTCCGTTGACTGCTTGGCGGCCTTCTTGGCCGCGGCGATCAGCGCCGAGAGGTTGTCCATGCCCGGCAGGTTGCGGCCCGCATCCTTGTGCAGGATCGCGCCGCTGATGGTCAGCAGCGGGAAGGTCTGACTTTTACCATCACGCGAGACGCTCTGGATGAAGCCGTTGTCGCGGTCTTCCGGCGGATAGAGGCTCTCGACGTCGCGGCTGAACTTGGCCAGCGCGTCCTGGATCTCGGTCATGGCGCCGTCGGCTTCGGAGTTGCGGAAGCCCACGAAGAAGTCATCACCGCCAACATGACCGACGAAGCGGCCTTCCTTTGCAAAGGCCGAGCGCAGGATGTCGGCGCACATCAGGATGGCGCGGTCGCCGGTACGAAATCCGAACTTGTCATTGAACGGCTTGAAATAGTCGAAGTCGAGATAGGCGAACTGATAGGCCGCCTGCGGGTCCGATCCCGCCTCCGCCAGGTAATCCTGGATCAGGATGTTGCCGGGCAGGCGGGAGAGGGGATTCTGGTCGCGGGCGAGCTGAAGGCTCTTCTCGTTGATGATCTTCAGTAGGGAGCGCGCATGCAGGAAGCCGCCGTATTGGCTCTCCTTGACGATCAGCACGCCTTCCGAGTCCTGGTGCGAGGAGAAGATCTCAAGGATCTTCTCGGTCGAGGCGTTGACGTTGGCGACCGTGCAGGGCTTCAGGAACGCCGCCAGCGAGGTCGAGGCCATGCGCCGTGGATTGCGCAGGAGCTCGCGGCCGTACATGGAATAGACGATGACCTTAAGGTCGCGCTCGTGAATGAGGCCGACCGGGAAGCCCACCTGATCGACCACCGGGAAGAACGTACGCTCGCGGTCGATCTTGAAGCGATCGAACACTTCCATGATGTCCTGATTGATGCGGATCGGCTCGGTGGTGTCGAGCTGATTGATGATCATGTTGACGTCGGACTCGGTCTTGCGCCGGTCCTGGTTGCGCAGGGCGGCGATGCCGGCATAGCTGAGCTCGAGTTCGGCGAGAGACGTCGTGGGCCGCGCGACGGAATAGCCTTGCACCAGATCGCAGCCCAGCTCGCGGCAGACATAATATTCCTGCGGTGTCTCGACGCCTTCGGCGACAACCAGGCTGCCCAGCAAGTGCGCCATACGCACGATGTGCTGCAGGAAAACGCTCTTCTTCGGGTCCGAGCCGATGGATGAGATGATGAAGCGGTCGAGTTTCAGGATCGACGGCTCAACATGATAAAACAGCTGCAGATTGGCGTGGCCCGAGCCGAAGTCGTCGAGCGTCAGGCTGCCGAACTGCGAGCGCAAGTTCAGGAGCGCCGGAATGCCGCCTTCGGTTTCGGAAAGCTCGTGCCGCTCGGACACCTCGAGCGCGAGGTTGGCGTTGGTCAGCTCGTAGCGGTCGCGCAAAGCGGCGATGACCAGGCCCAGCTTGGGGCCGGCCATGATGTTGCGGCCGTCGAGGTTGATGAACAGCTTGAGGGCCTTGTAGCCCTCGATGCGCGCGAACTTATCGAAGGCCTGGGTGAGGAGGTATTCCTCCACTGCCAAAAGCTGGCCGTCGTCGTGGCAGCGGTCGAAGAATTCGGTGGGCGAGGAGAAGCCCAGCGACTGAACGTTGCGGGTCAGAGCTTCGAAGCCAAAGACGCGCCCCGTATGGATGTCGACGATGGGCTGGAAGGCGATGTCGAGGGTGCCGGCGTAGCGCATCTGCGCCGCCATGTTCGACGTCGACAAATCTAGCCCGCTCGATGAAGGCGCCAATGGCGACATGACAACTTGATTCATTCTCCGGTCATCGCCGCGCCGCCTGAATCGCTAGGAGCGGGCGGGAGGCTGCTGTTGTTCTTTGTGCGCCGCTACTTTCGACGCCGAACGAACGATAGCCATGCGCGTGTTGGGTGTAGAGTGATTCATTGATAACAACCGAAGATTTCAAAAAAGAGTCGCAAAGAGACTCTTGCAGCGTTATCAACCTGTTATCGACCACTGCAGCGCACTGGGGCGTCGGTTGCCGCTCCGCACCGCCGCGCGTAGTATCCGCCGCCTTTCGACCCTACCTATGGAGCTGCCTTCCTTGCGTTATGTGTCTACCCGCGGCCGCGCCCCCGAGCTGGGCTTTGACGACGTTTTGCTGGCTGGCTTGGCCACCGATGGCGGCCTCTATGTGCCCGCCGCCTGGCCGCAATGGAGTAAGGACGACTTCGCCAAGCTGGCCGGGCTCGACTACCCGACCCTGGCGGCGCGCGTCATGGCGCCCTTCGTCGCCGGCAGCGTCATCGCGGGGGACCTCGAAAAGCTGACCCGGGCGGCCTATGCGGGCTTCACCCACAGCGCCGTCGCGCCGCTCACGCAACTGGGCGCCAACGATTGGCTGGTAGAGCTCTTCCACGGCCCGACGCTGGCCTTCAAGGACTACGCCCTCCAGGCCGTGGGCCTGATGTTCGAAGACGTCCTGAAGGCGCGCGGCAGCCGCATCACCATCGTCGGCGCGACTTCAGGCGATACGGGCTCGGCCGCCATCGAGGCCACGAAGGGCCGCGAGGCTGTGGATATCTTCATCCTGCATCCGGAAGGGCGCACCTCGGACGTGCAGCGCCGCCAGATGACGACGGTCGATGCCGCCAACGTGCACAACATCGCCGTCAAAGGCACCTTCGACGACTGCCAGGACATCGTCAAAGCGCTGTTCGCCGATCAGGCGTTCCGCGGCGAGATGAACCTCTCGGCGGTAAACTCGATCAACTGGGCGCGCATCATGGCCCAGGTGGTCTATTACGTCTGGGCCGCGCTGCATGTGGGCGCGCCCGCGCGTGCCGTCGCATTCTCCGTGCCGACCGGCAACTTCGGCAATGTCTTCGCCGGCTACGTCGCCCAGCGCATGGGCTTGCCCATTGCTAAATTCATCGTCGGCTCCAACAGCAACGACATCCTGACGCGCTATTTCGAGACCGGCGCCATGACCACGCAAGGCGTGGTCCCGACACTCAGTCCGTCGATGGACATCCAAGTGTCCTCGAATTTCGAGCGTCTCCTGTTCGAGTGCGTGGGGCGCGATGGTGCGCAAGTTGCGCGCCTCATGGATGGCTTCAAGCAGTCGGGCGGCTACAGCGTGCCCGCCGCCGCCCACGCCGAAATGACCAAGCTATTCGTCGGCCATCGTCTCGATGACGCCGGCACCAAGCGTGTCATTGGCGAGATCTATCGCACTACGGGTGAGTTGATCGACCCGCACACGGCCGTCGGCGTGCACGCGGGCCGTGTCGCCGGGCTTGATCCCGCCATTCCGCGCATGACACTGGCGACCGCTCATCCGGCCAAGTTCCCGGCGGCCGTACAGGCGGCGACGGGCGTGTATCCGCCCCTGCCGGCGTCGCTCACCGATCTCTTCGAACGCAAGGAGCGCTTTACGGTGCTCAATAACGACCTATCTGAAGTGAAGTCCTTCGTCCGCAGCCACGCCCGCCGTTGATCATGCCTGTTCAAGTCACAACGCTTTCGAACGGTTTGCGCGTCGCCACCGATACCATGGCGTCGGTGGAGACGGTTGCCGTGGGTATTTGGGTCGCCGCCGGCACGCGCCACGAGACCGCCGACATCAACGGTATCTCGCACCTGTTGGAACACATGGCCTTTAAAGGCACCCAGCGGCGCACCGCGCAGATGATCGCCGAGGAGATGGACAGCGTCGGCGGCCAGCTCAACGCCTACACCAGCCGCGACCACACCGCTTACTACGCCAAGGTCCTGAAAGAGGACGTCGGCCTCGCGGTCGATATCCTCGCCGACATTCTGCTCAACTCGACGATGGACGCCGAGGAACTCGCGCGCGAGCAGCATGTGGTGGTGCAGGAGATCAACCAGGCCGACGACACGCCCGACGACATCATCTTCGATCACTTCCAGGCCGCGGCGTTTCCCAACCAGCCGCTCGGCTGGCCGGTGCTGGGCCGCGAGGAGATCGTGCGCAGCGTTACGCCGGAGCGCCTCAAGTTCTACATGGGCGCCAATTACGCCGCCGACAGCATGGTGGCATCGGCCTCCGGCGCCGTCGATCACGACACCTTCGTGGGGCTCTGCGAGCGCACCTTCGCGCACCTGCCGCGCACGTCGGCGGTCACTGAAGTCGCGGGCCGCTACGCCGGCGGCCACTTCCGTCAAGCGCGCGACCTCGAGCAGATCCACGTTGTGCTTGGCTACGGCGGGGTCGCGCATGCCGATCCCGATTTCTATAACCTAGGGGCACTCTCCACGCTCTTGGGCGAGGGCATGTCCTCGCGTCTTTTCCAGGAGATCCGCGAGAAGCGCGGTCTGGCGTACTCGGTGTTCTCCAACACCCAGTCGTTCTCCGACACCGGCGTGTTCTCGATCTACCTCGGGACCGGCCAGGACGACGTGAAGAAGCTGGTGCCGGTACTGCGCGATGAAATCAAGAAGGTCGCCGAGAAAGTGTCCGAGGACGAAATCAAACGTGCGCGCGCCCAGATCAAGGCCTCGCTGTTGATGTCGCTGGAAAGCCCCGGCAGCCGCTGCGCCCAGAGCGCGCGCCAGATCATGGTCTACGGCCGCCCCCTCACCACGTCCGAAATCATCGCCAAGGTCGAGGACGTGAATGCCGCCGGCATCACGCGGGTCGCCCAACGCATCTTCGCCGGCGCGCCTACGCTGGCGGCGCTCGGTGAAGGTAAGAGTCTCGATGGATTGGACGCGCTGCGCGCGCCTATCTAGATTAGCAGTGACCGGCGGTCGATGAGAGCTGGTGCGCGGCGATGCCGAGCTTGCCCAAGGCTTTTGCCCACTTGCTGTCGTAGTCGCGGCTGAACAAGAGCTCAGCATCGGCCGGCACGTTGAGCCAGGCGTTGCGCTTGATCTCGTCGTCGAGCTGGCGCGAGTCCCAGCCCGCGTATCCCAGCGCCATCAGATTCTGCGTCGGGCCCGAGCCCTCGGCGATGGCGCGCAGAATCTCGGTTGTCGTCGACAGGCTGATCTCGCTGTCGACCACCAGCGTGCCTTCTTTCTGATAGTCGCTCGAATGCAGGATAAAGCCGAGTTGCGTCTGCACCGGGCCGCCGCGGTGGACCTGCACCTTGGCGCAGCACTCGGCGCGCGCCGGAATCTTCAGGTTCTGCAGGATGTCGCCGAAGCGCACATCGGGCAGCGGCTTATTGACGATGAGCCCCATGGCGCCCTCGTCCATCGAATGCACGCACATGTAAATGACGGCGCGTTCGAAACGGGGATCGGTCATTCCGGGCATCGCGACCAGAAGCTGGCCGGTCAGATAACCCGCAGACGATTTGGCTCGCGAAAAGCTCATATTCCTTCGCACTTCTGCAACACGAGCCCTCAGCATGGGCTGTCAAAAGTATGAATACAAGACTTGAAAAGATTGTTCCGCCACAATTGCCCCTTGCGCTGAAAGCGCGTGCGTCACGCGGTGACGTGTAAACATAAGTTACACTTTACCCGCGGCGCTTATATGACGGTGGCCTTATAAATCGGCGGTGGGGCGGAACTTTTCCGCTTCCGAGCGCGCAAGCTCGTCGACGCGCTCATTTTCAACGTGGCCGGCATGGCCTTTGACCCAGTGCCAACTCAGCTTATGCCCCTGGCACGCTTCGTCGAGCGCCTGCCACAGATCGACGTTCTTCACGGGCTTCTTGTCGGCGGTCATCCAGCCGCGCTTCTTCCAGCTGTGAATCCACTCGGTGATGCCCTTTTGCACATACTGGCTGTCGGTGGTGACGCGCGCGCGGACGGAGCGGTTGAGCGCGCGCACGCCCATGATCACGGCCATCAGCTCCATGCGGTTATTGGTGGTCATGGGCTCGCCGCCCGCAAGCTCCTTGTCGGTGCCGCGATAACGCAACAGCGCCGCCCAGCCGCCGGGACCGGGATTACCCAGGCACGCGCCGTCGGCGAAGATCTCCACTACGTTTTCGCTGTTTTCAGCTGAGGCCATAAGCCCCGATATCCTGAACGGCGCGATGGAAGTTCAGCTTGTGCAGGTACTCGCGCGGATCTTTCACCTTCACCATGGCGCCGGGCGGCGTGTTCACCCAGTCGTACAGGCGCGTCAGCAGGAAGCGCATCGCCGCGCCGCGCGCAAGCAACGGAAGCGCGCGCTTCTCCTCGGCGGTGAGGGGACGCACCGCCTGATAGCTCGCCAGCAAACGGTTAGCCTTCGTGATGTTGAAGGCCCCGTCGGGCTCGAAGCACCAGGCGTTGAGACAGATGACGATGTCGTAGGCGAGCAGATCGTTGCACGCGAAGTAGAAGTCGATCAGGCCCGAGCACTTGCCGCCCTGGAAGAAGACGTTGTCGGGGAACAGATCGGCGTGAATGATTCCGCTGGGCAGCGCGCCGTCGGCGGGCCACGCCTTGCCGAGCACGTCGAGTTCGCCGTTGATGAGCGCGCCCAACCCGGGTTCCACGTTCTCGGCGGCTTGCGGCGCGGTGCGTGCGAACAGCTCGCGCCAGCCGGCGAGGGACAGGCTGTTGGCCCGCTTGAGGTCGTAACTTTGTCCCGCCCGGTGCAGGCCCGCGAGGGCCGTGCCCAGCTCGCTGCAATGCTCGGCGCTAATGCGGCGCGGCCACATGCCGGAGAGAAAGCTGATCACCGCCGCCGGGCGTCCGCATAGCGTGCGCAGCGCCTCTCCATCTTTGCCCTTCAGCGGCACCGGGCACTGCACGCCGGAGCGCGCAAGGTGCTCCATGAGGCCCAAGAAGAACGGGAGGTCCGCGGGCTTCACGCGCTTTTCATAGAGCGTCAGGATGAACGGGCCCTTGGCCGTTTGCAGCATGTAGTTGGAATTCTCGACGCCTTCGGCAATGCCTTTGCAGCTCGCGACTTCGCCGAAATCGTAAGCCGCGGCGAATGCCGCCAGGTCTTCATCGGAAACTTCGGTGTATACGGCCATGGCTATGCGCTCAGCACGCGCGGCAGGCTGAACTTCACGGTCTCGGCGGTCACCGTTGTCTCCTCGACGGTCACATCGAAGCGCGCGCGCAAGGCGGCGATCACTTCCTGCACCAGCATTTCCGGCGCCGATGCGCCGGCGGTTACACCCAGTGTAGACCCGGGCAGGATCATGCCCCAATCGATCATTGCCGCGTCCTCGATCAGCGCGGCCTTGGTGCAGCCCGAGCGCTGCGCCACTTCCACGAGGCGGCTGGAGTTGGACGACGACGGCGAGCCCACCACCAGCATGGCGTCGCAGCGCGCGGCGATGGCTTTCACCGCCGCTTGGCGGTTGGTGGTGGCATAGCAAATGTCTTCCTTGCGTGGCGCGGCGATCTTGGGAAAGCGGCGGCGCAGCACGCCGACTATTTCCGCCGTGTCGTCGACCGACAGCGTGGTCTGGGTGACGTAGGCGATGTTGTCGGGGTCGGTGGGCTGCACGGTTTCGGCGTCCGCCGCCGACTGCACCAGGATCATGGCGCCGTCAGGCAACTGCCCCATGGTGCCGACGACTTCCGGATGGTTGGCGTGGCCGATGAGGATGATCTGAAGACCCTGTCTGTGATGACGCTCAGCCTCGACGTGCACCTTGCTCACCAAGGGGCAGGTGGCGTCGACGTACAGCAGTCCACGCGCCTCGGCGTTTTCTGGCACCGACTTGGGCACGCCGTGGGCCGAGAACACCACCGGGCGCCCTTGGGGCACTTCATCGAGTTCATCGACGAAGACCGCGCCTTGGGCGCGCAGCGTTTCGACGACATGGGTATTGTGCACGATCTCGTGGCGCACGTAGACCGGCGCGCCGAATTTGGCCAGCGCCTTCTCCACCACCAGGATGGCGCGGTCGACCCCGGCGCAGAATCCGCGCGGAGCCGCCAGCAGGATCTTCAGTTTGGCAGGGGCCATGGCGCCCACGTCAGCCTTGTTTCGAGGCCCAGCTTACAATGAATCCAGGCTTTTCAGGTGTTTAGGCAAGCTGTTCTGGCTAGCGCCTTCAGCCGCGTTCTGATAGCAAATCCCGCTCCTGCGTGAAAGCACCCTCAGCCGATGACCATGTCCCGTTTCGCTCCGTTTCTCGCTGCTGTACCAGTGATTGCCGTTCTGGTGCTTTCGGGCTGCGCCCAGCGGCTGGTGCCGCCGTGCCCGTCCGTGCGCGTCGATGCGGCCACGGCCGGCTTCACCAAGTTCAAGGACGGCCCGGGACGCGATCTCACCGATATCGAGTACCAGGCCGACATCGTCGGCTTCAAAGGCGAGTGCGACTATGACGACGAAGAGGTCCAGGTGACCTTCAACGTCGACTTTGCGCTCACGGGCGGTGCCGCCGCCAAAGGCGGCGAAGCGCCGCTCTACTACTTCGTCGCGATTCCACAGTTCTTCCCTACCGCCGAAGGCAAGCGCGTGATGAAGGTGAACCATCGCTTGCCGGCGCGCACCGGCGCGCGCGAGACCTTCAGCGAATCGGGCGTGACGGTGACGATTCCGCTCAAGAAGGATCAGGCCGGCGCATCGTTCGACGTTTATGTCGGGTTCCAGCTCGACGCCGCGCAGCTCGAATACAACCGCAGCCGCAGCACGCGCTAGAAATGCGGCGCGAAGTTATCCACAGCGCGCAATAGTTCCAGGCTTTCTGCGGCACAGCCTGTCGTTGACCGCTTCAGCGACTCAGGCCACACTGCACCTATACCGTATACCCGCGTGGAAGAGTTCGGCTCCACATTAGGTAGTGGTGCCGGCGCCGAAGGAGCAACCGCCCTCGGAACCTCTCAGGCACACAGGACCGCGCGGGATTGGTACTCTGGAAAGCAGGCGGAAGATTTTTTCCGCCTCACCGAAGATGTAAGCCGGCCCAAGACATTTGGTTCACCGGTGAATCTTTCAGGTTTTCCGACAGAGGGGGGCGTCGCACACACCGGGACTCTGAATCCGGTTTGGTGCGGCGGCCCAGAACCTCTGTGGAAGAACCCGAGTGACCGACGCGGACAGTCTCAAGAGCACGCCTCTCAACGATCTCCACATCGCGCTCGGCGCGAAGATGGTGCCCTTCGCGGGCTATTCCATGCCGGTGCAGTATCCGCTCGGCGTCCTCAAGGAACACTTGCATACACGCACCGCGGCGGGACTGTTCGACGTCTCGCACATGGGCCAGGCGACGTTGAAGGGTGCCGACGTCGATGCCGCGCTCGAGACGCTGGTGCCGGGCGACCTCAAGGCGCTCACGCCGGGGCAAATCCGCTACACGCTGCTGCTCAACGACGCCGGCGGCATTATCGACGATCTGATGGTGACGCGCGTTGATTCAACGACGCTCTACCTCGTCGTCAACGCCGCCTGCAAAGACGGCGACTTTGCGCACATCGCAACGAAGCTCAAAGGCCGCGCCACACTGACGCGCCACGACGACGCGGCGCTCCTGGCGCTGCAGGGACCGACGGCGGCGAAGGTGCTGGCGAAGTTCATTCCGGCCGCGGCCTCCATGCCGTTCATGACCGGCACCACCGGACATTTCGACGGCGTGCCGGTACGGCTGTCGCGGTCCGGCTACACCGGCGAAGACGGCTACGAGATTTCCATTTCGAACGCGAGCGCCGAGAAGGTGGCCAAGGCCTTGCTCGCCCAGCCCGGCGTCCAGCCCATTGGCTTAGGCGCGCGCGATTCCTTGCGCCTTGAGGCGGGCCTCTGTCTCTACGGCAGCGACATCGACACCACTACGACGCCGACGACCGCCGCGCTCAACTGGGTGATCGGCCCGCGCCGCCGTGCTGAAGGCGGATTTCCGGGCGCGGGCAAGATCCTCGGCGAAATCAAGACCGGCGCGCCCAGAAAGCGCGTCGGCATCAAGCCGCTCGGCAAGGCGCCGGCGCGAGCCCACACCGAGGTGCAAGACGGAAACGGCAATCGTATCGGCGAGATCAGCTCAGGCGGTTTCGGTCCCAGCTTCAACGGGCCCGTTGCCATGGGCACCGTCGATTCCGCTTTCGCAAAACCCGGTACGCAAGTGCAGCTCATCGTGCGCGGCCAGGCGCTGCCCGCGGAGATCGTTTCGCTGCCGTTTGTTCCGCATCGCTATTTCAAAAAACAATAAGACCATCAGAGAGAAGGGGAAGTTCCCATGAGCGAGACGCGTTTCACCAAAGATCACGAGTGGATCAAGATCGACGGCAAGGTCGGCACTGTGGGCATCACCCAGTTCGCCCAGAGTCAGCTCGGCGACATTGTCTTCGTCGAAGTGCCCCCCGCCGGTAAGGCTGTGAAGGCCGGCGGCGAAGCGGCGGTGGTGGAAAGCGTCAAGGCCGCGAGCGAAGTCTATTCGCCGGTCACCGGAACGGTGAAGGAGGGCAATAACGCGCTGCCCGATGCGCCCGAGACAGTGAACAAAGACCCCGAGGGTGCGGGCTGGTTCTTCAAGATCGATCTCGCCAATCCATCGGAGTTGGACGGCTTGATGGACAAGGCCGCCTACGACAAATACGTCGCTGAACTTAGCTGAGGACATACCCATGCGTTATCTGCCGCTCAACGACACCAACCGCCGCGAGATGCTCGCCGCCATCGGCGCGGGTTCCGTGGACGAGCTGTTCCGCGACCTGCCCAAGGCCGCGCTTGCATCCGCGAAGTTCAAGCTGCCCAACACCGCCAGCGAGATCGAAGTCGAGCGCGCGCTCGGCGTCATGGCCGCCAAGAATCTGTCCTGCGGCGCGGCGCCGGCCTTCCTGGGCGCGGGCAACTATCGCCACCATACGCCGGCCTCGATGGACTACCTGATCCAGCGCGGCGAGTTCCTCACGGCCTACACGCCCTACCAGCCCGAGATCAGCCAAGGCACGCTGCAGGCGATTTTCGAGTTCCAGACGCAGGTTGCGCTCATCACCGGCATGGAGATCGCCAACGCCTCCATGTACGACGGCGCAACGGCCTGCGCCGAAGCCGTCGCCATGGCCTGCCGCGTCACCAAGCGCGGCGCGGCGCTGGTGTCGGGTCAGGTGCATCCGCACTACCGCGACACCACACAAACGACGATGAAGTTCTTGGACATCGCGGTGGAATGTCTCGCGCCCGATCCCGCCGGCATCGAAGACCTCATCGGCCGCATCACGCCGGAACTCGCCTGCGTCGTCGTGCAGACGCCGGGCTTCTTCGGTCACCTGAAGGATCACACCACGCTCGCCGAAGCCTGCCACAAGGCGGGCGCGCTGCTGGTGGTGTGCGTCACCGAACCCGTCGCCCTCGGCCTCATCAAGCCGCCATGCCAGATGGGCGCGGATATCGTTGTCGGCGAAGGCCAATCGCTTGCCGGTCCCATGAGCTTCGGCGGACCGGGTGTCGGCCTGTTCGCAACGCGCGAGAAGTTCCTGCGCCAGATGCCGGGCCGCCTTTGCGGCGAGACCACGGACGAAGACGGCCGGCGCGGCTGGGTGCTGACGCTGTCCACCCGCGAGCAACACATCCGCCGCGAGAAGGCGACGTCGAACATCTGCACCAACTCAGGGCTCATTGCGCTCGCGTTCTCGACGCACATGACGCTGCTGGGCGAAGCCGGCTTCACGCGCCTCGCGCAGCTCAATCACGCCATGGCCGTCGCGCTGGCCGAGAAGGTCGAAAAAATTCCCGGCGTGAAGCTGCTGCCCAGCGCCTTCTTCAATGAGTTCGCGGTGGTGTTGCCCAAACCCGCCGCGCCCGTGGTTGAGGAACTCGCCAAGCGCAAAATCCTCGGCGGCGTGCCGGTGTCGCGCTTCTATCCGACTTATCCCGAGGTCGCGAACCTCTTGCTGCTCTGCGCCACGGAAACCAACACCATCGCCGATATCGACACACTTGTCGGCGCGCTCAAGGAGGTGCTGTCATGACCATGCCCACCACAGTCAGCGGCAACCGCGGCCTGCAGCTCGAACAGAACCTGATCTTCGAACAGGATACGCCCGGCATGACGGCGGTCGATCTGCCCGCGGCACCCAAGGTGATCGAACGCCTCGGCGACATGAAGAGTACGCGCAGGATCGGCCTTCCCGGCATGTCCGAGCCCGATGTGGTGCGTCACTACACGCGCCTGTCGCAGAAGAATTACTCCATCGACAGCGGATTTTATCCCTTGGGTTCGTGCACCATGAAGCACAACCCGCGCCTCAACGAGAAGATGGCGCGCCTGCCTGGGTTCGCCGACGTCCACCCCTTCCAGCCGGTCTCCACGATCCAGGGTGCGCTTGAGTTGATCGATACCTGCGCCGCGTGGCTGAAGGAACTCACAGGCATGGCCGCGGTCGCCATGTCGCCGGCCGCCGGCGCGCACGGCGAGCTCTGCGGCCTGATGTGCATCAAGTCGGCCCATGAGGCCAATGGTCAGGGTCATCGCAAGATCGTTCTCGTACCCGAGTCCGCGCACGGCACCAACCCAGCCACGGCAGCGCTGTGCGGTTACGCGGTCGAAGCCATCCCCGCCAACGCCGAGGGCCGCGTCGATGTCGCGGCGCTGAGGCAGCATCTGCGCCCCGAAATCGCGGCCGTGATGATCACCAACCCCAACACCTGCGGGCTTTTCGAGCGCGACTGCATCGAGATCGCCGATGCCGTGCATGAAGCCGGCGCTTACTTCTACATGGACGGCGCCAACTACAACGCTATCGTCGGGCGCTTGCGCATTGCCGATCTCGGCGTCGATGCCATGCATATCAACCTGCACAAGACCTTCTCGACGCCCCACGGCGGCGGCGGTCCCGGTGCGGGTCCGACGGTGCTCTCGCCCAAGCTCGCGCCCTTCGCGCCCGTACCGCAAGTCGTCAAAATCGGCGCCGGCTTTGACTCCGAGGAACACGCCGGCTTCGGCACGGCCAAACAAAGCTACGGACGCATGAAGGGCTACCACGGCCAGTTCGGCGTCTTCGTGCGCGCGGTCAGCTACATGATGGCCATGGGCATCGACGGCCTGCGCCAGGCTTCGGGCGACGCCGTGCTCAACGCCAACTATCTGCTGGCGCGCCTTGGCACCGAAATGACCGCGGCTTTTGAAGGGCCGTGCATGCACGAAGCGGTCTTCGACGACCGATTCCTCAAGGGCACGTGCGTGACCACCCTCGACATCGCCAAGGCGCTGATCGACGAGGGCGTGCATCCGCCGACCATGTACTTCCCGCTGGTGGTGCATGGCGCGCTGCTGATGGAACCGACCGAGACCGAGAGCAAGCAGACGCTCGATAAGTTCATCGAATCTATGCTGCACCTCGCCCGCAAGGCCAAAGCCGGCGGGGCCGAAGCCGCGTTCAAGGCCGCGCCGATGTATTCGCCGCGCCGGCGCTTGGACGAGACCAAAGCCGCGCGCAAACCGATCCTGCGCTGGACGCCGTCCGAGCCTGAGGCCAACGGCAACGGCGCGCGGCAAGCAGCGGAGTAGCTAGACGATGGTGATGTGCTCGGGTGGCGCACCGGTGCGCGCCCGAGCGATCATTTGCTCGTACGCCTTCTCGATATTGCCCGCGAACCGCGCGGTATCGAACAGCCGCGAGGTTTCCAAGGCATGCGCCAATTTTTGCCGCAAAGCCGCCGCACGTTGGGGATTGAGTGCCACACCAACAGCCATCTCTTCGTAGTTCGAAAGACTGGTGGTGATGAGTTCCGGCATATCCAGCGCCGTCAGTACGCTGGCGCCGACGCGGCCGGCGTAAGACTGGGACGCATAGGTTAAGAGCGGCACGCCTGCCCACAACACATCGGTCGCAGTAGTGTGCGCATTGTAAGGCGACGTGTCTAGAAACAGATCGGCGCAGCCGAGGCGCGTAAAATAGTCTTCACGGGCAACTCTAGGCGCAAAGACCAATCTCTCTGGTGCCACATCGCGTGCGATGGCCTCGCGGCGTAAATTCGCCGTGGCCGACGGCCCGACTTCAGATAGCCAGAGCACGCTTCCCGGCACCTTGCCGAGGATACGCATCCAGGCGCTAAACATATCCGGCGTTATCTTGGCGGCGTTGTTGAACGCGCAATACACGAAGCCCGTTTCCGGCAGTCCAACTGTCTTGCGCGTGACCGCGTCGTCCGACTTGCTGCTCGTATCCGAATTCACCTGAAAGCTGTCCGGCATGTAAACGATCTTCTCGCTGTATGCCTGGACCATGGCCGGCGGTATGACCGTTTGGTCCGCGATCAAGTAATCAATGAAGGGCGCGCCCATCGTGCCCGGGTACCCAAGATAACTGACCTGCACGGGCGCTGCCCGCCACGCGAAAATCCCGGAACGCGCGTTGGCCGTATAGCCCCCCAAGTCGATAGCGATGTCGATCTCAGCCTTGCGCGCAAGCTCGGCGACGTCCCGGTCCTGGTTTTCGAAAACGTTGATGAAGGCGTCGAAGGATTTCTCCAGCCTTTGGCGGAACGCATCGTAGGGGCTTTGTCCAAACGAAAAGGCAAGGACCTCGAATCGGCTACGATCATGCGCAGCGAACAAGTCGGCGGTCAGATACGCCACCGGATGCCTCCGAAAGTCCGTGGAGAAGTAACCGAGGCGGAGTTTTTTCTTCTGTCGTGCGAGCGGCGCGGCTGGTGTCGGCACATCATGGAAGCTGTCGTTCCAGATTTCGGCCACGCGCCTTTGCAAAGTGGGTGTGTCACAGGCCGCAATAAACGCCAGGGGGCTGCTGGCCTTTTCGCCCTGCTCCACCCGCGCCGTGATCTCGGCGAGCTCAGCGGAAAAATCGGTCCAGTCGAAGATGCTCATCTTGGCGCGCAGGCGCTCGCCGCGCATGAAGTCGAGTTCCACGCCGAGGGCAGCGGCGGCATTAAAACACTCAGCCGCGTTCTCGTATTGGCGCAACAGGAGGTAGACCTTCCCCAGGCCCTGCAGCGCCTCGGCGAAATTCTGTCGCAATTCAACGGCGCGCCGGTAGGCTTTTAAGGCGTCGTTCAAGCGACGCAGATCCCAAAGCGCGTTGCCGCGATTGAAGTGGATGTCAGCGTTGTCGGGCGCGGCGGCTACGGCTTGATCGTAAGACGCGAGCGCTTCGCGAAATCGCCCCATGCGCCGCAACACGCTACCGAGGTTGCTCAGGGCTTCGGCATGGGTAGGGTCAAGCGCCACCGCGCGCCCGAGCGTTACAGCAGCTTCGGCGAGCCGGCCGGATTGAGCCTCAAGCGCGCCGAGGAGATGAAGCGCCTCGAAATGCTGCGGATGGATCGACAGAATATCGTGGTAGCCGGCGCGCGCTTCGGCCAGGCGGCCGGCGCGATGTTGCGCGAAGGCCTCGCCAATCGCTTGATTCACGTCTTCAATGTCGCCTGTGCTTGGTGACAACGCGCGATACCTTATCATCGCGGGGGCCGGGATTGTCTGGTAGCAGTTTGATCGCCGTTCGGCAAACGGGCGCTGTGCTTACTGACGTGCGGGCCCCAGCACGCCCCGCACTTTGCTGGCGAGCTGGGCGATGGTGTAGGGCTTTGGCAGCAGCTCCATTTTTGCATCCAGCACACCGTTATTGACGACAGCGTCTCTCGCGTAGCCGGTGGTGAACAGCACTTTGAGATCGGGACGCATGAGGCGCGCGTCTTCGGCCAGCTTATGTCCGTTGCTGTCGGGCATCACAATGTCGGTGAACAACAAGTTGGCCTCGGGGTGCGTCTCGAGCAGCTTGAGGGCTGCATTGACGCCGTCGGCGTGATGCACGGTGTAGCCAAGTTCGCGCAAGGAATCGACGGTCATGCGCCGCACCGTCGCGTCGTCCTCAGCGACGACGATGACCTCCTGGATGTTGCCCAGGGGCAGAGCGCGGGCGGGCTCGGCGGCCTTCTCACGCCGCGTGACGCCGCCGGCGCGCCGCTGACGGGTTCGGGCGTGCGCGACACCGAGGGGACTTCGAGGTTGGCCAATTCCTCAATCGAGAGGCGCTTGAGGTCGGGATAATCCTCGGCCCGCGCCGCCGCGCTCCAACCTGCGCACAAAGCGATGACGCTGATCCCCGCGCCGATCTGGCGGCTATAAGGTAATAGAATCCATTAGTTATACCCAAGACTTCCGCCGGAACGGCGTACGCAGACCCGCGTGCAGCAATGGTAACGGTGCAACCGGCGAGAAAGTTCTTGGGTTTGTTAAAAAAACCGACGCTTCCTAGGGATATGAAAAAGCCCCGGACTTTCGACCGGGGCTTTTGCGGCGGTGATGTACGTAGCGACTAATTCAGGCGGCCCTGCAGCTCGCTGATAGCTTTGTCGGCCAGGGCCTGTTTCTTCGCCGGATCGAGGCTGCTGATGATCAGCTTCTCGGCGGCGGCGAGGGCGAGGTCGACGGCGGTGTTGCGCACCTGCGCCACGGCCTGGGCTTCGGTCTGGGCGATACGGTCGAGGGCTTGCTGCTTGCGGCGCGCGATGGCGTTCTCGAGATCCTTCTCGGCGTCGATCTTGAGGCGCGCCGCGTCCTGGCGGGCAGCGGCGATGATCTTCTCGGCTTCGGCCATCGCGTCGCGCTGTTTCTTCTGATAGTCGGCGAGCAGGGCTTGGGCGTCTTCGCGCAGCTTGCGCGCTTCTTCGATCTGGGCGCGGATCTTGGCCGCGCGCCCGTCCAGCGTCGTCGCCACGCCCTTGGCGAGGGGGCGGAAGATCAGCGCCACCACCAGGACGAAGGCAAGGCCTACCCAGAATGCGGGATCGTGCAGCATTAGCGGGCATCCTTCAGAGCTGCGGCGACGGCGGCATCGACCGCGCCACCGTCAGGCGACAGCCCAGCCAGCTTGGCAACGACGTCGCGCGCGGTCTCGGCGGCGACGCTCTTGATGCTGTCCAGAGCCTGCTGCTTGGCGGCGTTGATGCGCCCTTCCGCTTCGGTGATCTGGCGCCCCACGTCGGCGGTGACGTCGGCCGTGCGCTTGTCGGCCACGGCCTTCATCTCCGCCTGCATGGTCTTCATGTGCTCGTAGGCTTGGGACCGCGCTTCGGCCATGGCCTTGTCGTAGGCGGCGATGGCGGCGTCGGTCTCGGCCTTGAGGTGCATGGCGCGGTCGAGGTCGTCCTGGATGACGCGCGCGCGCTGCTCCAGGACTTCACCGATGCGCGGCACCGCGATGCGCGCGACCACCCAGTACAGCGCCACGAACGTGACGGCCAGCCAGAACAGCTGCGAGGTGTAGCTTGATGGATCGAATTGCGGCATGGCGGAGCCCTAAGGGTTCCTCTGTGGCGGTTTAGGCGTAGAGGATGATGAGCGCGATGACGAGCGCGAACAGCGAGGTGGCTTCCGAGAGGGCGAAGCCGAGGAACGCGTAGGTGCGCAGTTCGTCCTTGAGGGCCGGGTTACGAGCGGCGGCTTGGAAGTAGTTGCCGAATACGATGCCGACGCCGATACCGCCGCCGAGCACGCCGATCGCGGCGAGACCCGCGCCGATCATCTTCGCTGCTTCTGTTTCCATGGTTCTTATCCTTCCTTGATTGAAGAGGTTGTAGTCGTTGACCTGCGGACTAATGCAGGTGAATGGCGTCGTTGAGATAAATGCAGGTGAGTAGGGCGAACACATAGGCCTGGATCAGGGCGACCATGATCTCAAGCAGCGTCACGGCGAACACCGCGAGGAACGGGATTACGCCGAACACCAAGCCGAGGGTGATGATGAAGCCCGCCAGCACCTTCAAGAGCACGTGGCCCGCCAGCATATTGGCGAACAGACGCAAGGACAGGCTCAAGGGGCGGATGAGATAGGAAAACATCTCCAGCGGCACCAGGATGATGGCGATGCCGAGCGGCGCGCCGGGCGGCACGAACAGGCTGAAGAAATGCAGGCCGTGGCGCCAGAACCCGATGAAGGTCACCGCCACGAAGATGAACACCGCCATCGCCGCTGTGACGACGATGTGCGAGGTGAAGGTGAACGCGTAGGGGAACAGCCCGATCACGTTGCCGAACAGAATGAACAGGAACAGCGTGAAGACGAAGGGGAAGTAGCGCATCCCTTCCTGGCCGGTGTTGTCCTTCACCATGCCGGCGACGAATTCATACAGCAGTTCGGCGGTGGCCTGCAGACGGCCCGGCACCATGGTGCGGTGGCGCGTCGCGGTCCAGAACAGGATGGCGGTCAGGATGACCGCGAAGGTCATGAACAGCGCCGAGTTGGTATAGGAGATGTCGATGCCGCCTACGTCGATGGGAATCAGCTTATGGATCTCGAACTGCGCCATGGGCGAGTGGGCAGCTTCAGCGGCGCCCTCAACATGCTCAGCCATCACAATCTCTCGCTCTTCTTTTCGTTCAACCAACCAGCGCCGCAAAAGTGCGTCGCGATTTTGAAACTCTAATCGTCTTCGTCTTCCCAGCCTTTGGGCGAGGGCGGCGGCGCGAGATCGCGCGCCTTTCCCTCTTTATCTCGTATCGCGCGGCCCAATCCGACCGCGTGATCCAGGTTCTTCAGGATGCGCAACACGCTCAACATGCTCGCGGTGAACCCGAGCACAATGAACGCCAGCATGAAGATCGGCTTGGTGTCGAATTGCGTATCGATGAAGTAGCCGAGACCGCCCCCAACCAGCACGCCCGCGATCAGCTCGATGCCGATCCGAAATCCCACACCGGCGATTTGCGCCGACCCCTGTTTCTCCTGCTCAATCGTCTTTTTCTCGGCAGCCGCGTCCTGCAGCGCCTTGAGCCGCGCGCTCACGTCTTCCAGGGTGGGTGGTTTATCGGTCTCCACCATTCAAAAAAGCCCGGAAAACCTGGGTTTGCAGCGCGAAATCGGGCGCACCATAGGGATGGCGCAGGGGGGTGTCAAGGAGATTGGGGGCGTGGATAACGGCATGATTTTAATGGCTAAAGTGGTGCCGCGGGGCGAAAGGCAACAGCGTCGCCGGCGCGGTCCTTGCGCCAAGATGGCGAACGCGAGCTCCTCCCCGGCGCCAAGTACCGCGGCTTTGAATCCCCCTGGAACCGGCCGCATTGCAGTTTTATTGTAAATCCACTATAGTAGACAAAATGTTCACATTAGTGGACAAACCCGTGGTGGAGGATTGCGGTTCATGGGCCATGTGAGTGCCAAGCTGGGTGCTGCGAAGGTCGCGACGGCAAAAGTTTCTCTCCGCGAATCCGAAGGCAAAGCCGGCCATACGCAGAGCATCGAGCGCGCGGCCGCCGTGCTGCGCACCGTGGCGCGCTTCGGCGGCGGGGCGCGTCTTGCCGATGTCGTTGCACGCACGCATCTCGCCAAGCCCACCGCCCACCGCATTCTTTCTGGATTGGTGCGCGCCGGTCTGGTGGAGCAGGAACGCGAGCGCCGCTGCTATCACCTTGGCCCCGAGGCTTTCATCCTCGGCGCCGTCGCCGCCGACCGCTACAGCGTGCACGACCTTTGCCAGCCGGCGCTCCAGCGCCTGGCGGCGGTCTCGCAGAGCACCGTGTTCCTCTCGGCCGTGCGCGGTCTCGAGATCGTCTACCTGGAATGCGCGTCGGGCAGCGCACCCATCAAGCCCGAGTTGCTTCAGGTTGGTCACCGCTATCCCATCGGCATCAGCTCGGCGGGCCAGGCGGTGCTGGCGGCCATGGGCGACAACACCGCGAAGAAGGTCCTCATCGCCAACGCCAAACGTTTCGACGAATTCTACCGCGCCTATACGCCGGCGCGTGTGCATCAGCTCATGGAGCGCGCTCGCGTCGACGGTTACGCGGTGAACCCCGGCCTGGTGCGCCCGGGCCTGTGGGGCATTTCCGTTGCGGTACGCGATGCCGGCGGCAAACCTGTGGGTGCCTTGTCCATCGCCAACTCCGGGCCGATCTCGCCGGAGCGTCAGAAGCAGCTGGCCGCGGAGTTGAAGCGCGAAGCGCGCGGCATCTCCGATCAGCTCGGCAAAACGCCGAACCTGCTTCAGCGCGGCCCGACGGTCGCGCACTAGTCCGGCATCTTGAGACCGAGAAGCCTAAGATGCTTGTCAAGCAGATCGCCAACGCCCTGGACTTGATTGAATACTTCGGCCGCGCCAAGCGGCCCATGAGCATGCCCGAGATCGCCCAGGCCTTCAATTGGCCGCGCTCTTCCACCTTCAACATCGTCGAGACGCTGGTCGAGCGCGGCTATCTGTTCGAACCGTCGCGCCGCGGCGAGTACTATCCCACAATGTCGCTGGCGGCGCTTTCGTCCGAGATCGGCGCGGCGAGCCCGCTGCCCGCGGGTACGCATGAACTCCTGCGTGAGCTCACCGCTAAAACCGGCGAAACCATCTGCATTACCGGCCCCGTTGGCGTGAATGTGGTGATGCTGGACGTCAGCGAGCCCAATACCGAGATTCGCTATTCCACCGCCATCGGCGTGCGCCTCAGAGTCGAGTTGTCGGCGGCGGGCTTTGCGACCCTGGCGCAGTATCCCGTGGCCGAACGCGATGCATTGCTGCGCAAGATCGACTATGCGCCGCTGCCCGATACGCCGCTGATGGACGCCGGCAAGGTGATCGCCGAGATCGAGGCCGGACGTGGGCGGGGCTGGTTCGAGATCCACACGCTGAGCGATCCCGGCGTCATGGGCATGGCCGTGCCGCTGCCGATGAACGGCCGGCGCCTTGCGCTGGCGCTGGGCGGCCCGCGCCCGCGTGTGCAGCCCAAAGTGAAAACCTGCGGCAAGGCGCTGCAAGACGGCGCCGCGCGGCTCATCAAGATGGCGGCGTAAGCGCCTTCACGTACTCGCATCATTCCCGCTGTGCTTCAGCGCATGCGGCTCATGCCGATGCGTCCTCAAGAACGTCAGCGCTTTTTCCAGCACGTCTTTCACGCGGCCCGCGCTCCGCTGAGCCGCCGCGTGCAGGAGCGGACCGCTCAATAGGATCCGGCCGGGATAAGACCCAGGCGGGCCCGGCAGCGCGAGATAGAGGATCTGTCCGCCGCTGCGCGCTGCTCTGCACGAAGTCCAGGAACCAGCCCGCGCGCACCGTCATGAGCGGATTGCCGGTCAGTGTCAGGGTGAGCGCATCGGCATCGCGCGCATCGTCATAGGCGGCAAGCACACCCGACTTATCGGGCCGCCAGTTCTCGCCCAGCGCCGGCAGATAGCGCCACGCGCAGTGGAAGGCACGGCACACCTTCGGCCGCGTGTCATAGATATCGCAGGCATTGCCGAC
Source organism: uncultured bacterium (assembly GCA_903888485.1). GTDB lineage: Bacteria > Pseudomonadota > Alphaproteobacteria > Rhodospirillales > Rhodospirillaceae > SHVO01. The sequence goes on along the minus strand of CAISTS010000032.1, from coordinate 300,910 downwards.
GCAATGGCGGCAGCGCACGCCGGAAATCTTCTGGATTTCGGCATTGTCGATCGACGGCGTGATGCAACACGCCGTGCATGCGCCGCAATCGCGGCCCGCCACGAGTTCCCGCGCTCCCATGCAATTCCCCCGGCGCCCCCGCGCCGAATAGGCATGACAACTCGAACTGCAACGAACTGACGAACTAACAAAAGGAAAGACGCCGCACCAAACCCTCGCGGCGCGGCGCGATTATACCACCAGATGGCAGGTCCGGGGAGGGGGAGGAGCGATCAAATGGGGAGGGGAGCGGGCGTCTTACGCCGCCTTCTCCGCCATCACTTCGGCGGCCTTGAGGTCGACCGAGACCAGGCGGGAGACGCCGCGTTCGGCCATGGTGACGCCGAACAGCCGGTCCATGCGCGCCATGGTCATGCGGTGGTGGGTGACGCAGAGCACGCGCGTGCCCGTGATCTTGATGATCTCGGTCACCAGCGAGCAGAAACGGTCGACGTTGGCGTCGTCCAAGGGCGCGTCCACTTCGTCCAGCACGCAGATCGGCGCGGGATTGGTCATGAACACGGCGAACAGGAGGGCGAGGGCGGTCAGCGCCTGCTCGCCGCCCGACATGAGGCCGAGGTTGCCGAGACGCTTGCCGGGCGGGCTCGCCATGATCTCGAGGCCGGCGTCGAGCGGGTCTTCGGCTTCGGTGAGCTCAAGATGGGCGCGGCCGCCGCCGAACAGCTTGGTGAACAGATTGCGGAAGTGACCGTCGACCTCTTTGAACGAGGTCAGCAGGCGTTCGCGGCCTTCCTTGTTGAGCATGGCGATGCCTTCACGCAGACGCGCGATGGCGGCCACCAGGTCATCGCGTTCCGTGGTGAGCCCGGCGATCTGCTGGGCCATCTCTTCGCTTTCCTGCTCGGCGCGCAGATTGATGGCGCCCAAGTTGTCGCGTTCGCTCACCAGGCGCTGCAGGCTCTTTTCAGCCTTCTCCAGCGTCGGGGTTTCTTCGCCTTCGTCGAACTTGGTGAAGGTGCGCACCTGATCGGGCTCGCACTGGATGCGCTCGCGGATGTTGCCGTCGATGACGGCCAGGTTCTGTTCGGTCTGCGTCACCGTGCCTTCGCGGCGCACGCGGTCTTCGCGCGCTTCGGAGAGAGCGTGTTCGGTGTCACGCAGCGCTTTGTCAGCGGCGGCGAGCGCGGTCTCGCCCGTGGCCAGGGCGTCGGCGGCTTCGCGGCGCGCGGCTTCGGCGATCTCGAGCTGGTCCATCAGCGCGCTGCGCTGCTGGGCGATTTCCTGCGGACGCGCGGCAAGGCCCTCCAGCTCTTCACCGGCGCGGCGCTGGCGCAGTTCGAGTTCTTCGATCTGGCGGGCCGCTTCGGTCTTGCGGCTTTCCCACGAGCGCGCCTCGCTGTTGAGGCCGGCGAGGCGGCGGGCGCGCTCTTCGGCCTGGCGGGCGAGGCTGTCATAGACCGCGCGCGCTTCCATCAGTTCCTGACGCAGCGCGCCGAGGCCCGACTGCTTGCTCTCGACTTCCTGGCGCAAGGCTGCGCCGTCGCCCAGTTCGGACAACTTGCCTTGGGCGAAGCCGACCTGCGCCTGGGCTTCGTCCACTTCGGCTTGGAGCTGCGCCTGGCTGTCTTCCAGGCCGGCGATGCGGCTCTGGGAGGCGGCGAGCTTCTGGCGCAGCACGCCAAGAGAGTCGCGGGCGCGGTTATAATTGGTCTCGGCCTCGCGGATGATCGTGCGCGCAGATTGTTCGTTGCCCTGCGCGGCGGTCTGCCCCAGCTTGGCGGCATCGACGGCTCGCTCCGCCGTCGCGAGTTCGGCGGTGGAGGTTTCAAGAAGGCCGAGCAATTCCTTCAAGCGATTGCGCTGCCTGAGGCGCGTGGCGGCGGCATTGGCCGCGCCGGCGGCGGCGACAAAGCCGTCCCAGCGCCAAAGATCTCCGCCGGCACTGACGAGACGCTGGCCGGGCTTCAGCTGGTTCTGCAACGACAAAGCGGTGGCGGCATCGGCGACGATGCCCACCTGCGACAGGCGGCGCGCCAAACGATCCGGCGCACGCACGACGTCCGAGAGGGGGCGCACGCCCTCAGGCAGCGCGGAGTGATCGAGGAACGGCGGCAGCAATTGCCAGCGCATCGGCGAGGAGTCATCGCCGGCGGCGGACAGGTCGTCGCCCATGGCGGCGCCGAGAGCGGCTTCGAAGCCGGGTTCGACGGTGACGCTGTCGATGATCGGGCTCCAGGCCCCGGCGGCCTTGGGCTCGGCCAGCAGTTCCTGCAAAGCGACGGCTTCGGCGCGCAGTTTGGTGTGCTCGGCGGCCTTGGTCTGCGCCACATCGCGCGCCTGCTCATAGGCACTCTGGGCGAGGGCGCGGTTCTTTTCGGCTTCTTCCCAGGCGGCGCGCGCGGCGCCGAGGGCCTGTTCGGCTTCGGCGAAGGACTGCTCTTCGGCGGCGATGACTTCCGGCGAAAGCGCGTTCTGGCGCACGGTCTCAAGCTGGGTGGTGATGTCGAGCAAGCGGCGTTCGGCGCGCTGACGGCGCATGTCGCCTTCGCTCAGCTGCTGGCGGGCGGCGGCGCGGGCGGAATCGGCCTGCGAGAGCTGCTTATTCAGCAGCGTGAGCTCTTCTTCCACTACTTCCACGGCCTTGGCCGCGTTCATCAGGGATTCGCGGCTGCGCTCACGCTCGGCCGCTTCGGCGGCTGCGGCGGCATTGAGATCGTTCTGCTCGGCGATGACGCGGGCGAGCGCTGAGTCGGCATCGGCCATGCGCGCTGCTTCGCGCGTCAGGTCGTCGCGGATCTGCGCGAGGCGCATCTCGACGGCTTCACGGGCGCGGGCGATGCGCTCAAGCTCTTCGTCCAGCTTGTCACGGGCGATGACCAAGTGCTGCAGACGCGCGGCGGCTTCGGCTTCGGTCTTGCGCAGCGCCGGCATCGCCGAGGCGGCGTCGGCCTGAACCGTGGCGGCATGGGCGGCTTCGCCGGTGCGCGTCGTCACAACGCCTTCGATCTCGGTCAGCGCGGCCTTGGCGGCTTCCAGTTGCGCCAGGGTCTCGCCGCGCTTGATGAGCAGCACAAGGGCGTCGGCTGCGCGGATGCTTTCGCTGATCGTTCTATAACGGACCGCCTGGCGGGCCTGCTTCTTCAGGCCTTCGAGCTGGCCTTCGAGGGCGACGATGACGTCGTTGAGGCGGTTGAGGTTTGTCTCGGCCGCCTGCAGGCGGAGCTCGGCCTCGTGGCGGCGGCTGTGCAGACCGGTGATGCCGGCCGCTTCTTCCAGAAGGTTGCGGCGCGCGGCGGGCTTGGAATTGATGATCGCGCCGATACGGCCCTGGCTGACGATGGCGGTGGAGCGCGCGCCGGTCGCAACGTCGGCGAACAACAGCTGCACATCCTTGGCGCGCACGTCGCGGCCGTTGACCTTGTAGACCGAGCCCTTCTCGCGCTCGATGCGGCGCGTGATCTCGAGGTCGTCGGTGTCGTTGAATTGAGCGGTGGCTTTACGCGCGCTGTTGTCGAGGAAAATCGCGACTTCAGCGATGTTGCGCGCAGGACGGTCGCGTGTGCCGCCGAAGATCACTTCGTCCATTTCGCCGCCGCGCAGCGCCTTGGCCGAGGTTTCGCCCATGGCCCAGCGTAAGGCTTCGACAAGGTTCGACTTGCCGCAGCCGTTAGGACCGACGATGCCGGTCAAGCCTGGTTCGATGAGAAGTTCCGTCGCGTCGACGAAGGATTTGAAGCCCGAAAGGCGCAGTTTTGAAAACGCTACCAACTCTACTCTCCGCCGCGATGCTGTGGCGGTGTGTAGCCCCCACAGCTCCCCTGAATTTTAGTCTCGTTGCGGGCGCTCCCCCGAGAGCACCCGCAGCCGGATTTACTTAAGCTGCTTATCGATGGCCTTCTTCAGGCTCTCGTAGTCATTGCCCGCGACCTGATCGTCGCCGACGAAAAATGTGGGAGTGGCCTGCACCTTGTAGAGCGACACGGCTTTTTCCTGCACGCTCTGGATTTCCTTGAGGATGCCTTCGTTTTTCAGGCACGCTTCCACGCCGGCCTGGTTGAGCCCGGCGAGCTGGGCGTAACCGCGCAGCACATCGAGCGGCTTCTCGGCGCGCACCCATTCGAGCTGGTTCTGGTACATCATCTCGATCATCACCTTGCCGCGGTCGTTGGGCACGCAGCGCGCCAAGAGCGCGGCGCCCATGCCAAGACCATCCAGGGGGAAATCGCGGAAGACGAACTTGATCTTGCCGGTGTCGATGTATTCTTTCTTGAGCTTCGGATATTCCTCGGTCGCGAAGTGCGCACAGTGCGGACAGGTGAGCGAGGCGTACTCGATCACGATCACCTTGGCCTTCGGATCGCCGGTGACGAATTCCTTGTAGACCGCGGGCGGTGCTTCACCGGCCTGGGCTGGCGCAAAGCCGGCCAGACCAGCCACCAGAGCGGCGCCGGCGATGAGGCCGACGGCGCGACGCGAGAAATGCTTCAAGGGATCCTCCTCCAACTAGATGGTGTGGTTGGTTAACACCTTCCATACCATTTGTGGAGAATTTTAGACGGAAGGCGCTAAGCCCTGGAAATCCACGGTTTTTCGGCCTGTGGATGACTTTCGAGCGCCTTGATTTCAGTCCGGTTTCAGAGACTCGGGAGACCCCTTTTGGAGTCGCAAAACGCCGTCAGGAGAAGTGCTTGTCGATGGCGGCCTTGAGCGGCGGATACTCCGAACCTTCGACCATCTCCTTCATGTCCTCGCCGATGAAGAAGGTCGGCGTCGATTGGACCTTGTGGTCGCGCAAAGCAGCTTCACGGATCTCGACGATCTTCTTGAGGATGGCTTCATTCTTGAGGCAGGCCTCAAGGCTCGGACCTTCGAGGCCCACTGCCTTCGCGTGGCCGGTGAGGTGCTCAAGAGGATTGTCCGACAGCACCCAGGTGCGCTGAGTCGCGAACATCAGCGAGATCATCTCCTTGCCGCGTTCGCCGGGCACGCAGCGCGCCAAGAGCGCCGCGCCGAGGCCGAGGTTGTCGCTCGGCAGGTCGCGGAAGATGAATCGTACTTTACCGGTGTCGATGTATTCCTTCTTCAGCAGCGGATAAGCGACGTTGTGAAACTCGGCGCAGTGCGGGCATGTGAGCGAGCCGTACTCGATCACCGTCAATTTTGCCTTCGCGCTGCCTTCGGCGAATTCGCGGTAATCCTGGACGTCGGCGGCCAAGGCGCTCCGCGTAAAAGGAGCGGCTGCGGCGAAGGCAAGAGCGAGGCGGCGGGTGATGGTCATGGAGGTTCCCCTTAAGATTCGGCGCTAGGCCGGACTGCAGATCATCTCGATGGCGCAGCCCTGATCGCGGTCGGCCACGTGCACGCGGAAACCATGCAGCTTGGAAATCGCGGCGACGAGGGCAAGGCCGAGCCCCATGCCGGCGGCATGGCGGCTCTTGTCGGAACGGTAGAAGCGCCGGAACACCGCCTCGCGCTCGGGCGCGGGGATGCCGGGGCCGGTGTCGACGACGCGCAAGAGGACGTTGTGCTCGGTGCGCACCAGCTCGATCGACACGGTTCCGCCGGCGGGCGTGAACTTGATGGCGTTGTCGACGAGGTTGGAGATCGCTTCGAAGAGGAGATCGCGGTCGCCGCGCAGCAAGATGTGCGACATGCCGGTGGAGACGAGGCGCAGGTTCTTGTCCTCGGCGGCGGGTTCATACAGCTCGACGATGGCGGCGATGATGCTGCCGAGATCGACTTCGCCGAAGCCGGCGTTGCGCTGGCCGTGTTCAATGGCGGCGATGCGAAGCAACGCCGTGGTGACGCCGAGCGCCTGATCGATGCCGATGATGCCCTTGTCGACCGCATGGCGCAGGTCTTCCAGCGTCTGCGCGCTGTCGCGCCCGCGCTCGAGTGCGGCGCGGACTCGTGTCAGCGGCGTGCGCAAGTCGTGAGCGATGTCGTCGCCGACGCCTTTCACTTCGCTCATCAGATGCTCGATCTGATTGAGCATCGCATTCATGATATCCACGAGCTTATCGAAGTCGTCGCGCGTGCCGCGGCTGGGCAGGCGTTCGTGCAAGTGGCCCGCCATGATGCGCTGGGCCATCTGGTGGATGTCCTCGATGCGGCTTTGCGTGCGCATCGAGAGCAGCACGCCGCACACCAGCGCAAGGATCGTCGCCGGGAACAATCCGAGCGTCACGGTCTCGGTGATACTTTCCTTCAACGGCGCGAAGTCGTCGAAGTTGCGCGCGATGATGTAGGTATTGCCGTTCCCCAACAGAGCGCCCACAGCGTGCGCGGTCTGCACTTCGATGCCCTGCGAGTCGATGCGTTCGGCAACGATGTCGTGCACCTTGCCGTTGGCGATGAAGTCGCTCGGATAGGAGTTCATGTTGCCGGCGATGAGTTGGCGGTCGGGGCCGAATAGCGCGGCGAAACGCACGCGGCGCGGATCTTCCATCAGGCGCGCTTGCACGCGCACGAGCGCGTTCTCCGCATCCTCCGCCGTCACGGTGCGCACTTCTTGAATCAGATTGTCGTCGATGCGTGCTTCGTTTGAACCAATGGTGCGCTGGTAGATCACGGCCACCAGGAACAGCGCAGCCGAGACAAACGCCGCCGAGATGGTGATCGTCCAGCGGAAGGTGGTGGTGCCAATGAAACTAAGGCGCACGGAGCTGGAATCCTGTGCCGCGCATGCTGTGGACCATGGGCGTCTCGCCGGCGGCATCGACCTTCCGGCGCAGCCGGCCCATGTGCACGTCGACGAGATTGGTGCGCGGATCGAAGCGGTAGTGCCAGACCTCCTCGAACAGCATGGCGCGCGTGACCACCTGTCCTGAATGGCGCATGAGGTATTCGAGCAATTGGAACTCGCGCGGCAGGATGTCGAGCAGGCGTCCGCCGCGCTGCGCCTTGCGCTCGATCAGGTCGAGCGTCAAAGGACCCACGCGCAGCACCGTCTCGCGCGGATCGGCCGGGCGGCGCAGAAGCGCATCGACGCGCGCGGACAGTTCGACCAGCGCGAAGGGTTTGGTGAGGTAGTCATCGCCGCCGGCTTTCAGGCCGCGCACGCGGTCATCGACTTCGGCGAGGGCGGACAGCACCAGCACGGGCGTCTTGATGCCGCCGGCCCGGATGGTCTCGACAATCGTCAGACCGTCGATCTCGGGCAGGAGCCGGTCGACGGTCATGACGTCGTAGTCGCCGCTGCCGGCGCGCTCCATGCCGGTGCTTCCGGTCGCGGCCCAGTCCACATGAAAGCCATGCGAGGACAGCTCGGCGACGATCTCGCCGGCGGTTTCGGGGTCGTCTTCGATCACCAGAACGCGCGTCGACATGGGCAACAAAACTCCCTCAGACGGCGGCTATTCTAGGATAAGTCGGCGCGGGAGTCGAAAGCGGCGGCGCGGGGCTAAGGCGCTGGTCTGCCGCACGGAACAGCGAAAAGAACCACGGGCGTTGCCTTCGGAACAACCGCAATGTCAGCGCCGGAAGGTGGGAGGAGCCACCACACCGGCGCCAGGTTGACGTGCGGCAGACAGGGAGTCATGCCCCGCCGACGACGCCCGTGGGATCTCACCAGCCTGCCGCTTGGATTCCAGGAGAGAGGATCAGGGATTGGAAGACCAGGCCGGCATCGCGCGGTGAAACGACGCGGTCATTGTCGAGGGCTGCCGCCCGCGAGTCAGCTTAAAGGGGCGTTATGTAGATGAGAGCAACCTGAGGTCAGCCCGCGCGCGGAAGGCGCGCAAAGAAAAACGAGAGCACGTCCAAGTCCTTCGAGATCAGAAGGAATACACCACGAACGCCCCGCGCGCGGAAGGCGCGCAAAGAAAAACGAGAGCAACGTCCAGTCCTACGAGATCAGAAGGAATAAACCACAAAGGCCGAGTAGTTCATTTGGTTTGGCGAACCCGCGATACGCACGATCGGGCTGTCGGCGGCGTCGCCCATCAGGCGCTTGTAGTTGACGTTGGTCACCACCGACCAGCGGTCGGCGATGCGGTAGCTGGCGTTGAGGCCGGCGTTGATGTCCTTGAGGCCCGAGGTCGGCCGGTACACCGGATAGCCGCTGGCGGCCGCTTGCGCCGCGGTCACACCGAAGTAGGAGCGCATGTAAGGCCCGCTCGCCCAGGTGGCTTGGACGATGCCGCCGAGCGTGAAGCGCGCCGACCGGATGAACGGCTGAATGACGTCGGCGATGGCGAGCATGCCGCCGTGGCCTTTGATGACATCGTGGCGCGCGCGCAGGCGCACGCGCGTGCCGCCTTGCCACTGATAGCTGACGAAAGCGCCGAGCTCGAGGGCCATATCGACATCGCCCATGCCGCGCAAGTCGGGGCTGTCGGTCTCGTCGCGGCCGAAGTCGAGCCGGATGAGGGGACCTGCGCGTAAAGACGAGCCGCCGCCCATGTTAGTGCTGGTGTTGAAAAGGCGGTTGAACGCCGTGACCTTGACTTCGTTGTTGTCGACTTCGAGGAAGTTGCCGTAGCGCAAGGACACCGCCGGCACCGGATCGATGTTGTAGTCATCGCTGCCTTCGTAATCGGGCGCGATCACCGGACCCAAGCCCAGACGCACGTTGGTCACATCCGGCGGCAAGAGGTCGATGGCGGTCTGAAGGGCGTCGGTCAGGCCGTCGGTGATGCTGTCGAATTTCTGAGCCTGGGCCGGGCCGGCAAGGAGCGCCGTGGTCAGCGCCAGCGGCGCGGCATGCTTCATCAATGTGCGTTTCATATCCGTTAGTCCCCTGTCAGGCCGCCCAGTAACGTGGCGTGTATCCCGTCCCGCTTACAACGCGGCTAGCGCCCTCGTTGTTGCAGGTTTTTTCCAAGTTTCGTCAAGGCGTCGCGCGCCGGGCCCGGTGAAATGTCGGCCAGGGCGCGGTCGATCGCGGCTTCCTCGGCGGGCGTCACGGGCCGCGGCGCGGCGGCTTTGCGCGCCGGCGCGGGCAGAGGTCCTTGCACCGCCTGCACGTCGGCGACGGCCTCGTACCCGAAGAAACGGTTGATGCGCTCTTTGATGGCCGGGAGCTTCATTTGCAAAAGCGCCGCCGCGGCGCCGTGGGCGACGCGCAGCTGCAGCGTGGCGCCGTTGTTGTGCCCGCGCGGGAATTTGACCTGCATGGGGCAGGCGTAGGCGGCCAGATCCGCGCCGACGATGGCCGGCCAGTGCGACAGGATCTCGGCGCCCGTGAAGCCGCGCTTGCCGAGGGCCGGACGCGTGAGGCGTCCCGTCAGGCTGCCGATGTTCACCGGCCCCTGACGCCAGCGGCGCGCCGGCGCAGGCGTCGCGGTGTCCTCGGACGCTTTGCTTGTCTTCGCCATGGCGTTAGCTTAGCGCAACGCCGCCCATGCCCGCACCACTTCAGAAATCCAAGAAATCCGCCGTTTCGCGCAACCCCCGCGCGCAAGGCGCGCATCCAAAAGGCCCGCCCGCGCAAGGCGCGCATTCAAAAGGCCCCCGCGTTGCGGACTTGCTCGCCTGGTACGACCGTCACCGCCGGCGCATGCCCTGGCGCGCGCTGCCCGGCGAGACCGCCGACCCCTACGCCGTCTGGCTGTCGGAGATCATGTTGCAGCAAACCACCGTCACGGCGGTGAAGCCCTACTTCGAGATGTTTCTGAAGCGCTGGCCGACGGTGAGCGCCCTGGCGCGCGCGCCGGTCGAAGAGGTCATGACCGTCTGGGCGGGGCTCGGCTACTACGCCCGGGCCCGCAATCTGCACAAATGCGCCCAAGCGATCGCGAAGGACCACGGCGGCGTGTTTCCGCAAAACGAAGACGGCCTGCTGTCGCTGCCCGGCGTCGGGCCCTACACCGCCGCTGCCATTACCGCCATCGCATATGATCAGCGCGCCGTTGTCGTCGATGGCAATGTCGAGCGCGTCATGGCGCGGCTGTTCGCGGTGACCGAGCCGCTGCCGCACAGCAAGGAGCGCCTGCGGGCCCTTGCGGGTGAGCTCACGCCCAATGCCCGGGCCGGTGATTACGCGCAGGGCGTCATGGATCTCGGCGCCACGGTCTGCACGCCCAAGTCGCCGGCCTGCGTGATCTGTCCCTGGTCGGATGTCTGCGAAGGCCGAAAACAAGGCATCGCCGAGACATTGCCGCGCAAGATCAAGAAAGCCGAGACGCCGCTGCGGCGCGGCGTGGCCTATTGGATGATGCGCGCCGACGGCTGTGTCGCGCTGCGCCGCCGCCCGCCGCAAGGGCTGCTCGGCGGCATGACGGAAGTGCCCGGCAGCGATTGGACCAGCGGCGCGATCCCAGACGATCTGCCCAAGGCGAAATGGCGGGTGCTGCCCGGCGCGGTCGAGCACACCTTCACCCATTTCCGGCTGGTGGTCGAAGTGCGCGCCGCCGATCTCACGGCGGCCCAGGCCAAAAAGCTCGGCCCCGATATCATCTGGACGCCACTGGAGCGCATCGGAGACGCCGGCCTTCCCAGCGTCATGGCGAAGGTAGCCAAACACGCGATAGGGCATATGGGCTAAGCGCCCTCGCTATACGCCCGCCGCCCCGGTCTATATTGTAGGTCTCTGGTTCCTGGGGACTTTCAAGCCATATGAGCGACAAGAAAACCGACGCCGCGTCCGCCGCCGCCCAGCTGCGTGAAGCGGCGCTCGCCTATCACCGCCTTCCCACGCCCGGCAAACTCTCGGTTGTCGCCAAGAAGCCGCTCGCCACCCAGCGCGACTTGGCGCTCGCCTATTCGCCCGGCGTCGCCGCCGCCTGTGACGCCATCGTCGCCGACCCGCGCGAAGTCGACACCGTTACCGGCCGCGCGAACCTCGTTGGCGTGGTGACCAACGGCACCGCCGTGCTGGGCCTCGGGGCCATCGGCCCGCTGGCCGCCAAGCCGGTGATGGAAGGCAAGGCCGTCCTCTTCAAGAAATTCGCCAACATCGACGTCTTCGACATTGAGATCGCCGAGCTCGACCCGATGAAGCTGGTCGATATCATCGCCGCTCTCGAGCCCACCTTTGGGGCCATCAACCTCGAGGACATCAAGGCGCCCGACTGTTTCATCGTGGAATCCGAATTGCGCAAGCGCATGAAGATCCCGGTGTTCCACGACGACCAGCACGGCACCGCCATCGTCGTCGCCGCGGCGGTGATCAACGGCCTCAGCTTTCTCGGCAAGGACATTAAAGAAATAAAGCTGGTCTCCACCGGCGGCGGCGCGGCCGGCATCGCCTGCCTGAACCAACTCGTCGATCTCGGCCTCAAACGCGAGAACGTCGTCCTCTGCGATCACTTGGGCGTGGTCTTCAAGGGCCGCAACGAGGACATGACCGCGCAGAAAGAGGAATACGCCTCCAGCACCAAGGCGCGGACGTTGGCTGAGGCGGTGCCCGGCGCCGACGTGTTCCTCGGCCTGTCCGCGCCGCGCGTGCTGACCCAGGACATGGTGCGCAGCATGGCGCCCCGGCCTTTCATCCTGGCACTCGCCAACCCTGAGCCCGAGATCCTGCCGCACCTCGCGCGCGAGGCCGTGCCCGACGCCATCATCGCCACGGGCCGCTCGGACTTTCCGAACCAGGTGAACAACGTTCTGTGCTTCCCCTACATCTTCCGGGGCGCGCTCGACGTCGGCGCGACCACCATCAACGACGCCATGAAGATCGCGACGGTCGAGGCCATCGCGCGTCTTGCGCGCGGCGCATCCTCGGACGTGGTCTCGACCGCCTATGGCGGCGAACAATTGCGGTTCGGCGCCGACTACCTGATCCCCAAGCCCTTCGACCCGCGCCTGGTGTCCGAGATCGCGCCGGCCGTGGCGAAAGCGGCCATGGACTCCGGCGTCGCCACGCGGCCCATCGCCGATCTCGACGCCTATAAGGAAAAGCTGCAGCAATTCGTCTACCGCTCGGCCTTCGTCATGAAGCCGGTCTTCGACCGGGCGCGGGCCAACCCAAAACGCGTCGCCTTCGCGGAAGGCGAAGAAGAGAGAGTCCTTTTCGCGGCCAAGGCGTTGCTCGACGACGGCATCGCCAGACCCATCCTCATCGGTCGTCCGATGGTCATCGCCCAACGTGTGCGCAAGCTCGGTCTCGGATTCGCGCCCGGCAACGATTGCGAAGTGGTGAACCCGGAAGACGACGCGCGTTATGGCGACTACTGGCGCCAGTACCACGCGGCCATGGAACGAAAGGGCATCTCGCCCGCCATGGCGCGCACCGTTGTGCGCACCAACTCCACCGTTATCGGCGCGCTCATGGTGGCGCGCGGCGATGCCGACGCGGTCATCTGCGGCACTTACGGCGAGTACCATTGGCACCTCAAGTACCTCACCGACATCCTCGGCCTCGCCAAGGGTGCGCACCGCACGTCGGCGCTGAGTTTGATTGTGCTCGACGACGGACCGGTGTTCTTCTGCGACACCTACGTCACCGAGGACCCGAGCGCCGAGGAGATTGCGCAGGAAACCGCGCGCGCGGCGCAAAAGGTCCGCGATTTCGGCATCGTCCCGAAGATCGCGCTCATCGCCACGTCCAACTTCGGCGCGCGCTCGACGCCGGCCTCGCGCAAGATGCGCCGCGCGCTGCGCCTGCTCATGGACAACGAGCCCGACCTCGAGGTCGAAGGTGAGATGCAGGCCAACGTCGCCCTCGACGAAGCGCTGCGCCTGCGCATCTTCCCCAACTCGCGCCTCAAGGGTCAGGCCAACCTGCTCGTGATGCCGACGCTGGAGGCCGCCAACATCTCCTTCAATCTCTTACGCAGCCTCGCCCATGGCCTGCCCGTGGGTCCGATCCTGCTCGGCATCGGCAAACCCGCGCATATCACGACGCCCAGCGTCACCGCCCGTGGCCTCGTGAACCTCGCGGCCATCGCCGTGGTGGATGCGCAAGTGCAGAAGGACTAAGGGTGAGCGCCGCCGCGCCCTGGTCGATGCGCACCTCGCGCGCGTCGGCAAAACCATGGCGGAGAACGCGCCCTTGTTCGACCGGGCCGTGGCGGTGAACGCCAAGTTTCTGATTGGCTTGATGGTGCCGCCCTTCGCGCTTCTGCTGCCTCGGGTGTTCTGGCGCCGCCCGCAGCCCTTGGCCGTGCACATGGTGTTCGCACTGCACTTCTATGCCTTCTTCCTGGTGCTGTTTTGCGTGCCGCTCGTCGTGATGGATGTGAGTGGCTTGATGGGAGGCCCGGCGGTCCCGCCATTGTTACTGGACCAGGTCCTGTCCGCCGCCCTAGCGCTGGCCTGCGCCGCTTATCTTTACGTCGCCATGGGCGCGGTCTACGGCACACGGGGCGTTGCGCGTGTTGTGCAAACCGCCGTGCTGATATTCCCGACGACTTGGATTTTCCTCATCTACCGCGTCCTGCTGTTACCCATTACGCTCTACACGACATGACGCTTTCCCGCCGCGCCGCTCTCGCCGCCGCCGCCGCGCTGCCGTTTGTTCCGCGCTCCCTGTGGGCGGGGGAGGACGGCACGCTGATGCGCGGCAACCGCTATGAGCCGGCGACGCTGGACCCGCACAAGGTCAACACCACCTACGAGTTGGCCATCGCGGGAGACCTATTTGAAGGCCTCGTCACTTTCGATGCCGAGGGCCAGGCCAAGCCGGGCCTCGCCGCGTCCTGGTCCACGAGCCCCGACGGCAAGCGCTATACCTTCCGGCTGCGGGAAGGTCTCACCTGGTCCGACGGCGTGCCGCTGACCGCTGACGACGTAGTTTATTCCTTCCGCCGTTTGCTCGATCCCGCGACCGCCGGCGTTTTTGCTGCGCTGCTGTACATCGTCAGAGGTGCGCGCCTGGTGAACGCCGGCAATGCCCCGGCCGCCGATCTTGGCGTGTCCGCGCCCGATCCGCTGACGGTCATCATCGAGCTCGATGCACCCGCGCCCTACTTGCCGCAGATCCTCGCCAACGCCTATTGCGCGGCGGTGCCACGCCACGTCATCGCCGCCGCAGGCGACAACTGGACGCGTCCCGGCACGCTGGTGTCCTCCGGCGCCTATACGCTCGAGAGCTGGCGGCCGCATGAGTCCGTCGTTCTCGTGCGCAATGGGCGCTATCACGACGGGGCCAACGTCCGCGTCGCGCGCGTGGTCTATGTGCCGACCGAGGACCTCACCAGCGCGGTCGCGCGCTTCCGCTCCGGCGAACTCGACATGCAGCTCGACGTGCCGCTCAGCCAGGTGGAACGTTTGCGCAGCGAGTTGCCGCTCGAAACGCGCCTCTCGCCGACGCTGATCACTTACTATCTCGCCATCAACACCACCCAGCCCAAGTTCGGCGACGGGCGCGTGCGCCGCGCGTTGTCGCTGGCCATCGACCGCGACGTGCTGACGCAAAAGGTCCTGCGCGGCGGCGAAGTGCCGGCGGCGAGCTTCGTCTCGCCCATGGTGTCGGGCTACAAGCCGCCGCAGATGGAATTTGCCGAGGCCGGCGTCGATGTGCGCCTGGCCGAGGCGCGCAAGCTGCTCACCGAAGCCGGCTTCGCCGATGTGCCGCTGTCGGTCACCTACAGCCATTCCTCCAGCCTGGATCTGCGCCGCATCGCCGTGGTCATCGCCGGCATGTGGAAGCGCATCGGCGTGCAGACCACGCTCTTCAACACCGAAGGCAAGGTGCACTTCGCCAACATGCGCCAGGGCAACTTCGACGTCGCCTTCGCAGGATGGCAGGCGGATTACAACGATCCGCTCGGTTTTCTGTACGTCCTCGACTCAAACACCGTGCGCTCGAACTATGCGCGCTACCGCAACCTTGCCTACGACGGCCTGCTCGCCAAGGCCGCCGGCATGGAGAACGCCGGCGTGCGCGCCGGGCTCCTGCGCGAGGCCGAGGCCCTGGTGATGCGCGATCAGCCCATCATCCCGCTGTACCACGGCGTGACCAAGAATCTGGTGTCGCGGCGCGTCGTCGGCTGGCGCGCCAACGCCGTCGATGTACACTTGAGCCGCTATCTAAGCTTGGCGAGTTGAGGGAAAGAGCATGTCCGACACGTTCCGCGCCTTTGTCGTCAACCAGGTCGACGGCCAATACGCCGGCGCCTTCAAGCAGCTCAGTGTTTCCGATCTGCCCGACGAGAAAGTGCTCGTCGACATCGCCTACTCGTCGCTCAACTACAAAGATGGTCTCGCCGTGCTCGGGCGCGGCCGCGGCGTGGTGCGCAACTTCCCCATGGTCTGCGGCATCGACCTCGCCGGTACCGTCGCGGAATCAAAAGATCCGCGATTCAAAACGGGCGACAAGGTGCTGGCCCTGGGCGGTGGCTTGTCCGAGACGCTGTGGGGCGGCTACTCCGCGCGCCAGCGCATCAACCCCGACCTTCTGGTGAAAATTCCGCAAGGGCTCACCGAGACGCAAGTGATGGCCATCGGCACCGCGGGCTACACCGCGATGGTCAGCATCATGTTTCTCGAGGACGAGGGTGTGACGCCCGACAAGGGCGAGATCATCGTGCCCGGCGCGGCGGGCGGCGTCGGCAGCGTGGCGGTGGCGATCCTCGCCAAGCTCGGCTACCGCGTTGTCGCTTCCACCGGCCGTCCCGAGGCCCACGACTACCTGAAATCCTTAGGCGCCGCCGAAGTGCTCGCTCGCGCCGATCTGGACAAGCAGGCCAAGCCCCTGGAGCCCGCGCGCTGGGCCGGCGGCGTCGACAGCGTCGGCGGGCGTACGCTCGCCACCGTACTGGCCCAGACCAAGCCGCAGGGCGTGATCACCTGCTGCGGGCTGGCCGGCGGCAACGAATTGCCCGCGACGGTGATGCCCTTCATCCTGCGCGGCGTGAAGCTGCTGGGCGTCAACTATTTTGAGATCCCCGCCGGTTGGCGCGAGACCGCCTGGAAGCGGCTGGTCAGCGACCTCGACCGCGCCAAGCTGGACTCTATGACAGAGATCGAACCGCTGTCCGACATTCAGGCCCTTGCCGAGAAGATCCTGCGCGGCAAGACGCGCGGCCGTGTCGTCATCGATGTGAATAAATAGGCTTAAGCTTCGGCGGCGGCTTCGCTGTCCTCTTCCTCTTCCGCCTCCAGCGGCTTCAAGAGGAGCAGGATCAAGAGGACCGGGGGCAGAAGGGCCGCCCCGACCCCCCACAGCAACCCGTTGCGGTTGCGCTTTACGGCCAGATGCCGCCCGAGCCACGCGAAGAAAATCACCGAGACCAGCGTCAGCAGCGGATAAAAGCCGGGCATCGCGCGCTCCCTCGGAATTTTCCAGGTTAACAGCTTTAAAGCTGACGCCGCCGCTTCATTGTAGCATTAATATGCCAACGAACGCCTCAGCGGGGAGAGCGGTTGCGTTCTGGAGTGGGGCTCATTGTCATCTGATCGTCCATCGCCCGACATTGCGGCGCCGCTTCCGAGCGGCCTGATCTCAACGGTGCGCCATTGGTTCGCCGAAGGCACCTTCCGCCGCATCTTCAAGAACGCCGGCCTCCTGCTCAGCGGGCGCGCCACCAACGGGATTCTGGGCCTGGCCATGCTCAGCCTGGCCGCGCGCGGGCTCGGCCTCGAGCAGTTCGGCGTCTTTGTGCTGATGACCACCTACATCCAGGTGATCATGGCCCTCGCCACCTTCCAGTCGTGGCAGGCGGTGATCCGCTACGGCGCCATCTGCATGGAATCCAAGAACATCGCCGCCTTCCAGGCGCTCATCAAGTTCACCGCGCTGCTGGATGTCGCCGGCGTCATCGTCGGCGCGGCCATCGGCTGGTTCGGCGCGCCGCTCGTCGGCCCCTACGTCGGATGGGACCCCGAAATGATTCGGAACGCGCAGTGGTTCAGCCTGCAGCTTCTGTCCCTGGTGCTCGCGACGCCCACGGGCCTCTTGCGCCTCTTCGACCGCTTCGACCTGTTGTCGGTACAAGCGGTGGTCACGCCCTTGGTGCGCCTCATCGGCGTCGGCATTGCCGTGCTGACCGGCGCGCCGTTCTGGGCTTATCTCGCCGCCTGGTTCGTCGCCTCCATCGCCGGCGGCGTGGTGCTGATCTTCATCGGCTGGCGCGAGGGTGCCCGCCGCGGCCTGCTCGAAGGCATGACCTTCTCCCTGCGCGGCATCACCGCGCCCCACGGCGGCATCTGGAAGTTCTCGATTTTCTCCAACCTGCATTCATCGCTGCAGATCGTCACGGCCCAGGCCAGCACCTTCCTGGTCGGCGCGCTCGCCGGTCCCGCCGCCGCCGGTCTGTTCAAGATCGGGCGCGACGTCGCCACCGCCATCTCCAAGCCCGCGGAGCTCTTGAATCAGTCGATTTATCCTGAATTCGCGCGCATCGGATCGCGCGGCGATTGGCGCGACTTCAAGGCGCTGATCCGCCGCGGCGCGGCCGTCGCGGCCTCGGGCGGCGGCGCCATGCTGGTGCTGTCGCTGGTCGCGGGGCAATTGTTCATCACCACCTTCTTCGGCCACGACTTCGATGCGGCTTTCATCCCACTTGTATTGATGGTGGCCACCGCCGGCCTCACGCTGTGCGGTTTCCCCATGGAGCCCGCGCTCTACGCCATGGGCCGGCCCAGCATTCCCTTGCGCATCGAGACCTTTGTGGTCTGCGTGGTCTATCTGCCGACGCTGATCCTGCTGACGAAAAGCATGGGCCCTACGGGTGCGGCCATCGCGTCGCTGGCGACGGCGGCCACCAGCCTGCTCGGCATGAGCTACTTCACCGTCACCCAGCTGCGCCGGCGCATCACCGCCCAGGTTTGATCTTATCTGGCTTAGCCTTCTCCGGGTGCAGGGTCGCCAGACGCGCGCGCCTGAGGTCGGCTTCATCGAGCTTCCAGTCGATATAACCGCGCGCGATGTCGGTGTAGTAGGCCAGCGCCGGCGCCTTACGCGCGCCGCCTTGCATGACGTAGACCACCGCGTCTTCCGCGCCGCTGTCCGTCTTCACACGCAGCGTGACCTTCTCGTAGTCGTCGCCCTCGTAGTCATCGAGCGCGCGCCAGCATCCGGGCGTGAGCTTATAGAGCGCGCCGGTGACGTCGCTCGAAGCATAGGCAACAACCGTGATGAAGGTGCGGAACTCCAACCGATGACCCGGCAGCGTCGCGAGGCCCACGGGCACCGCGCGCGGGCAGCGGCGTTTCATGCCGCGCAGGTTCAGATTGGCGCCGTAGGCGAAGTAGAGCATGGGCGGTTTATAGCAAAGGCCCGCGCGCGGGAGGCGCGCAAACAAAAGAAAAGGCGGCAGACCGTGAGGTCTGCCGCCGAGTTTGCTAGGGTTATGGGGTGGGGAGGGAGAAGAAAGCCCTAGCGTTGAGTTCCTATGCAGCCGGCAGGACGCGCTCACCAATAAACGCCGCCGGCATCAACGGCCCGTAGGCCGCGGCTAAATCCTGAAGTTCGCGATCGTCGCTTTCGGGGCGCACGCGCGCAGGCACGGTAGATTCTCTACCGGTCTTGCTCGCTTCTGGTGTCTCGGTGCGCTGCATCGCGCGGCCCTCGAAAAGTGCGTGTACCGCAACCATGGTCCACATCTTTTCCGGGAGCCGTTAAGGAATCGTGAATCTTCCTTAACGCCTGAAATCTCGCGCGTTTTTTCCAATAAAAAACCCGGCCATTCAGGCCGGGCTTTTCAGACTCGTTATGTCGAGTTCTTGTTTGGACGGGCCTGTTACGCGGCCTTCTTGATATCCAGAGGCAATTGAAGCTGGGCGGCTTCTTCGGCCGCTTCGGCGCGCGTGATGATCGACTTGCGAATCGCCGTCAGCTCTTGGGCTTCCGACATGAGGACGTTGGCGCGGGCGCCGCCGATGGAATTGGCGGTCACGGTCAGCTCATGGACCTTCTCAGCGAGGTATTCGAGCAGACCGGCTTGATTCTGCGACAGCGTCAGCATGGGGGGTCTCCCTCTCTGCAATTGTGTTCTTCGCCGCCCGGGCAGGCCGTGCGCCGGTGCGGACGGCGGCTGTATGATGCATGTGCGAAGGACACGGAAGTGACTTTTTCCGCATTGCAGCATTGTCCACAGCGCATGGTTGTCAGTGGGGAAAATTCGCCAAAATGGGCCGATTTCTGTGGAAAAACGGCCTCTTGTCACGCTGTAGTCACATAGTTTTTAGGGTCTAAAATCAGTGCTTTAACTAATTATCCTCATCCAGACCCTGAGCGATTTCTAGATATGGTTCAGGCGCAACCGTCAAGCACTAAATGTGGTGTTTTCTTGTATTTTGCGCAGTTAGTTTTGTTGACGTCGGAGTCACGTGAGCACACCATATGTCGTATCGCGGACGCCTTGGATCTACACAATCTGGGGTGAAGGTAAGACGAGGGGCTAGGAGAGGTTGGCGGGTCACCCCGCCACCGCAACAACAAAAAATCGGTACCGCGGCGAGCTATACCCGCCGCACTCAAGAGAAGATAACACCTTGATATTCAAGGTTTATCGTCCTGGAGATAGGGTCCGATTCTCCCCAAGCTGACCTTCGATATCCGCGTCGGGCTGTTGGCGGGTACACGAGGGGAAGACATGAACTACGCATTGGATGCGAACGCTGCCGTTGCTGCTCCGCTAACCACCCACCCTACACCTAGACCTACTACACCGAGCACCGAGCCCGCCTTCGAGGTGGTGCCGTCCATTCGAATCGACCGCAGCCGCGATGCGCTGCTGACCGACTTCGGCAAGGCCACGCTGGAAGACCGTTATCTGCTCCCGGGCGAGTCCTACCAGGACATGTTCGCCCGCGTGGCCCGCGCCTATTCCGACGACCTCGTCCACGCCCAGCGCATCTACGACTACATCTCGCGCCTGTGGTTCATGCCGGCGACGCCGGTGCTGTCGAATGGTGGGGCGGAGCGCGGCCTGCCGATCTCCTGCTTCCTCAACGCCGTCAACGACGACCTCGGCGGTATCGTCGGCACCTGGACCGAGAATGTCTGGCTCGCCTCCAACGGCGGCGGCATCGGCACCTACTGGGGCAAGGTCCGCTCCATCGGCGAGAAGGTGAAAAACTGCGGCCACACGTCCGGCATCATCCCCTTCGTGCGCGTCATGGACAGCCTCACGCTCGCGATTTCGCAAGGCTCACTGCGCCGCGGCTCGGCCGCCGTGTACCTCGACGTCCATCATCCGGAGATCGAAGAGTTCCTGGAGATCCGCAAACCGTCAGGCGACTTCAACCGCAAGAGCCTGAACCTGCACCACGGCCTCAACATCACCGACGAGTTCATGGAAGCGGTGCGCGACGACCGGCCCTTCGGCCTGCGCAGCCCCAAGACCAACGAAGTGATGAAGACCGTCAGCGCGCGCGAGTTGTGGCAGAAGATCCTCGAGACCCGCCTCAACACCGGCGAGCCCTATCTGATCTTCGGCGACACCATCAACCGCCAGATGCCCAAGCATCAGCGCGACCTGGGCCTCAAGGTCACCACGTCCAACCTCTGCAGCGAGATCATGCTGCACACCGGCCCCGACCACAAAGGCGTCGACCGCACCGCCGTGTGCTGCCTGTCCTCGCTCAACGTCGAGACCTGGGACGAATGGAACACCGACGAGCAGTTCATCCCCGATGTCATGCGCTTCCTCGACAACGTGCTGCAGGACTTCATCGACCGCGCGCCGGACTCCATGGCACGCGCCAAGTACTCGGCCATCCGCGAGCGCTCCGTCGGCCTCGGCATCATGGGCTACCACTCGTTCCTGCAGCAGCGCGGCATTCCCTTTGAGTCCGCCATGGCCAAGAGCTGGAACATCAAGATGTTCAAGCATATCCGCCGCCATGCCGACGCCGCCTCCGTTGCGCTGGCCGAAGAGCGCGGCGCGTGCCCCGATGCCGCCGAGACCGGCGTCATGGCGCGCTTCTCGCACAAGCTGGCCATCGCGCCCACGGCCTCCATCAGCATCATCTGCGGCGGCACGTCGCCTTGCGTCGAGCCGATCCCGGCCAACGTCTACACGCACAAGACCTTGTCGGGCTCGTTCTCGGTCAAGAACCCCTACCTGATCAAAGTGCTCGCGGCCAAAGGCCTCGACAATCCCGCCACTTGGAATTCGATCCTCGAGCATGAAGGCTCGGTCCAGCACCTCAACGGTCTGACTCAGGATGAGAAAGACGTCTTCAAGACCGCATTTGAAATCGACCAGCGCTGGGTGGTCGAATTCTCCGCCGACCGTTCGCCCTACATCTGCCAAGGCCAGTCCATCAACCTGTTCATCCCGTCGGACGTGGATAAGTGGGACCTGATGATGCTGCATTGGCGCGCCTGGGAGAGCGGCGTGAAGAGCCTCTATTACCTACGTTCTAAGTCGGTGCAGCGCGCCGCCTTTGCCGGCGTCGAAGCAGACAACACCCGTCAGTGGCCGGAAAAGCCCCTGGGCGGCGAGCGCACCGATTACGAAGAATGCCTGGCCTGCCAGTAATGGTTTTGCCTCTCCCCCTGTAAGGGGGGAGACCGAGAGGGGGTCGTTTCCCCCAGCGCGACGAAATTCTCTAAGGACTGCCCGCTATGAACCTCATCATGCCCCCCGGCCAGCTCGGTTCGCTCCCCGGCCTCATGACGCCCAGCCACGGCTATAAGCCGTTCCGCTATCCGTGGGCCCACGACTATTGGAAGCGCCAGCAGCAGATTCATTGGATGCCCGAGGAAGTGCCGCTCGGCGAAGACTGCAAGGATTGGGCCGGCAAGCTCACCGACGCCGAGCGCAGCCTCTTGTCGCAGATTTTCCGCTTCTTCACCCAGTCCGACATCGAGGTGAACGACAACTACATGGAGCGCTACGCGCGCGTGTTCAAGCCGACCGAGATCAAGATGATGCTCGCGGCCTTCTCGAACATGGAAACCATCCATATCGCCGCCTACGCGCTGCTGCTTGAAACCATCGGCATGCCCGAAACCGAATTCGGCGCCTTCATGCAGTACAAGGCCATGGCCGACAAGCACAGCTACATGCAGAAGTTCGGCATCGACACCCACGCCGACATCGCGCGCACGCTGGCCATGTTCGGAGGATTTACAGAGGGTCTCCAGCTGTTCGCCAGCTTCGCGATGCTGCTCAACTTCCCGCGCCAGAACAAGATGAAGGGCATGGGCCAGATCGTCTCCTGGTCGGTGCGCGACGAGAGCCTGCACTGCGAAGCCATCATCAAGCTGTTCCACACCTTCACGCGTGAAACCAATTGCCTCACCCAAGGCGTGAAAGACGACATCGTCGACTGCTGCAAGACCGTAGTCGGCCTCGAAGACAAGTTCATCGACCTCGCCTTCGACATGGGCCCGGTCAACGGCATGACGCCCGAGGACATCCAGAACTACATCCGCTACGTCGCCGACTGGCGCCTCAGCCAGCTCGGCCTGCCCGCCATCTACGGCATCAAGGAACACCCGCTGCCCTGGCTGCAGCAGATTCTGAACGGCGTCGAACACGCCAACTTCTTCGAAGCCCGCGCCACCGAGTACTCGAAAGCCGCCACGCGCGGCCAATGGCACGGCGTCGAAGGCGTGTGGTCGCACTTCGACACCATGATCAAAGCGCGCAAGACCGCGCCGGCTGCGGAGAGCGTCGCGGCGGAGTAGTCAATAGGCCAGAAGTAGCATGGCAAACGGTCAGCCTCCAAAACTAGCGCTCGAACAAGTTGGCATGATTTCTGCGGACGACGCGTTAGCGCGGGCCCGTAGGGCCGTAACCGTCGCGGCGAGTGTTCCGAGCAATCTGTCCCAAGAAAAGTACGATCAAGAAGTCAATGCTGTGTCAGCAGCCAGTGACGTGAGCGATTGGATTTTTCCCGAATTAGGCGAGGAAGTTCGGCGCGACTTGGCGCATGAATTTCTAGAGCGTGGAAAAGTGATTAGCCAACCGGGACACCTATCGTTCGCCCTTCGCCAGCATGTCCAACCGTTCAAAGTTGCTCGCGACATTGCGAACGCAACAAAACATCGCCTAACGCTTGATGACGTAGATGTCTACGTTACTGCGAGCGCAATAACCTCCGAGTTAGACTCCCATATAGTCGGAAACTGGATCGGTAAAGCAATCGACCCTTCCACTGGCGGGCGCCACCGACTTGCAGACGTGGCTGGCAATTTAGTCAAATTCTGGGACGAATTTAGGCCGGATCCAGTGGGCGCTGTACGCGCCTATCGCGACAAAAATAGCGCGTGGCCTTAGATATTGGAAGTAGGCCCCTCCGGGTAAAAATTGTACCCGGTACCAATTCTTTCCGCGCTCGGAAACGAGGGCGGCCTTTTACTTTGCGATCCTAACTCTGCGTGAATTTCGCGAAAGCTTATCTAGGGAGCGAGAAGATTTCGTTGAAAAAAGGCGAGCACCTGCATGTTGAACTGCTGATGAAAGGCCATTCGGTCAAATCCCGGTGGGTCGATGCAAATTTTAGCGGCAGCTCCACCGGCGTTTGGCGCGCAAGGGGCAACGAAAGACAAATGCGTTGAGTTCGGCACCATATGAAATTCTGGTCTCATCGGAAGGTTGTTGGCAAGCGCCATCACTCTCTCGGCCGTAACGTCCTCCTGGTCACCAAGTTGCGAACCCCAGACCTGAATTGGTGATCTCACGTTTTGTAGGCTCTCTTTGCCTGGAAACAAGCTCAAGGGATCAGCGAGCACAAAGGCCGTAATACGTGGGTCGCTGGCGGGTAACCTTGGCACTCTGTCAGGATTATCCGACGTTGCTCCGCCTAGTAGGAGGCCAGTAAAGCCGCCTCGCGAAAAACCAAAGAACCCAATGCGGCGAGAATCAATGCTTCCGGCCACTACGGGAGACTGCAAGGCATAGTCGATCAAGCGCCTTATATCCATTGGACGCTCGGTGAACGCGGCCGCATCACGCGCGCGCTTCATATCAAATTCAGAATCTAAGGGATGGTTGAGTGCGATAACTGCAAAGCCCGCGTTAGCTAGGGCTTCGGCTGTATCGCGGTGGTTGAGGAAGTTTCCACCCGCGCCATGAGACATGATGACGAGCGGCAGCTTCGTATCGGGAAGTTTACAATCGGGCACGCCCAAAATAGTGACGCCGAACAGCTGCATACTTTGTGAAGGCGCGGCGCATGGCGTCCACATTACAGCATCAATCTTCGGCCCTTGCTGATCCGCAGACACCTCCATTTGTCGAATACCTGCGGCCTGCGCGGTTGCTGCGGCAAAGCCAAAAAAGATCAGCCAAACGAGACTTTTAAAAAAGATCACTTTGACCCCAACAAGGTGTCTTATCCGTTGACTATCGGGTTCTGGCTCGTTCGCGCTTTGCCTTCGCGGCGCCTATGACAACGCCGAAAACGAGCCCCCGCGCAACGCCGATGGCGAGGTGATCAAACGCCACCCCGAAAGCGGCGCCGAACGCTATGCCGAGACCGACGAATTTTGCGTTCATAGCGCCTTCACCGCTTCCTTCACCAGCGCCGTCAGCGCCTTCTCGTTGATCTTCTCACCCTCACGCACGTCGATGGCGCGGCGGGTGTTGCCCTCTAAACTGGAGTGGAACAGCTTGGCGGGATCATTCAGGGGCGCGCCCTTGGCGAAGGTGAGTTTCACCACCGCCTTGTAGGTCTCGCCGGTGCAGATGATGCCGCCCGCCGACCACACGGGCACGCTCCACTTCCAATCCTCGGTGATGCGGGGGTCGGCAGTCGTGATGATCGCGCGGGCTTTGGCGAGGGTCGCGCCGCGCCAACCGCCGAGCTCCTTGATGCGCGCGTCGATGAGTTTGGCGGGGATCTCGCCGGGGAGGGCGCTGCGTTTATTCGGGTTGATCTTCTTCGCCGTTTTCTTCGGGGCCTTTTTCGCGGTCTTCTTCACCGCCTTCTTCGCCGTCTTTTTCGTCGCCATGGCCCTTGCCCCGCCTGTTAACCGCGCCCGCCATTGTGGCACAATGCGCGGTCTCTTCGGGAGGGGCACGCTTGCGCATTCTCTTCGCACTGCTTCTGTGTTTCGTCTCCGCGGCTCCCTCTGTTTCTTGGGCCGCGGACGCCCCGCCCAAACGTCCGCTGGTCATTGGCCACCGGGGCGCGGCGGGCGCCTGGCCCGAGCACACCATGTCGGGCTACCGCGCGGCCATCGAGCAGGGCGCGGATGTCATCGACATCGACCTCGTGCGCACCAGCGACGGCTGGCTCATCGCGCGCCATGAGAACGAGCTGGGCAGCACCACCGACGTCGCGCGCATCTTCCCGGACCGCAAGACCAAGAAGACCATCGACGGCAAGGTGGTCGAGGGCTGGTTCACCGAGGACTTCACCCTCGACGAGCTCAATGCCTTGCGCACCTATCAGTTTTTTCCGTTCCGCGACCTCTCGCACGACGGCGTCGACAACATCCCGACCCTGGCCGAGATCCTCGCGCTGCGCTCCTCGAAGTCCCGCGAGCTGGGCCGGCCCATCGGCGTCTCCGTCGAGCTGCGCCATCCCGGCTACTTCCGCAGCATCGGCCAGCCGATGGAATACATCCTCCACCAGATCATGAAGGCCTGGGCCCTGGACCGCGCGGGCGCACCGGTGTGGCTGCGCGCGACTGAACTCGACAGTTTGAAGCGCATGTCCGACGTTTCCGCCGCGCCCACGGTCTTCAAGCTGGACCCCAACGGCGGCGAGGTGTCCGATGCGCGCCTCGCCGAGATCGCCGGCGTCGCCAAGGGCATCATCGCGGTCAAGACGCTGCTGATCCCCATCGCGCGCGGCGGGAGCTTGCTGCCGCCTACGGACCTGGTCACACGCGCGCACCGCGCCGGCCTGTTCGTGCACACCTATACCCTGCGCCCCGAGGACGCCTTCCTGCCGCCGAGTTACAAGGGCGATGCGCTGAAGGAATATTGCGATTTTGCGAAGCTCGGCGTCGCGGCCATCACCACCGACACGCCCGATCTGGCGTTGAAAGCATTCAGAGAATCCTGTCCAATGCCATCGCGATAGTGTCGCGGGTTGGGGATTCACCGCATGCGTTTTGCTCTCGGACTTTTCTGTCTGCTTCTGACGGCGGGCGCCGCTCCATCCGGTGCTGGCGCGGCCGAGCTCGCCGCGCCCGGTACACTCCCGAGGCCTTTGGTCATCGCCCACCGCGGCGCCAGCGGCTATGTGCCCGAGCACACCCTGGCCGCCTATACCCGCGCCATCGAGCAGGGCGCCGACTACATCGAGGTCGATCTGGTCAGCACCAAGGAAGGCTACCTGATCGCGCGCCATGAGAACGAGCTGTCCACCACCACCGATGTCGCGCAACGTTTCCCGAGCCGGCGGACCAGCAAGGTCATCGACGGCGAGACCGTCACCGGCTGGTTCAGCGAGGATCTGACGCTGGACGAGATCGGCGAGCTGCGCGCCCGCGAGCGCGTGCCCTTCCGCGATCAGAACCAGAACGGCCGCTATGCCATCCCGACCATCGCCGAGATCCTCAGCTTGCGCGCGTCCAAATCGCGCGAGCTTGGCCGCCAGATCGGCGTCTATATCGAGGTCAAGCACCCGCGCTATTTCCGGGGCATCGGCCGGCCTATCGAAGAACCGCTGATCTCCATCCTCGCGGCCTGGGCCATGGACCGCGCCGGCTCGCCGATCTTCCTGCAGGCCTTCGATGCCGGCAGCGTGATGATGATGGCCCAGCGCACCCAGGTGCCGGCGATCTATCTCATGGACAAGCTCGGCCCCGAAACCAGCGACGAATCCCTCAAGACCATCGCCACCTATGCCAAAGGGATCGGCCCGGCCAAGACCATGATCATCCCGGTGGACGAGAACGGCCGCGCGCTGCCGCCCACGGACCTGGTCAAACGCGCCCATGCCGCCGGCCTTTTGGTGCATCCCTACACCTTCCGCCCGGAGGGTGCGTTCCTGCCGGTCAACTACAATGGCGACGCATTACGGGAATACTGCGACTTTAGACGTCTGGGCGTTGACGGCGTGTTCACCGACACGCCCGATCTGGCGTTGAAAGCCTTTGCCGAATCCTGTCCAATGACCAAGTAACGTTACTCCGTCGAGGAGGCGGGGACATGGATATCGCTCTCGAAACCGTATGCTACATCATCAACCGCGCGCGCGAGGTGCTGGCCGATCTCGACCCGCTCGATGACGAGCCGGGTCACCATGCCGCCGACGATGTGGTGCGCGACGAGCTGCCCGAAGAAGACGACGGCGCCGTCGACAACGCCGACCTCGACGATCTCAAGGCCTTCATCGACAGCTTGAACGAGGACGAGCAGGCCGACCTGGTGGCGCTCACCTGGATCGGGCGCGGCACCTATACCGCCGAGGACTGGGACGAAGCCGTCGAGGTGGCGCACGAGGAGCACCCCAAGCGCGTCGCGCGCTACCTGCTGAGCCAACCTTTATTGGCCGACGAGCTGGAAGAGGGCCTGAGCGAAATGGGCCTGTCCTGCGAGGACGCCGAGTAATCAGGCGAGCTTCGCTGCGATTTGCGAAAAATCAGATGCACCGCGCGCGAGTGTGACACAGGGCAGTCCTGTGTGGCGCGCGATGACGTCGCACGTTTCCGCGAGCGGCACCGGGCTTTCGGCTGACTCATTGACGACCACGAGCGCGATTTTAAGACCGCGCCGCTGGGCCACATCCCCGGCGGTCAGCGTGTGACTCAGCGTGCCGAGATAACTGCCCGTGACCAAGATCAGCGGCAGTTGCACCTCCGCCATCCAGTCGAGGGTGGTGTGCTTGTCCGTGAGCGGCACCATCACGCCGCCGACGCCTTCGACAAAAACCAATCCGTCTTTGACGTTCTGTCGTGTGAACGTCGCCAGCTCCGCAAGATCAATGGCGCGGCCCTCGCGCGCGGCGGCCATGTCGGGCGACAGCGGCGCGGCGAACCGCCACGGCGCGATGCGCGCGATGTTCTCCAGCGTCGGGGCTTCGCCCATGGCTTCCAACAGCGCCGCCGCATCGCCCGCGTGTGGTTGGGCGCCGTCGAAGCCGCTGACGACGGGCTTGATGGCTTTCGCGCGCATCGCCTTCACCAGACCCGCGGTGATGTAAGTCTTGCCGATGTCGGTGCCGGTGGCGGTGACAAAGAAGCCGGTCATGCGAGCACGCGCGCGGCGACGATCTCGGCCAGGCGCGCGATCTCGGCGTCGGGATGGCCGGCGGTGAATGTGAACCGCAGGCGCGCGGTGTTGGGCGGCACCGTCGGCGGGCGGATGGCGGCGACCAGGAAGCCTTCGTCCTCCAGCATCTTTGAGACGGCCAGCGCCTTGTCGGTGTCGCCGAGAATAATGGGCACGATGGGGCTTTCGGCGCGCGGCAGGTTGAGCCTTTGCGTGAAGGCGCGCGCCTTTGCCAACGGCTTGGCGCACAGCGCCGGGTCGCGCTCGATGATGTCGAGCGCGGCAATCGCCGCGGCCACCGTCGGTGGCGGCAGGCCCGTTGAGTACACGAATGTCCGCGCGCGGTTCTTGATCAACTCGATCACCGCCTGCGATGCGCAAAGGTATCCGCCGTAACCGCCCACGGCCTTGGACAGCGTGCCCATCTGCAACGGAACGTTGGCCTTCGCGTGAGAGACCACACCCAGCCCGTGGGCATCGTCGGTGAGCAGCCACGCATCGTATTGTTCAGCCAGCTTGGACAGTTCCGTCACCGGCGCGAGATCGCCGTCCATGGAGAACACGCTGTCGGTGGCGACGATCGCGTTACGGAAATTCTTCCGGTGGGTTTTGAGAAGGCACTCCAAATCGGCAACGTCGTTGTGCTTGAACGTCAGCATCCGCCCGCCCGCCAGGGCCGCGCCGGCGAGGATGCAGGAATGCGAAAGCGCATCGACCAGGATCAGGTCGTTCTTGCCGGCCAGCGCCGAAATGATGCCGAGGTTGGCAAGATAGCCCGAGCCGAAGACGCAAGCCGCCTCCGTGCCCTTGATGCGCGCGAGCCGCGCTTCGAGATCGGCATAGAGCGGATGGTTGCCGGTCACCAGCCGCGATGCGCCCGCGCCGACGCCGTGTGTGCGGATCGCGGCCATGGCGGCGTCCGCCAGCCGTGCGTCCTGCGCGAAGTTCAGATAGTCGTTGCACGAAAAGGACAAGAGGCGCTTTCCATTCCTGTGCATCCAAATGCCGTCCTCGCGCGCGGTCTCCACCAGCCTGCGCCGCAGGTTCTTGGCGTCGAGGCTCGCGAGTTTTTCGGCGGCAAAGCGGTCCAGACTGTCCATGGAAACCAGTGGGGGAATGCCTTAGGCTTGACGGGTGCTGGACGTATGTTTACCCCAGCAGCCCGAAGACTTCCCAGAGAAAGGCGCATTCCATGACGGTCGCGGCTCAGGTCCTCCCCCGGGATTTTAAAGTCCACGATGTGGGAGCTGTGCGCAGCGACTGGACCCGCGAGGAAATCCGCGCGCTGTTCGCCCTGCCGTTCCCGGAACTGTTGTTCCAGGCCGCCACCGTCCACCGCATCCATTTCGATCCGCGCGAGGTCCAGGTCTCGACGCTCCTGTCCATCAAGACCGGCGGCTGTCCCGAGGATTGCGGCTATTGCCCGCAGAGC
Source organism: uncultured bacterium (assembly GCA_903888485.1). Taxonomy (GTDB): domain Bacteria; phylum Pseudomonadota; class Alphaproteobacteria; order Rhodospirillales; family Rhodospirillaceae; genus SHVO01. The sequence continues at coordinate 271,528 of CAISTS010000032.1, read as the reverse complement.
GCCCACCACGACACCAAGCTCCCGGCCGAGAAGCTGATGGAAGTCGAGAAGGTGCTGGCCGAAGCGCGCGCGGCCAAGGACAGCGGCGCGACACGCTTTTGCATGGGTGCCGCCTGGCGTTCGCCCAAGGACCGCGACCTCGATGCGGTCTGCGCCATGGTCGAAGGCGTCAAGGCGATGGGCCTCGAGTCCTGCGCGACCCTCGGCATGCTCACGCCCGATCAGGCCCAGCGCCTGAAGCGCTCGGGCCTCGACTACTACAACCACAACCTCGACACCTCGCCCGAGTTCTACGGCAACATCATCTCGACGCGCATCTATGCCGACCGGCTCAACACGCTCTCGAGCGTGCGCGAAGCGGGCATCAATGTCTGCTGCGGCGGCATCGTCGGCATGGGCGAGTCCGCCGAGGACCGGGTCGGCATGATCCATGCGCTGGCGACACTGCCCAGCCATCCGGAAAGCGTGCCGATCAACATGCTGGTGCAGGTGGAAGGCACGCCGCTGAAGGGCGCGGCCAAGCTTGACCAATTCGATTTCGTGCGCACGGTGGCCGTGGCGCGCATCACCATGCCCAAGTCCATGGTGCGTCTGTCCGCCGGCCGCGAGGAGATGAGCGACGAGACGCAGGCCTTGTGTTTCATCGCCGGCGCCAACTCGATCTTCTACGGCGCGAAGCTGCTGACGACGCCCAACCCGGGCGAGGATCACGACCAGGCGCTGTTCCAGCGCCTCGGCATGGTGCCGATGCCTGTGTGAGGTGCCCGCGGTGCCTGACTGGTACGAAAGCGGACTTCAGCACATCTGGCTGCCCTACACGCAGATGAAGACAACCGCGCCGCCGCTTTTGGTGTCGCACACCAAGGGCGCGCGCCTCGTGCTGGCCGATGGCCGCGAGCTCATCGACGGCATCGCCTCGTGGTGGACCGCCTGCCACGGCTATAACCATCCCCACATCCGCGCCGCCATCGCCAGCCAAGTCGAGCTGATGCCGCATGTGATGTTCGCGGGGCTGGTGCACAAGCCGGCTCTGACATTGGCCGAGCGACTGGCGGACATGCTGCCGGGCGATCTAAGCCGCGTGTTCTTCACGGACTCCGGCTCGGTCGCCGTCGAGGTCGCGCTCAAGATGGCGACGCAGTATTGGCTCAACCAAGGCCAGCGCGGGCGCACGTCGTTCCTCGCCTTCGCCGGCGGCTATCACGGTGACACCACCGGCGCCATGGCGGTCAGCGATCCCGAGGAAGGCATGCACGCCCTGTTCAAGGGTTTGCTGCCCGAACATCATGTCATCGATCTGCCGCGCGATGCGAAGTCGACCAAGGCCTTCGATGCGTTCCTCGCCAAACACGCCAAGGAACTGGCGGGCATCATCGTCGAGCCCCTGGTGCAGGGCGCGGGCGGCATGCTGTTCCACGAACCCGACGTCCTCAAACATCTGCGCGCCGCGGCGGACAAATACGATCTCCTGCTCATCTTCGACGAGATATTCACAGGCTTCGGGCGCACGGGCACAATGTTCGCCTGCGAAGCCGCCGGCGTGGTTCCCGACATCATCACGCTGTCCAAGGCGCTCACCGGCGGCACCATGGCGCTGGCGGCGACGGTGGTGACGCCCAAGGTCTTCGATGCCTTCTGGTCGAACAAAGCCGAGCACGCGCTGATGCATGGGCCCACCTTCATGGCCAATCCATTGGCCTGCGCCGCCGCCAATGCTTCGCTCGATCTCTTCGCGGTCGAGCCGCGCCTCAAGCAGGTGGAGGACATCAGCAAGCTGCTCGAAGACGGGCTCGCGCCGTGCCGCAATTTGCCCGGCGTTGTCGATGTGCGTGTCAAAGGCGCGATCGGTGTGGTGGAGTTGAAGAACATCGCCGATCTCGGCGTGCTCAAGCAGAAGTTCATCGATGCCGATGTCTGGGTGCGCCCCTTCGGCCGGATCGTCTACCTCACGCCGGCGTTGAACATTCCCGAGGGCGATCTGAAAATCCTAACGGACGCCGTGGTGGCGGTTCTTAAGACTTAGTCCACGTTCCGTAGGCGACGTGATAGGTGACATCGATGCCGCGCGCGAATTGCCGCAGTACGCTGCGCAGCGCGCCTGCGCCCAGCGGCCTGCGGCCCGCCTCCGGCAAGTGGGCGCCGATCTTCTTCAAGTGAGCGACAAAGGCGTGACCGTTGGCATAGCGCCGCGTGAGATGCTCTTCTTCAACGCTCAAGCCGGGCAGCATGGAGCGCAGTTCCGCGGCGCTGGGGTAGGAGCGCGTTGCGGCGGCGAGGCCAAGGTCATCATGGGCCGCACGCCACTCAGGGAAGCTGCCCTCGGCCAGTGTGGCGAAGGCGAGCGCGCCGCCGGGTGCGAGTTGGCCGCAGAGACGCGCCAGTGTTCCTTCGAGGTCGGCAAACCACTGGAAGGTCATGCTGGAGCAGATCAGGTCGAAATCCCCGCCGGCGTCTTCGGGATGCTCGCCGTCCAAGACGGCAAAGCGCACCTGTGCGTCCGCCGGCAACGTCTTTCGGCACCGGTCGATCATGGCTGGCGCGATGTCGGTGAGCAGCACTTCGCGCGGGTTCAAACCCAGCAACGCCTCGCTTAAAAAGCCCGTGCCGCAGCCGATCTCGAGCACGCGCGGCTGCTTCAAAGGCAGGCGCGCAATGCGCGCGGCGAGTTCACCCGCCACGCCGCGCTGCAGCCCAGCCGCCGCGTCATAGGTCTCGGCGGCGGCGCTAAAAGCTGCCGCCACGGCGGCCTTGATGTGGTTCTGCCTGTTCACGAGGGCGGTATAACGGAGATGGGCCGGCGGTGGTAGAGTGGACCCCTGCAACGGGACGGGGTGAGGAGACATGGGACGCACCTACATGGATATTGGCGTTGAGTTACAGGGGCACGTCGGCGTGGTCGAGATCCGCCGTCCGCCGCATAACTTTTTCGATACGGCGCTGATCCGCGAGATCGCCGACGCCTATGAGGAACTGGACGGCATGGACGCCTGCCGCGCCGTGGTTCTGGCGGCCCAAGGGCAATCGTTCTGCGCCGGCGCGGATTTCACCAACCGGCCCAATCTCGCGACCTTCGATGAGGCCTGGCCGGTCAGCAAACATCTCTACAAAGAAGCGGTGCGCATGTTCCGCGCCAAGAAGCCGGTGGTGGCGGCGGTGCAGGGCGCGGCCGTCGGTGGCGGCCTCGGGCTCGCCCTCAGCGCCGATTTTCGCGTCACCTGTAAGGAAGCGCGCTTCAGCTCCAACTTCGTGCGCATCGGCCTGCATCCTGGTTTCGGCCTGACCGTGACCCTGCCGCGCCTGGTGGGCGCGCAGAAAGCGGCCTTCCTGATGCTCACCGGGCGGCGCATCGGCGGCGAGGAAGCGGTCGCGCTGGGCATGGCGGACGTGCTCGCGCCGCAGGCCGAACTGCGCGTCGCGGCCCTGGCGCTGGCGGCCGAGATCGCCGAAGGCGCGCCGCTGGCGCTTCTGTCCATCCGCGAGACCATGCGGCGCGGGCTGGCCGACGAGATTGAGAGCGCCACCGAGCGCGAACTCTTCGAACAGGAGTGGCTGCGCCGCAGCGAGGACTTCAAGGAAGGTGTCGCCGCATACGGCGCGCGCCGGCCCGGGAACTTCAAGTCGCGCTGAGGCATTGAGGTGCCGTGAGTTACGTCCAAAAAGTTCTGCAGCCCGGCGAGAACGTGGTCTTCACGGGCACGATCCATTGGCTTGTCTATCTGACAGCCATTCTTTTCGTGCTGCTGGCCGGCATCGTGATGGCCGCGCAGACGGCTTATGGAACCGTCGATACACAATCACCCGCGAGCTTGTTGGCAGGGGCGGCCGGGTTGATTGCCGTACTCAGTTTCATCCGCGCCTGGTTCCAGCGCTTCACCACCGAAATCGCCGTCACCGACAAGCGCGTGATCTTCAAGGAAGGCTTCATCCGCCGCAGCACGACCGAGATGAACATGGGTCGCGTCGAGAGCGTCGAGGTTGATCAATCCATTCTCGGGCGCATCTTCAACTACGGAGATATCACCGTGCGCGGCACCGGCGCGGGGCTTCAGCCCATGCGCATGATCGGCAAGCCGATCGCATTCCGGAATGCGGTGATCGTGCAGTAGGTTTCTGAGCCGTTAGCTCATCGACAGGATCATGTTGCGCACCACCGGATAGATCTGGCTTTCCCATTTCCGCCCGGCGAACACGCCGTAATGGCCGACGCCGGCCTGCAGATGGTGGCGCTTCATATAGGGCTTGAGGCCCGTGCAGAGATCGTGCGCGGCCACGGTTTGGCCCGGCGCGCAGATGTCATCACGCTCGCCTTCGACCGTCTGCAGTGCGGTTTTCTTGATGGCGGCCGGATTGACGCGCCGGCCGGCCACAACCAGCTCGCCCTTGGCGAGCAGCGCGTCCTGGAAAACCTTCGCCACCGTCTCAAGATAGAACTCGGCGGGCAGGTCAAGCACAGCGAAATATTCGTCGTAGAACGTCTTGATGGCGCCCGCACGTTCGTCGTCGCCGATGACCAGCGCGCGGAAGAGGTCACGGTGCGTCTTGGTGTGGCGCGCGGCGTTCATCGACATGAAAGCCGAGAGCTGCAGGAAGCCGGGGTACACCAGCCGCCCGCCGCCCCTGTGCTGCTCCGGCACCGCCGAGATCAAGTTGTCCTTGAACCAGGCGAGGGTTTTTTCGTTGGCAAGGCAATTGACCTTGGTCGGATTGACGCGGGTGTCCACCGGCCCGGCCATCAGCGTCATGCTGAGCGGCTGCGCCGGGTTGTTCTCTTCGGCCATCAACGCGACGGCGGCCAGCGCATGCACGCACGGCTGGCACACCGCGATCATGTGCGCGCCCGGACCCATGGCCTCGAGCCACGTCACAATGTGTTGAACGTATTCGTCAAAGCCGAAGCGACCGGCCTCGGGCGGAATGTCGCGCGCATTGTGCCAGTCGGTGATGAAGACATCGTGTTCCGGAATCAGTGTTTCCACGGTGTCGCGCAAGAGCGTGGAGAAGTGTCCCGACAGCGGCGCGATCAACAGCACGCGCGGTTGAGCCGTATCGATGTCCTTGCGGAAGTGGAGCAGCGTGCCGAAGGGCGTGGCATGGAAGGGATGTTCGGTGACGGCGGCCGCGCGGTTGCCGACCATGACACGCGAAATGCGGTACTGCGGGCGATGGTGGGTCAGCTTCGCCCGGGAGAACATCTCCCAGCTAGCAGCGAACGCAGAGAGCCCCGGCAGCCCTTTAAAGGGTTGCAGGAGGACCTTGGCTTGCTCCGCCACCCGGTGCAGGGGGTCGGCCAAGTCGGACTGCCACTGATAGGCGGAATAAAGCACTCAGGCCCCAAATAAAACGGACGACCACATGCGGTCCCGCACCGGCCCGGAACGGCCTTCCCCCCAATTCCGGATCTGTACGCTACAAAGCCTAGTGCAATTTATGCTGCATTGCGAGATGATCGTTTTCCACAGGCGGCACCGGCGGTTGAATGGTGCCCCCGTGTCACATAGGCGACGGAAGGGGGGTTCGGCCATGGCCGGCGCCACGCTGACGATTTCGAGCCGGAATTACTCCTCCTGGTCCCTGCGCGCCTGGCTGCTATGCAAAATGGCCGGCCTGGATTTCGACGTCAAAACCGTCTCCATCGACGATCCGACGAACCGCGCCGAGCTGCTCCTGCTGTCGCCCTCGGTGCTCGTGCCCAGGCTGGAACACGACGGCGCGCGCATCTGGGACACGCTTTCAATCGCCGAGTATCTCGCCGAGCTGAAACCCAAAGCCGGACTTTTGCCCGCCGACCGCATCCTGCGCGCCCATTGCCGCTCGATTTGCGGCGAGATGCATTCCGGATTCTACAACCTGCGATCAGCCCTGCCGATGAACCTGAAAGCGCACTACCCTGGCTTCAAGACCTGGGCTGGCGCCAAACCGGACATCGCCCGTGTGCTGGCGATCTGGCAGGACTGCATCGACCGCTACGGCGGGCCCTATCTTTTCGGCCCTGAGCGCACCATGGCGGACGCCATGTACGCGCCGGTGTGCACGCGCTTTCATACCTACGACGTCACGATCGACGACGTTAGCAAAGCTTACTGTAAAAAGATCATGAGTTGGCCGGCCATGGCCGAATGGGTGGCGGCGTCCGAAGGAGAGCCCGATGCGCTCGAGGAAGTCGACGCCGAATTCTAGGGGGATGAAATGACTGTGAAGAACAAGGTCGCTGTGGTTACCGGCGCGGCAAGCGGCATTGGCAAAGGGATTGCCGCGGCCTTCGTGCGTGCCGGCGCCAAGGTCGCCATCGCCGATCTCAATCAGGACGGCGCGGCAGCGGCCGCCAAGGAACTGGACCCGAGTGGCCAGCAGACCCTGGGCGTCGCCATGGACGTCACCAACGAAGCGCAAGTCGATGCCGGCATGGCCAAGATCGCGGCACACTTCGGCGGCGTCGACGTGCTGGTCTCTAACGCCGGTGTGCAGATCGTCGCGCCGATCGAGGATTTTGATTTCGCGCAGTGGAAAAAGATGCTGGCCATCCACCTCGACGGCGCGTTCCTCACGACGCGTGCTGCCCTGCGGTTGATGTACAAGCAGAAGCGCGGCGGGGCGATCATCCTGATGGGCTCGGTGCATTCGAAAGAGGCGTCACTGCTGAAGGCACCCTACGTCACCGCCAAACACGGCCTTATCGGCCTCTGCAAAGTTATCGCCAAGGAAGGCGCGGCCCACGGCGTGCGCGCCAACGTAGTGTGCCCCGGCTTCGTGCGCACGCCGCTGGTCGACAAGCAGATCCCCGAGCAGGCCAAGACGCTTGGCATCAGCGAGCAGGAGGTCATCAAGAACGTGATGCTGAAAGGCACTGTCGATGGTGAGTTCACCACCATCGAGGACGTAGCCGCAGCGACCCTGTTCTTCGCCGACTTCGAAACCAACGCGCTGACCGGCCAATCGCTGGTCGTCAGCCATGGCTGGTTCATGCAGTAAATTCCGCCCAAACTGCGGACAATAAAAAAGGCCCCGTAAGGGGCCTTTTTCATTTCTTGCAGCCGGAGGACCCAAGATCCTCCAACGCGAAACCTTAGACGGCTTCCTTCAGATCCTTGGCAGCGCGGAAGGCGATCTTCTTGCTGGCCTTGATCTTGATGGCTTCGCCGGTCGCCGGGTTGCGGCCCATGCGCGCCGGGCGCTTGCGCACCTGGAGGATGCCAAGACCCGTCAGGCGCATCTTGTTGCCCTTCTTGAGGTTCTTGGCAATGAGGCCGATGAGGTCCGTGAGGACTTCCGTCGCGACCTTCTTGGACAGTTCATGCTTTTCCCCGAGCTCCGCAGCAAGGTGCTTGAGGGTGACAACCGTTTGTTTAGTGCCCGCTGTTGTGGCCATTTTTTCGATCCTTTCTCGAAGAATGTAGGAGCAACTGCGAGGCGGAGAGAATCACACCCGCCCAACAGATGCAAGCGTCTGTGATAAAGAAAATGCATTTAAGGCCTATTTTTTGGGTATTTCTTGCAAGCGGCACTTTTTGGCGGAAACGCAGGGGTGCAACTAAGGCCCAATTTACCGGCTGATTCTGCACCTCGTGCGCTGTGCAGCCTGTGGATAAAATCGCGCACAACGTTATGAATCGTCTTAAGAGCGATTCATAAGCTGTTGAATTGAATCGCGATTCTATCGGCACAAAATGCATGCGCGCGGCCGGGAACCCCCGGTTTACAAGGCTTTTTGTGCTGCGCTGCAGTGTAACCTGTGGATTACTGAGTCCCGACCAGACGCGGCACGGCGTCCATAAGCGTGCGCGTATAGGGATGGGCGGGGTGGTCTAACACCACCTGGGCCGGTCCTTGTTCGACCACCTGGCCGCGATGCATGACGGCGACGCGGTCGGAAATGTGCCTCACCACGGCGACGTTGTGCGAGATGAACAGGTAGCTGAGACCGTGCCGGTCCTGCAGATCCAAAAGCAGATTGAGAATCTGCGCTTGGACCGAGACATCGAGGGCGGACGTGGGTTCGTCCAGCACCAAGAGGCGCGGTCTGACCGACAAGGCGCGCGCGATGGCCAGGCGCTGGCGCTGGCCGCCGGAGAATTCGTGCGGCAGACGATCGAGGGCCGCGGTATCCAAACCCACAGCGCTAAAGAGCGCGGCGGCTTCGGCCCGCAACGTTGCTCGTCCCGGTGTGCCCGCAACGGTCAGCGGCTCGGTGACGATTCGCCAGGCCGGCCAGCGCGGATCGAGCGAGCTTTGCGGGTCCTGGAAAACGATCTGGATTTCACGGCGCACCGCTTCCGGCGTATCAGCGAGCGGAACACCTTTATAGAGGAGGGTGCCGGTGTAAGGCGCGAGACCGACGAGCGTCTGCGCGAAGGAGGTCTTGCCGCTGCCCGATTCGCCGACGAGGCTGAAGGTCTCGCCAGCATGGAGGGTGAGCGAGACGTTGTCGACGGCGGTGAAGTACGCGCGTGCTCGCCCGATCATGTCAAAGCCGGCGGGATAGCGGACCGTGACGCCTTCGGCTTTGAGGATGATGCCCGTGCCGATAGATTTGCAGCGCACCGGCGCGTCGGGGAAACTGGTTTCGCCCCGCATCGTGGCCGCAACCGTGGCAAGACGCGTTTTGGGCGCCTTGCCTTCGGGCAGCGCGCCGAGCAGCGCGCGCGTATAGGCGTGCTGCGGGCGCGCGATCACAGCGCGCGTCAGGCCGTGCTCGACGATCTCGCCCTTGTACATCACGTACACCCGGCCCGTGAGCTGGTTGATCACCGCGAGATCGTGGCTGATGAGCAGTACGGCCGCGCCCGTTGCCGCGGCGCGTTCCTTGAGCAGCGCAAGGATCTGCGCCTGCACCGTCACGTCGAGCGCCGTGGTGGGCTCGTCGGCGATGATGAGCTTGGGATTGCACGAAAAGGCCATGGCGATCATGACGCGTTGGCGCATCCCGCCCGAAAGTTCGTGCGGATAACTCGCCATCACGCGCGCGGGATCGGCGATATGCAAGTCGGCGAGCAAGCCCAGCGCGATGGCTTCGGCTTCCGCGCGCGGCATGGCGCGGTGGCGCACGATAACGTCGGTAATCTGTTCCCCGGCGCGCAAGACGGGGTTCAGCGCCGTCATGGGCTCCTGGAAGATCATGGCGACCACGCCGCCGCGCATCTCCTGCAACGCGCCTGCGCTCGCTGACAGTACGTCGCATCCCAGCGCCATGATACTGCCGGTGGCGCGCGTCTTGGCCTCCGGCAGCAGCCGAAGGATGCTCATGGCGGTGACCGATTTGCCCGAGCCGGATTCGCCAACCAGGCCGACGATCTCGCCCGCATGCACCTCGAGCGACACGCCGCGCAGGGCGGCGACAGCCGCGTCAAAACCGACGAAGGTAAGCGCGAGATCGGAGATCGCAAGGACAGGCGCGGGGATCGGTGTGGGCATGGGCCCAGTTTCGGCGATTACCCGCGCGCGTCAAGGCGCCGCGGCGCCATCGTCGTAGAAGTCCCCGCCAGCCGGGCGTTCTATCGTTCTCGGAACCGGATCGATCGGAATGCCCGCAGCCTTCAGCCAGCCCGGCAGCGCGATATCCGGCTGCTTTTCCGGCGCAAGCATGTCCGCCGTGTGGCAAAAAAACTCTGCCGCGATCATCCGGCGTCCATAGCGCACGGCATGGGCAATCGAACTGCCCTCGGCCAGGACCGCCCCCATGGGGGGAATATCGATCTCGTGATACGGCAGGTCGCGGAACACGCCCTCATATTGCAGAAGGTAGGACAGCTGATCGACATCGGCCGGCAGCCCTTGCGGAAAGCGCTCACGGATGCGTTTTAGATTTTCGGGCAACGTGTAAGACGTCCACCACTTGCGCGGCTCGGAATCGATGTTGATGAACAGCTTGATGCGATGGTAAGCGCCCTTGATACCCGGTTTCGCGGGTTTGCCGTTGGCAAAGCCGTCCGCGTGCATGGGCTCGTTGATCGTCTCCGTCAGGCGCCACGTGATGTTGCCCTCGGCAAGCGAGTAGTAACGCGGCAGCAGGGTGCGCAGCGCGGCGCGGATCTGCCAGTTGACGTCGATGATCAGCGACTGCACGTATCCGGCGAGAAGCTTCTGCGGAAAGATATGCAGCAATGCCGGGTTGGGATCGAAAGCAACGGTATTGCCCTCGCGATGGAATGCACTGCGATCGATGCCATTACGTGTGCCGAGCTTCTTGAACTCGAGCGGGAACGTCACGCTACGCAGGAACTCGAGGTCGAGCGTAATGGGAAAATAGGGAAAAAAAATGATGTTGAGGTCTTCGTAGCGCCGCGCGATCTCGTCGCCGTAGGCGCGCGCATAGTCGCCCATGGATTCGTGGCGCTTGAGCGGGAAGATATTGTTGGGGACGGCGGGGTTGAGGTTGACCATGATTCTGCGTGGGCTAAAGATCTGATTAGAGGTTAAGCGTTGGCCGCGATCTTGTCCTGGGTTTTGGTGTCGAAGTCCGACGCGTCGTGGCGTTCGTGCAACTGCTGTGCGGGCTCGCCCGACATGCGGTTGACCATGCGGCCGCGTTTGACCGCGGGCCGCTCGGCGATGGCGTCGGCCCAGCGCCGCACGTTCTTGTACTCCTGCACCTGTAGGAACTCGGCGGATTCATAGAGTAGACCCTGCGCGAGCTGGCCGTACCACGGCCAAATCGCGATGTCGGCGATGGTGTAGTCATTGCCGGCGATGTAGGCGCTATCGGCCAAGCGGCGGTCGAGCACATCGAGCTGGCGCTTGGCTTCCATGGTGAAGCGGTTGATGGCGTACTCGTTCTTCATCGGCGCATAGGCGTAGAAGTGGCCGAAGCCGCCGCCGAGATAGGGCGCGGCCCCCATCTGCCAGAACAGCCACGAGAAACATTCGGCGCGGAGCGCGGGATCGGTCGGCAGGAACGCGCCGAACTTCTCGGCGAGGTAGACGAGGATCGCGCCCGACTCAAACACGCGCACGGGTTTGGCGCCGCCGCGGTCGAACAGCGCCGGAATCTTGGAGTTGGGGTTGACGGCGACGAAGCCGTTGCTGAATTGATCGCCGTCCATGATGCGGATGAGCCAGGCGTCGTACTCGGCGTCTTTGTGCCCGGCTGCGAGCAATTCCTCGAGCATCACGGTGACCTTGACGCCGTTCGGCGTCGCCAGCGAGTAGAGCTGCAGGGGATGCTTGCCGACCGGCAAATCCTTCTCGTGCGTCGCGCCGGCGATGGGCCGGTTGATGCTGGCGAACCGTCCGCCGGATTCCTTGTCCCACGTCCAGATCTTGGGAGGCGTATAATCGGTCATGGGTGGACTCCGAAGGCATTCATTGCGCTAGCCTCCCCGCCGCGCTCGCGGAGGCAGCCGCTTTCGTGCGCTATGCATACGAAAGCGAGTTGGCTGGGGCGCTAGGAATCGAACCTAGGATGGCGGTACCAAAAACCGCTGCCTTACCGCTTGGCGACGCCCCAGCATCGCTTTCCAGGGAAAGCGCGCGGAATGTAAGGAAAATGTGGATTTGCCGCAACGGCGAAGTCGGGGGCGGAACCCCTCAACCGCCGCTGACGGTGCCGATGAGAATGCCCGGCGTCAGCACCTGGGGCAGAATCTCAGGCTCGGCGGCCTTAGGCGCGTAGTAGAGGTACAGCGGTACGCCGTCGCGTCCGACCGCCTGGAGGGCGGCGCTGATTTCGGCATTGCGGTTGGTCCAGTCGCCTTTCAGATAGGCGACGTTGCTTTTCTTGAAAGCCGCCTCGACGTCGGATTTGGACAGCGCGATGCGCTCATTCACCTTGCACGTAATGCACCAGGCCGCAGTGAAATTGACGAACACCGGCCGGCCTTCGGCGCGCAGGGCGGCCAGGCGCGCCTCGCTGTAGGGCTCGTAGTTCGCATTGGCCGCGACGCCGCCGGCCGCGGGCGCTTCCATGGGCTTGAGGCTGATGGTCAGGAACGTGGTGGCTGCGAGAGCAAGAGCCGCCGCACCGAGGGCGACGCTGCGGCCCTTACCGTCGGTCTGTTGCGCCAGTCCCCACAGCCAAGCCATGAAGCCAACCAGCACGATACCGGCGAGCGCGTTGGCGAGCATGATGGCGTCCAGTTGCTGGACCAGTACCCAGACCAGCCAGGCGGCCGCGCCGTAGAGCGGGAAGGCGAGGACTTGTTTGGTGCGGTCCATCCACACGCCCGGGCGCGGCAATTTGCGCGCAACGCCGGGGGCAAAGGTGATGACGAGATAGGGGAACGCAAGGCCCAGGGCGAGGGCCTCGAAGATCAGAATGGCTTCGAGCGGCGATTGCGTCAGCGCAAAACCGATGGCCGTGCCCATGAAGGGCGCTGTACAGGGCGTGGCGACGACGACGGCCAAAAGACCGGTGAAGAACGAGCCGGTCGCCCCGCCTTTGGCGGTGAGATTTTGACCGACGCCCATGGCGCTGCCGCCGACATTGAAGACGCCCGAAAGATTGAGCCCGAGCGCGAGCATCACATAGGCCAGCACGGCGACGAAGACCGGCGACTGGAGCTGGAAGCCCCAGCCGATGGCGTCACCCGCGGCGCGCAAAGCCAAGAGGGAACCAACCAGCACACCGAAGGTCACCATCACGCCGGCGGTATAAGCCAGGCCGTCGCGGCGCAGCGCCGCGGCTTCGATGGTGCCGCGGCTGATGAAGCTCATGGCTTTCATCACCAACACCGGCAGCACGCAGGGCATGACGTTGAGGACGATACCGCCCAGGAAGGCGAACACGATGGCGATCAGCATCGGCACAAGACCGGTCGTACTTGATGCGCCCATGGGCGCGACAGTGACGGCGGAGGCGACTTCATAGCCCACGCGCGACGTGCCGTCGTTCAGTACCAGAACGCCCGCGACGTTGGCCGGCGGCGGCGCGGCCGCCCCGGTGGTAACGCTCACGCGAAGTGTGTTGCCATCGACGGTTTGAGTCTGCGGCGCGGCGTTGGCGATGACGCCTTCGCCGTCGGGGAAGAAGCTGACTTCAGCGAATTTCTTACCCGCGCCGACTTCGGCGTTCAGGGTGAGGGTCTTGCCGCTGCGCGTCATGGTGACCGCGAAGGGCGCTTTCTTCGGCAGCGCATCTCGTGCAGCTGCAATGGCGGCCGCCGCGGGCGTGCTCATGCCAGAGGCGGGTGCGGCACCGATGGTGATGGGCAGCGTGAGCTGGCCGTCCTGCGGGATGCAGACCTCGGCGCAGACCAGCCAAAAGCCGTCAGCTTGCAGCGTCACCGGTCCGGTCGCCGCATCCGGCGCCACCTTGAGTTCGGTGAGCATGGTGACCTGATTCGAGAAACCGAAATTCATCAGGTCGGCATAGGGCAGGCGCTCGGGCGCGGGATACTGCAAGGGACCGGCGGTCACGCCCGGCGGCAGGGTCCATTTGAGATCTACCGGCTGACCCGAATCACCCGGGGTGCGCCAGTAAGTGTGCCACGTCGGTTTGATCTGGAAGGTGAGCGCGAGCCAAAGGCTTTCACCGGGGGCGACGCTGGCTTTTTCCGCACTCAGTTCGGCGCGCACCTGCTCGGTCTGAAAGACCGGTTCGGCCTTCGCTGTGGACGGGCCCCCAAAGAATCCGAGGAGCAATGCGAGCGCGAGGAGGAAGGTGCGTTTCATGAGGCGAAGATATGCCAGGTGGAGGGTGAATCAACTCACAAAACGTGCGCTGCGGTCACAACCCCGTGGGGCGAAGTGGGCGAAATCAAGCAGTTACGATGGTCCCGTCAGTAACGGCGCGGCAGCGATCCACCAGCCTGCATGAGTCTGCCTGATCGCCGCGCCGGCGCTTTGGGCGGCTTTTTCCGATGCGAACAACCCAAAGCAGGTGGGCCCGCTTCCGCACATGCGGGCGAGCAGGCAGCCGCCTGTACCCTCCAGCGCTTTGAGCACGGTGGCGATGGCCGGTTCGATCTCGCAGGCGGGGGCGGTGAGGTCGTTACGCAGCGTGCCCAAAACCTTCGCCAGGGCTTCCGCGTTCTCGAGCCCTGCGAGGTCGGTGCGCGGCAAGGGTGCTGAAAAACGTCCAGCCAACGCACCGAACACGGACTGCGTGGGGAGCGGCACGCCAGGATTCACCAGCAGCAGCCACGCGGGCGGCAAATGCGGTGCCGGCGCGATCTCTTCGCCGATGCCGGCCATGAAAGCCGGAATGCCGGCCAGGCATACCGGCACGTCGGCGCCGAGAGTCTTCGCGATCTCGGCGTCGGTGAAATGGGGCGTCACATGCCAAAGCTGCGCGAGCGCCTTCAGCGCCGCGGCGGCATCGGCTGAGCCGCCGCCGATGCCTGAAGCGACCGGCAGGTTCTTCACCAGCGTGATATTCGCGCCGGAGGTGACGGTGAAGCGCTGTTGCAAAAGACGTGCGGCGCGCAGGACGAGGTTATCGCCCTCGTTTGCGAGCGCGCCGGCGAAAGGCCCGGTCATGGCGAGTTTGAGCGTGGCGGAAGGCGCAACGGCGATGACGTCGCCGACGCCTACGAAGCCGACCAGAGAGTCGAGCAGGTGATAGCCGTCGGCGCGTTTGCCGAGTACATGCAGGCAAAGATTGATTTTCGCCGGAGCGGCGATGCTGACCCCGCCGCCCACGTTCGTTGTCGTCGTCATGCCTTACTGCTGGGCGAGGCCGCGTTCGAGCTTGGTGCGGATCGTGGCGCGCTGCGGTTCCTCGATCTCGAGGCTGAGCGCGCGGTTCCATTGGAAGCGCGCCTCGTTGCGCCGGCCGACTTTCCAATAGGCATCACCCAGATGCTCGTTGATCGTGCCGTCCGACGGCGCGGATTCAACCGCTTTCTCCAGATTCTGCACGGCGAGATCGTATTCGCCGTTCATGAAAAGCGCCCAACCAAAACTATCGATGATATAGCCGTCGTTGGGCCGCTGTTTATAGGCGCCTTCGATCAGCTTGCGCGCTTCGCCCAGCTTCACGCCGCGGTCGAGGTAGGAGTAGCCGAGGTAGTTGAGCACGTTCGGATCGTCGGGCCGGAGTTCCAGCGCCCTTTTGAAATCGGCCTCGGCGGCGTCCCAGTTCTTGGCGCGCTCGTGCGCGATGCCGCGCGAATAATGGATCGCCCAGTTCTGAGGTCCGTCGGGGGAGAATTTGAGGGCATTGTCGTAGGAGGCCACGGCCTCGCCGTATTTCTTTTCATTGCGCTGAATATCGCCGATGGCGACATGGACTTCGCTCCACTGCGGCTTGTCCTTCAGCACTTCCTGCAGCACCACCAGGGCGTCGCGCGGCTTCTGCAGGCGCACGTTGTTGTCGGCGATCTGCATCTGCACGTCGTAATAGCCGACGGCATTCTTCTTCAGTTTCGAAAGCACCTCGTTCGATGCGCTGTAGCGATTGCGCGCCGCCAAGGTCGAGCCGATGAAGCGCCGCGCGATATCCATGTTGGGATCGAGGAACAGCGCGGTCTGGGCGTACGCGGTCGCGACCTGGGCGCGCAGCTCATTGGGATCGTTCATGAGCAGGAGTTCGGAGGCGGCGAACATGGCTTCGGCCATACCGCCGACGGCCGTGATCCTCTTGACCGGCGAGGTCGGAATGGCCTGGGCATAAGCCTGGATGGTCGGCGAAGTGCCATGGGTCTTCTCGAAGCGGTCGAAGAGCCCCTTGATCTTGTTGTCCTGGCCGAGCCGATGATAGCCCTCGGCGACGACGCGCAAGGTCGAGAAGCGCTCGTTGTCGATGCGCAGCGCCAGCGTGTCGTAGTTCACGAGCGCGGCGTCTTTCTTGCCGTAGAATTCGTTGAGCAAGCCGCTCATGGCATCGACGATGTTGCCAGTGTCCTGGAAGCTCCTGAGCGGCTCCAGCTCGGCCAGCGCCTGCTCGGCCGGCGCGGTGGGCGCCAGGGCCCAGGCGCGCATCACCGGCATGGCGAAGCTGTTCATGGTCTGCCCTTGGGTCTTCTCGAGATAGGTCAGCGCTTTGGCGTATTCGCCTTTCTTAATGTGATCCATGGCGATCAGCACGCCGGCCATGCCGCGGCGCGGCGAGCTCTGATAGGCCTTCTGCGCCGCCGGAATCGCGGTGTCGAAATCGCCGTTCTGCACGGCGAGGAAATAGGTGTTCTGCAGCAGCGCGACGTTGGCGGGGTCGAGCTCGGTCACGCGGTTGTAGAAGTCGACGGCGAGACCGCCCTGGGAGTTGATCTCGGCGTGGCGGCCCGAGAGGAACGCGCCGGCGAGGCCGGCATCGGCAGGCTTGGGCGGCGCTGCGGCCTGAACCTTGACGGCCTTGGGCGCGTCGCCGCCGACAGCCAGGGCGGTGGTGCCGAGGCCGCTGATGGCCGCGCCGATGGCCACGGCGATGACGGCGCCGATCAGCAGCACGAGGGGCCAGCCCACCGGCTTGACCCAGGAATCGATCGTGGAACGAACGCTGCTTTCGGTCATGGGCTCTCTATCCCTTTGGCGGCGCGGGAAATACGACGCGGGAGTTCAGGGGCGCGGGAACGAACGGTTAGTTTAACCGCCGAAGGCACACGCTGGAACCCCAGTATATGAGCCCCGGTTCCCGCCTCGGGTTACATCTTTGGCGGGTTACATATTGGGATAGTTGGGACCACCGCCGCCTTGCGGGACGGTCCAGGTGATATTGCGGCTCGGGTCCTTGATGTCGCACGTCTTGCAGTGGACACAATTCTGCGCATTGATTTGAAAGCGTTTTCCGCCCCCGGCGTCGTTATCGACAACCTCGTACACGCCGGCGGGGCAATAACGCTGCGCCGGCTCCGCCCACAGCGGCAGGTTGACCGCGATCGGAATGGTCGGATCGGCGAGCTTCAAATGCACGGGCTGGTTTTCCTCGTGGTTGGTGTTCGAGATGAACACCGAGGACAGCTTGTCGAAGGAAATCTTTCCGTCGGGCTTGGGATAGGCGATCGGCTTGGCGTTCGCGGCCGGCAGCAGCGGGGCATCGTCGGCTTTGCCGTGGCTGAGCGTGACCGGTAACCCGATGCCGAGCTGGTTCATCCACATGTCGATGCCGCCGAAGAACAGGCCCATGTGCAGGCCGAGCTTGCTCCACAAGGGCTTCACGTTGCGCACGCGCCTGAGGTCTTTATAGATCCAGCTCTTCTTGAAGGCCGCGCCGTAGTCGGTGATCTCGTCGTGCGAACGGCCGGCTTTCACGGCGGCGAAAGCGGCTTCGGCGGCGAGCATGCCGGACTTCATGGCGTTGTGGCTGCCCTTGATGCGCGGCAGGTTCACGAAGCCCGCGGCGCAGCCGATCAGCGCGCCGCCCGGGAAGGTCAGCTTCGGCACCGACTGCAGCCCGCCCTCGGTGATGGCGCGCGCGCCGTAGGAAATGCGCCGTCCGCCTTCCAGCATGGGCTTGATCGCCGGATGGTGCTTGAAGCGCTGAAACTCATCGAAGGGCGAGAGGTAAGGGTTTTTGTAGTTGAGGTGGACGACGAAGCCGACCGCCACCTGGTTGTTCTCGACGTGATAGACGAAGGAGCCGCCGCCGGTGGAACTGTCGAGCGGCCAGCCCATGGTGTGCATGACGAGGCCTGCTTTGTGCTTGGCCGGGTCGATCTCCCACAGCTCTTTCAAGCCGATGCCGAACTTGGGCGGGTTGCTGTCCTTGGCGAGGTCGTAACGCGCGATCAGCACCTTGGCGAGCGAGCCGCGCACGCCTTCGGCGATCAGGGTGTACTTGGCGTGCAGCTCGATGCCGGGCTCGTAGTGGTCGGTCTTCTCGCCGTCGCGCCCGATGCCCATGTCGCCGGTGGCCACGCCGCGCACCGCACCCTTGTCGTCGTAAAGCACTTCGGCGGCGGCGAAGCCGGGATAGATCTCGACGCCCATGCTCTCGGCCTGGGTCGCCAGCCAGCGGCAGACGTTGCCGAGCGAGACGATGTAGTTGCCATGATTGCTCATCAAGGGCGGCATCAGGATGTTCGGGAAACGCACCGACCCGGTTTCAGTCAGATACATGAAGCGGTCGTCTGTAACAGCCGTGTTCAGCGGCGCGCCTTTGTCCTTCCAGTCGGGGATCAGCTCATTGAGGGCGATCGGGTCGATCACCGCGCCCGACAGAATATGGGCCCCGACTTCGGAGCCCTTTTCGACGACGCACACGGTGATGTCTTGTTCGCCGGCCGCGGCCAGCTGCTTCAGGCGGATGGCGGCGGACAGGCCGGCCGGGCCGGCGCCGACGACGACCACGTCGAACTCCATTGCCTCGCGCTCGCTCATCGACCCCCGCTTGAAGGGCCCCGCCGGCATCGCCGGGCACAAGGCCAATCCCCCGTTGTATCAATTGCTTACGTATACTCTTACGGCGCGGGTTCTCCAAGGGCTTCGGTGATTCTGTCCCGCCGCCGCCGCCATCTCCCGACTTGCCTCGCCCCCTTGCATGGGGCAAAAACTCCCCCACCTAGTTCCGAGAGACCACCCCAAGCCACCAGGACCGGCCTTTGAAGAACCCTCTGCTCATCGCGATCATGACCACGATCCTGTTCGCCGGGACATTAGGTGTGCTAATCGCCGTCGCCGGCTTCGGTGTCATCCGCATCATCGAGGAAATGGCCGAGGCGTTAGGGTTCTTGCCGACGCGCTGGGGTGAGAACAACGTGCTCCTCCTCCTGCAGCTCTCGGGCGCGCTGGCCGTGCCGCTGGTGCTCTGGATCAGCGCCTGGTTCTACAAGAAAGCCCTTGCCGCCGAGCGCATTCTGACCGCCCACGAAGCCGCCGTGGCCGCCGAAGCCAAAGCGCCGACGCAGGCTTAATCCTAGCTTCATTGATGGCGACGGCAGCGGGCGAGCATTCTAGAATACGCCCATGACGACGATGTTCACCAATTCCGAGCCGCCCATCATCCGCCCGCCGACCGAAGTCGACGCGGAGCGGGTGGACACGGCTTCACTGATCATCGCCGCCGTCGGCCTTTATCTCATCCTGTACCTTGGTATTTTGTCGGCCCTCTTGGGCGGCATGCTGATTTATCTGATCGTGCAGTCGGCCGTGCCGGTGTTCCGCACCCTTGGCCTCACGCGCCGCGTCGGCAAGGCCCTCGTGCTTGCGCTGTTCGCCTCATTGATTGCGGTCGGCCTCGGGCTGGGCGCGATCCAAATTCTCTCGCTGCTAACCAGCGGTTCCGACAGCGTCATCGTGCTCTTGCAGCAGATGGCCGATGTCGTCGCCACCGCACGCGAACGGATGCCGATCTGGGCCCAGGATTATATCCCCGCGAGCCTGCAGGACATCGAGAGCTATTCCGCCCGCTGGCTGCGTGAGCACGCCGGCCAGCTTGGCGCGCTCGGCCAGGACGTCGGCAAGATGCTGTTTCATATCGCGCTCGGGCTGATCATCGGCGGCATCGTCGCCTTCTACCGCGGCGTCGGCGACGGCGAGGCGCGCCCACTGTCGCGTGCGCTTGCCGCGCGCGTCAGCACGCTCTCGGGGGCTTTCCGCAACGTCGTCTTCTCGCAGATCCGCATCTCGGCGCTGAACACGATCTTGACCAGCATCTACCTCGTCGGCGTGTTGCCGGCCATGGGCATCCAACTACCGCTGCTGAAAACCATGATCGCGGTGACCTTCCTGGTCGGCTTGATCCCGATCCTCGGCAATCTCATCTCCAACACCGTCATCATCATCGTCAGCCTGTCGGTCTCGCCCTTTGTCGCCTTGGGCTCGCTCGCGTTCCTGGTGATCATTCACAAGCTCGAGTACTTCGTGAACGCGCGCATCATCGGCGGGCGCATTCGGGCGCGGGCGTGGGAACTCCTGCTGGCCATGCTGTTCATGGAAGCTGCGTTCGGGATTCCGGGCCTCATCGCCGCGCCGATCTACTACGCCTACCTCAAAGATGAGCTCACCGCGCGCCGCCTGATCTGACGTCATGTCCGAGAACCTCGATCCCGCCGCATTGCTGCGCTGGTACATCGAAGCCGGTGTCGACGAGGCCATCGGCGATGTGCCCATCGACCGCACCCAAGTCCAGGCGAAAGCGCCCACACCGAAAACCGAGCGTCCGGTCGCGCCGCCGCAGGTCGTTCCCGCGACACCGGCGCCTGCGCCTATCGCTGCGCCAATTGGTGACGCCACGGCAGCGCATCTCGCAGCGGCCGCACATACCGTCGAAGAGTTGCGTGCCGCGGTGGAAGCCTACACCGGATGCGCGCTCAAGCAGTTCGCGAGCCGCACGGTCTTTGCCGACGGCAATCCCAAGGCGCGCGTGATGTTCGTCGGTGAAGCGCCGGGTGCGGATGAGGACCGTCAAGGTCTGCCGTTCGTCGGCGTCTCGGGCAAGCTGCTGGACCGCATGATCGGCTCCATCGGACTTACGCGCGCCGAGTCCGCCTACATCACCAACGTCGTCTTCTGGCGCCCGCCCGGCAACCGCGCGCCCAACGACGAAGAGATCGCCGCCTGTCTGCCCTTTGTCGTGCGCCACATCGAGCTGGTGGACCCCGCGGTGCTGGTCTGTGTCGGCGGCCTTGCCGCCAAGACGCTGCTGGCCAAGCCGCAAGGCATCACACGCCTGCGCGGCCAGTGGTTCGACTACGAGACGCCGGGACTCGCGCGTCCCGTGCCGTGCATGGCGCTTTTCCACCCGGCGTATCTGCTACGCTCGCCGCAGCAGAAAAAAATGGCCTGGCGCGACCTGCTCGCCATCAAACAAAAACTCGGCGAGAGCGGCCCGAATTAGCTAAGGTAAGTTCAACGGGGGCACGCCATGGGCATCGACGAGACACGGGCTTTCATTCCGATCAACATCGCCATCATGACGGTGTCCGATACGCGCACGCCCGCCAATGACACCTCGGGCGATACGCTGGCCGAGCGCCTGACCGCCGCCGGTCATAAGCTCGCCGAGCGCGCCATCATCAAAGACGACGTTGGTTTAATTGCCGCGACGCTCAAGCGCTGGATCGACAGCCCCGCCGTCGATTGCGTCATCACCTCGGGTGGCACGGGCGTCACGGGCCGCGACGTGACGCCCGAAGCCTTCAAACAGGTTTGGGAAAAAGAGATACCCGGCTTCGGCGAGCTCTTCCGCTGGATCAGTTTGAAAAGCATCGGCACATCGACGGTGCAAAGCCGCGCCACCGCCGGCGTGGCCAACGGCACCTATATGTTCGCGCTGCCGGGATCGCCCAGCGCCTGCCGCGACGGCTGGGACGAGATTCTCAAATTCCAGCTCGATGCACGCCACCGCCCCTGCAATTTTGTCGAGCTCATGCCGCGTCTGAAGGAGCACATTAAAAAATGATCCGCCTTTTCGCAGCTGTCGTGGTCGGCATGTTCGCCGTGCCCGCCAGCGCCGCGCTCCGCACCGGAACCGATGCCCCGCTGTTCACCACGCAAGCTGCCCTCGCCGGCAAGGAGTTCACCTACACGCTCGCCGAGGAATTGAAGAACGGCCCGGTAGTGATCTTCTTCTACCCCAAGGCCTTCACGCGCGGCTGCACGATCGAGGCGCAGAATTTCGCCGAGAAGAGCGAGGAGTTCAAAGCCCTGGGTGCGACGGTTATCGGCATCTCCAACGACAGCATCGCGGTGCTGTCGAAGTTCTCCACCAGCGCCTGCCAGAGCAAGTTTCCGGTGGCCTCGGACGAGGGCGGCAAGATCATCAAAGCTTATGAGTCGGCGCTGCTCTTCTCCTTCGCCAACCGCACGTCCTTCGTGATCGCGCCGAATGGCAAGGTTGTTTTTACCTACACTTCCCTCAGTCCCGACGGACATGTTCCGAACACGCTGGAGGCGGTGAAGAAGTGGCGCGCCGCCAGCACGCCGTTGAAGGACTGAAGGTGCCGCCAAGTTTCCGTTTCGAGCGCGCGGTTCTGAAGCGCCTGCCCCAAGCCATCGTCGCCGGCGTCGATGAAGCGGGGCGCGGGCCGCTGGCGGGACCGGTCGTGGCGGCGGCGGTGATCCTCGATCTCAAGAAGACGCCGAAGGAATTACGCCAGGGTCTGGACGATTCCAAAAAGCTGCCGCGCGAACGGCGCGAAGAGCTCTACGCATTACTGCTGGGCTGCGGCACGGCGGTCATCGGCGTCGGCCAGGCCGACGTTCACGAGATAGACAGCCTCAATATCCTGAACGCCACTTATAAAGCCATGAGCCGCGCCGTCGATGCGCTGGGGCGCATGGTCACCCTCGCGCTGGTTGACGGCAACCGCGCACCGCCCATGACGTGCGAAGTGCAGACCATCATCGAAGGCGACGGTAAGTCGCTGTCCATCGCCGCCGCATCCATCGTCGCCAAGGTCACACGCGACCGCATCATGCACGACCTTGCATTGGCGCATCCCGGCTACGGCTGGGAGACCAACGTCGGCTACGGCACGCGCGCGCACTATGAAGGCATGGCGCGTATGGGCGTGACGCCGCATCACCGCCGCTCCTTCGCGCCCGTGCGCGCAGCACTCGCGGGCGTCGACGCGACTCAGATCGAGATGTTCGACCCGCAGGCGGCGGAATGAAGTCTTTATTCCTCCCTTGAATAGGGGGAGGTCAGGAGGGGGTCGTTGCGCTCGCATGATCTTCCCTAAAGCGACCCCTCCCTAACCCTCCCCTTGCAGGGGAGGGGACAAAAAAATTCAGAAAAAATTCCCGCGCTACCCCGCCGCGCACAACGGGTGGAGTCCCGCGAGTCTCGGCGACTCAACATGTAGTGGCCTTCCCAGTCTTCATTAACTACTTTATTAATCAATCATAAGTGATTGATTCGTATGATTCTTCCATCAGGACCCGCTGTCCCGAGGATGGCGCAAAAAAGGGCCTGCATAGGGGAAGTCCCGCCCAAAACGCTCAGCCGCAAGGCTCGAGGTTGTGGGGTGGGGAGGGAAGAAGCCTCGGAGCTTTCGAGTTCCAGGGGCGCATAACCCGAGAGACGCGCGAGGCCCCGAACGGGCCTCGCGCGCTTCACGAGAGGGACCGAGCATATGCCGAAAGATTCCGATAAGGACGCGGCGTTCAAAACGAACATCATTTACGGCGGCGACTGCATCGCTGCCATGAACCGCTTGCCCGAGGGCAGCGTCGATCTCGTCTTTGCCGATCCCCCCTACAACATGCAGCTCGGCGGCGAACTCCACCGCCCCGACAACAGCCGCGTCGACGGCGTCGACGACGCGTGGGACCAGTTCGAAAGTTTCAAGGCCTATGACGATTTCACCAAGCGCTGGCTCGCCGCCGCGCGCCGTGTCCTCAAGGACACCGGCTCCCTTTGGGTAATCGGCTCCTATCACAACATCTTCCGCGTCGGGTCGATCCTGCAGGACACCGGCTTCTGGATGCTCAACGACATTGTCTGGCGCAAGTCGAACCCGATGCCGAATTTCCGCGGCACGCGATTCACCAATGCCCATGAAACGCTGATCTGGTGCGCGAAGTCGAAGGACTCCAAGTACACCTTCAACTACGACGCCATGAAGAACCTGAACGAAGGCCTGCAGATGCGCAGCGATTGGACGCTGCCGCTGTGTACGGGCGATGAGCGTCTGAAGGGCGCCGACGGCAACAAGGTACACCCGACGCAAAAGCCGGAATCGCTGCTTTACCGCGTGATCATGTCGGCGACCAAGCCCGGCGACGTGGTCCTCGACCCCTTCTTCGGCACCGGCACCACCGGCGCCGTCGCCAAACAACTTGGCCGCAAGTACATCGGCATCGAGCGCGACGCCGATTACATCGCCGCGGCGCGCGAGCGCCTGGCCGGCATCAAACCCATTGCAGACGAGAAGCTCTTGATCACACCCAGCAAACGTACCGAGCCGCGCATTCCCTTTGGCACCGTCGTCGAACGCGGTCTCTTGCCGGTCGGCACCGTGCTGTCCGATCCCTCGGGCCGCTTCACCGCGCGCGTACGCGCCGACGGCACCTTGATCTCGGCCGAGCACCGCGGTTCGATCCATCAGGTGGGCGCCGCTGTGCAAGGCGCGCCGGCCTGCAACGGCTGGACCTTCTGGCATGTGAAGAAGGGCAACAACCTGGTGGCGATCGATGCTTACCGCCAGAAAGTCCGTGCCGAAATGGGCACGCTGCAGTAGTCGCGCTAGTTTCTGAGGCGCGCCACAGCCGCCGCGCCGACACGCGCTAAGCCCGTCAGCATCGCGACCTCGAAATCGACAAAGCTGCTGGTGGTCTGCCGCCAGATCTGGAAATCACCGAGCGGACGCTCGGCGTCCAGCCCCATGACAAATCCCATCCACGCGCCCTTGATCTCAGGGGCGCCGGGGATGTCCTTGCTTTGCGCGGCCTCGAAGGAGCCCAGCGCCTGTAAGGCTTTGCCGCGCGCCTCCCAATCGATGGAAGCTGGTGCCTTGTCCGGCGCGCGGCTCGCCATCGCCACAAACGGCTGACCGCCGGGAAGGGCGATGTGCAGGTACGTAGCATCCGCCACCACCAGCGCCCGCGCGCCTTCTGCCAGGGCTCGCCCCAAATCACCGAGGGTCTGGGCCTGCGACACCGCGACCGTGGCCTCGGCCAAGCGCGTCATCATGCGTACCTGGTGCTGCGCGCGCGTGAGTTGGCGGCGGCTCTCTAGCGCATTGACCACCATGCGCGCCAGCAGCTCCAGCGTGCGCTCGTCACTGACCGAGAGTTCGCGCGGCTTGGTGTCGATGACACATAACGTCCCCAAGCGGTATTTGTCGGGGGTGATCAGCGGCGCCCCGGCGTAGAAACGGATGTCAGGCGCTCCGGTGACGAGCGGGTTCTCCGCGAACAGCGGGTTTTGTGTGGCGTCGCTCACGACATAGACGTCGTCGGCCTTAATGGCGTGCGCGCAAAAAGCATGCTCGCGCGGCGTCTCGGTCGCGCCCAAGCCATAGCGCGCCTTGAACCACTGACGGTCTTTGTCGATCAACGACACCAGCGAGATGGGCACGCCCAGCAGCTTGGCGGCGATCTCGGTGATCTCGTCGAACGCCCGTTCGGACGGCGTGTCGAGGATCTGGTACTCGGCGAGCTTGCCGAGACGGCTGAGTTCGGATGCGGAGCTGGTAAATTGGGGCATGACGGCGCGATGTTACTTATCTTCGCGCCGCCTCGCTACCCAGGAGCGCCTACTTGCGGCGCTGATCGCGGCGCTCTTGACGGGCCTTGTACTTCGCGTCGCGGCCGGCTTTTTGCTTCGCCTTAAGGGCAATAGCATCGGCGACGCGCTGTGCTTCTTCGGCTTCCGCGGCCAGCTTGGCGGCGTTCTTTTCGCGCTCTGCGGCCAGAAGGGCTTCCTTCTTTTCCTCGGCTTTGCGGACGAGTTCGGCTTGCTTGCGCGCGTCAGCTTCGCTCTTGCGCACGGCGCGTGCTTCGGCCACCGCGCGGCGCTCGGCCTGGCGTTCGGCGAAGCCAGGCGAATTGGCCGGCGCCAGCGCCTTGGCGCGCGCGAGCTGTGCTTGCTTGGCTTTGGCGGAAGTCTCTTGTCTGCTGCTGTAGGTATCGTCGTTACGAGCCATAGGCCGTGGGTACTCCTAAAGGGATTGAAGAAGGAAAGCTGGCCGGTCCTTGCGGACAGGCGCTGAGTTCAAAGGCACGTGAGAAGGGCGGCGCTTATTTACCTTCGCGCCACCATGCCACCATGGCCCCGGCCATGATCGCGAGCAGGATCAATGCCACCGGTGACAGCGGAGTCTGCGTGACGCCGGTCACCGCCACCTGCTTGTTGGCTTTCAGGCCCATCCAGGTCGAGCCGTGGGCGACGCGGCCCGGCACGACGCGGCGGATGGCAGGCGCAACGGCATCTTCGAGCCAGAACGTGCCGCCGTCGCTGGCTTCGGCAAGCGGACCTACTTTGTCGGCGGTGGAGACGACGTCGAAAGCTTCGAGCGGATTGGGCGTGCCGGCGGCGGCGATGGCCGTGATCTTGCCGTCGCTGAGAGTATAGAGACCGGGCTCCGAGATCTCGGCGCGGGCGGTGAACGCGCCGCCCGTGGTCGAGATCGGCATGACCTTTTGTTCTTTGCCGTCGGGTCCCTTGACGGTGACGGCAACGGGTTCCTTTGCAAGGCTGCGCCGGTTGATCTGCAGCGCGCCGTCGCGCACTTCGGCGGTCAGCGCCTCTTCTTCGAGCTCGGGCTCCTTCATCAGCCAATGGGCGACGCGGCGCAGGAGTTCGGTCTGCGGTCCGCCGCCGTCAAAGCCCTTACCCCACAGCCAGACGGTATCGCTCAAGAGCAGCGCGACGCGGCCCTTCTCGACGTGGTTGAGGATGAGCAGAGGCTCCTGCTCCTGGCCCATCAGCACCGGCGCGCCGTTCGGCTTCGCCACCTGAACCTGGCGCAGCCAGCGGCCCCAGCTGGGATCGGTGCCGGGCATGGTCGCGCCGTCCAGCGTCGCCGTGACCGGGTGACGCGTGCCGACATCGGACAGGTGCGGGCGGAAGGACCCGTTGAACACGCGGCCTGTGGGCTCGGCCGGCAGAATGCCCTGCAAGGGGCCGCCGAAGAGCGAGTAGCTATCCGCATACTCGGGGCCGACCGCCAGCATCACCGCGCCGCCCTGGCGGACGTAGTTGGCGACGTTGTTCATGTACTGGAAGGGCACCAGACCCTTCTGGCTGTAGCGGTCGAAGATGATCAGGTCGAATTCCTTGAGCTGCTCTTCGAACAACTCGCGGATCGGGAAGGCGATGAGCGCCAGCTCGTTGAGCGGCGTGCCGTCATCCTTGGTCAGCGGGCGCAGGATGGTGAAGTGCACCAGATCGACGTTGGGATCGGACTTCAAGAGGTTGCGCCATGCGCGCTCACCTACATGGGGCTGTCCCGACACAAGCAGTACCCGCATGCGGTCGCGCACGCCGTTGATGCTGATGAGGGTGCGGTTGTTGCCGGTGGAGATCTCGCCGTTGCCGGCGGCGATCTCGACCTCGTAGACGTTGGCGCCAGCGTTGTCGATCTGCAGCGGCACTTCGGTGATCTGGCCGGCGGCCAGCATGGTCTGGATCGCTTCGCCGCCGTTCTTCTTGATGGTCACCGGGATCTTGGTGCCGGGCGCGGCGGTTGTGTCTTCGGCGCGTAGCCGCACGGTGGAATTCTGGCCGACGATGCCGAAGTCGGGCGCGCTCTCGAGGCGAATGCGGCGATCGAATTCCTTGCGCTCGCCGGTGACCAGCAAATGCACCGGGGCATTCATGTAAGCGGCGTGGTTCTGGGTCGCGCGCTCAGGGGTCAGCGCGTCGTGGATCTGGCCGTCGGAGATGATCACCGAGCCGGCGAGGCGCTGCTGCGGCACGTCGGAGAGCGCGCTGGAGAGCGCGTCGAACAGGCGCGTGCCGTCCTGACCGCTGGAGGTGTCGGAGCGCCCGGCATAAACCGTGCGCACTTCGAGGTCGGGGATTCCGCCGAATTCCGACTGGAGTTTCTCGACCGCCGCCTTGGTGCGCGCGTCGCGCTCGCCGATCTTCTGGCTGTTGCTCTCGTCGACCACCAGCACGGCAACGTCCTTTAGCGCCGTGCGGTTCTCGCGCACGAGCTCGGGATCGGCGATGGCGATGATCAGCGCGAGGATCGGGATCGTGCGCAAGAGTACGCCCTTGGCACGGTGGTAAAGGCCGTAAGCGATCAGGACGACGGCAATCGCCGTCAGCAGGATCAGGAAGGGCGCCGGTATCAGCGGCGAGAATGTCAAACCGGTCATGGCACTCTTCCTACTGCGTCAGACGCTGGATGATGGCCGGCACGTGCACCTGATCCGACTTGTAGTTGCCGGTGAGCGCGTACATGACCATGTTGACGCCTGCGCGATAAGCCATCTCGCGTTGCGGCTCGCCGCCGGGGATGACCGCGTACATCGGCACGCCGTCGCCGTCCTTGGCCCAGGCTGCGGCCCAATCGGAACCGCCGACGACCACCGAAGAGACGCCGTCGTTGGCTGTGGCTTCTTGCTGCGCCAGTACCGGCACCCCGGCATAGCGACCCGGAAGGCCGCCCGGCATCAGGTAGAAGGCGCGGTTGAGCACGTGCTCGGAATCGATGGGAGAAAGCTGCGGGATGTCGAGCTCGCCCAGAAGTTCATCGAGGCGGTCGCGGATCGAACCGCCCACGCTGCCGAGCGCGCCGGCCTGCTCGGGCGCATCGAAAACCACCATGCCGCCGCGGCGAAGATAATTGTTCACCGCCGACAGCGCGCGCGCCGACGGCACGCGCGTCGCCGCAGTGATGCGCCAGTAGAGGATCGGATAGGGCGTGAGCTGGTCTTCGGTCACAGTCGGGATGTTGAGGTCCAGGCGGATGGGCGTGCCCAGCTCGGCCGCCGTGCGGTCGAAGAGCACCTGCGTCAACCCTTGCAGGCCCGCCTGCACGACGCGATCGACGTCGGCCGAACCGGTGCCGACGTAGGCGAGGCGCGTCTCAAGCACCGCGGCGCGTGTGGCGGCGTCGAGCTCGCGCGGCGGAATGACCGTGGTGCGGTCGGCGGCATACGCTTTGGAAACAAGGGGCGGTGCCAGCGCCAGCAATCCCACCAGGAGCAGCGCGGTGGTGCCGACGCGGCCCATCGTGTCGATGCGGTTCATCACGGTCTGCGGCAACAAACGGCGCAGGAAGAAGCTGACGAAGAGGTCGACCAGCAGAAGGATCAGCGCGGCGGCCAGCAGCCAGGGCTTGAAGTTGCGCTCGCGCGACATGCCGTCGAAGGTCAGGCGGTTGGCGGACAGAGGAATTCCAACGAGCGGCGCGGGCTCGGGCAAGTGCGCGGCGAGATTGAGCGCGCGCGTTGCGCCCGGCGCGCCGTAAAGGCCCGGCGGCGCTTGCGGTCCGGCTTCGACCTTTTCGAACTCAGGCCCGGAGATCGGCTTCAGCGTCGGCGGCGGCGGGGCAAGACGGCCGCGGCCGTCCATGACCAGGCGCGGCTCGAGCGCGCCGGCGACTTCGTTGGAGCCGTCGGCGGGCACGCCCTGGCTCACATCCACCATGCGCTTCAGCATATCGACGAAGAGGCCGGACAACGGAAGCTTCGACCACTCGGGCGTGGCGCTGACGTGGAACAGTACCACCCAGCCGCGGCCGCGGCGCTCGGCGGTCACCAGCGGCGTGCCATCGGCCAGGCGCGCCCAGGTCTTGGCGGTCAGGTCGGCGGAGGGCTCGGCGAGTACCTGCGTAGCGACAGTGACGTCTTCGGGCACGACCATGCCGCGGAAGGGCGAGGTATCCGGGAAGCCGGACAGCGACACCGGCACGTTCCACGACATCGCGCCGCCGAAGGACCGCCCGCCGCCGGTGCGCAGTTTCACAGGCAGCAGGGGATCTACGTTGCCGTCGAGACGCGGGCCCGCGAAGCGCACCAAGAGGCCGCCGCTTTCTACCCAGGTCGTCACGCGCGGCAATTCGGCGTCGAGGATCTTGCCGCCGCCGGCCATGATCAGCACGGCGAGCGGGCGGCTCAGCAGCTCATCGAGCGAGCCGGCGCGCGTGTCGGCAAAAGGCTCAAGCGCCTCGCGCAGGTAATAGGCGTCTTCCAGCAACGGCACACTGATGCCCGATGCTGTGGCGCTGGCGATACCGACGGGGCGGCGCTGCCACTGGTCGTCGGCGAGAATGGTGGTGGCCGCCGAGGCGAGGCCTTCGACGTCAAAGCGTGTGATGCGGTTCGCGAGCTCGGATGGGATGCCCATGGTGGCTTCGCCGATGCTCGAACCAAGGCCGATCGTCACCAGCGTGCGCGCGAGCACCTGGCCTTCGGCGTCGACCGCGCGCACGGTGTGCGCGATCTGCGGGCTCGTGCCGGTGGCGACGCGGCCCAGTTTCAAACCGATGCCGTTGCTGCTGCCTGCGACGACCTTGGCGTTGAAGTTGCGCTCGGGCGGGAACTGCACGATCGGCGACATCAGAGGATTGTTCTCGATCACCGTCAGCCGGCCAAAATCTTCCAAGGCATCGACCAGCGCGGCTGCGCCGGGCCCATCGACGCCGTCGGCGATCCAGGTGGACTGAGCGCCCGAGACTTTCAGGGCGCGGAGTCTTTCAGCGGCGGCGGCGCGGTCGGTGGGCCAGGGCTGCGGCGCGGTCTGCAGCGCGCGCGCGAGCACGTCGCGTGCCGGCTGCATCGCGAGGGTCTCGGGCGTCGCGCCGGCGGGCTGCGCGGCGGTGGTGACCAGCACGGCGGGCTGGCCGCGGCGGTCGGCGCTCTCGAGCAGGTCGCGCATGACATTCACGCGGTCTTCCCACGAGGTCGCAGCCGCCCAGCCGTTATCGACGACAACGATCAACGGGCCGCTGCCCTGGGATTGGCGCATGTTGAGGATCGGATCGGCCAAGCCCAATAGCGCGAGCGCGAGAATGGCGACGCGCAGGATCAACAGCCACGGCGGCGTGTGCGCGGCGGAGCGCTTGGTGGGATCAAGGCCGAACAGCAGGCGGATGGCGGGGAAGTTGATCTGCCGCACCGAAGGCGGCGTGAGGCGCAAAAGCAGCCAAACCAGCGGCAGCGCGGCGGCGGCGGCCAGCGCCCAAGGTGTTGCGAACGAGATGAATCCGAGGCTGAGCATCTTATGTGGTCCTCAGCGGCGGTAGCCGGTGATGGCGTTGTGAAGCGCGGCGAGGGCGAGCTGCGGCGAATGATCGGTGTGATGCACGCCGAAGCTCCAGCCGATCTGCGTCGCCAAGGCGCGCAACCCGTCGCGGTGGGAATTGAGTTTTTTGATGTAGCCGGCACGCGCTTCTTCGGCACGATCAATGACCGTCGCGCCTTCCTTCTCCAAGCCCACGAAGCGCACGCGGCCCGAGAACGGCAAGGTCTCCTCGGCGGGATCCAAGACCTGCAGAAGGTGGCCGCGCAATCCCTGGCGCGAGAGTCCGCGGACGGAAGCCTCGATCTCTTCGAGCGGACCCAGGAAATCGCTGATCAGCACGACCGTCGCGTGGCGCGGCAGCGCCGAGAACGTTGGCGTCTCGGGCGCATCTTCCTTGCGCGTGTCGGTCACCAGTTCCGAGGCCAGCGCGTCGGCCATGCGCGCGACCGCCGTGCGGCCATGGCCCGCGCGGCCCGGGCGGCCGGCTTGATCGAGGCGCAGGAGGCGCTCGCCGCCGTCTGACAGCAGTTCGGCGATGGTGAGCAGCATGACGCTCGCGCGCTCAGCTTTGGTCGGCAGATTGGGTGAGGAGCGGTAGCGCATGGAGGGCGAGGTATCGCACCACAGCGCCGCAGTCTGAGCCGCGACCCACTCGCGCTCACGCACGAAGACCATGTCGACCTTGCCCGACTGACGCCAATCGATGGCCTGCGGGCTGTCGTCCTTCGAATACGGACGGAACTGCCAGAAACTATCGCCTACGCCCGCGCGGCGCCGGCCGTGGCTGCCGAGCGTGACGGAAGCGGCGATACGCTTGGCTTGAATCAGGATCGACGGCAGCGTCGCCGAAATGGCGTCGGCCTGCGCGCGTAGATTATGGCTCTGCTCGCGTTTGTCGGTAGCGGCTTTCATTGGCTTCTAGTGTGCGCGCCGGATCAACCGGCGTCGATGCGCTTGCACAGCAAATTGATCAGATCGACGACCGTGTGACCGTCGGCGCGGGCGCTGAAGTTCAGCGCCATGCGGTGCTGCAGCACGGGCTTGGCGAGCGCGATCACGTCGTCGACGGACGGCGCCAGGCGGCCTTGGAGCAGCGCGCGGGCGCGCGTGGCCTGCATCAGCGCTTGCGAAGCGCGCGGGCCGGGGCCCCAGGCGACGCGGTCTTTCACTTCTTGAATGTCCGTGGTCTCGGGGCGGCCCGAGCGCACCAGTTTGAGGATTGCGGTGACGACGCTCTCGCCGACCGGCACCTGGCGCACAAGCTTTTGCGCGGCGAGCAGGTCGTCGGACGACAGCACCTGGCGGGCGACCGGCTGGTCGGCGCCGGTGGTGCGCAGAATGATCTGACGCTCGGCTTCGAAGTCCGGATAGTGGATATCGACCTGCATCAGGAAGCGGTCGAGCTGCGCTTCCGGCAGCGGATAGGTGCCTTCTTGCTCGACAGGGTTTTGCGTCGCGAGCACATGGAACGGCTGCGGCAGCGCGTGCTGCTGGCCGGCGACCGACACATGGTATTCCTGCATCGACTGGAGCAGCGCCGACTGGGTACGCGGAGACGCGCGGTTGATTTCGTCGGCCATGAGCAGCTGACAGAACACCGGGCCCTGAATGAAGCGGAAGAAGCGCCGGCCTTCGGCGTCTTCTTCAAGGACTTCCGAACCGATGATGTCGGCGGGCATGAGATCGGGCGTGAACTGCACGCGCTTGTCGTCGAGGCCAAGCACCTTGCCGAGGGTTTGGACCAACTTTGTCTTGGCGAGACCCGGCACACCGATCAGGAGCACGTGGCCGCCGGCCAGAAGCGTGATCAGGCTTTCCTCGACCACGAGACCTTGGCCGTAAATGATCTGTTCGACCGCGTCCTTGGCCTTCTGGACGAGGCCGGCGACGCGTTCCATATCGCGGACGGCGGTGTCTTCGGCGCTGCGGCTCACGCCGCCACTCGATTGTGTTATCGTTGCGTTCAAGGTCGTAGCTCCACCTAGAAATTTCAAAGGCTTAGACACTCATAGACTATGAGTATGCAGCGCCCATCCGATACCGGGGAAACAGGACCCAGGCCCATCGCGGCACCCACCGCCGAAGACCGGGCTGTGCCGCTCCCGAATTTATGCGGCGACTTTAGCATGCGCATTGATCGCAACGGAACCTGGTATTACCGCGGTTCCCCGATCGGAAGGCACGCACTTGTAAGGCTTTTCTCCACGGTTTTACGACGCGACGCGAACGGGCTCTACTGGCTGACGACGCCAGTTGAAAACGGTCAAATCGATGTCGAAGACGCTCCCTTTATCGGCGTGGAACTTATCGTGGAAGGCGCAGGACGCAATCAAATTATTCACATCCGGACGAACGTCGACGACATCGTACGCATCGACAAGGAACACCCCTTGCGTGTAGCCACCGCGCCGGACACCGGCGAGCCCCGGCCCTATGTCTTTGTGCGCAAAGGGCTAGAGGCCCGTCTGGCACGCAGCGTGTTCTATCATTTGGTTGACTTAGGCGAAGCTGAGGTCGCCGGTTTAGGGGACGGTTCCGAGGGCGCCTTTGGCGTGTGGAGCGCCGGGCAGTTCTTCCCTCTGGGCAAAATGCCGTCATGAAACCGAATACGCTGGCACGCGCCCTGAGTCGCGACGCGGTGCGCGCGCGTCTGAAAGCGCCGCGGCCGCCCAAGCCGCGCAGTGATGAAGCCACGACGCGGCGCCTCGTCGCGGCCGGCAATACCGAGCCTTTCGACGCCGGCAAATATCCCAAGGTCATGATGCCGGGTTCGGTGTACCGCCCGCCGGGACAAGAGCATGTGCCGTCGGTTCCGGCAGCGGTCCTGGTGCCGCTGGTCGAACGCGAAGGCGGTTTTACCGTCCTGCTGACCCAGCGCACGGCCGACCTTAAGTCCCACGCCGGACAGATCTCCTTCCCCGGCGGACGGCTGGAGCCCGAGGACGCCGATGCCGCCGCCGGCGCGCTGCGTGAAACCTATGAGGAAATCGGCCTTTCCGCGGGTCATATCGAAGTGCTGGGCACGCTCGACGCCTACAGCACGGTGACCAATTTCGAAGTCACGCCGGTGGTCGCCGTGGTGACACCGCCCTTCGACCTGAAGCCCGATCCCGTGGAAGTCGCCGATATCTTCGAGGTGCCGCTCGCGTTTTTCCTCGACCCGGTCAATCACCAGCGCCACAGCCGCGAACTCGGCGAGGAGAACGGCCGCAAGATTCTGCGGGCTTTCTACGCCATCCCCTACGGCGAGCGGTATATCTGGGGCGCAACGGCAGGTATGCTGATCAACCTGTACGAAGTCCTCACCGCTACATAGGAGCCTCATGTCGCGGATCGTGTTCACCTACATCATCCCGTTCCTGATGCCGGCGGCGGCTTACGTGCTGTGGGTGTGGTACCGCACGCGTTATGTCGCCGCGCACGGCGGTCAGGCGCCGAAGCTGGAGCAGGGGCCGTGGCCGCTTCTGCTGTTCGCGGGCGCCGTGTTGGCCTTCATCGTGCTGGGGACGACGGCGATGCTGGGCGGCGACGATCCCATCGGTACCTACGTGCCTCCGCACGTCGAGAACGGACAGGTGATCCCGGGCCATCTCGAGCCCGCGAAGCCGTGAGCACGCATCAGATCCCCGTTCAGCCGTGGATGACGGCCGGGCCCCTGGTGCGTGTGCTCGCGGCGCTGGAGGCGGGCGGCGCCGATGTGCGTTTTGTCGGCGGCGCGGTGCGCAACGCGGTGATGAATCTCGCCGTGGAAGAAGTCGATCTCGCTACGCCCGAGACGCCGCCGCGCGTGATCGAAAGGCTCGAAAAAGCAGGCATAAAGGTCGTGCCCACGGGCTTAGATCACGGCACGGTCATGGCCGTGACCGAGGGTCAGACCTTCGAGATCACAACCCTCCGGCGCGACACCGCCTGCGACGGCCGTCACGCCGATGTGGAGTTCACCACCGACTGGAGCGAAGACGCGCGCCGGCGCGACTTCACCATCAACGCCATGTCGCTGCGCCCCGACGGAACATTGTTCGACGATCACGACGGGCTGAAAGATGCGCGCGCTGGCGTCGTGCGGTTTGTCGGCGATCCCACCGACCGCATCCGCGAAGATTACTTGCGAATCCTGCGGCTCTTTCGCTTCTTTGCCTGGTACGGCCGCGCGCCGCTGGGTCCGGCGACACTGGCCGCCGTGCAGTGCGAAGCGCGCGGCCTTGCGCGCCTCTCCGGTGAACGCGTGCAGCAAGAGTTGAGCAAATTACTGGCCGCGCCCGCGCCGCTGCTGGCCGTCAAAGTCATGGAAGAAACCGGCGTGCTTGCCGAGGGGCTGCCCGAGGCGCGCACAACCGATGTGCTCGCGAAACTGCTGACACTCGAAACCAACATCGAAGCCAGCGATTGGCTCTTGCGCCTCGCGGCGCTGATCCCCGGCGAGGATGAAGCCGCGCACAGCGTCGCCGATCGTCTCAAGCTCTCCAATGCCGCGCGCGACCGCCTGGCGGCGCTCCTGCGCGCGCAGCCGTTGCTGGATGACCGCGCCGCGCCGCTCGATCTGCGCCGCGCGCTCTATCGCCACGGCAGCGCCTTGGTGCATGCGCGCCTGCTGCTCGCCTGGGCACGCCAGGCCGGACACGAGAACGCCGCGCCATGGCGCGCGCTGCTCGAGACGGCGGCGCAGTGGACGGCGCGTAGCTTGCCGATTGGCGGTGAGGACATCCTTGCGCTCGGCGTCACGCCGGGCCCGGCCGTGGGTCGGCTTTTGCGGGCGACCGAGGAGTGGTGGATCGGCGCCGGCTTCGCGCCCGGCCGCGACGATGTGCTCGCACACGCGGCGAATCTAGCGGCGGAGCAGATCAAGACGTGAGGGTCCAACAAAAGCGGCCCCGGAGGGGAACCGGGGCCGCTGGTTGACTGAGGACCACGTTTTGAGGGGGGCTGTGGGTCCTCTTTGCAGGAGTCTGGCGACCTTCGTGAGGGGGATCAGCTCGGGTCGTCGACCATGACCAAAACTATACGTCCGCCACCCTTACAGAGACATGGTCCGCGCATGACATTCCTGTCACCCGCCCAGGTTGGAAAAGGCGAACTTTAGAGCGCTGTTTTCCCGTGAAAAATGCCCTGTTGGCGGAGCGCCTCCGTAAGCACGATGGCGGCGGCCACGACGACATTGAGCGAGCGCATCTCGGCGGCGATAGGGATGCGCACCCGCGCATCGGCCGCGGCGTGAATGTCCGCAGGCACGCCGGCGCTCTCGCGCCCCAGCAGGAGTGTGTCACCGGCGTGAAAATCGAAGTCCGCATAGGGCACCGCGCCCTTTGTGGAGAGCAGCACCAGGCGCTGCGGCGCGCCCGCCCCAGGAGCGGTCCGGAAAGCTGCGATGAAAGCCTCCCATGAGGCATGGCGCACCAGCTCGCAGGCCCCGCCGTAGTCCATGGCGCTGCGGCGCAAGCGCTTGTCATCTAAGGGAAAACCGCAAGGTTCGATGATGTCTACGGGCACGCGAAAACAGGCGGCCAGACGCAAGGCCGCGCCGGTGTTCTGGGGGATATCGGGTTGGAATAGGGCAAGACGCATTGGGTACTTTTTTCAACAAAAACAGGGGCCGAAGCCATGCATTTTGGGATCAGGAGAGCAGCCCTGAACCGGCTTCCACTCCCCATGAAAATGCTCTATACCCCGCCCGCTGAAAACCCTTATGCTTCCGCCGGTTGGGGCCGGTCTTAGGATCGTAAGGGGCACGGGGAATCCGCAGCTAAGCCCTTTTGTTCAAAGCAAAAATCGACTGTTTGCTCGGAATAGAAGAAAACGCTGGTTGTGCGCTGCGGCAGACCCCGGGGGACACACGGAAGGATCATATTCATGGCGAACACGGCACATGTTCATGCTGCCGATGCGGTGGGCGAAACCCGCCGTGACTTTTTGCAATACACCACGATCGCGATGGCCGGCGTCGGCGGCGTGATGATGGTTTGGCCGCTGATCAACAGCCTTAACCCGGCTGCCGACACGCTGGCGCTGTCGACCACCGACGTCAATATCTCGGGCATCGGCGAGGGCCAGCGCATCACGGTCGTCTGGCGCGGCAAGCCCGTGTTTATCGCCCACCGCACCGCGGCGGAAATCGACGCCGCCAACAAGGTGAACGTCAGCGAACTGCGCGACCCGCAGCCCGACAGCGCCCGCGTCAAGAAAGGCAAGGAAGCCTTCCTGATCGTGGAAGGCAGCTGCACGCACTTCGGCTGCATTCCGCAAGGCATGAAGACCACCGAGCCGCGCGGCGAGTTCGGCGGTTGGTTCTGCCCTTGCCATGGTTCGGTCTACGACACTTCGGGCCGCATCCGTAAGGGCCCCGCGCCCGAAAACCTGCATATTCCGCCGTACGCTTTCACCAGCGATACGACTGTGCGCATCGGTTAAGGGGGCAACACCATGAGCACGGAAAAGAGCGTCTGGAGAAAAGCCTACGAGTGGCACGAGGCCCGCTTGCCCATCGTCACCTGGCTCGATCACTCCCTCGGCACCAAGTACCCGGTGCCGCGCAACTTGAATTACTGGTGGAATTTCGGCTCGCTGGCGATGTTCATGCTGGCGGTGATGATCTTCTCCGGCATCGTGCTGGCGATGCACTACACGCCGCACGCCACCATGGCCTTTGACAGCGTCGAGCGCATCATGCGCGACGTGAACAACGGCTGGATGATCCGTTACATGCACATGAACGGCGCCAGCTTCTTCTTCATCGTCGTCTACATCCACATCCTGCGCGGCATGTACTACGGCTCCTACAAGGCGCCGCGCGAAGTGTTGTGGTGGATCGGCCTCTTGATCTACCTCGCCATGATGGCGACGGCCTTCCTCGGCTACGTGCTGCCGTGGGGCCAGATGAGCTTCTGGGGCGCCACCGTCATCACCAACTTCTTCTCCGCCATTCCGGGCGTGGGCGATTCGATCGTCACGCTGCTCTGGGGCGGCTTCGGTGTCGACAACCCGACACTCAACCGCTTCTTCTCGCTGCACTACCTGCTGCCGTTCGTGATCATCGGTCTCGTGTTCCTGCACATCTGGGCTTTGCATGTTCCGGGCGCCAACAACCCGCTCGGCATCGACGCAGCACCCTCCGACAAGATCCCCTTCTTCCCCTACTACGTGATGAAGGATGTGTTCGGTCTGGCGGTCTTCGTGGTGTTCTACTTCGTCGTCGTGTTCTGGTTCCCGAACTCCATGGGCGAGGCGGTGAACTACGTCACGGCCAACCCGCTGCAGACGCCTGAGCATATCGTGCCGGAATGGTACTACCTGCCGTTCTACGCGATCCTGCGTTCGATCCCGAACAAGCTCTTGGGCATCATCCTGATGTTCGGTTCGATCCTGATCCTGTTCGCGCTGCCGTGGCTCGATACCAGCCGCGTGCGCTCGGGCAACTTCCGCCCGGTCTTCCGCGTGTTCTTCGCGATCTGGATCGTGGACGTGCTGATCCTTGGATATGTCGGCATGAAGCCAGCGGAAGGCATCATCCCCACCATCGGCATGATCGGCACCTTCTGGTACTTCCTGCACTTTGCCGTGATTCTGCCGGTCCTAGGCTGGCTGGAGACGCCCAAGCCCTTGCCGGCGAGTATCAGCCAAGCCGTTTTGAAGCCCGCGGAGTAACGCCATGAAAAAGATCTTTCTGGCCGCCGCTGCGGCCCTTGCACTGACGACCGGCGCCAACGCGGCCGAAGAAGTGCATATCCCGAAGGAAACCTGGACCTTCAACGGGGTCCTCGGGCACTTCGACAAGCAGCAGATTCAGCGTGGCTTCCAGGTCTACAAGGACGTCTGCGCCAACTGCCATTCGCTGAAATACGTCGCGTTCCGCCATCTCGGCGCTCTGGGCTACAGCGAAGCCCAGATCCGTTCCCTGGCGGCGACCTAT
This sequence comes from uncultured bacterium, assembly GCA_903888485.1. Lineage (GTDB taxonomy): Bacteria > Pseudomonadota > Alphaproteobacteria > Rhodospirillales > Rhodospirillaceae > SHVO01. The sequence goes on along the minus strand of CAISTS010000032.1, from coordinate 233,177 downwards.
CAGGTGGACGACGGCCCGAACGACGAAGGCGACATGTTCAAGCGCCCCGGACGTGCGTCGGACCACATCCCGAAGCCCTACGCCAACGATGCCTTGGCCCGCGCGGGTAACGGCGGTGCGCTGCCACCGGATCTCTCGCTGATCACCAAGGCGCGTGAAGGCGGACCGGACTACATCTATCACCTGCTGATCGGCTACGAGGACGCGCCGGCCGGCGTCGAGATGTCGCCGGGCCTGAACTACAACAAGTACTTCCCCGGCCATCAGATCGCCATGACCAAGCAGATCACCGACGGCGTGGTGACCTATGCCGACGGCGCCCCCAACGACGCCGCGCATGTCGCCAAGGACGTGACCGCCTTCCTGCACTGGGCCGCCGAGCCCAATCTGGAAGCGCGCCACGCCACGGGCCTGCGCGTCGTGCTCTACGCGTTGATCTTCGCGGTGCTGGCCTTCTTCGCCAAGCGCCGCCTCTGGAAGGACATCCCGCACTAAGCGGGGTCGTTCGCGGACGGAATGCAAAACGCCGGCTGGAAACAGCCGGCGTTTTTGTTTTGAAAGGAGTGACCCCTTTGCTGTCGCATGTTCACATCGGCATCGACGACTTCGCGCGCACGTCGCCGTTCTACGTCACCCTCATGGCCGAGCTTGGCCTCGTGATGAAATTCCATGAGGCCGAGAACAACTGGGCCGGATGGATGGAGGAGGGCAAGCCGCGCCCGCTTTTCCTGATCGGCAAGCCTTTTGACCGGAAGCCCATGCACCCCGGCAATGGGCCGATGACCGCCTTCATGACGAAGAGTCGCGCGGCTGTCGATCGTTGTTACGCGGTTGCACTGGCCGCCGGCGGTACGTGCGAAGGCAAGCCGGGTTTGCGGCCGCAGTACCATCCCAACTACTACGGCGCCTACTTCCGCGACCCCGAAGGCAACAAGTTCGGCGTCGTCTGTCACGAGGCCGTGTAAGTAAGTGGTCTATTCCAGCACGATCAAGCGGTAACCAAAGTCGACTTCCTTTTGATCGAGCAGACCGGCATTGCGGCAATGCCAAGTACCGTCGGCCAGATCTTTCCGGAGTTGAGAGAGGCCCATTTCGATATCCGCGATCCGCGCGAAGGACGAAATGCCCCGTCGCACCATAGGGTCGAGGTATGCCTGCGGGCGTCGCCAGTAAGCGCATAAAAAGCCGTCCACACAGTCATGCGGGATTGGAATTGTCCGCACGGTGCTGCGAAGCGCTGGCTCGCGGAACCACGGCGAAAAAATCTTTCGGTCGTGTTCGAGAATTTCCGGGAAGTAATCGGTGGTGAGCCAAAACGGCGTGGGCGCAGGTTCCCACGTCAAGATCACGCTGCGGCCGGAGACCCGGCGCATTTCCGCCAATCCACGATCCCGTTCCGGCCAGTGATGGATGGTGAGCACGGCCATTGCCGCCTGAAAGCTGGAATCGGCAAAGGGAAGATCCATGGCGGACGCTTGAACCGCTGGTGCACTGCCAAAAGGCCACTGTCTTATCATAGTTGCAGATGGTTCGACGGCGATGACGCGCCGATCCGCCGGTTCATAGGACCCGGCGCCAGCGCCGATGTTCACGACGGTCTGAGCGCTGCCGAGCGCGTCAAGAATGGCGGCGGCGATGCGAGGGTCTGGCCTTCGCGTCGCGTGATAGCCGATCCCTATGCGGTCGTAGATCTGTGGCGCGTGCATGCGTCCCAGAGTGTATCCGATGCTTTCGTCGCCGCATAAAGTTTCTCTAACGTGAGAGATACGCGGCAAGCCGCATTCCTGAGTCAACTAAGGCGGCCGATTTTGCGGCGATGTTCATAGCGATGCCGATCGCCAGGCTAATGGCGAAGCCCATAACAGTGTCGCCCAGGGCCGCGCCGAGGGCGATGCCGACGACAATGCCGACTGCGATGGAAGCAGCGCCCGTGTTCACGAAGTCTGAACTGGGGGCCGCGTGGAAAGTTCCCGCGCCTACACGTTGAACAGGAAGTGCATGACGTCGCCGTCGGCGACGACGTAGTCCTTGCCTTCCGAGCGGGCCTTGCCGGAATCCTTGGCACCTTGTTCGCCGCCGAGGGCGACGAAGTCGGCATAGGCGATGGTCTCGGCGCGGATGAAGCCCTTCTCGAAGTCGTTGTGAATGACCGCGGCCGCTTGCGGCGCCTTGGTGCCGCGCCGGATGGTCCAGGCGCGTGTCTCCTTGGGGCCGACGGTGAAGTAGGTGATCAGGTCGAGCAGGCTGTAGCCCGCGCGGATGACCTGGGCGAGGCCGGTTTCTTTCAAACCCAGCGCGGCCAGGAACTCGGCTTGCTCGGCGGGATCGGTGAGTTGCGCGACCTCGGCCTCGATGGCCGCGGAGATCACGACATATCCCGCGCCTTCGGCTGTGGCGCGCGCGGCGACTTTCTGCGACAGCGCGTTACCGGTGGCGGCTGAGCTTTCCTCGACGTTGCACACGTAGAGCACGGGCTTGCCGGTGAGGAGCTGTAGGCCTGCGAAGATCTTGCGTGCGGCGGGATCGGTGGGGAGCGCCGTGCGCGCCGGCTTCCCGGCTTTCAGCGCCGTCAGCACCGGCTCCATCACCGCCAGGAGTTCTTTGGTCTCCTTATCTCCGCCCTTGGCTTTCTTCTGCGCCTGGTCGGCGCGGCGCTCGAGGCTTTCGAGGTCGGAGAGCATGAGTTCGGTCTCGACGGTCTCGGCGTCGCGGATGGGATCGATGGAGTTTTCGACGTGGGTGACGTTGCCGTCCTCGAAGCAGCGCAGCACGTGCACGATGGCGTCGACCTCGCGGATGTTGGCGAGGAACTTGTTGCCGAGGCCTTCGCCCTTCGATGCGCCGCGCACGAGGCCGGCGATATCGACGAACTCGAGCTGCGTGGCGATGATCTTGGCCGACTTGCCGACCTTGGCGAGGACATTGAGCCGCTCGTCCGGCACCGCGACGCGCCCGACGTTGGGCTCGATGGTGCAGAACGGGAAGTTGGCGGCCTGCGCCGCCGCCGTCGCCGTGAGGGCGTTGAAGAGGGTCGACTTGCCAACGTTGGGCAATCCGACGATACCGCAATTGAAACCCATCGCTATTCGTTCTCCGTTGGCTCTTCTTTCCGCGCCGGTTTGGGCGGCGGAGGATTCATCGCAAGCGCGATCTTGGTCATGAACTTGTTCTCGTCGCCGCCGATCAGGAGCGGCGCGGCGTCGCAGACGGCGTTGAGCAACTCGCCCAGCCAATCCATGTCGCTTTTGGCGAAGTTCTCAAGGACGTGGCCTTTGACTTTGTCTTTCGCATCGGGCCGGCCCACACCCAGGCGCACGCGCCAGTAGTCCTGTCCGATGTGCTCGTCGATGGAGCGGATGCCGTTGTGGCCAGCCGACCCGCCGCCTTGTTTGACCTTCACCTTACCGGGCGCGAGCTCGATCTCGTCGTAGATCACGATCACGTCGGCGGGTGCGATCTTATAGAAGCGCGCCGCTTCGCCGACCGCTTGCCCCGAGAGGTTCATGTAGGTACCGGGCTTCAGCGCGAGGATTTTTTCGCCGGCGATCTCGCCTTCGGTGGCCGCGCCCTGAAAGCGCGCGCGCCAGGGCGCGAACCGGAAATGCTCGGCCAGCGCGTCGACCGCGAGAAAGCCGATGTTGTGGCGGTTGAAGGCGTATTGTTTGCCGGGATTCCCCAAACCGACCAGCAGGCGCATGGGAGTCCCCCGTGGCGGGTGTGATCGCGCCGCCTGCTCCAGCCCTCTTTAAACAAGGAGCGGGAGCAGGCGGGCGAACGTAGCTTCTTACTTCTTCGCGGCGGGCTTCGCCGGAGCAGCGGCACCCTTGGCGCCAGCCGCGGGAGCGGCGGCACCCTTGGCACCAGCAGCCGGAGCAGCGGCGGCGCCGGGCGCAGCAGCAGCGCCTTCGGCGGGAGCAGCGGCACCTTCTGCGGTGCCAGCGGTCGCGGCAGGCGTCTCTTCTTCCACCGTCATGACCGTCGGCGGCGCGATGGTGCAGATGGTGAAGTTGCGGGCGATGGTCGGCTTCACACCCTTCGGCAGGGAGATGGCGTTGATGTGCACCGAGTCACCGATCTCGAGACCGGTGAGATCGACGTCGATGTGGTCCGGCAGATCGTCCGGACGCGAACGCACTTCGATGTCGTGACGCACGATGTTGAGCACGCCGCCGACCTTGATGCCGGGCGAGGCGCCTTCGTTGTGGAAGCGCACCGGGATCGGGACGCGCACCAGCGTGTCCTTCTCGATGCGGCGGAAGTCGGCATGGATCGGCTTGTCGCTGACCGGATCGAGCTGCACATCCATGGCCATGGTGCGCTGCTTCTTGCCGCCAATCTCGACTTCGAAAATGTTGGTCTTGAACGCCGGGTCGTGCATCAGGCTGACGAGGATGCGCGGCTCAAGGGCGATCAGGGTGGCGTCTTCCTTGCCACCGTAAATCACGCCGGGGACGAGACCGCCACGACGTGTTGCCCGAGCTGCCCCCTTACCGGCCCGATCGCGCCCGTGTACCTGCAAGCTGCTGGTCTTAGGCATCGATTTTCTCCTTTAGTTTCAATGGTATACCTTTGGGGTATACCGGCGCGGCCTCCAGGGGTGCCGGCGCCGGCCTTACCGGGTGGCAAGGCCGGGCGGGGATGTACACGGGTTAGCCCCCTAAAGCAAGTTGGGTAAAGCACGCCAGTCGCCCGTCCAGAGGGGGCTTGCCTGAAGGCCGGCTTCAGCCAATATTCGGCCCCGAATCCGAGGCTGAGTTATGTTGCAAAGACCGTCTACCGTGGTTTTCGATCTGGACCGCACCATCACGCGGGCCGGAACGTGGACCCCCTTTTTGTGGTACTGCAAGCCGCTGACGACGCTCGCGCGCCTGTGGCACTTCGTGCAGGGGCTGCCCACGGCCCTGGGCTACTTCGCCGGCCGCGTTCCGCGCAGCATGCTCAAAGAACGCATGGTGCAGCTGTGGATTGCAGGGGCTCCGCGCGAGCAGGTTGAAGCTTGGTCCGACGGTTTCGTCGCCCATTGGATGCGGTCGCGCGTGCGTCCCGGTGCGCTGAAGGCGATCGAACGTCATCGCGCCGCCGGCGACCACCTCGTGCTGGCCACCGCCAGTTTCGATTTTTACGCCCAAGAGTTCGCCGAACGCCTTGGTTTCGATCACGTCATCGCCACCGGCTCGGCGTGGGACAACGACAACCGGCTGCTGCCGCGCGTCGAAGGCGAGAACTGCTACGGCGAAGCCAAGCTGGCGGCAGTGAAGGCTTATGTCGACCGCATGCCATCCTCGACACGCACGGTGGCCTATTCCGATCATTACTCCGATCTCGCCCTCTTGCGCTGGGCGCACGAGGGCGTGGCCGTCAATCCCGACGCCAAGCTGCGGCGCGCCGCGGAGGCGAACAACCTGTCGGTGGTTGATTGGGATGCGGCGTAGATTGCCACTGTCTTCCCCGCGCAAGCGGGTAGACCTTACTCAGATGTACGTGGTGCTAGATGGATTCCCGCTTTCGCGGGAATGACACCGCGGGATGCGGGAAGATCAGCGCTTCGTGTTGTTGGCGATCCGCGTGAATTCGGCGATGCCGTCGTCGATGGAGCGATGGCCCTTGCTCGTGATCTTGTCGACGACGAAGTACGAGATATGCGGCACGCTTTGCTTACGCAGCGCGCCGCAGGTGGGCGCAGGTGCTTCTTCGGGCTGATTGACGGCGATGATGCCCACACAATCGACGCAGCGCGCCCAGGAGAACAGGTCCGAGAACTGGTACTTGTATTTCGGATTAGGCGGGGCGATGGGGTGATGGATACGCGGCCGGTCGCCGCCGCGTGCCATCAGGATGTCCGCCGGGCGCGCGCCTGCGGCGATCTCGGCGCAGAACTCGTCGACGAACACATTGATGGTGTCGATTTCCTGCGCGAGGGCCGACGTCGTCTCGGTCACCCTGCTGCGGTAGTAGCCGGTGGCGCTCGCCAGATCGACGAAGCCCATATTGCCGTCTTGCGTGACGACGAGGTAGGCGTGCTTGCCGCGCTCGCCATAGCGCACGATGCACGGATGCAAGACCATGCGCGTGGACTCGCCACAGTGCAGGCGGGCGTAGTCGCCGACCGTCAGATCTTCGGGCACGGTGCCGTTCTCGAGCGAAACGATGGTCTGGTCGGAGAAGCCTTGGGGATAGACGAAGTTGCGCAGGCGGACGAGGTCCTCCTGGCGGCTGGAGGCGGAGAAGTTACCCTCGCGCCCGCTTTGCAGGTTGCCGACGTTCTCGGCGCTCACGCCCCTTGAGATTCCAACCAAGGAAAACCCGAGGAGCGCACCGACCAGTGCCGCCGTCATCCATGCTTTGACCACGTAGGGTTTCCTTCCTGCCCAAAGGGATAGGAAATGAAACCGCAAAATCAAACTAAAGTCGATGGATTAATCGCTGAGGGTGCAGGGGAACAATGCGGCCTTGTTACTCAAAAAGGCTGGAAACCGAGGCTTCCTGGCTGGTGCGCTTGATGGCTTCGGCGATCAAGGGCGCGATGGACAACTGGCGGATGTTGTCGGCCAGGCGCACCGCTTCGGTGGCCTGGATGCTGTCGGTGATGACGAGTTCCTTCAGCGGGGACGCCGTGACGCGTCCGACCGCGCCGCCGGACAGAACGCCATGGGTGACATAAGCCGAGACTGATTTCGCGCCTTCGTTCATGAGCGCAACGGCGGCATTGCACAGCGTGCCGGCAGAATCGACGATGTCGTCCACCAGGATGCAGGGCCGGTCCTTGACCTCGCCGATGATGTTCATGACTTCCGAAACGCCGGCCTTCTCGCGGCGCTTGTCGATGATGGCCAGTTCGGCGTGAATGCGCTTGGCGATGGCGCGCGCGCGGCCCACACCGCCGACGTCGGGCGAGACCACGACTGGATTCTGGCCCTTGTAGATCTTCTGCATGTCGTCGGTGAACACCGGCGCCGAGTAGAGATTGTCGAGCGGGATGTCGAAGAAGCCCTGAATCTGGCCCGAGTGCAGGTCCATGCAAAGTGCGCGGCCCGCGCCGGCTTGCGTGATGAGATTCGCGACGAGCTTTGCAGTGATCGGCGTGCGGCCGCCGGTTTTGCGGTCCTGGCGGGCGTAGCCGTAATAAGGGATCACGGCGGTGATGCGGCGCGCCGAAGCGCGGCGCAGCGCATCGAGCGTGATCAGCAGCTCCATTAGGTTGTCGTTGGCAGGATAAGACGTCGGCTGGATGACGAAGACATCCTCGCCGCGCACGTTCTCATGGATCTCGACGAAGATCTCCATGTCGGAGAAGCGCTTGATACTGGCGTTGGTGAGCTGCATTTTCAGGCAGGCGGCAATCGCTTCGGCCAGCGGCTTGTTGCTGTTCCCAGCCAGAATTTTCATGGATTTCCGCAGCCCCCAAGATCGATCCCGCGCGGCCCGCAGGCCCGGCCAAGCGCGGATAAAACGCGCGTCAGGCGCGCGGAAAGTATCAACCTGTCACGGGACTGTAAACCGGCGCAAAACCGCTTTTTGGGCGCAATTTTTATCCACAGCCCAAAGCCGGGAATTATGGGGCCGGAAGCTTCTTGTAAGCTGGATCATTGGTGGCCATGCCCCAGTTGTGGGCGGCATAACCCGGGCTCGCCAGCGAAATGGCCACCAGCCGGGCATGGTCGCCGAGTTCGCCCGTCTTGGCTTTGTCGATGTCGGCCGGCGCGATCAGGGTGAGGAAGGTCACGATGACGGTACCGACCTCGTAGCTGTTCATCATGAGGAGGCCTGAGGCGGTGTTCATGACGGGCGCGCGGTTTCGGAAACTGAGGCCGTTACTGCCGAGTTTCTTGCGGATGGCGCTCCGCGACGTCTGACCGTATGTGAAGCCGAACATGCCGGCGGCCGCGCCGGCAGCGGTCGCGCCCCAATCGGTTTCTATGAATTCGATCTGGCCGTTGGCGTCGGCGCTAATGGACAGGTCGTTGCCGTTGGGCAGGCGCCACTTGGTCAGATCATACTCCTGGTAGCGTCCCGTATCCGACGGCAACCCGAGCGCTTTGGCTTTCTCGGCATTGTCGCCGATTTGGAGCCCCGCGAAGCTCTGCGCCGCTGCTGGGCTCGCGCTCAGCAGCATTAAACTGCAGCATATGGCGGCGAGCCGAGCGGTCATGGCTTGGCCGCCGGCGGCGGGCTGACCAGCAGCTGCAAGAGATCGCCGAGGGCGGCGTCGGCGATGGCGAAGGCGGTGGCGCCCCAGGCGCCGTCAAGCGTGCCGCGCGGCACGGTGTTGTCGAGGTGCACGGTGCCGAGTTCGCGGCCGTCCCGCAGCACCGCGCGCCACAGGATCTCGACACGCTGCAGATTGGGCTCGACGGGCGTCAGCATGATCTCGCAGCGCAGGGTCACCTCGGGATTGACGTCGTCGCGGGTCACGCCGCTGTTGCTCAGCACCGCGAGGATGGCCAGGCGCAAGGACTCGCGGCCATCGCCGGGCGCCCCGTCGACGGGCTGGATCGAGACGGTCGGGAACTTGGGGCTCGCCGCTTTCGGCGCGGCCTGCTGCGCGGTGATGACCGGCGGTGCGATGCCGTTGATCAGATCGCCCATGGCCACGGCCGCCTCGTTGCCGAGGAGCGCGGCGGTGGCGGGATCACCGTCTTGCCAGAGGCGCGCCGGCACCTGCACCACCTGGCGATAGGTGCGGAAAGGCCCCCCGGTCGCCGCGCCGCGCCGCGAGCGCAGGTTCCAGGTGATCACGACCGACATGGCATCGGGCGTCGTCTCCGTCAGGTGAGCTTCCGCTTCGAGGCTGAAGCCGAGCCCGTCGTTGACCGGAACCGCTTCGGCGGGGATTTCAAGCGATTGCAGGCGTGCGGCCACGGCTGAGGAGATTTGCGTAGTGAGCGGCGCGGGCGCGCCCGCAACCGGCAGCACGGCGATGCCCACTGCCGTCGGCACATCCAGGAGCGGATTGTCGGTGGTCACTTTCGGCCCGCCCTGGAAAGGCTGTGGCACCGCGCCGCAGGCGGCCAGCAGAACAAGCCCAAGGATGAGGGCCATGCGCCTCACGACAGCACGATGGCGGAGAGTTGCCGGCCGTAGTCGGGCTCGCAGCGCAGTGTGGAGCGGCGATAGCTGAAGAACTGGTTGTCCGCGGCGCAGGTATCGCTGCCTTCCATCACCACGGTGCCGACGCCGGCATCTTGCAACGTGTCGGCGACGAACGCCGGAAGGTTGAAATGGACGTGGCCGTTGTCCATGGGCGGCGTGAAGTAGCGTGCGAAGCCGGGCGCGCGCGCGATGAAGCGCGCGACGAACTCCGGACCAACTTCGTAGGATGCCTGCGTGATGCAGGGACCCACGGCAGCGACCGTGCGCGCGGGCGATGCGCCGAGCTTGGTCATGGCCGTCACCGTATTCTGCAGCACGCCTTCAAAAGCGCCGCGCCAACCCGCATGTGCCGCGGCGACGACGCGCGCATTTTCGTCGGCGAGCAGGATCGGCGCGCAGTCGGCGGTGAGGATGCCGACCGCAATGCCCGGCGTTGCCGTCACCAGCGCATCGGCGATGGGAGCGGCATCCCAAGCGAAGGGCGTGGTGACCGTGACGACATCGGCAGTGTGGTGTTGTTTGACGGTGACCAGGGCGTCGGCGCCGAGCGCGCGCGTGCAGGCTTGGCGATTGGCGGTGACGCTGACGGGCTCATCCTTGGAACCGAAGGCGACGTTGTTGGAGCCGTAGAGTCCCGCCGAGACTCCGCCATTACGTGTGAAGAACGCATGGCCGACGCCACGCAGTTTCCCGAGGGCAGGCACATGGACCGCTCCGGGCATCACGGCTCATCCTCCGGCAGGAAGCCTTCAGGCCGCGGCAGTTTGGGATCGGTGATGGCGATGACTTTGAACAGCGCGCCCATGGCGTCGGGCTCGATGAGGCGGCGGATGCCGCTCTCGATCTCGCGCGCGATTTCGGGACTCTTGCCCTTGGCGAGCTGCAAACCGCGCAGCTTGATGCCGAGGCGGTTGAGCCAAACGCCTTGTTCGATGGCGCCGTAGACCGCGGCACCCGCGCTGCGCGCGGCGCCGGCGACGGCGGCGAAGTCCACATGGGCGGTAAGATCGCACTGGCCGGGACTGTCGAACACCTCACAGAACTTGTGCTGTCTGAGCGCCTGCAAGGTTTCGCCGGCGGCGGTGACGCGGTGGCCGTAGTCGAACAACAACGCTGCGCCGCCGTCCTTCATGAGGCGCGCTGCCACCTTGCCCGTGAATGCAGTGACGGCGGGTGACGTCTCGAAGATGGCGCCAGGCTGTGCCGCCGGCGTGTCGGACACTTCGCTCGGTTTCAACACAAAGCTGAAATTGCCGCGCTCATCGACGGTGACATAACGCTCCATCCAGCCGGAGGCGGTCTTTTGGAACTGGCGGATCGGGAGCGCGTCGAGGAATTCATTCCCGACCAGGATCATGGGGCCGGCCGGCACGCCGTCGATGGTGTCGTGCCACGTGGCGCGGTTGCCGAGCAGCGCAAGCTGCGCCGCGCGCAGCGTCGGGCTTTGCTCGACGAGGTGCACTTCGGCGGCGGCGAGGAAGGCTGGCGCCCGCGCGGCGGCGCGCAGGAAGTCGTTCATCAGTGTGCCGCGGCCGGGCCCGCACTCGATCACGCGAACTTTTGCCGGGCGGCCCATGTTTTGCCAGACCACCGCGCTCCATAGCCCGATCAACTCGCCGAAGACCTGACTGATCTCGGGCGCGGTAATGAAATCGCCCGCCGCGCCGATGACGTTTGGTTGGGCATAGTAGGCGCTCGTCACGGCGCCCATGTAGTCTGGGAGCGGCAGCGGACCATTTTGCCGGATCTGCGCTGCGAGCGTTCCGGCGATCACGCTTATGCGCTCCGCGGCGTAGCGCGGCGCGCGCGCCAGATCGAGAACAGGCCAAACAGGACCATGGGCAGCGACAGGAGCTGGCCCATGGTGGCGCCGCCGATGAGAAAGCCGAGGTAGGCGTCGGGCTCGCGGAACAGCTCACCAACAATGCGCGCGGTGCCGTAGCCGATCCAGAATACGCCCGTGAGAATGCCCGGGCGCGAACGGACGCTCTCCTGCCGCCAGAGAAGATGCAGCACGACCAACAGGAGCAGGCCTTCCATCGTCGCCTGATAGAGCTGGCTGGGATGGCGCGGCACGTCGCCGGCGCCGGGGAAGACCATGGCCCAGGCGACATCCGGGGCCTGGCGGCCCCAGAGCTCACCGTTGACGAAGTTGGCGATGCGGCCAAGGAGGAGGCCAATCGGCGCGGCGCAGGCGACCAGGTCGGCGACGTACCATTGGTCGACTTTGATGCGCCGGGCATAGAGGATTATGGCGAACGTCACGCCCAGAAGCCCGCCGTGGAAGGACATGCCGCCCTCCCAGGTCTTGAAGATGCTCGCCGGGTCGGCGAGGTACTCACCGGGTTTGTAGAACAGCACGTAGCCGAGCCGACCGCCGAGCACGACGCCGCCCAGCACCCAGAGGAGGAAGTCGTCGATCTGCGTCGCCGTCATCAACCGCGGCGTATGCTTGACCATCCAGCGCGCATACCAAATGCCGGCGAACAACCCGACGATATACGCCAGCGCATACCAGCGGATGGCAATAGGGCCGATCTGGAAGATCACCGGGTCGATGGCTGGAAAAACGATGGCGAACATCAGCGGTATGGGTCCGGCTGTGACAGATGTTTCTGCACGGTCGCGGCGACACCGGCTTCGAGCGCGGTGAAGGGCCGCGGATAGCCAGCGGCGCGCAAGCGATCCATGCGCGCTTGCGTAAAATACTGGTATTGGTGGCGGATGTCTTCCGGCGTGTCGCGCCACGTGATCAGCGGCTCACGGCCCACGGCGCGGTAAACCGCCGAGGCGAGATCGAGAAAGCTGCGCGCTTTCCCGGTGCCCAGGTTGAGAATGGCGTTGGGCGGATTCTCCATCAGCCAAAGCATCACGTCGCAGCAATCTTCCACAAAAACGAAATCGCGCAACTGGCCGCCATCGGGGTAGGCCGGGTTGTGCGAGCGGAACAAGGGGTAGGCTTCGCCCTTGGCCGCTTTAGCATAGACCTGTGGCACCAAACTGGCCTGCGTGCCTTTGTGAAATTCGTTGGCGCCGTAGACGTTGAAGAACTTGAGTCCGGCCCAGGCGGGCGGCGCCGACGAGCCCGCCGCGGTTTCCTGCGCCACCAACAAGTCGAAGGTGTGCTTGCTTTGGCCGTACGGATTGAGGGGCTTAAGGCGCGCGAGGGCTTCCACACGGTTGTCGTCGTCGAAGCCGAGGTCGCCGTCGCCGTAGGTCGCGGCCGATGACGCATAGATGAAAGGCACGTCGTTGCGTGTGCACCAAGCCCACAGCGCGCGCGATAGGCGCACGTTCACTTCGTTCAGTTTGACGAGGTCGCGCTCGGTGGTCGAGGTGATGGCGCCTAAATGAAAGATCGCTTTGATGTTGGACTGCTGGAAGTCCAGGAAGGCGAAGGTCTGCTCGGGCGCGATGACATGGTTGCTCTTGCGCTTGGCGATGTTACGCGCCTTGTGGGCATCGTCGCAGTGGTCGATGCACGCCAAGGGGCCCAGCCCGCGCGCTTCCAGCGTCGCGAGCAGGTTCGAGCCGATGAAACCGGCGCCGCCCGTCACGACGTACATGTTACGACGTACATGTTTGTGAGTGTCCCATAGTCAACCCGCGGGTGTACTTATGCCTAAGACCCGCGCCCGCGCCAACTTGCATCGGCGCCAGCGAAGGCCAATATTAGGCCGAAGAGGTTTCAAGGAGAGTCCCCATGCAGAGCCAGAACCGGATTTTCGACGATCTCGCCAAGGTTGCCGGCGGCGCGCTGTCGGCTTTGGGCGGCCTTAAGCAGGAAATCGAAGCGATGGTGCGCGACCGCTTCGAACGCTTCATGGCGGAAGACAATTTTGTGCGCCGCGAAGAGTTCGATGTGGTCCAGGCGATGGCGGCGACGGCGCGCAGCGAGCAAGAAAAACTCGAAGCGCGAGTCATAGAGCTCGAACGCCGTCTTGCGGCGCTCGAAAAACGCGGCGGCTAGGCGCGCAAAGACTCTTATCCACAAGATTTTTGGCCGCAGCCCGCGACTCGGCGGAAATCCTCATGATTTTGTGTTGCGGCTCCCGAATCCCTACTATATCTTGAATCTTGGATGGTGGTCTCAGGGGGCCATATCCGTTCGGCCCAGGGGTTATTTCGGGGGTCACTGAATGCAGTCGAGTACGCTTCGCCGCACGTCGTCACCCACTGTCGCCAATCCTATCAATTCCATCGAAGAGATCATCGCCGGCAAGGAATGGGTCTATGACCGCCGCTGTGAAAGCGAGCTTGCGGTCGAAGCGCCCGGCAGCTGGTGCGACTACGGCATGTTCTTCGCCTGGTCCGAGGACCTGTCGGCGCTGCACTTCTCCTGCGCCCTCGACATGCGCGTCCAGAACAAGCTGATGGGGCAAATCTACGAGCTGCTCGCCAAACTCAACGAGCGTCTGTGGATGGGCCACTTCGCCATTTGGGTGGAAGAAGGCATCCCGATGTTCCGTCACACCGTGCGCCTGCACGAGCGCATTGATGCCGAAAACATCGCCGAGCTCATGGAACTCGCCATGGCCGAGTGCGAGCGCTATTACCCGGCGTTCCAGTTCGTGATCTGGGGCGGACGCACGGCCGAAGACGCCATCGCCAGCTCGCTGCTCGATACTGTTGGCGAGGCGTAGCCTCGCCTTTAGCGCGGCTCCGCCACGACTGGCTTGGCCTAAGGCGCTTCGGCGAAGCCCGCGCCGGTCCAGGCGTAAAGCTTCTCCGGCGATCCCAACCTGAAATAAGCGATGGTGTCGCCCTTGGCGCCCTTGGCGCCGGTTTTGATGCCGAAGTTGGCGGCCTGGCGCAGCTGGCCGTCGGTCACCTTGGCAATGCGGTTCGGCGCGAGTGTGACAAACACGGCGAACTTGCCGAGGCCGCGGCTGATGTAAAGCGCCGCGGTGTCGGGCTTGCCGTCACCGTCGAAATCGCCGGCGGCTTCAAGAAAGCCCTTGGGATCGGCGCTGCGCGCTGCGCTTGTGGGCAGGTCGGCCACACCGAGCTTCTCCCATCCGTCGGGGAGCTTTTCATAGACCGGCGCGTCGGCGGCCCGAACAGATATAACGGTCATGGATGCGCCGAGCGCGAGTACAAGCGATAGAGATCGAATCATGAGCAAGCACCTCGAACGGAAGTTCCGCGGCAATCTGGCCATAACCCCACTTAGCAGGGCAAGGGGCGAATGATATCGTTACACGCATGATCGAAGGTACAATTCTCCTTGTCGGTTGCGGCAAGATGGGCGGCGCGCTGCTGGATGGCTGGTTCGCCCAGGGCATGAACCCGGTCGATGCCATTATCGTCGAGCCCTCCGGACGCGATACAGTTCCACCATGTAAAAAACACCGGGCTCTGACGTGCCTGTCCACGGCACGCGAAGTGCCGCGCGATTTCCGCCCCGACGTGGTGCTGTTCGCGGTCAAACCGCAGGTGGCGGACGACGTGGTCCCGGCCTATGCGCATCTTGTCGCCCAGCAGCCGGTGTTCCTGTCGGTGATCGCCGGGAAGACCACCGAATACTTCCGGGGCAAGCTCGGCGGCGGCGCCATCGTGCGCGCCATGCCCAATACCCCGGCGGCTATCGGAAAGGCGATCAGCGTGCTTTACGCCTCACCACAGGTGAGCGCCATACAGAGCCGCGTCTGCGAAGTGCTGATGAGCGCCGTCGGCCAGGTCGAATGGACCGCCGACGAAGCCCAGATGGACGCGGTGACGGCGGTTTCGGGCAGCGGCCCGGCTTACGTGTTCCTGCTGGCCGAGTGTCTGCGTGACGCCGGTATCGAGGCCGGACTGCCCCCGGCGCTGGCGAGCAAGTTGGCCATCGCCACCATAGGCGGCGCGGGCGCGCTGCTCGAACAATCGGACTCTGCCCCGGACGTGCTGCGCCAAAACGTCACCAGCCCGGGCGGTACCACCGCTGCGGCGCTCAATGTGCTGATGGGCGAGGGCGGGTTGAAGCCGCTCATGGCCCGCGCCGTGGCCGAAGCGACGCGCCGTTCCAAGGAACTGGCGAAATAAAACCCAAAGGTTGCCGAGAGTTCATCGCGCGGTGACTTGATTCAACGGCGCTGCGGTGGAACGATATTCACTTGCCCCGCGCGGGAGGTTTTTCATGGCTGCCAAGAAATCCGCAAAGAAATCCGCGCCGTCATCCGGCGCTTCAAAAGCGAGCGGCCCGGCGCTGGACAGCGTTGTCGCCGCCGGTCTGGAAGAGGCGGCCGCCGTCGGTTGGAGCCGCGTTTCCCTCGAAGCCGTCGCCGACCGCGCCGGCGTGGCCCTGGGCGCCCTGCTGCTCGAGACGCCGAGCAAGGCGCATCTGGTGACGCGCTATCTGAAGTGGCTCGATGGGCGCACGGTCGGTCCGGTGAGGAAGATCGATCCCAATGATACGCCGCGCGACCGGCTGTTCGAGATCGTCATGCGCCGCTTCGACGCCATGAACGAAAACCGCGCCGGCACGCGCGCGCTCGTCATGGGCGTGCCGCGCGATCCGCAGACCGCGATCATGAGTCTTTGCACGCTCGAACGCTCCTTCCGCGCCATGTTGGAAGCCGCCGGTATCTCCACCGGCGGGATTGTGGGCCTCGTGCGCGTGCAAGGCTTCAAAGCCGTGCTTGCCTGCACGCTCAACGCCTGGGCGAAGGACGACAGCGACGACATGGCCAAGACCATGGCCGCCCTCGACAAGGCGCTGAACCGCGCCGAGAGCCTGTCGCGGTTTAAAATGCGCCGGCCGAAGAAAGACGAAGCGGCCGCCGCCCAAGCCTAAGACAGAGCAGATCTGCTTCACTCCTCGGTTGTCTCCCCGCGCTTGTCGGCGGAAGGCCGACAAACTTTTTACGGCGCGCGTTCACAGCGCGCCCGGGAATCCACTCATCATCCGCACGAGCCATGCTCGTTGAACAATGGATCCCCTATCGCGCCTCGCTGCGCTCGGCTTGTCGGGGATGACAGTCGATCTTTTTTAAAGCGGAATCCGGACGCTCGCCCGCAAGCCGCCGAGGGGGCTTGCCTCCAGCGCGATGTCGCCGCCCATGCTGCGCACGATGTCGCGCGCGATGGTCAGGCCCAAACCGATGCCGCCGGTCTTGGGGTTGCGCGACGGCTCGAGCCGCGTGAAGGCGCGGAAGGCTTCTTCGCGGCGCTCGGGTGCGATGCCGGGGCCGTCGTCATCGACGTGGATCTCGACCACGCCGCCGGCCCGCGACGCGCCGACGGCCACGTTCTTGCCGTGACGCACGGCGTTGCCGATGAGATTGCCGAGGCAACGCTCGAAGGCGACAGGTTTGATCTTCGCCTGGCCGAGGTCGCCGGCGCCGAGCGCAATCTGCGCGCCCTCGCGGCGGAAGCGTCCGACGACACTTTCCAGAAGTTCGGCGACATCGGTGGGCGCCGCTTCTTCGGCGCCGTCGCCACGCGCAAAGGCGAGGTAGGATTCGAGCATGCGCTCCATCTCCCCCAGGTCCTCGCTGAGGGCGGCGATGTCCTCGGGGTTGGCGTTCGCCATCATGGCGAGCTGCAATTTCATACGCGTGAGCGGCGTTCGCAAATCATGAGATACACCCGCCAGCATGTCGGTGCGCTGGCTGATCTGGCGTTGGATGCGGTCGCGCATGATGTTGAAGGCGCGCGCCGCTTGGCGGACCTCGAAGGCGCCTTCGGCCGGGAAGTCAGGCACTTCGCGGCCCTTGCCGAAGTTATCGGCCGCCTGGGCGAGGCGGCGCACGGCGCGCACCTGGCCGCGCAGGTACGCCGTCGCCACGCCGAATAGCAGCATCGACGAGCCCACCATCCAGATGACGAAGACATAAGTGCTGTTGGTCCCGAAGATGCGCGTGCGCGGCACCAGAATTTGCAGCACCCCATCCTGCATCTGCACCTGGATCGCAACCAGGCGGTCGGTGCGGTGTTTCAGAGTGTCGATGGTGAAGGGCTTGCGCAGCGTCTGCCACAGGGCCTGCTCCACGACGTCGGCGGTGTCGGTGGTTTCGTCGATGCGCGGCGTCGCCGTGGGCAATGTCGCGCCCTCGGTGAAGGACACCTCG
Source organism: uncultured bacterium (assembly GCA_903888485.1). GTDB lineage: Bacteria > Pseudomonadota > Alphaproteobacteria > Rhodospirillales > Rhodospirillaceae > SHVO01. The sequence goes on along the minus strand of CAISTS010000032.1, from coordinate 216,036 downwards.
AGGTCCATGGTGTGCTTGGTGTTGGCGGTGAGCCAGGCGCGTTGCTCGGGCGCGCGGAAATCCTCGAGGAAGGTCTGCACGGCGGCGACATCGCCGGCGAGGTCGCCCGCCATGCGCCGCGACATGGCGTCATAGTGGTTGTCGTAGAAGACATAGGTCGAGATGAGCTGCACGAGGATGAGCGGCACGACGATGGTCAGGCTCACCCTGGCCATTAAAGTGCGCGGCATGACCTTGTCGAGCGCGCCGGGCTCCAGCCACTTCAGCAAGGTCGGCGGCGGCGGCACCAGCGCCGGGTTGACGGGCTTGTCCATGATTACGGATCCGTCCGCAGCATGTATCCCGTGCCGCGCACCGTCTGCAGGTACCGCGGCTGGCGGGAGTCGGGCTCGAGCTTTCGGCGCAGCCGCGTGATCTGCACGTCGATGGTGCGCGGGTTGGAGTCGGCTTCGCTGCCCACGGCGAGCAGCGACCGGTCGACGGGCTTGCCGGCATTCTGCGCCAGCACGCGCAGGAGCTCGGCTTCGGCGGCGGTGAGATGCACGGGAATGCCGGAACGGCTCAATTTCTGGCGGGCGAGGTCGTAGCGGCACTCGCCGAACCGGAGCTCATGGCGCGCCGGGGCATCGACCGGCGGCGCGCGCCGCAAGATCGATCCAATGCGCAGCACCAGCTCCTTGGGCTCGAAAGGCTTGGCCATGTAGTCGTCGACACCGATTTCCAAACCCTGGATGCGGTCGCGCGATTCACCCATGGCGGTGAGCATCAGGATCGGCACGGGGTTGTTGGCGCGAATGCCGCGCGTGAGCGACAGGCCGTCTTCGCCCGGCATCATGACATCGACCACGAGGAGATCGAACTGTAGGGCCTGGAGGTGCCGGCGCGCTTCGGCGGCGTCGGCGGCGGTGGTCACCATGTAACCGTTCTCGCCTAGGAATTTTTTCAGGAGGTTGCGGATGCGCGTATCGTCGTCCACCACCAGAATATGGGGTGGGTAGGCTTTGGCCTCGTCGAGGATCGCGCTCTGCATGACACCTATCCTAGCGGAAACGCCTACTTATCGGGTGTCTGGAAATGCTTGCGGGAGGCCGGTTCCATCACGCCCAGCATGACCTTGCGGAAGCCTTCTACCGAAACTGCGCCGGCATCCTTGTAGGCTGCCATGATGCGCGCACGCTGCTCGGAGGTGAGCTCCGCCTCAAGCGCGCGGCCCTTGTCGGTGAGGTGCAAAAGGCGCTGGCGGCGGTCGGCGACGCCGGTTTTCTGGACAATGTAATCCTCCCGCACGAGCTGGCTGAGCACACGCGACAGGCTTTGTTTGGTGATGGCGAGGATGCCCAGCAGCGCGCTCACGGTCATGCCGGGATGGCGGCCGACGAAATAAATGACGCGGTGATGGGCGCGCCCGAAGTGCTGTTTGGCGAGGATGGCATCGCCGCGCGCGGTGAAGTCGCGGTAGGCGAAGAACAGGAGTTCGATGCCCTGGCGCAGGTCTTCGTCGCGCAGGAACAGCGGATTGACGATGCTTTTTGGCTCGGCCATGTTGCCCTCGACCCAGGGGAGATCACACGAGGTATGCGCTCGGTGCTGGGCAGATATTATGTCAGCAATATTGACATAAAACCATCTGGAATGTTACGACTCGGGTGGTGATTGGGTAATTTTATTTCTTGGCGCGGGAGACATCCATGAGCACGCCTACCTTTGACGATCGCGACGGCTTCATCTGGTTCAACGGCCAGCTGGTGCCCTGGCGCAGCGCCAAGGTCCACGTTCTGACCCACGCCCTGCACTATGCCTCGAGCGTCTTCGAGGGCGAGCGCGCCTACGGCGGCAAGGTGTTCAAGCTCGAAGAACACACCGCGCGGCTGTTCTTCTCGGCCGAGCAGCTCGATATGAAAATCCCTTACACGCCGGCGGAGATCGACGCCGCGACTTACGAAACCCTGCGCGCCAACAACATCACCGACGGCTACGTGCGCCCCATCGCCTGGCGCGGCAGCGAGATGATGGGCGTCTCGGCGCAAACCGCGAAGATCAACGTGATGATCGCCACCTGGGTGTGGCCTTCGTACTGGTCGCTGGAAGCCAAGCTGAAGGGCATCCGCCTGCAGATGTCGTCGTGGCGCCGCCCCGCGCCCGAATGCGCGCCGGTGAAAGCCAAGGCCGCCGGCCTATACATGATCTGCACGCTCTCCAAGCACGCCGCCGAGCGCGCGGGCTACGAAGACGCGCTGATGCTCGACTACCGCGGCCAGGTGGCCGAAGCCACGGGCGCCAATGTGTTCTTCGTCATCAACGGCGAGATCCACACGCCGACGCCGGACTGTTTCCTCGACGGCATCACGCGCCGCACGGTGATCGATTTGGCCAAGAAGCGCGGCTACAAGGTCATCGAGCGCGCGATCATGCCGGAGGAAATGGCCAAGGCGCAGGAATGCTTCCTGACCGGCACGGCGGCGGAAGTGACGCCGGTGCGCGAGATCGGCACCTACAAGTTCACGCCGGGCGACGTCTGTCGCAACCTGATCGCCGATTTCGCCGTCATGACCGGCCAGACGCAGAAGTCGAGCGCCGCCTAAACCCTTACGCCTGCGCTGTGGGGCGGATGTTGAGCTCGTTCACATCCACTTCGGGCGGCTGCTCGATGGCATAGGCCACGCCGCGCGCGATGGCTTCGGCCGGAATGGCGAAGCTGTCGATGCCCGCCTGGATCTGCGCCTTCACTGTTGGACTCGTCATGGAACTCGCGAGTTCCGTGCGCGTGAAGCCCGGCGAAATCGTGGTGACGCGCAAGTTCGGGCCCGCTTCCTGGCGCAGTGCCTCGCAGATGGTGCGCACCGCGTTCTTGGTTGCGGCGTAGACCCCCTGCAGCGGCACGATCCTCAGCCCCGACACCGAAGCGATGGTCACGAAGTGGCCAAAGCCTTGCTTGCGGAAGACCGGCAGCGCGGCGGCGATGCCGTACAGCACGCCCTTGACGTTGACGTCGATCATCTCGTCCCAATCCTCGACGCGCAGTTCGTCGAAGAGCGAGATCGGCGCGATGCCGGCGTTGTTGACCAGCACGTCGAGCTTGCCAAAGCGCTTGATGGCGGTATCGACAAACGCCGCGACGCTGGCGCGGTTCTTGACGTCAAGCGCCGCGGAATCCGCCGTCCCGCCCGCGCCGACGATCCTCTGTACCAGGGCATCCAGCCGGTCCGTGCGACGCGCGCCGAGCAGCACCTTTGCGCCTCTTTCGGCCAGCAGCAGCGCCGTGGCGGCGCCGATGCCCGCGCTGGCCCCGGTGATGGCGACGACTTTTCCCGCGATGCCGGTCATGTCTCTCTCCTTCTGGCTTGTCAGGCCCGAGGATATATATGAGGATATCCTCACATTCAAGGGAATATGAGGATGACCTCACAAAAGTCGAAGGCCGCCCCCAAACCGGCGGCAAAAGCGCCCCAGCGCGAGCGCGGCCGGGCGCGCGTGGCGGCACTGCTCGACGCCGCCGCCCAGGTCTTCGCGCGCGACGGCTACGAGGGCGCCACCATGACGGCGGTGGCAAAGCATGCCGGGGCCTCCATTGGCTCGCTCTATCAGTTTTTCCCCACCAAACCGCTGATCGCCGAAGCGCTGTATGCGCGGGAAATGGAAGCCCTCAGCACCGCGCTGGCGGAGGCGGCGCAGGGCGGGCCGTGGCGGCTCGACGATCTGGCCGAGCAGCTTTTCGCCGCCCTCATCGGTTACGTCTGGAAGCATCCGGCGCTGGCCATCATTTCAGACCGCAGGCGGGCCGATGCGAAGCCGCGGCGGGGCCAGCCCTCGAACCTGCGCGACCAGCTCGCCGCACTTCTGGCGCAGGCGCGGCCTAAACCAACGGCTGATGAGGCGCGCCGCGCCGCCTGGCTCATTCATGTGCTGTCCAAGGGCGCGTCGGCCGCCAAGGTCAACGAAGATCCGCAGTACGCCATGCTGATGGCTGAACTGCGAGCGATGTTGCGGGCCAGACTCAGTCACGACTGAGCGCTCCCACCCTATCGTTATATCCACATAAACATATCGACAGCGACCGGTGACTCGATATATCCGTAAGAATATATCGATTGGAGGGCCATGCGTATCCTGCGGACTGCCGCCGTCACCGTCGCGCTGTCATTCGCGACAAACGCCGGCGCGGGTGAAATCGTCGATGCCACCGGACGGACGATCAAGGTCGCCGAGCCGGTGACGCGCATCGTTGTCGCCGGACCGCCGGCTGAGGTGTTGCTCTATGCCTTTGCGCCGGAAGCCATGTTGGGCTGGGTACGCAAGCCCGCGGACCAGCTGCTGCCCTTGATCTCACCGGAAGCGCGCGCGCTGCCGGTGGTCGGCGGCATCACCGCCCAGGGCGACAATCCAGAAGTCGCCGGTGTGCTCGCGGCCAACCCGCAACTCATCATCGACTACGGCGATACCGATGCGCGCTACGTGACGCCGGCGAAGAACACGCAAGACCGCACCGGCATCCCCTACGCCCTCATCGACGGTTCTCTCGGCAAGGCGCCTCAAGCGCTGCGCGACCTCGGCAAGCTCACCGGCCGTGCCGCGCGCGGCGAAGAACTCGCGAAGTATGCCGAGGGCATGCTGGCGCGCGCAAAGCAGGCATCGGCGGGCAAGAAGCCCGTGAAGGCTTTCATCGTGCGCTCGCCCGATGGCGCGACCACCGCCATGAAGGACACGCACGCCGGCGACGTCTATGACCTCGCCGGGCTGGTGAACGTGGCCGAATACCGCGACGCCAGTACGCCGCAGGTGGCGATGTGGGATCCCGACGTGATCGTGACCCTCGAGCCCAAGTTCCTGGAAGCATCCAAGGGTGCGGCCTGGGCCAATGTGCGCGCCATCAAGGAAGGCCGCGTTGTGCTGGCGCCGCGCCCGGCTTGGGGCTTCACCGACCATCCGCCTTCCGTAAATAGGCTGATCGGCGTCTTGTGGCTGACCTCGCAGTTCTACGGCGTTCCCACAGCCTCCGCGCTGCGTGAGGAGACCAGGAAATTCCACAAGATGTTCTTCCACGTCGATCTGACGGAAGAGCAAGTCACCGCGATGCTCAAATAGGATTTTGTTTTGCGCGGGGTCCGGACAGAAAACTGGTTCCCACTTTTCTTGGACCGGCGCTAGCGCTTCCACTTGACGGCTTGCGCATCGTCCGCGGCGCGCGCTTCGACCCACGCCGCGCCCGTCGTGGTCGTTTCCTGTTTCCAGAAGGGCGCCTTGGTCTTCAGCCAGTCCATAAGGAATTCGGCGCTGGCGAAGGCATCGCCGCGGTGGGCCGTGGCCGTGCCGACCAGCACGATGGCGTCACCCGGCGCGAGCGCGCCGAATCGGTGGATGACCATCACGCCATCGAGCGGCCAGCGCTGCTTTGCCTCCGTCACCAGCGCCGCCAGCTGACCCTCGGCCATGCCCGGATAATGCTCGAGCGTCATGGCGGTGACCGACTCGCCCACCGCCCGGCTCTCGCCGCGGAAGTCGCGCATCTGCCCGATGAATGAGGCGATACCACCAGAGGTGGGATAGCGCGCGCAAAAGGCGTTGATCTCGGCGCCCGGATCGAAGGCCTCTCGTTGCACGCGAATTTCACTCATAATCGCAGCTTCCCTTGCTCACGAAACCATATGACTGTTGGAGCCGCCACGCCAGAGCAGCCATATCCATGAACGAGCCTTTCCAGGATCACATGCGAGCTGCCCAAACCGCTGCCAAAGCCGGGCGCTGGGATGTGGCCGAAGGCAGCTATCGTCAGGCGCTCGCCATCACCGCCGAATCGCTGGAAGCCAGGCGCGGCGTCGGCGAAGCCCTGGTGTTCCTCAAACGCTTCGCGGAGGCGGAGGTCCTGTGGCGCGATATCGTCGCGCGCGATGAGGGCGACGCGGCCAGCCAGCAGATGCTCGGGCTGACATTGCTGCGACGGCGCGACCTCGACGGCGCGACGGTGCACCTCACCCGCGCGCTGGCTTTCGATTCCACCCGCGTCGAAGCGGCGTTCAATCTCGGGCGCATCAATTACAGCAGGGGCGAGCGTGCGCACGCCATTGCCTATTTCCGCCGCGCGGTGGAGGTCGGGCCCACGCACGCCAAGGCGCTCGCAGCGCTGGTGCAGACGCTCAGTGAACTACAGCACGAAAAGGAAGCCGTCGCGGCGGCGCTGAAGGGCCTGCCCGTGCTGGAGGGAAGCGGCGCTGCGCCCACGGTCCTTAACGAGGTGCGCCATCATCTCGCCCATGCCTATCGTCGTCTCGGTGATATAGCCGCCGCCGCCGATTGCTACCGCGCCATGGTCGCCGCCGATCCTACCGATGCGGTGGCGCAGCATCTGCTGGCGGCCTCCGAAGGCAAAGTCAATGCGGGATCCGCGAGCGGTTTTGCCAAGGCGTTCTTCGACAATCTCGCCGGGACCTTCGACGAACACCTCGTCGGCCGGCTGGGTTACGGCTCACCCGCGCGGCTGCTGGCCGACCTCGGCGCGCTGCGCCACGATCCGGCGAGCTTCGCAAGCGTGCTCGACCTGGGTTGTGGCACAGGGTTGATGGCCCGGGCGCTCGCGGAGAAATACACGATGCCGAATCTCGTTGGGCTCGATATCTCGGAGAAGATGCTGCAGGAGGCCGCCAAGCGCGGGCTCTACAGCGCGCTGGTGGCGGGCGACTTGCTCACCGGCATGCGCGCGCGCATGGATGCTTTCGATCTCATCATCGCGGCCGATGTGTTTATCTACGTCCCCGACCTCGCGCCAGTGATGCCCGAAGCGGCGCGGCTCTTAAGGCCGCGGGGACTGTTCGCTTTCACCGTCGAAATCAGCGCCCTGGCCGACGTTGAGTTGGCAACCAACGGCCACCATCGGCACAACAAGGACCATCTCTTGCGCACGGCGGCGGCGAGCGGCCTTACCCTTGCGCACACGGCCGACGCGCCGATCCGCAAGGAAGCCACGGAGATGGTGCTCGGCCACTACATCTATCTCGAGAAAACTAACCGCCCGTGACGGGCGGAAAGAACGCGATTTCCTTGACGCCGACAATTGGCGCGCTGTGCGGTGCGTGCACCTGGTCGATGGCGACTTTGATGAGCTTGCGCTCGGCGAAGGCGCTGGCATGGCGATCACTGCGGGTCGCCAGCCAGTCCATGAGGCCGGCGACGGTCTCGATGCCGGTCGGGGTCACCTCTTCCTGTGAAAGGCCGACTTTCTCCTTGACCCAGGCGAAGTAAAGGATGGTCACGGTGTCGCTGGTGGATTGCCGGCCATGTAGCGCACGCCGGACTTGAGATAGTCGTAACCGGTGATGAGCGTGATGAGGGCGGCGATCCAGATGCCGATCTCGCCGATCAATTCCGCCGGCAGCCACACCGGCGCGGCGCTGCCGACAATCAGGAAACCGAGCGCCACCATCTGCACCGTGGTTTTGGCCTTGGCGAGTTTTGTAACAGGCACGCTGACGCGTAACTCGGCCAGGAACTCGCGCAGACCCGAGATCGTGATCTCACGCAGCAGAATGACCAGCGCCGGCAGATAGGACCAAGGTCCGACGCGATCGAAGGCCACGATCAACAGCAGCACCGCGGCCACCAGCAGCTTGTCGGCGATGGGGTCGAGGAAGCGCCCCAGATGCGAGACCTGGTTGGCGCGCCGCGCAAGGTAGCCGTCGAAGAAATCGGTGATGCCGGCGATGGTGAACAGCGCGCACGCCGTCCAGCGCATGGCGTGGCTGTCGAAGAAGAACGTCGCCACCACCACGGGGATGATGACGATGCGCGACATGGTCAGAAGGTTGGGCAGATTGAGCAAAGAGGCACTCCCGCGTGTTGCGCGATGTTAGCCTTCAGGGTGGAAGTGGTCATAGATTTTTTTTGCGGTCGCGGCGCTGATTCCGGGGACCGCGCGCAAGTCCTGCAATCCCGCGGCCGCAACATCGCGCGCCGACCCGAAATGTCGCAAAAGCGCCTTCTTGCGCGCCGCCCCGATGCCGAGCACTTCGTCCAGAAGCGACTGGCCGATGGCCTTCGAGCGCTTGGCCCGGTGGGCGCTGATGGCAAAACGGTGCGCCTCGTCACGCAGGCGCTGCAGGAAATAGAGCACTGGATGGTTAGGCGGCAGCGTGAAGGGCTCGCGCCCGGGCATGAAGAACTGCTCGCGGCCGGCGTTACGGTCGGGGCCCTTGGCGATGCCGGCGAGGCATAGGTCGCTGATACCGAGGTCGGCCAGCACCTTGAGGCCGGCATTAAGCTGGCCCTGGCCGCCGTCGATGAGTACGAGATCGGGCCATTGGCCGAGCTTGCGCTCGGGGTCTTCTTTCTGCGCGCGGGCGAAGCGGCGGGTGAGTACCTCGCGCATGGCGCCGTAATCATCGCCCGGCGCGAGGCCCTCGGTCTTGATGTTGAACTTGCGGTAGGCGTTCTTCATGAGGCCGGAAGGCCCCGCGACGACCATGGCGCCGACCATATTGGTGCCCGAGATATGCGAGTTGTCGTAGACCTCGATGCGCTCGGGCGCGGCGGTGAGACCGAAGACTTCGGCCGCGCCGTCGAGCAACTTGCGTTGGGCGGTGTTCTCGGCCATGCGCCGCTGCAAGGCTTCGCGCGCATTGACCTCGGCGTTTTCGACCAGCTTGCACTTGTCGCCGCGCTGCGGCACCGCGACGGTCACGTTGCGCCCGGCTTTGATGGACAAGGCCTCGGCCAGGATGTCCTGGTTCGGCGGCGCGACGTTGATGAGGATTTCCTTCGGCGGAGTGTAGGAATCGTAGAACTGGCCGATGAAGGCCTCGATGATATCGCCGTCGGAATCATCGGCGGCGTGCGACGGGAAGTAAGCGCGGTTGCCGAAGTTCTGCCCGCCCCTGAAGAAGAACACCTGCACACAGGACGCACCGCCGGCGCGCGACAGGGCGATCACGTCGGCTTCGCCGATGGAAGAAACGTTGATGTCCTGGTGGGACTGTAGGAACGTCATGGCGCGAATGCGGTCGCGCAGGCTGGCGGCCAACTCGTATTCCATGGCGGAGCTGGCCGCGTCCATGTTGCGTGCGAGCTCGGCCTGCACGGCGCGGCTGTCACCGGTCAGGAAGGCGCGCGCCTGGCCCACCAGCGCGGCGTAGTCCTCACGGGTGATCAAATCGACGCAAGGGCCGGAACAGCGCTTGATCTGGTAGAGCAGGCACGGCCGCGTGCGATTGGTGAAAACCGTATTGGTGCAGCTGCGCAGCAGAAAGACTTTCTGCAGTGTCGCCAGCGTGCCGTTAACCGCCCCGGCCGAAGCGAAGGGGCCGAAGTATTCGTTGCCCTTGGTGCGCGCGCCCCGGTGTTTGACGATACGCGGGAAGTCGTGGCCGCCCGGGATCATCACGTAGGGAAAGGATTTGTCGTCGCGCAGCAGGATGTTGTAGCGGGGCTTCAACTGCTTGATGAGATTGCTCTCGAGCAGCAGCGCCTCGGCCTCGGTATGGGTGATGACCACCTCACAGATATGGGTATCGAAGACCATGCGCTGCAGGCGCAGCGGCATGCGCTCGATCTGGAGGTACGAGGTGACGCGCTTCTTGAGGTTCTTGGCTTTGCCGACGTACAGCACGTCGCCGGCGGCGTTCGTCATGCGATAGACGCCCGGCTTCTGCGGAAAATTCCTCACGAATTCCGCGAGCACGGCGACGCCGCTGCGCGGCGCAGGCTGCTCAACTTTTGCGGGCGGTGATTCCGGCGGCGGGACTGCGCTCATGGGGGCGTTATGTGGAACCTTTGGCCATCAGCGTCAACGCGCGCGGCGCACGCGGAATCATGGCCTTGCGAGCCGTCATAACAGTTTCACGGGAGCGAAAAGCCCGGCTTACAAGGGGCCTGTAAGGATATCCACGAATCCTGTGGATAAGTCTGTTGAAAAGGGCCGGGCACTTTCATTGGGACCGCACAGAATCTGGTGTCTGCCGCCTGTGCTCAATTTATGGGCATAAAATATATCCCATTGAATATATTACAAATTATAGCTAATGGACCCGTAGTTCACACATGTGGCTGCAGCAGCAATATAGTTAAGCGTCAAACCGCGCCAGCGCCGAGTCCTTGTGAACAACTTTGCTTGACAGGTCTTCGCGAGAAATGACTCGGCCACGATTCGATGGCGGAAATCATGACGTTTTTGCGCTGCAACCCAAATTGCCGCGCTGCGGCAGCCTAGCCGCGCGCCCGCGGACGTAAGGTTGAGATGCGTTCGATCTCAACCCCGACGCTCCCGGCATCGTCGAAGACGTCCAGCTTTTCCACACGCACCCGCGCCGAGCGGCACTGGGGGTCCTGCAGGCACAGGCTGGCGATGCGTTCGGCCAGGGTCTCGGCCAGATTGACGTGGCCATCGCCGGTGATGGCGCGCACGCGTTTGACGATGTCCTCGTAGCAGACCACGTTCTCGAGCCGATCGTTGTGAGTCGCATCGCCTTCCCACACACCGAGGTCGAGGTTGATGCGCACGCGCTGAACGCGGCCTTTTTCATGCTGATGGACGCCGATGTTGCAGTCGAGCACGAGGTCGCGCACGAACACGTGGCGCAGGCCTGCGGCGGCGTCGGCGATCTTTAGGGCCTCGATCTTCAGCGAAGGATGGGTCATCGGTTCACTCCGGTGCTGCGACTTGACCCCAACCCAGGTGCTGACCGCCGTCAAGGGCGATCATCTGGCCGGTCATGGCAGGCGCGCCCAGGATGAAGCGCGCGGCGGCGCAGATCTGGGCGGGGTTGGTGCCGTGGCCCAGCGGCATGCGCGCGCATTGGGCGTCGAATTGCGCCTGGTTCTGGTAGGGACTTGGCAGCGTCGGGCCGGGTCCGATGGCATTCACGCGCACGCGCGGCGCCAGCGCCATCGCCAGGGTCTGCGTCAGCGTCCACAGGCCGGTTTTGCTGACCGTGTAGGACGCAAAGTGCGGCGTGAGGTGCCAGACGCGTTCGTCGATGAGGTTGAGGATGACGCCGCGGTCCTCTGCGCCCAGCTGCTTGGCGAAAGCCTGGCTCAGGAAAAACGGCGCGCGCAGATTGATGGCGATGTGGGAATCCCAGGATTCCAGTGTCGCATTCATGATGTCGTCGCGCTCGAAGATCGAGGCGTTGTTGATCAGGCAGCCGATGGGTCCCAGCGCGCGCGTTGCCGCCGGCACCAGCGCCGCCACCGACGCGGCATCACCGAGGTCGGCCTGCACGGCGGCGGCTTTGCCACCGTTGCGGATGACCGCCGCCACGGCCTCTTCGGCTTCCTCGCGCGAGTGGTGATAGTGCACCGCCACCGACCAGCCGGCGGCGCCCAAGTCTTCGGCCAGCGCCCGGCCAATGCGGCGTCCGGCGCCGGTGATGAGCGCACATGTCTGGGTGACGTCGGTCGGGAAGGGCTGGGGCATGGGGCTTTAGGTAGCCGGGGGGTGGTTTTGGCACAAGCCCTTGAGGGTTGGGGCCGCGAACCATTTGGCGCGGCGACCGTTTAATGTTGCGACGCCCCCCTAAAATCGGGAAAAGGTTCCCAATGACCGAACCCGCCGCCGCACCGCCGAAGGATACGCCGCGCCCCAAGGGCCGCCGGCGCGTGCAGAGCTGGACGCTGGCGCTGATCCTCAGCCTCGTCCTCTTCACCGGCTGGGCGACATTCCTGACGCTCGCGCCGACACCCGAGGTCGCGCCGTTGCCGGTGATCCCGGTCGCCGAGGCGCCCTCGCCGGTGGTCAAGCCGGCCAATGAAGTACGCCTTCTGGCCTGGCGCAATGCCATCGACGCCGATGTGCTCGCGGGCTTCGCGGCCGACAGCGGCGTCAAGGTCGTGGTCGACGGCTTTGACACCACCGAGGCGCTTCAGGCGCTGATCGATGCCGGCGGCGTGACCCAGGATGTGGTGCTGGTCTCGGGCGTCGGCCTGAAGGCGCTGGCCGACAAGGACCTGCTGCGCCCGCTCGCGCGCGGCGATCTGCTCAACGCGCGCAATATCGATCCCGCGCTCACGGCGCGCACCGCGATCTACGATGCCAACAACGATCACGGCGTGCCGATCCTCTGGGGCACCATCGGCCTCAGCTTCAACGCAGCCAAAATCGCCGAACGTTTGGGAGAAGACGCCCCATCCGACAGTTGGGCCCTGCTGTTCGATCCGGCCAACGCCGCCAAGCTGAAAGATTGCGGCATCCAGGTGATCGACAGTCCGACGGGCGTTTTTCCGATCGCGCTCACCCACCTCGGCCTCTCGGCCACATCCGCGCAGGCGGAGGACACCGACGCGGCGGCGCGGGTGTGGGAAAGCGTACGCCCGTCTATCGCCAAGTTCTCGAGTGCGGACATCGTCGACAACCTCGCTTCGGGCGCGGTGTGTCTGGCCGTGACGACTTCGGGCGATGCCTACCAGGCGCGCGGCAAGGCGCGCACCGCCGGGCTCGCGCACGACATCCGCTATGTGCTGCCCAAGGAGGGCACGGTGGCGTGGTACGACATGCTGGCGGTGACGCGCACGACGGAGAATGCGGCCAACGCGCTGCGCTTCATCGACTACCTGCTGCGCCCCGAAGTGGCGGCGCGCATGACCAATTCCAAAGGCTTCGGCAACGCCGTTCAAGGCGCGGCGCTTTATGTGAAGCCCGAGATCAAGGCCGATCCGGCGCTGGTGCCCGATCTTGCCGCCTTGAAAGCCGTCGATGAAGTTGCGCCGCCGCCGGACGTTCAAGCTCTGCGCAACCGTTTCTGGAAGCTGATCAACGCGACCGCAGAACCGCCTGCGCCGCCGCCCGCGGAAAAGCCCGCGCAGTAGACATCACTCGTTGCTGTCGGCCAGATCGATGTAATGCTGCAGCAGCTCCTCGACGTCGTAGACTGGCTGCGACCAGGCCGAGCGCGGCAGCACCGTGGCGCGCTCGCGTTCGAGCAGACGCGCGGGCTGCGGCAACGTCGCGGCGGTGAGATTGATGCCGGCGGCAATCAACGGCGCCATCGGGACCAATTGAACGCGGCGATCTGTCAAATGCTCGGCCAGGATATCGGCGGCGCGCGCATCGCCGGCAAGATCGAAGGCCGGCACCAAGAGGCCGCCATTCACCGGCAGAAACTGCGTATACGACAGGGGCTGCGGCGCGGGCGGAGCGGCGGGCAACCGCACGAGACCGAGCACATTGCCTTGCGCATCGCGCGGGCGCGCGAGATGGCCGGCGACTTTGGCGGCGGCCGGCCCGCTGGCAGGATCGGTGATGGCGACAACGCCCGGCGCAACGAATGCCGCCAGCGCGCGCACATCGGTCAGTAGCGCATCATCGGGGTGCGCCTCTGGCAACCAGATGACGCGCGCCACGCCCAGCCAGTCCTGGAAGACGCCGAAGGCCTCCAGCGGTGCGAGGCCGGGATTGCGCACCGGATCGAAGACGGCGGCGGCGAGAGCCAGCAACGTGCCGCGTCCGTCGGTGGTGAAGCTGCTGCCTTCCAGCGTCAAGGGCGCGCGGAAGCGGCGCACTTCGGCCATGCCGAGCAGCGCATGCGCCAGGTTCACATCGTCATCGTTGCCGCGCTTGCCCCAACCGTTGAAGGTCCAGTCGACGGCCGCCGCCCCCCCCTTGCCGTCGATGAGAAACGTCGGGCCCGTATCGCGCAGGCGCACCTCATGTGTGGCGAGCGGCATGATCTCATCGACAGCGCTGCCCAGTGCATCGCGCGCCGCGCGCTCCGACCCGGGTGCGGCCAGCACGCCGACCGATTGAAAGCCCGCGGCAGCCTTGGCCACGGCGGCGATGGCGGACTGTAGCGTTGGATCGCGCGGCCACGGCAGCCAGAGCCGCGTCTGACGCGACGTATCGGCGGGCAGGTAGAAGGCGTCGGCAGCCGGAACGCTCGCGGCAGTGAAGCGGGAAGAGGTCATTGCTGCGGCCGTATCAAATCGATCTCCAAGATGAGTGCGAGAATATTTTCCGGGTCACTGATGCCGCCTTCACCACAGTCAGGCCTCCATCAGGGCGCGTCCAGCTTCCGATCACCTGACCGCGTCAGAGCGGCGGTCCGGATATTGTGACAATGGTTACATAACTTCACCATAATGTTGCGCGGGGTAGGCATTTCCGCGCGCAAATTCCTCTTGAAATCGAGGCCCTCCCGGTTAAATCCTGGAGGGTCAGTTGTGGCCTAAACTTGAGGAGGACGAAGCCATGAAGACCCATTTCACATTCAATGCACGGATGCGCGCGCTCTTGTTGGGCGCCGCAGTCATCACCATGTCCGCGCCGGCGTTCGCGGCTGAGACGTGGATCGCCTGCGAAGGCACCGTCGTGACGAAGAAGGGCAAAGAGGCGGGCACGAGCGCAGCCGCGAGCGACATCTACGCTTATAACGACGATGTCAAAGTGCTCTACAAATATGCGCCCGTGCGCAAGAGCCTAGATCTCGTGTCGACCACCACCTATGACGCCAAGCAGATCGTCTGGATGAACGTCGGCAAGGGCATCGGTTCGCAGACCGCGCATTGGGAAGGCAAGATCGATCGCGGCAAGATGTCGCTGTCGATCGTGCGTGAGGACGGCGACGAGACCATGACCTGGACGCAAGCGTGCAAACCGACCTCGGCGCAGCCGATGTCGTAAGCCGCGCGGTAGACTCCGAAGCGATCAGGGACGCGTCAGGCGCACCGCCTGACGCGTCCCTGTTGCTTTTGCAGGGCAGCGGCATTTCGCAAGGCTAAGTACGCATTTAACTTGCGAACCATTCTTAATTGCAATAAACCAGAGCCTTCATGACAGGCTGCGGTTCTTTGCGGCCGCGATTTAGCGACGGGGATACTCAAATGACAGCGCGGCGCACGTTCACTCGACTTCTAGCGCAGGGCGTGATGATGGCCGTGCTGACCTTTGGCGGCGTGCCGGCCTTTGCCGCGGCGCCCGGGGTCAGCGCCCCCGTCCCGGCCGACGTCGCCGGCGAAGTGCGCCAGATCTGGAAACTGCTCGACTACATCGCCGTCGACTACACCGGCGCCGTGAAAGACGGCGTCATCATCAGCGAAGCCGAATACGCCGAGATGAAGGAATTCGGCACGACGGCGCTTGCGCGCCTCACCGGCCTTCCGACACGCACGGGACATAACGAGCTCGTGCGCGGCGCGACGGAGCTGCAGACTGCCATCGCGGGTCTTGCCGCACCCGATGCGGTCGCGAGCGCGGCGCATGCTGTGGCCGACGCGCTCCTTGCGGCTTATCCCGTACCCACGGCGCCGGCCGCGGCGCCCAATCTTGCGCGCGGTGCGGCGATTTACGCCGAGAAGTGCGCCTTGTGTCATGGCCTGACCGGCAACGCCGACGGCCCGGCCGGCAAAGCCCTCGATCCGCCGCCCATTGCGTTCGCCGATGCCGAACGCGCGCGCGAGCGCAGCCTGTTCTCGCTGTTCGAAGTGGCGACGCAAGGGCTGGCTGACACGGCCATGCGCAGCTTTGAAAAGGAACTCTCTGAAGACGACCGCTGGGCGGTGTCGTTCTATGCCTCCACACTCTCCGCGTCGCCGGAAGTGCGCGTGGCGGGTGAAGCGCTGTGGAAGGAAAACGATGCGGTGCGCGCGCGCCTGCCCAACCTCGAAGCGCTGGTGCGCACGATCGAATCCGATCTTGCCCGGGAAGTCGGGGGTGAAATCGCGCGTCCGGTGCTCTCGTACTTGCGCGCCAACCCTGAAATGGTCACGCAGACCAGCAGCGCCGACGGCCTTGCGCTCGCGCGCAGCCAGCTTGCCGAAAGCGTGAAGGCTTACCAGTCCGGCGATACGGCCGTCGCCAGCCGACTCGCGCTTTCCGCCTACCTCGAC
Organism: uncultured bacterium; assembly: GCA_903888485.1. Lineage (GTDB taxonomy): Bacteria > Pseudomonadota > Alphaproteobacteria > Rhodospirillales > Rhodospirillaceae > SHVO01. Next base: position 200,235 of record CAISTS010000032.1, on the reverse strand, counting down.
GGCTTCGAGCCGGTGGAAGGCGTGCTGCGCGCGCGTGACGCTGACCTGCTGGCGCAAGTCGAGGCCGCCATGATCGATTATCGTGCGCGCATCAACGCACGCGCGCCGGCTGCCGAGGTCGCGGCGCAAGCCGCCGCGCTGAACACACTCTTCAATGCCACCGAGACGACCTTGTCCGCCGAGGAAGACGCCACGGCCACCTTCCTCGGCGCCTTCACCATCCTGTTGCGTGAGGGTCTCGAAGCGCTGCTGGTGGTCGTTGCCATGATCACGTTCCTCGCGAAGGTCGAGCGCCGTGATGTGCTGCCGTACGTGCATGGCGGCTGGATCAGCGCGCTGGTGGCGGGCGTTGCCACCTGGTTTGTGGCGTCGCGGTTCATCTCCATCAGCGGCGCGGGCCGCGAGCTGACCGAAGGCTTCGCCGCGCTCTTCGCCGCGGTGGTGTTGCTGGGCGTCGGCATCTGGATGCATCAGAAGAGCCTCGCCGGACGCTGGCAGGTCTACATCCGCGAGAAGCTGTCTAACGCCTTGAGCAAGAAGTCGGCTTGGGTGCTGTTCTTGCTCGCGTTCGTGGCGGTCTACCGCGAGGTCTTCGAGACCATCCTGTTCTACATCGCGCTTGCGGTGCGCGGCGACACGGGCGCGATTGCCGGTGGCCTGGTCGCCGGCGTCGTGGCGCTCGCCATCATTACCGTGATCCTGGTGCGCACCAGCCGCCGTCTGCCGATCGCGCAGTTCTTCCGCTGGAGTTCCGTGTTGATCGGCATCCTCGCTGTCGTGCTGGCCGGCAAGGGCGTGGCCGCGCTGCAGGAAGCCGGCGTGCTCGAAGCGATCCCGGTGAACGGCCCGCGCATCGAAGTGCTCGGAGTCTATCCGACGGCGCTGCCGCTGCTGGCTCAGGCCGCGGTGCTGGCCATCGCGATCGCCGGTTACTACTGGAACATGCGCGGCACGAAGGCGGTTAGCGCAGGCTGAACTCTTCCGTCGTCGCGATGAGGCTGATGAGGCGCCGGTGCGCGGTCTCGATGCGCGCCGCGGTAGCGCGCGCCCGCACGTTGGCGGGGATGCCGTTACTGCCGCCCTGATCGGTCACCAGCGCCCCCATGGCGTTGTCGCTGAGCGCGTGTCCGATCATGCGGCCTACCCAGTATTCCGTTACTTCCGTTGCGCTTTGCAAAACGCTCTCCGGCGTTTGCGCGGTCAGCGTGGTGGTCGCGAACTCGGGGTAGTTTGGCACTTGGAACAACAGATTCCATGTGGCAATGGTCGAGCCGGTAGCCAGCCAGTAGGCGTTCTCATCGGGACGGCCGTCAGGTGCGGGCCAGGCGAACAAGCCGTCGTTCAATTGATCGAGCAGACTGGTCATGTAGGTGGCGGCGTTGACCACCATTTCCGTGGTGCGCGCCATGGCGAGGATGCGCTCGTAAGGGCGGCGTACTTTGGCGGACGGCGCGGTGCTGACTTCGTTGCCGGCGAGCAGCATCGCGCGAAGCACATGGGCGATCTGATTGGGATTGGTTTGATTGGCCATCCAGGCCGCGACGGCGCGATCGATGACGCTTTGCGGCGGCGTATCGCCGAAGATGCGCCGCGCAAGCTTGCCCACGACGAAGTTGGCGGTCGAGGGATGGTAGGCCAGCATGTTGAGCAGCATCTGGCCCTGGCGCATGTCATTGAGCGCCGATTGCACGTTTATGCCGAGCAAGGTCGCGGCCTGACGGTTGTGCTGGCGCGGATTGAAGATGAACTCGCCGGTGTTCGCGAGCGTCGCGGTGCCGTCTCCGCGCTGACCGTATTGAACAGTCCAACCCGACAGCGCGCGGCTGGCCTGCACGATATCCTGGTCGGTGAACCCCACCGCGACCCCGTTGGCGCCTAACGGCACCGTCGCGGGGTTTTGGGTGCCGAGATATGCGCCGCCGCCTAATGTATGCAGCTCCATGATCTCGCGGGCGTAGTTCTCGTTGGGCGTGGTCGCGCTCGACACCCAGTTGTCGAGATAGATCAGCATTGAGGGCGAGGTGGCGGTGGCCTCCAGCAGGGTGCGGAAATTACCGAACACGTTCTGGCGCAGCATGCCGTCGTAAGCGGGCAGCAGCGCGGTGGCGAGCTCGTTCTCGTTTTTGCCGATGTTGAAGTGATTGTGCCAAAAGTCGACCATGAACTCGCGCAGCTGGTAACGGCTGTGGGCGTTACGGATCCAGGTGGCGGCTGCCAGCTCCTGGCGGATACGCGTGCGCTCGGACCCTGAGAAGATCGTGCCGGTATTGCGTGCGACGTTCCACAGCGCCGGTATGTTGAAATTGAGGTAGTTGAGCGCACGCATTTCGTCGGTGGCTTGCCACGTCCCGCGTGTGTCGTTCTCCGCCGGCGCGTTGTAGCGGATGCGCATGGTCTGACGCGCCAAATGCGTCGCAAGGAACGGATCGTCGCCGCTGGGCGGAATGAGCTGGTCCTCGACCCAGGCCGCCAAGCCGGTGCGCTCCGTGATGGCGACATCGGTGTCGCGGGCGCCGAAGGTTACGCGATTAAGCGCCGTGCGAATGGGATTGGGGGTCGTCGGAAGCATTCTTGCCCTATCTGAATTCAGTGCCGCCTCGCGGCGCGTACCATGCTGAACTTGAATGAACGCTTAGGCGTTCATGAAGCCGAGCGGACTGTAGGCGATGGTCGGGAACACCGACGCGAGCTTGGTCTCGCGGTGGCGCTTGACCAGGATCTCGGCCAGCACCTGGCGGTAGTCGGTTGTGACGCGCAAGTCACCGGAGACGAGCTGGTTGGCGGCGAGGCCCGGCCAATTGCCGTAGATCTTGCCGCCGGCGACGTTGCCGCCGAGGACCATGATGCCGCTGGCCGAACCGTGGTCGGTGCCTTGGCTCGCGTTCTCCTGCAAGCGGCGGCCGAACTCGGTCATAGTGACGATGGTCACGCGGTTCTGATAGGCCGCGATGTCCTTCCAGAAGGCGTTGATGGCGCGGCTGAACTCGGTGGTGCGGGTGTTGAACTCGCCGGTCAGGCTGTTGTGCATGTCCCAGCCGCCGTAATCGACCGTGGCGATATCGATGCCGACATTCATCTTGATGAGCTTGGCGAGCGAGCGCAGCGGCTGCGACAGCGCGCCGTTCGTATAGCCCGCATCGGCCGAGTTGTCGCTCAGAGTGCGCAGGCCCGCCTGTACATCGTCTACCGCGTCCAAGGCCGCGTTGGCGATTTTCTTGTAGTCCGAAGTCGGGCCGCTGTTGATGGCGCGAATGACGTTTGCGTTGGCGGTACCGCCATTGATGTTGAAGGTGTCGGTGTTGGCGATGGCGATGGCCGTCGGTTCGCCCAGCAGCGCGACCGGGTTGGTGGCGCTGGCCGCGACGGTTGAGAGTTCCGCGCCGCCGGTGCCCGCCGAGGCGATATGGCGCGCGAGCCAGCCGGCGTTGCCTTCAGGCTCGCCATCCGCGCCGCCCTTTTCCATCATGTCCTGGCAAGTGAAGTGGCTGCGGTCGACGGTGGGAATGCCGACGGCGTGGATGAGGGCGAGCTTGCCGGAGTCGTAAAGCGTCTTCAGTTCGGGCGCGACGGCGGGCAGATACATATCCGTACCGCCGAGCGTGCCGACACCGATGCCGGGCGTGTTGCCATCGGTGCGGATGCGGATGGTCGGGCGCGCTGCGACGTAGTTCGCATCACCGGCGGGCGCCAGCATCTGCAGCCAGTCGCAGGCGCCGCGCTGGAACAAGACGACGAGGATATCGCGCGTGGTGGTCGGAGCTTGCTGGGCGAACGATACATTCAGCCCGGGCGCGATGGCGGCCATGGCGGCACCGCCGGCCAAAAGGCCGCGGCGTGAAAGTGTGTGCGAAGCGATATTCATGCGTCTTTCTCCTGCTCCGCGCCGGTTCTAGCGCAGGGTGAATTCTTCGGACGTGGCGATAAGGCTCACGAGGCGCCGGTAGGCGTTCTCGAGATTTGTTTGGCTGCTGGAACGGCTGACGTTCGGCACGCCCAAGGTGCCAGCCTGGTCCAGCACAAGCGCGTTCATGGCTTGGGTCGAGAGGGTCGCGCCCACCATGCGCCCGACCCAGTATTCGACGACGCCGGTGGCCGACGTGACCACGTCGGTTGGTGTCTGGCTGATGAACGAGGTCTTGACCTGCGGAATGTTCGAGAATTGAGAGAGCAGGTTCCACGTCGCGATGCTGGCGCCGGTGGCGAGCCAGTACTCGTTGATATCGGGCCGGCCGTTGGGCGCCTGCCATGCGAACAGATGGTCGTTCAAGGGATCGAGCAGGCTGGTCATCAGCGGCGCGGCATTGAGCGTCATATCGGTGGTGCGCGCGAGCGCGAGCAGGCGCTCGTAGGGCCGGCGCACCTTCGTGGGTGCAACTTCCCGGATTTCGTTGCCGGTTACCAGCATGGCGCGCAGCACGCGCGCGATCTGATCGGGCGCCGTCTGGAACGCGAGCCATGCGCCGACGCCGCGGTCGATCACGGCCTGCGGCGGATTGTCGCCGAACATGCGCCGCGCCAGCTTGCGAATGATGAAGTTCGCCGTCGCCGGGTGATAGGCCAGCATGTTGAGGAACAGGCGGCCCTGGTTCATGTTGTCGGCCACAGACGACTGTACATTCAGCCCAAGCAGCGTGCTTGCCTGCGTGTTGTGCTGCGCCGGGTTGAACGTGAATTCGCCCGTGCTGGGCAATGTTGTTTGACCGAAGCGCTGGCCGGCCTGGATCGTCCAGCCCGACAGCACGCGGCTGGCCTGGATGATGTCCTGGTCGGTGAAGCCCACGGCATAGCCGAAGTACCCGGTCGCCACGCTCGAAGGGCTCGCGGTGCCGTAGTAGCTATCTTCACCCAGCGTGTGCAGCTCCATGATCTCGCGCGCGTAGTTCTCGTTCGGCGTGGTTGCCGTCGAGACCCAGTTGTCGAGGTAGAGCATCATCGAGGACGACGTGGCGTTCGCCTCAAGCATGGCGCGGAAGTTGCCGAAGACATGGGGGCGGATGGCGACGCGGTCGTAGACCGGCAGCAGCGCGGTCGCGAGTTCGTTCTCGTTCTTGCCGATGTTGAAATGGTTGTGCCAGAAATCGGCCATGAACTCGCGCAGCTGATAGCGGCTATGCGTGTTGCGGATCCAGGTGGCGGCGGCGAGTTCCTGGCGGATGCGGAACCGCTCGTTGAACGAGATGCTGACCCCGGCGTTGCGCGCGATGTTCCACAGCACCTGTGTCGTGGCGTTCACATAGTTGAGGCCGCGGTCCTCGTTCACCGCGTTCCACGAGCCTTGTGCGGTGCTCGCGGCCGGATACTCGATGTGCATGAGCTGCGCGTTGAGATGCGCGGTGAGGGCGGAGTCATCGCCGGCGGGAGCGGCCAACTGATCTTCGACCCAGGCGGCCCAGCCCACGGAGCTGACCGTCGCGACGTCGGTGTCGCGGGCACCGAAGGTCACGCGGTTCAGCGCGACGCGGAAGGGATCGGGTTGAGCGGGAAGCATCTTCGCCTCAGGTCAGGAGCCAAACCGAACCATATCTATGGACAAACTAATCCCCTAAAGGGGCACCCGCAACGTGAACGCGATATCCTCGGCGGGCGCGAGAATAACGCTCAAGTCATTGAATCAATGATAAAATATAAGAACTAACGCCCTGACAAACCCCCGGCGCAAAGTCCCCAGCGGCGCCGCTTTTAACAAACGCCCATCTCTTAACGGCGTTGCATCAGATTCATACGTACCAGACGTGCCGGCGGACCATTACCTGCGGGGGCCTTTGAGCGCGGTCTCCAACGCCTTGATGACAATATCGAATACCATGATGCGCGCGACCTGCTTGTCGTTGGCGGGCACAAGGTTCCAGGGGGCGGCGCGGGTGGAGGTGGCCCGAATCATGTCGTTGATGGCGGCCTCGTAGCGCGGCCAGTTCTTGCGGTTACGCCAGTCGTCTGCGGTGATCTTCCAGCGCTTGTAGGGCGTCTTTTCGCGCTCCTTGAAGCGCCGCAGCTGTTCCTCCGGGTCGATGTGCAGCCAGAACTTGACCAGCAGCGTGCCGTGGTCGGTGAGCTCCTGCTCGAAGTCGTTGATCTCGCCGTAGGCGCGGCGTTGGGCTTCGCCCGAAATCAGGTGTTCGACGCGCTCGACCAGGACACGGCCATACCAACTGCGGTCGAACAGCGTCATACGTCCAGCGCGGCTGACATGACGCCAGAAGCGCCAGAGGTAGTGATAGCTGCGCTCTTCTTCGTTGGGCGCGGCGATGGGCACCACCTGATAGTTCCGCGCGCTGAGGGCATAGGTGATACGGCGGATCGCGCCGCCTTTGCCGGCGGCGTCCCAGCCCTCGAAAGCGATGATGGTCGCAAGGCCCTGGGCCCGCGCGGCTTTTTGCAGCTCGTAGAGCCGGGCCTGGCGGGTGTGAAAAGCCTTGGCGTAAGCCACTTCGCTCATCTTCCTGGAAAGATCGATGCGAGCGAGCGGGCCGCGATTGATCATTGGCGCTTTCTTGCCCGCATTCTTCTGGATCTTGATGGCTTTCTTGTCGGCCTTGTCGCTGGCGCGGATGGCTTTGGCGTGGGCGGTCAGGGAATCGCGCAGGATCGTTAGCAAGGCGGCGCGACGGTGATTGTCGTCGGCGGCATCGACCACATGCCAGCGCGTTTGCGGCGTGTCGGTGAGACGAACGGCGCGGGCTGCGGCGCGGGTGTAAGGGCCATAGGGCGCGGGCTGCGGCCATGAGGCATCGCTGGCTCTGAAGCCGAAGGCCGCATCGGTGCTGTGGATGTGGGCGAGGCGGCGCTGGCGCGCTTCGGCGATGTGTAGCCAGACTTTGACGACTAGGGCGCCTTCATCGGCCAGCGTGCGCTCGAAGTGGGCGATGCGGGCCAACCGGGCGGTAAAGTCGGCCGCCGGCGCGCCGTGGCAACGCCCAGCGATGGCTTCGCCGTACCAGCCGTCGAGGTACAGGCCGATGGTGCCGGCGGGGGGCAGGGACCGCCAGTAGCGCCAGAACAGCGGGCGTTCGCGTTCCTCGTCGCTGGGCGTATCGAACGTGTGGGTGCGGATCCAGCGCGGATCCATCCAGGTATTGAGCAAATTCAAGCTATCGACCACGCCCGCGCCCTGGACGCCGGCCAGCACGATGATCACCGGGTACCGGCTGGCGGCGCGGACGCTCTGTTGCAATTCGACCAACTCGAGCCGCAGGCGGTCGCGCACCTCGCGGAAGGCGGAATCGGAGAGTTTGCGGCCCCGTTCCGCCGCTTTGAAAACACCCTGTTTCGGCATATCTGCCCCACGTAACCCGCCGCTTGGATTCCGGCGGAGACTATTGTATCTCCGCTGCATTCTTATGCCTGCCCCCTAGAGAAGGAAACCCGTTCCCCATGACAGTTCGCGTCGCCCTCAACGGATTCGGCCGCATCGGTCGCATGGTCTTCCGCGCCATGGTCGAAGCTAAACGTTCGGACGTGGAATTCGTCGCCATCAACGATCTTGGCGATGCCGCGTCCAATGCCCATCTGCTGAAATGGGACTCCGTCCATGGTCCGCTCCCGGCCGACGTCGAAGTCTCCGGCGATACCATGACCGTGAACGGCAAGAGCGTGAAGGTCTGCAAGGAACGCGATCCCTCCAAACTGCCCTGGAAGGACCTTGGCATCGACATCGTCGCCGAGTGCACCGGCATCTTCACCGACAAGGACAAGGCCCAGGTGCACATCGGCGCCGGCGCCAAGCGCGTGCTGGTCTCGGCGCCCTCGGGCGGCGCGGACCTCACCATCGTTTACGGCGTCAACCACGACAAGCTGACCAAGGACCACATCGTGGTCAGCAACGCGTCGTGCACCACCAACTGCCTCGCGCCGGTGGCCCACGTCCTGCACCAGACCTTCGGCCTGCAGCAGGGCTTCATGACCACGATTCACGCCTACACCGGCGACCAGGCGACGGTCGATACGCTCCATAAAGACCTGCGCCGCGCCCGCGCCGCTGCGCTGTCGATGATCCCGACCTCCACCGGTGCGGCCAAGGCCGTGGGTGAAGTCCTGCCGGAATTGAAGGGCAAACTGGACGGCACCTCGATCCGCGTGCCGACGCCCAACGTGTCTGTCGTTGATCTCAAGTGCGTGCTCGGCAAGTCCGTGACCGAAGCCGAGATCAATCAGGCCATGACCGACGCGGCCTCCGGCAAGACCTTTGGCGGCAATCTGAAGGGCGTGCTGGCGGTGAACACCCTGCCGCTGGTCTCCATCGACTTTAACCACAACCCGGCTTCGTCGACCTTCGATGCGACGCAGACCAAGGTCATGCCCGGCAACTTCATTCGCGTGCTGTCCTGGTACGACAACGAGTGGGGTTTCTCGAACCGCATGCTCGATACCATGGTGGCGATGGGCAAGCTGATCTAGCGGGTCCTTCACATGCCGAAGTTCAAGACGCTGGGCGAAGCCGACGTTCAAGGCAAACGCGTGCTCGTGCGCGCCGACCTCAACGTGCCCGTGAAGGACGGCAAGGTCACTGACGCGACGCGCATCGAGCGCTTCGCGCCGACGGTAAAGGAACTGCTCACGCGCGGCGCGCGTGTCATTGTGCTCTCGCACTTCGATCGCCCCAAAGGCAAGCGCGTGCCCGAGATGTCGCTGAAGCCGATTGCTGCGGCGCTGTCCAAAGCCGTAGGGGCCGAAGTCGCCTTTGCTGATGATTGCATCGGCCCGCAGGCCGAAAGCGTTGTCGATGCGCTGAAGCCCGGCCAGGTCGCGCTGCTCGAGAACCTGCGTTATCACAACGGCGAGGAAGCCAACGACAAGGCGTTCGTCGCCGCGCTGGCCAAGCTCGGCGACATCTATGTCAACGACGCCTTCTCGGCGGCGCACCGCGCGCACGCGTCCACCGAAGGTCTCGCCCACGTGCTGCCGGCCTTCGCCGGTCGCCAGATGCAGGCCGAGCTCGAAGCGCTTACCGCGGCCCTCGAACATCCGAAGACGCCGGTGATGGCCATCGTCGGCGGCTCGAAGATCTCGACCAAGCTCGACGTGCTCAACAACCTCGTGCGCAAGGTCCAGTTCCTGGTCATCGGCGGCGGTATGGCGAACACCTTCCTCAATGCCCAGGGTATCGACGTCGGCAAATCCCTTTGTGAACGCGATCTCGCGGACACGGCGCGCGAAATCCTCGCCACGGCCCAGGTCAGCGGCTGCGAAGTGCTGTTGCCCGTCGACGTGGTTCTGGCGAACGCGCTGAAGGAAGGCGTCGAGACTCACGAGCGTCTCGCCGATGCCGTGCCGCCGGATATGATGATCCTCGACGTTGGCCCCGATACCGTGCAGCTGCTGCGTGACCGCATCGACGCCTGCAAGACGCTGCTCTGGAACGGTCCGCTCGGCGCGTTCGAGATCACGCCCTTCCACAAAGCGACCTTCGAGATCGCCCACCACGTGGCCAAGGTGAGCAAGGCCGGCGCGCTGGTGTCGGTGGCGGGCGGCGGCGATACGGTCGCCGCACTCAACGCCGCGGGCGTGGCCGACGATCTGACGTATGTATCCACCGCCGGCGGCGCTTTCCTCGAATGGATGGAAGGCAAAGAACTGCCAGGCGTCAAAGCCCTCGGCTAGGATTTCCTGAAACAAAAGCGCGCGCGGGATAATCCCGCGCGCGCTTTTTTAATTCACGAGAAGCTCGGCGATCTGCACGGCGTTCTGCGCCGCGCCTTTCAGAAGCTGGTCACCCGCCGAGAACAGCGCGATGGAATGACCCGTCGGATCGCCGACGTCCTGGCGGATGCGCCCGACCAGGATATCCTCGCCGCCCGAGGCATCACGCGGCATCGGGAAGTAATTCTTAGCGCGGTCGTCCACCAGGCGCACGCCCGGGGCCTTCGCGATGATGTCGCGCGCTTCCTTCTCGGTGATCGGCTTCTCGCAGGTGAAGGTTACGGCGACAGCGTGGGCGCGCAGCACCGGCACGCGCACACAGGTGATCGAGATACGCACATCGGGATCGCCGAAGATCTTGCGTGTTTCCGCGATGACCTTGGACTCCTCGCCGTTATAGCCCGTCGCCATATCGATATCGGCGTTGTGGCTGAAGAGATTGAAAGCGTAAGGGTGCGGCAGCACCTTCGGCGCGTAGTCCTTGCCGGCAAGATAAGCGCGCGTCGATTCCTCCAGCTCTTCCATGGCCGCCGCGCCGGCGCCGGACGCGGCCTGGTAGGTGGCGATGTTCATATGCCGGATGCGGTTGATCTTGTGGATCGGCCACAGCGGGGTGATCGAAATGATCGCCGAGCAGTTCGGGTTCGCGATGATGCCCTTATGCGTCTTGACGGCGTCGGCATTGATCTCGGGCACCACCAGGGGAATGTCCTTGTCCATGCGGAAGGCGGAAGAGTTATCGACGACAACCGCGCCGGCTTTCACGGCAATGGGCCCGAACTTCTTGGAGATGCCGCTGCCGGCCGAGAACAGCGCGATGTCCACGCCCTCGAAGCTCCTCTCCGTGAGTTCCTCGACGCGCAGCTGCTTGCCCTTGAACGGAAGATATTTGCCGGCCGAGCGCGCCGAGGCGAGCAGGCGCAGCTCACCCAGCGGGAATTTGCGCTGATCGAGGCAGGACAGGAACTCGACACCGACGGCGCCGGTGGCGCCGACAACGGCGACAGTAGGATTGGATTTCACAGGGTCGTACTCCTTTGGTCAGCGACGGCGCCAAAAACAAAGGCCCCGTCCGGTTTGGCGGGGCCTTGGGTTTTTGGTCTCTCTTCGCGTTCGATCTTACACGCGCACCCACGCCGCCCCACCGATGGTGGTCGTCTTTTTAATCGCGGCGGTTTTGTTAATCAGGTGCGTCATAACGGCCGGGAAACTAAGCGAAGAGCTTTGGACTGTAAAGCTCAGATAGCGAGACCCTGGCGGCCCATCTGCAGGAACTTGTCGCGGCGGCGGGCGCGCAATTGGCCGGCTTCGACGCGGCTGAGCTGGTTCAAATGCATTTCCAGCGTATCGCGCACGGCGGTGAAGATGGTCTGCGGCGCGCGGTGGGCGCCGCCGATAGGCTCGGGGATAATGCCGTCGATGACGCCCAGACGCTCAAGGTCCTGGGCGGTGATCTTGAGGGCTTCGGCGGCGACGCTGGCTTCTTTGCCGTCGCGCCACAGGATCGAGGCGCAGCCTTCCGGCGAGATCACGGAATAGATCGAGTGCTCGAGCATCAAGACGATGTTGCCGGTCGCGAGCGCAATGGCGCCACCCGATCCGCCTTCACCGATGATGACGGAGATGAGCGGCGTGCGGATGTTGAGGCAGGTTTCGATGCAGCGCGCGATGGCCTCGGCCTGGCCGCGCTCTTCGGCATCGACGCCGGGATAGGCGCCGGCGGTATCAACCAGCGTGACGACGGGAATGCCGAACTTGTCGGCCAGTTCCATGAGGCGGCGCGCCTTGCGGTAGCCTTCCGGACGCGCCATGCCGAAGGAGTGTTTGATGCGTGTCTCGGTGTCGCGGCCTTCCTCGATGCCGATGACCATCACCGAGCGATCCTTGAAGCGGCCGAGGCCGCCAATGATGGCGCTGTCCTCGCCGAAAGCGCGGTCGCCGGCGAGCGGCATGAAATCGTCGATGAGGGCGTTGATGTAATCGAGGGCGTGCGGGCGGTCGGGGTGGCGGGCGACTTGCGCCTTCTGCCATGGCGTCAGCTTGGCGTAGGCCTGCCGGAGGTCACGGTCGACGCGCGTCTGCAGGCGGCTGACTTCTTCCGCGATATTCAGGCCGTCGCTATCGGACAGATGCCTGAGCTCGGCGATCTTGCCTTCGATCTCGGCGATCGGTTTCTCGAAGTCTAGAAAGTGCATGCCCTACCCAGTGACACGAGACCCTAAGGGCCTAAAATGGCGTCTTATCGCACCGCGTCTTAAACTTCCGTTTAAGCACGCATCAATGCCGACGCGGGTAGTTAATGTCAACCAACGGGTGTTTGTTGACACCTTATATAGCTGTAACAACTCGCTTTTTTAGCCCATTGATTGCGGCCGTTCATGCAACCCAGCGACGATGCGCTCATAGTTCGGCTCGTTTTCCGGGGTAATGACCCCATGACGCATGGCGAAATCGATAATCACCAGATTGACGTTGAACTTGAAGCGGTCCGAGCCGCGCACGAGGCCGAGCGCCTTGCCCAACGACATGAGTTGATAGCGCGCGATCTCGTCCGACGGGCGCGGTTTGATGGAAGCCGGCAGGACGAGGTCGTAACAGAACAGCGTATCGACACGCAGCCCTTGCGGTGATTCGAAGCTGTAGGTGATTAGGCTCGCGTGCTTGGCCCCGCGCGCGATTTTCGGCGCAAGGTGCGCTTCTTCGCCGCACTCCTTGATCAAGTTATCCATGAGGCCGAGGCCTGCGGGCTGTCCGCCCGCGACCATGTTGTCCATCTTGCCGGGTTCGACCAAGAGATCCTTCGCGCGTGTGCCGATCCACAGTTGCGGGCCGCTCTTTTTCTGCACGATGCCGTTGACGTGTACGCCGAAGGCGCAGAGCCCGAAGGCCGGCACCAGCGCGCGGTCGATATTGAACACCGGCTTCTCGCCCCAACGATTGCGCACGGCGTAGAGTTCACCGCGCGGTTTTTGAAAGAGCACACTCGCGGCGAGCTGGGCGGTGATGCGCGCGACGGCCTTCGAGCGAGTGGCAGGGGAGTTAAGGGCAGGGTGCAGCCCCACGCCGTGGCCGGAAACGACGAAGACTTCGGGGTGCGAGAGCAGCGCCGCGGCGCGTTCGTGCGTGAGCCAGCCGTATTGGACGCCGGCGACGGTGAAGGGAACGAAGCGCGACATGTCGCGCCGATTGCAGTGTTCAACTTTGTTAAGATAACTCATGGCTCTTCATATCACATTGGACCATATGATGTTGGACGGGCGGACTCGCCTCACATAGAATCAGCGCGTGCACGATATCATCACACAGTTGCGCGCGCGCCTCGCCCTTATCCTGGCCGTCGCGCTCTCGACCTTGTGGCTCTTGGCCGCCGGCGCCTACATCAATGTCCACGGCGGATTTGCGGGATTGCAGCAGCTGGCACCCTTGGAGCTGATCAATCTCATTGCCGCCGCCGGCGCGCCGCTGGCTGTGTTGTGGCTGATCGTCGCGCTGCTCGAGCAGCGCCGCGCCGTCGAGATCTTCGCGCGCAAACTGGGCGAGCTCGCGCAGCAGAACCGCCAGAGTTTGCAGCAGGCTGAGACTCAGGCGCGGACGCTTCTGCAGCTCCACGCGCAAGGCGCGCGCACACAGGCGATGGAAACGCGCCAGCTCGCCTTGCAGGACATGGCGGCCAGCGCCGCGGTGCTGGCCGAACGTCTGGGCGTGATGACCCGCGAAGCCTCCGCTGCCGCCTGGATGCGTTACGGCGCGGGCGATGTGAACGTGTTCGTGCAGGCGTTCCTCAATTTCTCCGTCAGTCATCCCGACATTGCCTCGCGCATGGCCGAAGCGGTGTCGCGCGATGCGGTTGCCGGCGCCGCACTTGCCACCTTCGTGCGCCGCTACGAACGCCTGCTGGCCGCCAGCGGCGACGATAAGCTCGCCGCCGAGATCTTCGACGACGGCGCGCTCGGGCGTGCCTACCGGCTCTTCAGGACCGCCGACGATCAGGCGAGTAAGCGCATGGCGCCTGCGCCGCAGCCGAGCGAAATGGTCAGCGATGAATCGTTCGCACAGCATCGTCTGGCGAACCTCGGCGAGCGCCTTGAGGCCGCCGCCCCGCGATGAGCTGGCTGAGGAATCTCTTCGGCGGCAAGAATGCCGCCGGCCCCGCGAAAAAGCGCCCGGCCGGCAAGACCTACAATCCGCCCTCCAACCGCGCCGCGCTCATCAAGGAGGCCTTGGCGATCCAGGAGAAGGGGCGCGCCCAGGTGCAGGCCGTGCTGGAAAAGACCTTCGCCGAGCTGTCAGCCAAACCGCCTAAGCCCAGCGATCAGGAAGCCATGACTCGCCTCCTGGAACTGCGCCGCGCGGTCCTGGCCATGCGGCGCGCGGGCGACCACGACGGCCAGCGCGCCAAGGTATTGGCCGGAATGAAGGGACTCATGGGCCGCCCACCTAAATCAAAGCCTTGATTTACCTTACATTTTTTGGGAAAAGCAGGCCCGGAAACGGCCGGTTTTACGCTTGACCCTGGCGGGGTCAGCGGGTAAAACCCCGGGCTTCTTGGGGCTCCCATGAAAGGGAGCCCAATTTATAAAAGGAATTCAGCCATGGCGCGACGTTGTGCAGCCACCGGTCGCGGTGTCCAGTCCGGTAATAACGTCAGCCACGCCAACAACAAGACCCGGCGTCGCTTCCTGCCGAGCCTGCATCAGGTGACCTTGCTGTCGGACGTGCTGCGCCAGCGCGTGCGTCTGCGCGTGACCACCAACGGCCTGCGCACCATCGAGAAGCGCGGCGGTTTGGATGCGTTCCTGCTGGGCACGCCGAACGCCAAGCTGCAGCCCGAAGCGCTGACCATCAAGCGCCGCATCAAGAAGGTCCAGGGCAAGCAAGCCGCCTAAGTTTGGCAAGAGCATTCGAAAAAGCCCGCCAGTGATGGCGGGCTTTTTTATTTCTGCGATGAGCCGAGCAACTGCCCCGCTGTGTGCAGGGGCGACGGGTTCAGCAATTTCGACAGGCGGCCTTCGCGCGCGAGACGGGCTTTGCCTTCGTCCCAGCCCGGTAGCGTCGTTTCATCGCTTTCCCAATGGGCGACCGACGCTTCATCGCACCAGTGCATCAGCTTGGGCATCGCCCTGCGGTGCGCGCCAGAGCCCATGAAAGCACGCATAGCGGCGATGTCGCGCCAAAGCGTCATGGTCCAATACACGCCGTCGCCGGAGCGGCGCAGATCCATGGCGAGATGACCGTCGGCGCGCGCGGCCTGCAGGCGGCTGCGCACGGCATGCCAGATGAACGGCAGTTCATAGATGAAGCTGCGCAGGCGCAGACGCGTGATGGAAACGAGGGCCATGAGTTCACCAAGCCGCCGCTAAATCTTCGGCCATATGATCGACGACGCGGGCGCCATATGCACGCGCAATGTTGTCGCGCACGGTCGCCGCCAGACTCAAATTCATTCCATTGTCTTCGGCGCCGCTGGTGAGCGCGCCGCGCACAAAAACGATCTTGTCGAGCGCCGGATCGAGCGCGGCGGCCGCGCCGATGGCGGCGCGGCAGTGTGCATCGGCTTCGTCGCTTTTATTTTGCGCAATCAGCGCGAGGCACAGGTTCTGCGTGGCGATCAGTTTGTCAGCCGCGTGCGGCGTGACGGCATGCGCTATTTGAGCAAAGTACGCCGCGCGCGCACGATGGCCGGTGGCCAGGGCCTCGGTCGAGCGATTGACCATTGGTGACCGCGCCGACCACAGCCAGGCCGCGCCAGGGTTTTCAGCTGCCGCGCCGACCGTCGCCAACAGTGCGACGAGCCCGGCAGAGGCCGCATATTTCCTAAAAGAGCCACGATTGGCCATGACCTTAACCCCTCAGCGTGCGTTCGGAGCGATCTTCCCTTTTCACGTCGGGGATCTTAGCGTATAAAAATTTGCATGGTATTGGCCAAATTATCATATGAGGGCGAAACAATATGAATACCATGGATTGGAGCATCCTCCGCGACTTCATAGCGGTCGCCGAGACCGGGGGGCTGTCGCAGGCGGCGCGCAAACTGCGGGTCAGCCAGCCGACCTTGTCGCGCCGTATCGCCGCGCTCGAGGAGCAATTGAAGGCGCAGCTGTTCCAGCGCACACCGCGCGGGCTGTTGCTGACCGATGCGGGCGAGCACGTGCTCGCCGGCGCGCGCCGCGTCGAAGAAGAAGCGCTCGCCATCGAACGCCAGGCCGACGCCGCGCAGCAGGGGCTCTCCGGAACCGTGCGCCTGTCGGTGACCGAAGGCTTGGGCGCGCTGTGGCTCCCTAAGCGCCTCGCCGCTTTTCACACCACCTACCCCGGCGTCTGTGTCGAAGTGCTGGTGGACAACCGCGCCGCCAATCTCGTGCGCCGCGAAGCCGATATCGCCATCCGCATGTTCCGCCCCGATCAGCCCGACCTCATCGCGCGCCATGTCGGCGAGATGGTGATGGGGCTTTATGGGTCGAAGGAATACCTCGCCAAACATGGCGAGCCGACGGAGGTCGCGCATCTGCGCAATCACTTCCTGGTCGGATTCGACGAGAACATGGGCACGCGCAACAAAGCCGTGCAAAGGCTCGAGCGCTGCTTCGGCAACGAGAAGATCGTGCATCGCTCGTCGAGCTTCATCGGCCAGCTCACCGCGACGCTCGCAGGAATTGGGCTGGGCGCGCATGACTGCGTGCTCGCCGACGCCGAGCCTTCACTGCAACGCGTCATGCCCGAGACCTTCGATCATCGCCTGGAGATCTGGCTGGTGACCCACGCCGACATGCGCCGTTCGGGCCGCATCCGCGCGCTCTACGACTTCCTCGCCGCCGAGATCGCGAGCGATCACGGACGACTGGTGGGCAAGATGCAGCCCAAGCCGGCGAAGAAGGCCGCCTGATTCAAATTGTTGGCGCGCGATGACCGGGAAAACCGGTTCCCACTTTTCCCTATCGCGCGCTGGCTACATCACCAGCGGCGCGGCGAAGTTGTAGGGATTACCGCGGATGTCGTCCTCAAAGAGCTCAGTGAGCTGGCTCATGACCGCGCCGCCGAGCTCGTCGGCGTCCATCAGCGTCACGGCGCGGCGGTAGTAGCGCGTCACGTCGTGGCCGATGCCGATGGCCAGCAACTGCACCTCGGAATTGTTCTCGATGTAGGCAATGACGTCGCGCAGGTGCTGCTCGAGGTAATTGCCCGGATTCACCGACAAGGTTGAATCGTCCACCGGCGCGCCGTCGGAGATCACCATCAGGATGCGGCGCTGCTCGCCGCGCGCGGCCAGCCGGTTATGCGCCCAGGCCAACGCCTCGCCGTCGATATTTTCCTTGAGGATGCCTTCGCGCAGCATCAGGCCGAGGTTCTTGCGCGCGCGCCGCCACGGCATGTCGGCGGCCTTGTAGATGATGTGGCGCAGGTCATTGAGGCGGCCCGGGTGCGCGGGCTTGCCGCTGTCGGTCCAGAGGCGGCGCGACTGGCCCCCTTTCCACTGGCTCGTCGTAAAGCCGAGGATCTCGACCTTCACACCGCAGCGCTCAAGCGTGCGCGCGAGCAAGTCGGCGGTCATGGCGGCGATGGTGATCGGCCGGCCGCGCATGGAGCCCGAGTTGTCGATGAGCAGCGTCACGACGGTGTCGCGAAACTGGGTTTCCTTTTCGCGCTTGAAGGACAGCGAGTGCATGGGATTGGTGACGATGCGGGCGAGGCGGCCGGCATCGAGCAGGCCTTCTTCCAGGTCAAACTCCCAGTTGCGCTGCTGCTGGGCCATCAACTTGCGCTGCAGACGGTTGGCGAGGCGCGAGACCACGCCCTGCAGATGCGCGAGCTGCCGGTCGAGCTGCAGGCGCAGGCGCGCCATTTCCTCGGGATCGCACAGGTTAGCCGCGTCCTCAACCTGGTCGAAGCGCGTGGTGAAGACCTTGTAGCGCTCGCCGCGGCCCTGTTGATTGTGCCCCGGGCGCTGGCGGGCCTGTTTGGCGTCGCTTTCGTCGTCGGTGTCGGCGGCCATGGCGGGCTGGCCTTCCCCTTCGCCCTCCTGGTCTTGCGTGCCATCGGACTGCGCCTCCTGCGGCGTGGTGGACCTATCGCCCGCATCTTCGCCTTGTTCCGGCGCATCGGCCGAGGACGCATCCTCCTCGTCGGATTGTTGCTCGCCGCTTTGGGACTGGTCGTCGTCGCCGTCGTCCTCTTCGCGCTCCATCTCCTTCACGTCATCCTTCTCGAGGTTCATGTCCTCGATCAGGCGGCGCAGGATGTCGGCGCTTTTCTTCTGGTCGGCGAGGTGGGTGACAAGCTCGCCCAAACTCTTGTCGAGCTTGCTGCCGAACTCGCCGCGCAGCACGTTCTCGATGTGCTTGCCGGTGGCGCCCAGTGAGAGCGCATTGGCGCGTGCGTGCACGAGCACCTTGAGCGCCTCGGCGCGGTCGATCTGCGAATAGGTGCGCGCCATGTGATAGCCCTCGGCGGCGAGGCGCTGTTCGAGGGCGCTTGAGAGATTGCGTCCGACACCGTCGAACTGGCGTGCGCCGAGCGCTTCCACACGCGCCTGCTCCATGGCGTTGTAGGCGTCGATGGCGTCCTTGCTGTTCGGCATGCGGCGCGCGTGCACGCCGGAGTCGTGGTGCTTGAGGCGCATGGCGGCGGCATCGGCCGCGCCGCGCAGCCGCGTGACGTGATCCTTGCTCAGCTTGTGCGGCGGCAGCGGCAGGCGCACCTCGTGGCCCGCCGCATTGCTGATGACCGATGTTTTTTGATTGGCGACCGGCGTAAAGACGACCGTGGTGTCAGGCTTGCCGGCAAGCGCCTTCACCGCCGCGCCGGTGGCGTTCTTGAACGTCTCGCTGCGCGAGGCGTGCCGGTCGTGTGTTGGATAGCTGGGCTTCATGTTCGCCCGCTAATGTTATGCCACCGCTTCGATGGCGACGCCCGAGACTTCCTCGCCGAAGCTGCGCTGAAAGTACTCGGCGATCACCGGCCGCTCGGTCTCGTCGCACTTATTGAGGAAGGTGACGCGGAACGAATAGCCGATGTCGTTGAAGATCTGGTTGTTCTCGGCCCAACTGATGACCGTACGCGGCGACATCACGGTCGAAATGTCACCGGCCATGAAACCGGCGCGGGTCAGGTCGGCGACGTTGACCATGGCCGAGATGATCTTGCGCCCCGCCGCGTTGTCGTAGGACTTCATCTTGGCGATGACGATGTTGGTCTCCTCGTCGTGCTTCAGATAGTTGAGCGTGGCGACGATGTTCCACCGGTCCATCTGGCCCTGGTTGATCTGCTGCGTGCCGTGATAAAGGCCCGTGGTGTCGCCCAAGCCAACGGTGTTGGCGGTGGCGAACAGCCTGAAGGCCGGATGCGGGCGGATGACTTTGTTCTGGTCGAGTAAGGTCAATCGGCCGTCGACTTCCAGCACGCGCTGGATCACGAACATCACGTCGGGCCGGCCGGCGTCGTATTCATCGAACACCAGCGCAACGTTGTGCTGCAGCGCCCAGGGCAACAGACCCTCGCGGAATTCGGTGACCTGGACGCCGTCACGGATGACAATCGCGTCTTTTCCGATCAAGTCGATGCGGCTGATGTGGCTGTCGAGGTTGATGCGCAGGCACGGCCAGTTGAGACGCGCCGCCACCTGCTCGATATGAGTCGACTTGCCAGTGCCGTGATAGCCCTGAATAAGAACACGGCGATTGTGCGCAAAGCCGGCGAGGATCGCGAGCGTGGTCTCGGGATCGAAGCGGTAGGCCTCGTCGATCACCGGCACGTGTTCGCTGATTTCGGAGAACGCGGGCACCTTCATGTCGCTGGCGATGCCGAACAGCTCACGCACGGAAACCTGACGGTCGGGGATGCCCCCGCCAGTGGTTTCGCTCCGGACTGTTTCGCTGCGCTTGCTCATCTCATCTCCAGGCGGGCCCATGAGCCCCAAATCGAAAGGCGGTGGTTATGACATGCCGCCGCCGGACCATCAATCGGCCCGGATAGATCATATTTTACAATAAGATCGGGGGCTAGGCCGACTCTAAGGCGCCAGGCTGGCGCGTAAGGTCTGGTAGGCCTCGTTGATGATCTTCATGCGCGTCTCGGCTTCCGCCGAACCGCCGTTGGCATCGGGGTGGTGTTTCTTGACCAGAACCTTGTAGCGCCGGCGCAGGGATTCAAGGGTGATGGGCCAGGAGAGCTCGAAAATCTTCAAGGCCTTGTCGCGCGCGCCGATGAAGGCTGTGTGCGGATTGGCCGCCTGGGCTTTCTCTTCGCGCTTGGCGCGGCCGCGCGGATCGAAATCGGTGTCCTCGGCAAATCCAAAGGGATCATGCACGCGCGTGCGCCCCGGGCGGAAGGTGCCGCGAAATCCGGCGCCGAGGGTGCCCAGCTTCCAGGTGGGGCGATCCCACGTCGCGGCGCTGCGGATCTCTTGCTCCAGCTCATGGGACGAGAGGCCGGCGTGGAAATTCCACCGCGCATTGTAGGCGCGCACATGTTCGAGGCAGAGCGTATGATAATCGGAGAGCGAGCGGTCTTTGGGCGCGCGATATTCGCCCGCGCCGGTGCAGCCTTCGACGGCGCAGCAAGGGGTGGACGCGTGTTGGTGGAACTGCCTCATGGTCCAAATATGTGACCGTGCCCGGGATGCCGCAATCTTGTTTCTTCACGCCGGATGTGCATTCTCGCGCACGGGAATCACGAGGGAAATGTGGGCACTTATAGCGAACGGATTCGCAGCAAACTGACGGCAGCCTTTGCGCCGGCACGCCTCGACGTCATCGACGATTCTGCTAGCCATCACGGCCATGCCGGCGCGCATCCGGACGGGGGCGGCGAGACGCATTTCAATGTCGTGATCGAGGCCGCGGCTTTTGCCGGCAAATCACGCGTCGAACGCCAGCGCCTCGTTTACGAGGTTCTGGCGTCCGAACTCAAGGAGCGCGTGCACGCGCTGTCGCTGAAGACCAGCGCGCCCGGCGAGAGCTAAAGCTCTCGACTGATTCAAAGGTTTGGCGCGCGTTAACCGCGCGCCAGGTGAGGGTTAGGCCATCCCGCCGTAGCTTTCGCCGTAGATGAAAGCGTTGCGGTCTTTGAGGTCTTGTTCGAGCTCGGTCTTGTAGACCGCGTAGAGGTCGCGCACGGACACCATACCGACCACACGATCGCCTTTGACCACCGGCAGGTGGCGGTAGTTACGTTCGCGCATCATATTCAGCGCTTCGACGGCGGTGTCATCCGGCGACAACGTGTCGGGATTGGCCGTCATGACTTCGGCGCAGGAAGCGGTATCGGGGTTGAGGCCGGCGGCGACCACGCGGCAGGTCATGTCGCGCTCGGTGATGATGCCGACGAGGCGTTCGCCTTCCATCACCAGCACAGCGGCGATCTTCTTATCGCGCATCATTTTGGCGGCGGCCCGCACGCTTTCGCGCGGCGTGACTTTCTGCAAGGTCTGGCCGCTTATAACATCGGGCACAATCTTCCGGATCATGGCGTACTCCCTTCAAGGGGTCGTCATTCAAGGGAAGCAATCCCGCGGAAGGCTGGTACCAGCCTGTCTTTCCAACCTTGAGCAGGGACCTAGGTCAAAGACCCCTTCTTGAACTGAAGTGTGAGCCTCGCGCCCCCCGGCGGTCAAGCGGGCGTCAGGTCTATTTCAGCCAGTTACGGCGACGGCGGGGCTGTCAGGCTTAGGGGGCGTCAAGCGTAACAGCGTCAACTGGTTGCGTGTGCGCCGCACAACCTGGATGCGAAACCCTTCGAAAAGGAACTCCTGCCCGGAGTCCGGGATCGTCCGCGCCTCGTGCAGCACAAAGCCGGCGATGGTCGAAGCCTTGTCGTCGGGCAGGTGCCAGTCGAATTCGCGATTGAGGTCGCGCAAGGTCACGCTGCCGTCGATGAGATAGGAATCGTCGGTCTGGCGCCGCACACCGGCAACGGGAATGTCGTGCTCGTCGCGGATATCGCCGACGATTTCTTCGATGATGTCCTCAAGGGTGACGATGCCCTGCAACGTGCCGTACTCATCGACCACCAACGCGAAGTGTTCGCGGCGCGCGCGAAAGGCGTTCAGCTGTTCAAGCAGCGTCGTGGTGTCGGGAATGAACCAGGGTTTTGTGGCCAGCGCAGCGACGTGCAGGCGGCTGCCGCCGTGTGTGGCGGCGCGCAGCAGTGCCTTGGCGTGAATCACGCCGACGATGTTGTCGGGCTCGCCGCGCCACAGCGGCAAGCGGCTGTAAGGACTGGAGGCGATCTGCTCGAAGATCTCGTTGATCGGCAGGTCGGCGTTGATGGTCGCGATCTTTTTCCGGTGGATCATGATCTCACCGACCGTCACATTCGTCAGATCGAGCACGCTGCGCAGCATGACGCGCTCGTGGCGGACCTCTTCCTTGATGTCGCTGTCCATCATCTGCACTTCGATGGCGCCGCGCAGCTCGGCGAGAATCTGGCTCGATGTACGCACCTGCGCCGTCGGTACGCGGAAGAGCTTGAGGGCGGCCTTCACGAGAACGTCGATGACGGTGTTGAAGGGCCCGAAGAACGCGACCAGCGCGCTCATGATGCCGGCCGAGCGCAACGAGACCGTAATGGGGTGCAATAGCGCGTAGGTCTTTGGCAGGATCTCGCCGTAGATCACGACCAACACCGTCATGATGGCCGTGGCATAGGCGATGCCCTCGTTGCCGAAGAGGTCGATCATCAGACTCGTGGTGAGCGCAGACGCCAGGATGTTGACGAGGTTGTTGCCGAGGAGGACGGTCGAAATCAGACTCTCGCGCTTGTTGAGCAGCGCGTTGGCCACACCGGCGCGCGCGTTGCCATCGACGGCCATCTGGTGGATCAATGGCTTCGAAGCCGTGGTCAGCGCCGTTTCGGCGGCCGAGAAGAAGGCCGCGACCGTCAACAGCAACAGCACGATCACCGCAATCATAGTCATGGAAAGCTCCGTGGTGAGAGCAACTAAGCCAGCGCCGCCGCGAGCGTCTCTTCGAGGATCGCCGCTGGCACGTCGTGGGTGAGGAAAGCTTTGCCGATGCCGCGCGCGAGCACGAAGGTCAGCTTGCCGTCCTTCATCTTCTTGTCCTGGGTCATATGTGCCATCAGCGCCGCGGGCGTAATGCCGCCGCGCGGCCCGCGCTTAGGCGGTAACCCCGGCAGGCCGACAGCTTCGAAATGAGCGCGGATGCGCGCGGTATCGGCGGGCGCGCAGAAGCCGAGGCGCGCGGAGAGCGAGAACGCCAAGACCATACCGATGGCAACGGCCTCGCCGTGCAGAAGTTCGCCGCCGTAGCCCATCTCCGCCTCGAAGGCGTGGCCGAAAGTGTGGCCGAGGTTGAGCAGGGCGCGCAGGCCGCTTTCCTTCTCGTCGGCGGCGACGATCCGCGCCTTGGCTTCGCAGCTGGCAACGATGGCCGCGCGCAAGAGGTCGTGAGACTTTTCGCCGCCGCTCAGCATGGTTTCGCCGTTGGCCTCACACCAGCCCCAGAACGCGGCATCGCCGAGCAGGCCGTACTTAGCGACCTCGGCATAGCCGGCCAGCAATTCGCGGCGCGGCAACGAAGCGAGCACATCGGTATCGGCGAGCACGAGGCGCGGTTGGTGGAACGCCCCAACCAGGTTCTTGCCCGCACGCGTGTTGATGCCGGTCTTGCCGCCGACGGAGCTATCGACTTGCGACAGCAGCGTCGTCGGGATTTGAATGAAATCGACACCGCGCAGCAACACTGCGGCCGCGAAGCCGGCGAGATCGCCGACCACGCCGCCGCCCAGCGCAATGATCATGGTGCCGCGCTCGCACTTGGCGGCGAGCATGGCGTCCAAAACCTCCGCCAGATGAGAGAAATCCTTAGTCGCTTCGCCGGCGGGCACGATGCAATGATCGGCGCTGATGCCGGCGGCGGCCAGGCTCGTGGTCAACGGCGCAAGATAAAGTGGCGCGACAGTGCTGTCGGTGACGATAAAGACGCGGCGTTGGCGCAGCACGGGGGACGTGAGTTCGCCGGCGCGCGCCAGCAAGCCCCGCCCGACATGGATGTCGTAAGCGCGGTCGGCCAGTGCAACGGTGACGGCGGCCGGCGCGCTTTGTCGGCGGGCAGGTTCGGCGTTCATGACAGGGCGTCGAGCTCGTTCGGCATGATGTCGCCGCGGATGTGCACCAGCGCTTCGATCACGCGCGTGCAGGTGACGTTCGGATTGTCGTTGCCGGTGTCGACGGTGATATTTGCAAGCGCATAGGTGGGGTAGCGATGATCGATCAGCTTGGCCAAGGTGTCGCGGGGATCGCCTTCATTGAGCAGCGGACGGTGCGAGCGGCCCTTGGTGCGCGCGCTCAGCGTTTCGAGGTCGGCGCGCAGCCAGACCGAGATGGCGTTCTCGGTGATCAGCCGGCGTGTGTCCGGATCCATGAACGCGCCGCCGCCGGCGGCCAGGATGGTCGGCGTACCCTGCAGCAGCCGCGCCATGACGCGGCGCTCGCCGTCGCGGAAATAGGCTTCGCCGTATTTTTCGAAAATCTCGCCCACCGAGCAGCCCGCCGCCTGTTCGATCTCGGCGTCGGCATCGACGAAGGGCACGTTGAGACGCTGCGCAAGGCGCCGGCCGATGCAGCTTTTGCCCGCGCCCATCAGGCCTACGAGCACGATGGTGCGCGTCAGCGGCAGGGACGGGCCGAGGTCGAGCTTGGCAGGCTCGGTCGGGGTGATGTTGGCGGTCTCGTTCATAAATCTATTCTGGTCTTGTCTGGTCTTGGGCCCGGGCGGCAAATCTGGCGGCCAACCCATTGGCTCAATGGACTTTATCACAGCGCTTGCGTACTGTCGTTGGTAGCAGTCGCAGAAGCGCCCGCCCGCCGGTTGGCAGGGTCTCGCGCACCGTTATATAGAAGCAGCACGCGTAGCATAAGAGCATGATTAAATTCCTGATTCTGGTGATCCTCGCGGTCCTTGTCGGTGGGACGATCTTCCTGGCCACCTGGGATATGCCGCCGCCGTCCGCGACGACAGAGAAGGTCATTCCGAATGACCGTTTCAAATAGCCGCCGCGCTGCCCGCAGGCTGGCCGCGGCCTTCGCGCTGACGCTCGGGTTCGGCGGCACCTGTCTTGCCGCTGCCGAACTGCCGCCCGCGGCGCCAGCTGACCCGAGCGTGGTCCCCGCGCAGCCCGCCGGCCCTGTGTCCATCCTGCCGGCCACGTCCGACAGCGCCGTGCGTGAAGACCCCGGCATCGCTGTGGGCGATCTCGCCGCGCCCGGTGTCGGTAGCATCGGTTTGGTCGACGTCGCTGCTGGCGGTTTTTCGCCGCAGCTGTGGCGCGGCACCGATCTCGAACTCCTGAAACAGCTTTTGCCGCAGCTTCCGCGGCGCTCGGCGTTGCCGGCGGTGCGCCAGCTTGCCAGAAATCTGTTGCTGTCGCCGGGCGCGCCGCCCATAGCCGCGCCCGCCAGCGGCGCCCGTGAAGATCAGCCCGCCGAGAACACGGCGCTGACGGCATCGCAGTGGTTGATCGAAGCGCGCGCGAGCACGCTCGCCGGATTTGGCGACTGGACCGAAGTGCAGGCTTTGCTCGAACTGGTTCCCGAAGATCAGCTCACCGAGACGCTGCGCCGTTTGCGCGCGGAATCCAACCTCGTCGCCAATCGTGTGAGCGACGCCTGTTCGCGCGCCCAAACCGCGCTCAGCACCGCACCCGACGTGTATTGGCAGAAGATCCAGGTGTTCTGTCAGCTCGATGCCGGCCAAGGCAGCGCCGCCAATCTTGGTTTGGCGCTCTTGCGCGAGCAGAAGGTCGAAGACCCGGTGTTCTTCTGGGCCGTCGATGTTTCGAGCGGTGCGCAAGGCGGCGTGCCGGCGAGCTTCACGCGCCTCGAGCCGCTGCACTACGCCATCCTGCGCAAGGCCGAGGGACGCCTGCCGGTGAACATCGCCGACGTGCAGGACAATATTGTTGATCCCGCGACGCTCGGGTGGCTCGCAGCGCTCCCGATGCCGGACGATGCCGCCGTGAAGGGCGACAGGACGCCGCCGGCGCAACGGGCGGCCCGGCGCCGCGCGCAGGAAGAGGCCCGCATTCTTTTGGCTGAGCGCGCGGTGCGCGCCGGCACGCTGCCGGCCGCTGCGCTGCGCGATATTTATGCCAGCCTTAATACTAAGGACCCCGCGCCGCCGCCGCTGACGCAGATCACCGCCGAGGACGTGCGCGGGCGGGCATTTCTTTATCAATCCGCCGCCGCGCAGACCGTGCCGACGGCGCGCGCCGAGGTGCTTGCCCGCGCGCTCGAACTCGTGCGTGCCGACCGCGGTCAGAAGGGGCCTCCCCTTTCCGTTATGGGAGCGGTCTATGCCGACATGCTGACCGCGATGGAGCCCACCTCGGATTTGGTTTGGTTCGCCGGTCACGCCGCGCGCGCTTTGCTGGCAGCCGGTCCTGCGGATAAACGTGCGCGTGAGCGCGCCGAAGCTTGGCTCGACCTGGCCCGCAGCATGGGCCGCACCTCGCGCGAAGCCGGACAGATCGCCGCCGGCCTCTGGCCTGTGGAGGCGATGCTGCGCGAGAGCGCGGCCTCGCGGCTGCCGCCGCAGGCGCTTCGCTCCTGGATGGGCTCCTTGCCGCCCGAGACGCCGGCCGAGGTCATCGCGCTGCGTCAAGGCACTGTGCTGAGTTTGCTCATGGCTGTAGGTGAACCTGTACAAGCGACCGATTGGCTCGGCGTCGTGCCGGGGCCGGCGCGCATCGATAGCGCCGGCGTGCTCGCGCCGCACATCTGGAACGGTATGGCGCTCGCGGCCAAAGCGGGCCGCAGCGGCGAGACGGCCGCCTTCGCGCTGGTTGCGGTGGGCGAGGACTCGCCGTCGCAAATGGCGCTGCCATCGCTGCAGCAGGTAATCGAATCCTTGCGCGCGGCAGGGCGCGACGAGGACGCCCGCGCGCTCGCGGTCGAGGCCGCGCTGGCGCTCGGCTTCTAGGGATCGGCGGGGCATGAACCCGCAGGTCGAATCATTCCTGGAGATGATGGCGGCGGAACGTGGCGCATCCGTGCGTACGCTGGAAGCGTACCGCCGCGATCTCGCCGATGTGGCGGCCTTCCTCAGGGGCGATGCGGCCGCAGCCGCGACAGACGACCTGCGGCGCTACATTGCGCATATGAAGAAGAGCGCGCTCGCCCCGCGCACGGCGGCGCGGCGGCTCTCGTGCCTGCGCCAGTTCTATAAGTTCCTTTACGGTGAGGGTCTGCGCTCCGACGATCCGACGGCCGCGCTCGACAGCCCGAAGATCGGCCGGTCTCTGCCGAAGTTCTTGAGTGAAGCGGAAGTGAAGCGCCTTCTGGATGCGGCGCAGGCAATCGAAGGCATCAAGGGCCTGCGCGCCACGGCGCTGGTCGAGTTGCTCTATGCCACCGGTTTGCGCGTCTCGGAGCTGGTGGCGTTGCCGCTGAATGCCGTCCGCGGCGCGGTGCTTGGCAAGTCCAGTCCGCCGGCGATGATCGTGCGCGGCAAGGGCGCCAAGGAGCGCATGGTGCCCATCGGCGGTGCGGCGCGTGATGCACTGGCTGCTTATCTCGCGGTGCGCGACGCCTTTATTCCCAAGAACGCCAAAACCTCGCCGCGGCTTTTTCCCGCACCGGCGCGTGATGGTCATATGACACGTTCCGGCTTTTGGGCGCTGCTGAAGACCATCGCCGTGAAGGCCGGGCTGTCGCCGGCGCGCATCTCGCCGCACGTGCTGCGCCATTCCTTCGCTACGCACCTGCTGGCGCATGGCGCCGACCTGCGCAGCCTGCAACAAATGTTGGGTCACGCCGACATCGCCACCACGCAGATTTACACCCATGTTCTCGACGAGCGGTTGTCCAAACTGGTGCAGCAGAGTCATCCCCTCGCCAAACTCCGCAGGCCCGCACGCAACGGGAGATGATTCCGACTCGCACCTGTAGTTGTGCGAGATTTTCGCGGGGGGAGGGGTTCTACAAGGCTTTTGAGCCTGTTCCGGATGACTCGCACCCAGCCGTTGGGGATTGCGCAATGCCTGTCGATGCATAGCGCAAAACGTGCCGACGCGGCGCTTTGCACGGGCGGCGTGGCGAGCTAGGGCGACCGCCCTACCGCTCATCGCCGCGCTGTCCGCCGAGATCGACGGTGCCTTCGCCGAAGTCCGCGAGTTCGTCGGGAAATATTAGCCGAGCAGCGCCGCGCCGCTTTCGGTCCCGTCGCCGGCGGCCAGCCCCGCGAGCACATCGCCCGAGCGCAACGGCGAAGCCTTGGCGAGGAGCGTGCGCAGGTCCGCGAACTGATATCGCGTTCCCGCAACAGCCTTGGCATACATGGGCGCCCTCGCGACTTGGGCGCGGCAGCCGCGCCCAAGCGATACTAGCGAGGCGGCCCGGACATTGCACGGTTCGCAGCGACTGGAATAAATGTTATTATATCAATTAGTTAATGACCTGTCAGAGCTGACAGGTCCGCTGCCCCGCGAAAAGCCTGATCGTGGGCTCACCTCACACTAAGAAGAGGATCTCAGTAATGGCTGACGGACAGAGCGCAGTTGCGGACAGCACGGAGCGCATGCACGCGCTCGACGGCTTGCGCGGCACCATGATGCTGCTGGGCCTCGTCTTGCACGGCGCATGTTCCTACATGGTGATCGGCCTCGGCAAGGTCTGGCCCTATCAGGACGCCGCGCTCAGCGGCTCGGCCGATTTCCTGGTGTCCTTCATCCACGTCTTCCGCATGCCGATCTTCTTTGTGCTGGCCGGCTTGTTCGCCGCCATGCTGTACAGCAAGCGCGGCGCCGCCGGCCTGCTTGAGAACCGCGTCAAGCGCATCGGCATTCCCTTCGCCATCGCGCTGCTGCTGCTGTTCCCGGCCACCAACTTCGCCTTCATCTTCGCCAACGTCGCGGCCAAGGGCGGCATCGCCGCGGGCTGGCGCGCGGTCTGGGCGGTGGCGCAGACCTCGCCGCCTTATCTGCCCACGTTCACCATGCACCTGTGGTTCCTCTATTACCTGCTCTACTTCTATGTCGGCGCCGTCGTGATTGCCGCGGCTTGCAAGCATCTTCCGGCCGCGTTCCGCGCAGGCGTTGCGCGTGTATTTCGCGCGCTCGTTCAGCAACCAGTGTTGCGTGTGATCGTGCCGGGCATTGTGACGGCCTTCACGCTCGCCCCGATGCAGGGCTTCCTGCACACCACGACCGTATTCATTCCGGACGCTTTCATCGTGATTGCCTACGGCGTGTTCTTCGGCTTCGGCTGGCTGCTGTATGCGCAGCGCGACCTGATCGCCGGCTTTACGCGCCTCGCCTGGGCGCAGGTCGCGGGCGCGCTCGCGATCTACATCGCCGTGAAGTATTTCATCTCGCCGGTTTTCGGCGCCGATCAGCACACCGGCGGTGCGCTCGCGCTGTGGTCAGTAACCGGCGGTATCGTTGCCTGGATGATGTTCTTTGGCGCGACTGGTCTGTTCCTGCGCTATCTCGATAAACCCTCGGCGGTGATGCGTTACATCGTCGATGGTTCCTACTGGGTGTACCTCGTGCACTTGCCGTTCCTGTTGTTTCTGGTCGGCATGCTGTCGGGCGCGCATCTGACGGCCGGCGCGAAGATGATCATCGTCATGAGCGCCGCGGCCATCTTCGGCTTTGTGACCTATGACGTGTTCGCGCGCGCCACCTTCATCGGCTGTGCGCTCAACGGTCAGAAATACCGGCGGGCGCTGGCGCTGCTGCAGTTTCACGCCGGCCTGCCGACACCGGCAGGCCGTTAAAGTCCTACCATTGCCTTGATGTCTTCGGGAGTCTTGCCCTCTGCGCGTAAAGCGCGGAGGGTGAGCGCTTTATCGCGCTTCGACAGCTTCTTGCCGTCCGGAGCGAGCACTAGCTTGTGATGGTGGTAGCGCGGCGTCGGCACTTTCCATAGGGCTTGCAGCAGACGATGGATGTGCGTCGCCGGCGCCAGTTCCTCGCCGCGCGTGACCAAAGTCACGCCCTGCAGCGCATCGTCCCAGGTACACGCGAGGTGATAACTCGCCGGCGTGTCTTTGCGGGCCAGTACGACATCACCGAAAATTTCCGGCGTGGCGTCCACCGTGCCGCGCGCGGCATCGGTCCAGGTCAACGGTCCGGTCATCTCCTTAGCCGCATCCACGCGCAGGCGCAGGGCATAAGGCGTGCCGGCGTCAATGCGCCGGCGGCGCTCGGTGCCCGTCAGGTGCCGGCAGGTGCCGGGATAAACCGGGCCGTCCGGACCCGCCGCGAGGTGCGGCGCGGTCGATGCTGCGGCAATCTCGCGCGCGATCTCGGCGCGGGTGCAGAAACACGGATAGAGCAGGTCCTGTTTCTCCATGTCGGCGGTGACGGCGGCATAGGCGGCGAAGTGCTCCGACTGACGGCGCACGGGCTGCTCCCATTGAAGGCCCAGCCAAGCGAGGTCTTCGAAAATCGCCGTCTCGAATTCCGGCCTGGCCCGGCCGGTGTCGATGTCCTCGATGCGCAGGATGAAACGCTCGCGCGGTCCGGCCGCGTTGGCGGCGAAAAGGGCCGAATAGGCCGTTCCGAGATGCACATAGCCTGTGGGGCTTGGGGCAAAGCGGGTAACGGGGGTCGAGTCTTTGTGGGGAGCGGCGGTCATGGGAAGGGCTGGTGGGCTGCGGCTGTCACGAATACCACATTTTGTATTCCCGCCGAGACTTGCTACACTGCTCCCTCTAGACGGCGATCTGGTGGGGACGAATGTTGCTCGAAACCTGTCCGGCCCTGGTTCTGAACGCGGACTTCCGTCCGCTCAGCTACTTTCCG
The DNA here is from genome assembly GCA_903888485.1 of uncultured bacterium. Lineage (GTDB taxonomy): Bacteria > Pseudomonadota > Alphaproteobacteria > Rhodospirillales > Rhodospirillaceae > SHVO01. The sequence continues at coordinate 169,839 of CAISTS010000032.1, read as the reverse complement.
CTGTCGCTTTGGTCGTGGCAGGAAGCCATCAAAGCGGTCTTCCTCGGCCGCGTCCAGGTGGTCCAGGAATACGAACACATCGTGCGTTCGCCGTCCTGGGAAATGCGCCTGCCGAGCGTCATCTCGCTGAAGAAATACGCGCCCATGGAACGCTCGCCCGCGTTCACGCGGTTTAACGTGTTCCTGCGCGATCAATTCAAATGCCAGTACTGCCACACGCCGCACCCGACCAATGATCTGACCTTCGATCACCTGATCCCGCGCTCGCGCGGTGGGCGGACGACGTGGCAGAACGTGGTAACGGCCTGCTCGAGCTGCAATCTCGTCAAGGCGAACAGGCTTCCGCAAGAAGCCCACATGTTCCCCTCGCAGCGGCCCTATCGCCCCAACTCGTTTGAGCTGCAGCAGATCGGACGCAGCTTCCCGCCCAACTATCTGCACGAAAGTTGGCGCGACTATCTCTACTGGGATACCGAGCTGGACCCGGCTTAGATTCTTTTCGACAACCAGATCGCCAGCCGCGTGCCGGCCTTGATGGCCGCTGTCAGCGGTACATAGGCCGGCGCCGCAGTCGCACCCTGTTCCAAGCTCACGTCACGGTGATGCAACTCGTCGCTGCGGAAGGCGTCGATGGTCTCACGCAGATCGCGCTCATCCTCGCCCAATGCCGCGCTTTGTTCGGCGTAGTGCTCGCCGATGACTTCTTCCACCGCCACCGTGCAGGCCATGGCGGCTTCTTTGCCGAGCAGCGCGGTCGCAGCGCCGAGCGCAAATCCCGCCACATGCCAGAAAGGCTCAAGCGCGGTGGGGCGCACCCCGCGCGCGGCCATGATGGCGCTGAACTTGGCAAGGTGTTGCTCTTCCTGCGCCAGCATTTCTTTGATCACGCCCGCGCCGCCACGATTGCCGAGCACCGCAAGCTGACCTTCGTAGATGCGCTTGGCTCCGTATTCGCCGGCTTGATCGACGCGGATGATCTGTTCGATCAACGCCGCGCGGTCGGGATCGCCGGGCAGGCGGTTTTCAGCGGTGGTTTTCACGCCCACCAGTCCCTGCGCAGGGCGGCGTAGAGACTACCGGCAGCAAGCACCACCGAACCGATGAGGTTGTAGCCGGCGAGCGAGATGCCCATGAAGGCGAAGGCTACTTCGTCGCAGCCCGGCTGGCCGGCTTTGGTCAGGCCCGAGAGCACGTCGGTCATGGAACCGACGGCGCGGATGCCGGTGCAGGTGTCCGGACCCGGCCACCACTTCGCTTCGACGCCGGCGTGATAGCCACCCAAGGCGGCGCTGAGCATGAACAGCCCGACGAGATGAAACAGGATGACGCGGCGCGTGCGCCCGTCGATGGCGGGCATGAGCGAGAGTGCGCCGAACACCGCGACGAAGAAGTGCGGCACGCGCTGCATGTAACAGAGCGAGCAGGGCCACAGGTCGAAGCCGTACTGCGCGGTAAAGACGCTCGCGAGGATCGCCGCGGACGCAAGGCTGGCGGCGAGGAGGGCGGCTTTGCCGGGTTGGACGGCGGCTGACATGTCGCTTTTATATATCTGTTGCGGGGAACGCAGTCCTAACATGTTGGAGAGGCCCGGACAATTTGCCGTGTGCCGTCCTATGGTCCGCAAGGGGGCCGCCGCCGTCACGGCCGTGTCACGCCATGCCGGCGGAAGGGGATAGGCGGACCGGATGGCTAGGGTTAGGATTTGCCGTCGCATTGGACAGTGAGGGAGGATCACAACATGACGAACGTAGTCTCGCGCGCAGGTATCTATGCCGGTCTGCTCGGCGCAACCATGCTTGCCGGCACGGCCCCGGCCTTTGCGGCCGACGCCAACACGGCCAAACAATGCGCCGCGATGATGTCGCTCTCGAAGGGTGACGTGAAGATCGTCAAGGCGACGGTCGTCGATAAACCACTCACCGTCAATCAGGCCCGCACGTCTGCCGTCGGGGGCACCCCGGGCAGCCAGGGCGCCAGCAATTCGCCGCGCGCCACCCAGCAAACCTTCTGCCGCGTCGAGATCGTGATCACGCCGGTGCCCGGTGCCGAAATCCGTACCGAAGTCTGGCTGCCGGAAGCCTCGCGCTGGAACGGCCGTATGCTCGGCACCGGCAACGGCTCGTCGGCGGGCGCAATCAACTATGGTCCTCTGCTTGAAGGCGTGACCATGGGGTACGCCACCACCAACACCGACGTCGGCACGCATTCCGGTTCCCCCGGCTACTCCGATCCGCGTAGCTTCCGCTTTGGCTATAACCCGGAGCTGCGCGCGAATTACGTCTGGCGCGGCATTCACACCATGACCACGTCGGCCAAGGATGTGGTGCGGGCCTTCTATGGCAAGCCGCAAGAAAAATCGCTGTTCGTTGGCTGCTCGACCGGCGGCGGCGAAGCCGGCGCCGAGCTGCAGAAATATCCGGAGGACTACGACGGCATCATCATGGGCTCGCCCGGCATCTACTTCGGGCACTTAGGACTGTTTCAAGGCTACGCCTACGCCGCCAACTACGCGACGCGCAACAGCTACGTCGGGCGCGAGAAGCTGCCGGCCATCCACGACGAGGTCATGCGCCAGTGCGACATGCTGGACGACGTAAAGGACGGCATTCTTGAAAACCCGCGCGCCTGCAAATTCGATCCGACGCCGCTGACCTGCAAGGGCGCCGAGACCGACCAGTGCCTGCATCCCGACCAAGTGACGACGCTGAAGAAGATCTATGGCGGCCTCAAGAACCCGCGTACGGGCGATGTGATCTATTACGGCCTGCAACCGGGCGCCGAGCTCGCCGATGCGACGCGCGTGCGCATCTCGCAAGAGTCCATCGGTTCGGTCATCAATCCGACGCAGTTCGGTCCGTTGACGTGGGTGCTGGGACCCGGCTTCCACGCCGAGGACTTCAAGACCTTCGACTGGGACAAGCAGGCGACCGAAGTCCTCAAGAAGTTCGAGGAGTTCGGACACAACAACCCCAACATCCTGCCGTTCACCAACCGCGGCGGCAAACTGATCATGTGGGCGGGCTGGTCCGATCCCAACTTCCCCGAGTTCAACACGGTGCGCTACTACGAAGAGGCCGGTGAGTTCGTCGGCTCCGGCCGCAATGACTCCATGCGTATGTACATGGCGCCCGGCGTCTATCACTGCGGCGGCGGACCCGGCGCCAACCAATTCGGCCAGGCGCCCAACGCTTTCGACATGAGCCCCGAGAAGAACCTGGTGGTCGCGCTCGACCAGTGGGTGAGCAAGGGCATCGCGCCGAACGTGATGATCGCAACCAAGTTCGAAGACAACAACGACACCAAGAGCCGGGTCGAGCGCACCCGCTTGGTATGCCCCTATCCGCAGATTGCGAAGTGGGACAAGAAAGGCTCGACCGACGACCACAAGAGCTTCTCTTGTGTCGCGCCGCAGGAGTAAGGATAGGCACATGACGGCTCATTCTTTGCGCGAGCGCGGCTGGTTTGCCGCGCTCGCGGGTGTGACCGCGCTGTGCGCGGCCTCTCATGTCGAGGCCGCAGATGCGGACGCCGCCAAGCGCTGCGCCAGTATCGCTTCGCTCAGCCGCGCCGACATGAAGATCAAGGCGACCTACGTCGACAAGCCGATCACCACAATCCAGGCCGACAATTCGTCCGAAGGCGGCTCGGTCCGCAACAGCGAAACCGGCCGGCGCGGCGACGGCGACCGCGGTCAGTCCACCGATCAGAACTTCTGCCGCGTCGAAATCAGGCTCATCCCCGCGCCGGGCGCGGACATCCGTTCCGAAGTTTGGCTGCCCGACAGCGCGCGCTGGAACGGGCGTATGCTCGGCACCGGCAACGGCGCATCGGCGGGGGCGATCGTCTACGGGCCCCTGATGGAGGGCCTCACGCTGGGCTACGCCGTCACCAACACCGATGTCGGCACCCATTCAGGCTCCCCGGGCTACGAAGACCCGCGCAGCTTCCGCTTCGGCTTCAATCCGGAACTGCGCGCCAACTATGTCTGGCGCGGCATTCACCTGATGACGACCTCGGCCAAGGAAGTCGTGCGCGCCTACTACGGCAAGGCGCAGGAGAAGTCGCTGTTTGTCGGCTGCTCCACCGGCGGCGGCGAAGCGGCCGCCGAGCTGCAGCGCTTCCCCGAGGACTACGACGGCATCATCATGGGCTCGCCGGGTATTTACTTCGCGAACCTGGGCCTCTTCCAGGGCCATGCCTATGCGGCGAGCTACGCCACCCGCAATAGCTACGTCGGGCGCGAGAAGCTGCCGGCCATCGCCGCAGAAGTTCTGCGCCAGTGCGATGCGCTCGATGAAGTCAAAGACGGTGTCATCGAAAACCCGCGCGCCTGCAAATTCGATCCGACGCCGCTGACCTGCAAAGGCGCCGAGACCGACCAGTGCCTGCACCTCGATCAGGTGACGACGCTGAAGAAAATCTACGGCGATCTCAAGAACCCGCGCACCGGCGAGCTCATCTACTACGGCCTGCAGCCGGGCGTGGAGCTGGCGGACGCGGCGCGCGTGCGCATCTCGCAGGAGACCATCGGCTCGGTCATCAACCCGATGCAGCTTGGCCCCATGAGCTGGGTCCTCGGTCCCGGCTTCACGGCCAACGACTTCAGGACCTTCGATTGGGACAAGCAGGCCACCGAAATCCTCAACAAGTTCGAGGAGTTCGGCAACAACAAGACCAACATCCTGCCGTTCACCAGCCGCGGCGGTAAATTGATCATGTGGGCAGGCTGGGGCGATCCCAACTTCCCCGAGTTCAACACCGCGCGCTACTTCGAAGAAGCTGGCGAGTTCGTCGGTCCCGAGCGCGCCAACTCCATGCGCATGTATCTGGCGCCCGGCGTCTATCACTGTCGTGGCGGGCCGGGCCCCAACATCTTCGGCCAGTACACCTACTCGCTCGACAAGCGCCCGACGCACAATCTGCTGCTCGCGCTCGATCAGTGGGTGACGAAGGGCATCGCGCCGCAGGAGATCATCGCCACCAAGTTCGAAGACAACGATCCCACCAAGCGCGCCATCCGCACCCGGCCCATTTGCCCCTATCCGCAGGTGGCCAAGTGGGACGGCAAGGGCTCGACCGACGAGGCCAAGAGCTTCTCCTGCGTCCTGCCGCCGGATTGATGAACTTCAAACAACAGGTGACACCATGACGCCGATGTTCCGCACGCTGCTCGCGGCCACCGCTCTCAGCAGCGCGATGCCGCTGCACGCCGTCGCCGCCGACGCCAAGCAATGCGAAAGCCTGACGTCGATCTCCGGCGGCGCCATGAAAGTGACCAAGGCCAGCCTAGTCACTCAGCCCATGACCGCGGCGCAAGCCCGCGACACAGCGGTCGGGGCCAAAGCGGGCGGCGGCGGCGGCAACGGTGCCGCGACCAAAACCACCTTCTGCCGCGTGGAAGTCACCACCGCGCCGGCGCCGGGCGCGGAGATCAAAACCGAGGTCTGGCTGCCTGAGCCGGGCAAGTGGAACGGCAAGCTGCTCGGCACCGGCAACGGCGGCGCTGCGGGCTCCATCAATCACGGCACGCTCGTCGGCGGTCTGGCCATGGGCTACGCCGTCACCAACACCGACGTCGGCACGCATGCGGAAGCTGGCGTCGGCGCGGCGGCAGCGGCCTTCAAGTTCGGCCTCGATCCGGAACGGCGCACCAATTACGTCTATCGCGGCATCCACGAGATGACGCTCGCGGCCAAGAAGGCCGTTGCGGCCTACTACGGCAAGCCGCAGGAAAAAGCGCTGTTCAGCGGCTGCTCCACCGGCGGCGGCGAGGCGGCGGCGGAAGTCCAGCGCTTCCCCGAGGATTACGACGGCATCCTCATGGGCTCGCCGTCCATCTACTTCGGCCCGCTCGGCCTGTTCCAGGGTTACAGCTACGCCGCGACGCACAAGACGCCGGCGCACAACATCAAGTCCTCAAAGCTGGCGGCGATCAACGCCGAGGTGCTGAAGCAGTGCGACACGCTTGATGCCGTGAAAGACGGCGTCATCGAGAACCCGCGCGCCTGCAAGTTCAATCCCGCCGCCATGCAATGCACAGGTGCCGAGAATGACCAGTGCCTCACCCCGCCGCAGATCGAAGCGCTGAACAAAATCTACGGCGGTCTCAAGAACCCGCGCACGGGTGCTGTGATCTATCACGGCCTGCAGCCGGGCGCCGAACTGGCGCCGGCAGCCCGCGTGCGCATTTCGAACGAAGACGTTGGCTCGGTGATCAACCCGACCTTCACCGGTGCCCTCGGCTGGGTGCTGCCGGCGGATTGGAAAGCCGACAACTGGCTGACCTTCGACTTCGACAAGGGCGCGGAGGATCTGTTGAAAAAGGTCGCGCCCTACAGCAACGACAATCCCGACATCCGCCCGTTCATCAACCGCGGCGGCAAGCTGATCATGTGGGCCGGCTGGGGTGATCCCAATTTCCCCCAGTACAACACCGCGAACTATTATGAGACGGCGGCGCGCACCGTCGGCGCAAAGGCGGCCGACTCCATGCGCCTGTTCCTGGCACCCGGCGTCGGTCACTGCGGCGGCGGCGAAGGCCCCAACCAGCTCGGCCAGAACCCCACCGACCTCAACATGAGCCCGACGCACAACCTCATCGCCGCGCTCGATGCGTGGGTGACCAAGGGCGTCGCGCCTCAACAGATCATCGCCACCAAATACACCGGCAACGACACCAGCAAGCCCATCGCGCGCACGCGGCCCGTGTGCGCCTATCCGCAGGTGGCCAAATGGGACGGCAAAAGCTCGACCGACGACGCCAAGAGCTTCAGTTGCGCCGCGCCACCCCAGGAATAAGCGGTCTTTCGAAGATGTGAGGGGTGAGGGGGACGCTTTACGCGCCCCCGAACCTATGCCAAAAAGCGCGCCTACCGTTGGTGCGCTCGTTGCGGGTATGGCGGAATTGGTAGACGCGCCTGACTCAAAATCAGGTTCCTCTGGAGTGGGGGTTCGAGTCCCTCTACCCGCACCATTTAGCGTTCGTTGGCGAGCAATGCGAGCTTACGAAAGCGAGTGCCCGCCGAAGCCTCTCGCGAAGGCGGGCTGCCTCAGACCTACCCCAACATCGTCTGCGCGATCAGCATGCCCACGGGCGTGTCCGTCGCGTTGTGCCAGGTGTGCATGGCGTTGCGCATCACGAGCAAATCGCCGCCGCGCAGCATGACTTCGCCTTCGTCCATCACCAGCATGACTTCGCCGTTGGTGATGGTGACGTAAGACATCGATACGTTGCGGTGCCAGCCTTTGATCGTGGCGCGGTCGAAGGCCGCCTTGGACGGCGCGATGAAGGCGGAGTACCAGCGCGTGCCGGTGGTCTGCGCACCTGCCCGCGGCGTCGGGCTTGCGGGCAGCAGTTCGACGAGCTCGCCGTCGCCACGCGCGCCCATGAGCAAGTTGGCGTCCGAGCGCCAGAACTCGCCGGGCTTCAATTTTTCATCGCTGATGACGATGGACTTGCCGTTCTTGGCATTGCCGACGACCACGCGCCGGAAGCTTGCCGGCGGCGCTTCGCCGGCCTCAGTCGGGGCCGCACTCAATGCGCCGACCGCGAGGGCTGCGCCCCCGGCCAGCAGAACATCCCGGCGCGCTAATTTTTCTTCGTTGCTCATGGTCTCCCTCCCATTTGCGGGCCGTCCCGATACGACCTTTACGATGCCCGGCCAGGATATCTCCCCTGGGACCCGGCTGTACATCTGCCAGTGGGCAGCTTTGGCCGTCCGTGGTACTCAATCGGCTGACTTTTACCCCCCATTCGAAAGGCCATCCATGCGGATCGCGGCGGCTCTTGCTCTCCTTCTCGGCGCGGCACTCCTGTCCGCGCCGGCGTCTGCGGCGCATTGCGTGAAGGTCATCTACAAGGACAAGGACGGCAAAGTGGTCGACCCCGGATTTCCTGTGGTCGGTCTGATGCTCGCCGGAAAACCGGTCATGGGCCTCTTGGCGCCCGCCGGCTTGAGCGAAGTCATCGGCGAGGATGCAGAGTGTCCCAAGGAGTTGGTGGCCAAGGTCGAGGAGCTGTTCAACGCATCCTGTGTGAGCGAAGACAGCCGCAAACTCACCGCCACGGCCAGCAAGGTCGACATCTCCCGCGTCAATCAACGCTGCGGCGACATGGCGGAAGCCCTGAAGCCTAGAGAACAGAAGTAACTTCAGCTCACGCGCGTCAGAAGGCCGTCGTCGCGCAGGTCACGCAAAGATTGCGTGAAGGCGTCGCGCACCACGTCGAGATCGGCGCCGGTGTGCGCCATCGACAGATAGCCCTTGTGGCAGGGCAGCAAGAGCACGCCGCGGCTGAGCACCAGCACATTGAAGGCGTTGGCCGCGCCGGTTTCGGCGGCGGTGAAGTTGATGTGGAACATCGATCCGGCGCTGCGCATCTCCACCGGCAGGCCTTCGCTTTGCGCAAAGCCGTTGAAGTGCTCCGCTAGCCCGCGGCCGGCGTCGTTGAGCGCGGGATAGAGCGTCGCGCGGTTGGCGAACAGGTAGTCCAGTGTCGCGGTGCCTGCGGTGACACTGAGGGGGTTCACCACCTGCGGCTGATTGGTGCGCAGCGCCGCCATGACGTCGCTGCGTCCGGCGACGGCCCCAAGCGGCAGTCCGCCGCCGATCGCTTTGCCATAGACGACGAGGTCGGGGATCAGCCCGAAGATTTCCTGCGCGCCGCCGTAGGCGAGGCGGAATCCGGTCGCGCGTTCGTCGAGGATCAGGAGCACGCCGGCCGCGCGGCAGGTCTCCACCAGGCCATGCAGCCAGGGTGCGCGGTCGAGGTTGGGATCGCCGCCGCGCACGGGCTCGATCATCACCGCGGCAATCTCACCCTTGCGGCGGCGGATCTGTTCGAAGGCCGCGACGTGGCCGTAGGGCAGCACCACCGCCGCGTCTTCGGTATTGCTCTTGCCAGGCGTGCGGCCGGTGAACACGGCAAGGTTCGTGCGGCCGGTGTAGGCGCGCGCCGCGCGCAGCGCGTAAGCCACGGCTTCGCTGCCCGCGCTGCACAACGCGACGCGTTCGTTGGCCGCGCCCGCGCCCTGGATGAGGCGGGCGAGATCGAGCTGACCGTCGGCGGGCAGATCGAAGTGCCAGCCGCGCGAACTCTGCGTGACGATGGCCTGCTGCACCACCGGATGGGCGTGGCCGAGGATTTGCGCACCGTCGCCGAGGCAGAGGTCGATGAAGCTGGTGCCGTCCATGTCGGTGACGCGCGCGCCGGCGCCGGCCTTGATGAACAGGCGCAGGTTCGATGCGGGTGCGGCGGCCATGCTGTCGGGCAAAACTTTCGCGCGATCGAGCGCCATCATCCACGAATGCGCCGTGCGCGATTCAAGGGCCGACAAGGCGCGGTCGAAACGCGAACTGAGCGCGCCGCGGATCAGGCCGGTGGGCGAGAAGTCGGCGGCGTGACTCATACCGGCCCTCCCGTACGGCGCGGCGGGACGTTGGTGTTGATGGAGCGGCCATCGGCCAATCCGAGAATGATGGCGGCTACGCCAGCGGTTGCGCGCCGGCGCAACCAGGCGCGGCCGCCGGCGCCGCGCGAGAGCGCGGCGCGTACGACGGCAAAACGCGGACGTCCGGGGAACCGGAACGTGGCGGTGACAATGTGGAGGGAGCGCTGGTGCGCGTCTTGGCGCGGCTCAGCACGCGGTGCTCCGGCTTTCTGCTGCGGAGGGTCTTGCACGGCGGTGATCCAGCGCGGCTTAGAGCCCGTGGAGCGCCGGCTCGAGCGCCGCGGCAATCGTCTCACGCGTGCGCCGCGCCGCCATGTAGCGCAGCGCGACGGTCAGGGACACGGCGGCGCTGGCGGTTGGGCGGGCGGGGGTGGCTGCGGATTGCGACTCGGCCACGGCGACAGCCGAAGAGGAGGTTTTAGAGCCCGCCCAAAACGGGGGCAGGGGGCGTGCGAAGTGCGTCATGATCCGGCTCCAGGTTCCATTGCCGACCGAACGACACCCTTAATCGGGCTTGTTTCCTGGCTTTTCCGAGGTTTCCCAATGCTTTAGCTGGGTCCCCTGCGGCGCCACGCCATCCGGCAGTTTTTTTTGGCGCTTCAGGCGGCGTTTGGATGACACCAGACCGGCCCGCACCGGAGCGCTTTTCGTGGTCGTCTTTCCTGGAGCTCTAGCCCCGACAACTCGTTGATTTCGCTGAATATTCCTGGGTTTTGCAAGAGCTTCAGCGCGGTTGTGTCGGCACCTTGCACCTCTTTAGTTGGGCCCGGACCTGTCAGTTCTGACAGGTCAAAGGGCCCTTAATGGTGTGGTGATCTTGACCCGAAACAATCGTCTCGGGGGTAGCGGCTCAATGCTCGCATCGATCATCGAAATGCCGGAAGCGACCGCGGATGCATCCCGCAAGTTGGATGGCATGTTCCGGCTGCGTCACGAAGTTTTCAAAGAGCGCCTGGATTGGGAAGTCGGCTCGCAGGCCGGACGCGAACGCGACATGTTCGACGATCTCGATCCCGTCTACATCGTCTGCGAGGCCCAGGGCGAAGTGCTCGGCTCGTGGCGTCTCCTGCCCACGACCCGCCCGTATATGCTGAAAGACGTGTTCCCCGAACTGCTCTACGGCATGCCGGCGCCCGAAGCCGAGGACGTCTGGGAGATCAGCCGCTTCGCTGTGTCAAAAAAAGTCGCCAGCAACGAATCTCTCGGCACCATCAATACCGTCACCAACCTCCTGCTCGAGCAGCTCTTCGCTTTCGCTGCCCGCCGCAAGATCAGCCGCATCGTCGCCGTCGCCGATGTTCGCTTCGAACGCATCCTCAAGCGCGCCGGTTTGTTGACGCAGCGCTTTGGTCCGCCCCTGCAGATCGGCGTGACACGCGCGATCTCTGGCTACGCCGACGTTTCGGATTTGAACGTGCGCCGCATGCACCTCGGCCTCTCCGACGCCCCGCGCGCGCCGCTCATCGGCGCCGAGGCGTTCAAGGTCGCCGCTTAGGCCGAATGACGCTATGAAGGGGAGACGCGCCGGATTTGCCGGCGCCAGGGAGCCTCGTTGCAAGAATGTCGGAATCCAAAGTCACCGCCGGCACGTTCACGGCGGCTGAACGAGAGAATGCCCCTCGCGCGAAGATCGCGGCCGAGGGGCCGAAGGGACACCCCATCATGGGAGTCCTGCCTGAGTTACGCACGACGCCGCTGAAGTTTTTGGAAAAAGTCGCCAGCTACGGCGACATAGTACCGATGAGAATACTCATGACGACAGCATACCTGCTCAACCATCCCGCTCACGTCGAGCATGTTTTGCAGAAGAACTACCGCAACTATCGAAAGACGCCGATGGTCGGCAAGCTGAAGCCGTTCATGGGCGAGGGCCTTCTCGTCAGTGAAGGCGAGCTTTGGACGCGCCAGCGCAAGTTGATCCAGCCGTCATTCCTGAAGGAGCGCGTCGACGCGCTCGCTGGACGTATGACGGATGTGATCCAGACTCATCTGAAGCCCTGGGAGACGCGCGCCCAAACCGGCGAGCCTTTCAATCTTTCGTGGGACATCTCGGCGCTGACGCTCGAGATCGCCTTCCAGACCATGTTCGACACCGGCCTTGGCGCGGATGCGCAAGGCTTCAAGGAAGCCATGGTCATCGCGCACGACGTCACCGCCGACCGCGTGTGGAACCTGACCACGATCACCGAAAAGATCCCGACCAAACGCAACCGCCAAGACAATGAGGCCATCGCGTACCTGCGCGGCGTATGCACCCGCATCATCGCGGAACGGCGCGCAAGCAGCCGCCGCTCGGACGATTTGCTGTCGATCCTGATGGACGCGCGCGACGCCGACACCAACGAAGTCATGAGCGAGCAGCAGCTGCGCGACGAGGTCATGACCCTCATGATTGCCGGCCACGACACCACCGCGACCATGGTCGCCTGGGCCTTGGTCATGCTGAAACAGCAGCCGGCGTTCCTCGAGAAACTGCGCGACGAGGTCGATGAGGTGCTCGCGGGCCGCATACCGGAAGCGGGCGATATGAAGACCCTAGACTTCACCAAGCGCGTCGTTCAGGAAGTTGCGCGCCTGCGCCCCTCGATTTGGTGGTTCGCGCGGGTTGCCATCAACGACGACAACATCGCCGGCCAGCCGATCAAGGCCGGCACGACGGTTTTCATTTCGCAGTACTTGATCCACACCCATCCGCATGTGTGGGACGATCCGGAGAAGTTCGATCCCGACCGCTTCCTGCCCGAGAACACGGCGGGCCGATCGAAGTTCGCCTACTTCCCCTTCGGCGCGGGTCCCAGAATATGTGTGGGCGGCGGCTTTGCGATGATGGAAATGGTTTTCGCGCTGTCGATGATCCTGCGCCGCTACGACCTCGAGGTGACCTCCGACCAGGAGCCCGCCTTTGGAAATCTCGTCACGCTGCGCCCGCACGAAGACATCTGGGCGCGCGTCAAACCGCGCCTGCGTCACTGAGACCGAAAGAAAACTGAAGCGCGGTTGGTCTTGAATTCGTTCGCGCTAAAGCGCGAACAGGCCCATGCCCATGGCCTTGGCGGCCGCATGGGTCTTGTTGTGCACGCCGAACTTTTCCATCACGTTCTGAACGTGGAAGTTCACGGTGCGCTCGGAGATGCTGAGAATGCTGCCGATCTCCCAGGCGGTTTTCCCGGCCGCGGTCCAGCGCAGGATCTCGACTTCGCGGTCGGTCAGCGGGATCGGCATCGGCACCGCCTCGCGCGTCGCAAGGACACGGCATGCGGCGTCGTGCAGGTGGTAGGCCAGGACTTGCGCCTCGTACTTGGTCGTTGCGGTGAGGCGCGTGAATTCGCCGTCTTCAAGGTCGGAATAGAGGCTGAAGATGCCAAGCTCGCCGCGCGGACCGTGGATGGGGATCACCAGGCCCTTGCGCAAGCCGATGTCCTTGGCGTCGTTCATCATCTCGGTCTCGCGCGCGGAAAGGCTGTTGGCGCGGTAGTTTTCGGTCCACTGCAGCGGCAGGCGCGCGCTGAGGCAATCCTTCACCAAGGGATCGTGGTCGGCGTAGGCCTCTTCGACGTAGCGCTGAACCCAGACGGGTTTGACGTTCGACAAGTAGATGACATGGCCGCCTTCCTTGTAGCGGCCGGTCTCTAGGTCTTCGGTATCCATGCTGGCGTAACTGTAGGAGCCAAAACCCAGCGACGCCCAGACGGACTCGAACTTCGCCTTGAACGCACGCGCGCTGTTCAGCGTTTCGAGGTCGCCCAGAATCTTGTCAATGTCGGCACGCATCGACTGTCTGCCCCCAGACAAGTCCACAGGTTGACCGTGGACTCTCCCCATTCGCGGACACCCTGCGAGCATCTTTGTTTGGGCTCTTAACCATTAGGACAATATGAGAGCGCTGGGGTTGAATCAACGCTTGTCGGAAAGGCCGATAACACGCGCCTGTTGTAACACCCGCAACTGACACTCGAATAAGGGCTTATACAACCTGGAGTTTAAATTTGGGGCGAAACGGACCCCACCGCCCCAGCGTCGATCCACGCATGTGTGTTAAGCAAACAGGCGTCACAGTGGCCGCAGGGGTCGGAGTCGGCACCTTGGCCGCCACCCTGAGACTCGGGGGCGTAGCAGCTCCAGGTATCGTCCTTGGCAAGGCCAAGGCTCCGCGCGAGCGCGGCGATCTCGGGCTTGGTCATGGTCACCAGCGGCGCAACGATGCGCGGTGGGTTGGGCACGGCCTCGGCCCACATGGTGCGAAACGCGGCGAGGAAGGACTCCCGGCAGTCCGGATAGCCCGAATAGTCGATGGCGTTGACGCCGAGCCAGACTTCTTCGGCGCCGATGCCGGCGGCTTCGGCACACGCGAGCGCCAGGAACACGGCGTTGCGCCCCGGCACGAAAGTGGGCGCGATGCCGGCCTTCATCTCGGCGACGCTGCGGTCCTTGGGGATCTCGATCTCCGGCTTCTTCCACGCCACGTCGAGCACGCGCCGCTCGATGCCGAAGCGCGCGCACTGGCGCGCCGCGTAAGCCAACTCGACGTCGTGACGTTGGCCGTAGCTGATGCCGAGGCTGTAGGGCTCACGGCCTTCGCGGCGTGCGAGCAACAGGCAGACCGTGGAATCAAGTCCGCCCGAGTGCAGAACGACGCAACGCTTACTCATGCGACGTCAAAGCGGCAGGACTCGCCCAGCGTGGGGCGGCGAACGGTGACACTGGTGATCTGCGGCAGCTGCGTGCGGAGTTCACCGGCGATCCAGCGCGCGAGGTTCTCCAGCGAAGGCGTCGCAAGGCCTTCGATATCGTTGAGGAAATGATGGTCCAGCTTGGTGCGCACGGCATCCAGCGCGGCCGATACGTCTTCGAAATCGGCGACACATCCGCTGGTCGCATCGGGTTCGCCGGCAAGCGCAACTTCGACCTTGAAGGAATGGCCATGTACGCGCGTGTTGGCGTGGCCCAGGGGCTTGTGCCCGAAGGTATGCGCGGCTTCGAAGCCGAACTCTTTGACGATGTGAAAACGGCCAGCCATGGACTTACGGGATTCCTAGATATTTGTGCGTCTGCATCGACAGCCGCCATTTGGGGTGCGCGAGACAGTAATCAACCGCTCTTTGACTGTTTGCAGCGCGCTCTAGACCGTCCATCGGCTGCAAGAACCAGTGCGCGAAATTCAAACTCTCATAGCGCTTCGGCTCGCCGCCGACTTGCGGATAGACAAGCTTGAGTTCGTCGCCGGTGATTTGTACGAGCTCGGCTTCGGCCTTCGGGCTGACGCAGATCCAATCGAGGCCCGCTGGCGCGGCAATGGTGCCGTTGGTCTCCACCGCGATCTTGAAATCGCGCGCGTGAAGCGCGTCGATCAGCGCGACATCGAGCTGCAGCAGCGGTTCGCCGCCGGTGCAGACGACAAAACGCTGCGCGCCGCCGTTGCCCTTCCAGGCCGCGCTGATCGCATTGGCCAGCGCCGCTGCGCCCTCGAACTTACCGCCGCCCGGTCCATCCACGCCGACAAAATCGGTGTCGCAGAAACGGCAGACGGCCGCGGCACGGCCCTCTTCCTGTCCGCTCCACAGGTTGCAGCCGGCAAAGCGGCAGAACACGGCCGGCCGGCCGGCATGCGCGCCTTCACCCTGCAAGGTGTAGAAAATCTCTTTCACCGCATAGCTCATGCGCGTTCACATAACCCTTTGGCCCGCAAGAATCCAGGCTTCGGAGGGGCAAAAGCCCGGTCTAGGACCAGGTGAACAGGCCAGCGGTGGCGCCGCAAAGGCAGGTGGCAATCGTGCCCGAAATCAGCGTCCGCGGGGCCAGTTGGACAATATCCGCGCGCCGTTCCGGCACCATGGCGACCAGCCCGCCGATCATGATGCCGAGCCCGGAGAAATTGGCAAAACCAGCAAGGGCGTAGGTCAGGATCAGCCGCGACCGGGCCTCCAGCGTGCCCTCGGGCAGCGCCGCCAGATCGGCATAGGCGATCAGTTCATTGAGCACGGTCTTGGTGCCGAGCAGCGCGCCGGCGGCTTGGGCTTCGGACCAGGGAATACCCATCATCAGCGCGAGCGGCGACATCGCCCAACCGAAAATGCGCTGCAGAGTCAAAGGCGCACCAATGACGTCGGGCAGGAAGCCAATGACAGCGTTGGCCAGACCTACCAGTGCGACGAGGACGATCAACATGGCGACGACACTCAAGACGAGCTGTAAGCCATCGACGGTGCCGCGCGTGATCACGGACATCATGTTGTCGCCCGGCTCCTTCGGGAGCAGTACCGCGGTCTCGCGTTCGCCGAGCGGCGGCAGAGCCGGATCTTCGGGGATCATCATGTAAGAGATGACGATAGCCGCCGGTGTCGCCAGTACCGACGCGGTGAGGATTTGCCCCAGCGGGTTGACGACGATGTCCTTGAGGATGGTTGCGTACAGCACCATGACAGAGCCGGCCACCGTCGCCATGCCGCCGGTCATGATGACGAACAGGCCCGCGCGCGATTCCGTGCGGAGGTAAGGCTTGATCACCAGCGGCGCTTCGACCATGCCGACGAAGATGTTCATCGTCGCCGCGACGCCGATCGGGCCGTCCACACCGATGGTCCGGCGCAGCACCCAGGCGAAGCCGCGCACGATCACGGGAATGACGTTCCAGTGGAAGAGCAGCGCCGAGAGGGCGCTGACAACCAGGATCAGCGGCAGCGCCTGGAACGCGAGCACGAAGCTCGCGGCCGGGTTGGTGGTGGTCCAGGGCGTATCGCCGCCGCCAAGATAGCCGAATACGAAACTGGTGCCGGCGCGCGTCGCATCGGTGAGTCCGGTAACAGCATCGTTGAGGTGACCGAACCCGCTCTGCACGGCGGGCACTTTGATCAGCAGCGCCGCCAGCACGAAGTGCAGCACCATGCCCGCGCCGACCATGCGCCATGGCACGTGGCGTTTGTTCTCACTGAGCAGATAGGCAAGGCCGAGCAGCCCCACAATCCCCACAGCGCTTTGCAGCGGTAACATCGGCTGTACTCCGCGGGCCCTTGGTTCCACCTTGTCGCAAGCGCCGGAAAAAACAACCCCCATTGCGTCTTTGGCCGTGCTAGCCGCGCGGTTATGCTGGCGTCATGAAACGCGCGCTGATTGCCGCTGGCTTGTTCCTGCTGAGCTACGTCGCGATGAACCGCGGGCTCGGGCCCCATCCGTTCCTGCTGATCGTGCCGCTGGCGGTTGTCGTCGGCAGCGTTTTGATGGCCAGCCGCTTCTCCCGCCGCCGCCCGCGCACCAAGCCGCAACCTCTCGATGTCGATATCTCGGTCGATGCGCCGCCGGTGCGGCCCCAGCCCATGCCGCCCCAAAGTGCTCCAGACCGTCCGCCGGGCGGCAAGGCGCGCAAGCTGTTCTGAAAGAGCGCGGGTCGGTGTCAAAAATATTTCACGGGAACGTCACAAAGCCCTACCATATTTGGCTTAGATCAGATGTCTTAGCGGCCAAGCTCTTCAGGCCCTGTTTGGAGCGAACTTCACATGGTTCAAGGCGAACACATCGTCTCCTCGTTCGACAACGACCTCGCGCAGCTCGAGCGGCGGGTGCTGGAGATGGGCGGGCTCGCGGAATCCCAGCTGCAGGGCGCCATGGACGCGCTACTCAAGCGCGACATCGAAGCGGCCGAACGCATCATTGCCCGCGATCCGGAGCTCGATGAATGCGAACGCAAGATCGAGGCTGGCGCCCTTTCGATCATTGCGCGCCGTCAGCCCATGGCCAACGACCTGCGTTACGTCTTCGGCAACGTCAAAATCGCAGGCTCGCTCGAGCGCATCGGCGACTACGCCAAGAACATCGCTAAGCGCACGCTGATCTTGGCGCGACACCCCAGCATTGCGCTGCCGCCAGACATGGGCGCCCTCGGCGCCGCCGCGCGCAGCACGGTGCGCAACGTCATGGACAGCTTCACTACGCGCGACGCTAACAAGGCCGAGATGGTCTGGCAGCACGATCAAGAGATCGACGATCTGGTGGGCCGCGTGATGCGTCAGGTGATGACGCGCATGTCGACCGAGATGATCAAGGAGGGTAAAAAAGACTCCGGCGACATCGAAAGCTGGACGCACCTTCTGTTCATCACCAAGAATCTCGAGCGCGTCGGCGACCACGCCACGAATATCGCCGAGGTCATTCAGTTCCAGCTGTCAGGCGGATGGAAGACCACGCCGCGCCCCAAGGGCGACGAGATGCAGTCGGCGGCGCGCTGATCAGAGCTTGGTCAGCTTGGCTTCGAAATCCTTGGCTTCCAGCGGCTTCGAATAGAAAAAGCCCTGGATGCTGTCGCAGCCGTTCTCTTTCAGGAAGTCGATGTGTTCCTTGAGCTCGGCGCCTTCGGCGACGACCTCGAGGTTGAGGCCGCGCGACAGACCGATGATCGCGCGCGCGATCTCGGCGGTGTTCTGGTTGTCCTGAACGTCTTTGACGAAGGCGCGGTCGATTTTCAGCGTCGTGATCGGGAATCGACCGAGATAGGACAGGCTCGAATAGCCGGTGCCGAAATCGTCAATCGACAGCCCGCAGCCGAGGTCGCGCACCGCTTGCATGCGGGCGATGGCGCCCTCGACGTCGTTCATCAACATGCTCTCGGTGATCTCAAGCTCCAGCCATTTGGCATCAAGCTTTGAGTCCGCCAGCGCGGCCTTGACCTTGTCGAGCAGGTCCTTGGCCTTGAATTGCATCGACGAAACGTTCACGGACATCTTCACAGGTGCGTAGCCCGCGTCCTGCCAGGCTTTGACCTGGAAGCACGCTTTGCGCATGACCCACGTACCGATATCGACGATCAGTCCGGTCTCTTCAGCCACCGGAATGAACTCGCCGGGGCTGATCATGCCATGGACCGGATCACGCCAGCGGATCAAGGCTTCGCCGCCTTTGACGCGATTGGTGCTCGGTTCCACCTTGGGCTGATAGAACAGCACGAACTCCTCGTTCACCAAGGCCGCGCGCATGCGCTTTTCGAGCGCCAGGCGGTTTTTCGCCTTGGCGTTCATGTCGGAGGCGAAGAAGCGGTACTGGCTGCCGCCGTCCTGCTTGGCGTACTGCATGGCGCTCAAACTGTCTTTGAGCAGGTCGTCGAAATCCTGGCCGTCAGTGGGGTAGATGCTGATGCCGATGGAGAAGGTGACGAAGACCTCCTCGTCTTTCAGATGGAAAGGCTTCTTGATCGCGTTCAGCACTTTCTCAGCCACGATGACGCTATCGTCGATGGCGGCGATGGGGGTCATCACCGCGAACTTGTCGCCGTCGAGGCGCGCGGCGGTGTCCGATACGCGGATGACTTTGGCCAGTCGCTCGGCGACTTCGCGCAGCATTTGATCGCCTGCGGCGTAACCAAGTGCGTCGTTGACGAGCGCGAAACGGTCGAGGCCCATGACCAGCAGCGCGATGGATTTGTTGGCGCGCTTGGCGTTGAGGATGTTCTGTTCAACGCGGTCGGCCAGGATGCTGCGGTCGGGCAGGTTGGTGAGCGCGTCGTAGCCGACGCGCCGCGCCTCGGTCGAATTGATGTCGCCCTGAAGCGATTCCGACAGGATCACCGCGACGAATTGGCTGGGTTGGCCGGCGGCGTCGTTGACCGACGTCATGCTAAGGGCATGGACCTGCGCGCGGCCGTCGGCGTGTTTTGAACGTACCTGTGGATAATGCCGCGGCGCTGCGCCCTCGGCCCACAGCTCGCCCAAGAACTGGTCGTCGTTGATGTCGCTGAACAGCTCGCGCGCGTCCTTGCCCAGCAGCATGGACGGATCGAACCACGTCAATTTCTCGAAAGCCGGATTGATGCGGCGGATGACGCCGGTGCGGTCGGTGACCATCACGGCGTCGGCGGTGGCGTCGAGAACCGCGCTAAACAGGGCTTCCGTTTCGACCATCGCTCTAATCCACTCGCCCCGCGCTTTTTTGTTTGTCCTCAAGTCCTTGAGGAGGTTCGTCAATTGCCTGTCGTGCGCCCCAGGCGTTTTTCATAATATTCTATCTGCCGCTGTTGTCCGCAATAAACTGTAGCTGGGTTTTTTGCAAAACTTCACGCCAAATCAGTGTGTTAAAGGAGCGGTTCTGTGATGTCGAAGGATGCTTTCGCGGCGACGCCAGCGCCGCCCTACTACGCGGTGATCTTCACCTCGTTGCGCGCCGATGCCGACCACGCTGCCTACGACGCCATGGCCAGCGCCATGGACGCGCTCGCCGCGCGGCAACCCGGATACCTTGGAATCGAATCCGCGCGCGAGGGCATCGGCATTACGGTGAGTTATTGGCAGAGCCTGGAGGCCATCGCGGCCTGGAAGCGCAACGCTGAGCATCAGGTCGCGCAAAGGCTGGGCCGCGAAAAATGGTACGCCGGTTTCCGGCTGCGCATAGCCAAGGTCGAGCGCGAATACGGCGCAGGCTAACCAATGCGGGCTAATTGGCGCCTTTGAGGTTGTCGACCATACGCGCGACCAGCCGGAACATGTCGTCCTGATCGGAGACCGACAGCCCTTTGACGGTCTGGTTGGAAACGGCGCGCGCGCTTTCCATGACCTTGGTCTGCATTTCGCGTGCGCGCGGCGTGAGATGCACCAGCGCGCGGCGCTTGTCGGCGGTGTCGTTCTTGCGTTTGATGAGGCCGTCGCGCTCCATGCGCTTCAAGGTATTGGCCATGGTCGGCTGCTCGACGTTGATGCGCCGGCAAAGCTCGGCCTGCGTTAGCCCATCCTGCTCGAACAGCATGACCAGGGGCGCGAACTGTCCCGGCGCGACTCCATAATCTTTTAGCATCTCTTGCAGGCGCCGATCGTATAGCCGCCCCAGCAAGCCGATTTGATAGCCCAGGGAATCGATGCGCCGGATCGCCATGCTAGGACGCGGGATCCTGAGTGTAGCCCTTGGACCGCATGCAGCTCTCGAAGTCGCGCTGGTAGGTGTCCTGGGTGCGGGCGCGATCGACCAACTGCATAGGCGTCTCGCCGCGGCGCATGCCGGGCTGGACCGGGGAGGTGCTGCCATAGTCAACACGCTGGCGGGACGCACGGGTGAGGGCGGTCTCCTCGGCTTCCGCGGAACAGGCGCGCGCGTCGGCCTTGGCCTCTTGCGGCGACTTGCCGGCATTGTGCCAAGACGTGCCGCAGGCCGACAGCAGGAGGAGCCCGGCGCCGGCGGCGACAATTTGCATAAGTGTGGCGCTGGATGCGCTCTTGACCGCGCCACCGCGACCTGTTTGTTTCGCCACTCTTTACCTCCTAGAGCCGCCCGCCTGCATTCGACCTCAGGAAGGATGATCGCATGACCGCCACGATGCAATCCAGTGTCCCGACCCAGCCCCGCGCAAAGATGAAGATCACCACCTTCGAGGACATGCAGGTCGGCATGACAGCTTTCTTCTCGAAGACCGTGACCGACGCCGATTTGACGCTGTTCGTGGGTGTCTCGGGCGACACCAACCCGGTCCACTTGGACGAGGATTACGCCGGAACAACGATGTTCAAGGGCCGCGTGGCCCACGGCGCGCTCACGGCCAGCTTCATCTCCACCGCGCTCGGCACCAAGCTGCCGGGTGCCGGCTCGGTCTATGTGGCGCAGACGTTAAAGTTTAAAGCGCCGGTGCACGTGGGGGACACCGTCACCGCCTATGTCGAAGTCATCACGCTGGTGCCGGAGCGCCGCTTTGTGATCTTCAAGACGCAGTGCTTCGTGCGCGAGACCTTGGTGATCGACGGTGAAGCGACCATGAAACTGCCCTCACGCCAGTAAAGGCCGGGGTCATCCATGCGCCTCTTTAGGCACTGGAGTGAAGTCCCGGCGGATTTGCGCGGCGGCGTGCTGTCGCTCGGCAATTTCGACGGGATTCATCTGGGCCACCAGGCGGTGCTCGCCAAGACCGTGGCGCTGGCGCGTGCGAAGGGCGTTCCCGCGGGCGTGATGACCTTCGAACCGCACCCGCGCCTATTCTTCAAGCCCGAGCAGGAACCCTTTCGGCTCAGCCCCTTTCGCATCAAGGCGCGTATGATCGAGATTCTCGGTCTCGATTATCTATACGTGCAGACGTTCGACCGTGATTTCTCGCAGCGCCCGGCCGAGAATTTTGTCGAAGAAGTCCTGGTCGGCGGCTTGGGCGTTTCGCAGATCGTGGTCGGCTATGATTATGTCTTCGGCCACCAGCGGCGCGGCAACGTTGCGCTGCTGGAGAAACTGGCGCCGCAGCATGGGTTCACTGTCACTTCGGTGGGCGAACTCGCGGGTCCTTCGGGCGTGCGCTATTCGTCAACCACCATTCGCAATCATCTTAAAGACGGCCGGCCCGACGAAGCGGCGGCTTTGCTTGGGCGGTTTTGGGAGATCGAGGGCCGCGTCGAACACGGTGATCAGCGCGGGCGGACGATTGGTTTTCCCACCGCGAACGTGCCGCACGGCGGCTATCTCCATCCCAAGAAAGGCGTCTACGCCGTGAGCGCCGGCATCGACGAAGGTGCGGGCACGGTCTGGCGCAGCGGCGTCGCCAATTTTGGCAACCGTCCGACCTTCGATAAGAAGGACGTGCTGCTTGAAGCCCACCTGTTCGATTTCAATGGCGATCTCTATACGCGCCACCTGCGCGTCGCGCTGATCGACTACATCCGGCCGGAGCAAAAGTTCTCGGGGCTCGACGAGCTCAAGGCGCAGATCGCGATGGACGGCGCCCAGGCCCGCGTGCTGTTGCAGCGGCGCGGCCTTGATGCGCCGGCTGCTGCGCCCTTCGTGGCTGTCAGGTGACCGACCGGCCCGCGCGCGCGGCGATCAATGCGGTGAGGGCGGAAATGATCGCAGCGTTGTTGTCCTCGAGATAGCCCCAGCGTTCGCGCTTTTCTTCGGGAATGCTGCCCGAGATCTGGAAGCTGCCGTTGAGCTCGAAAACGACCAGCCGGCCGCCCGCATCCTGTGCAAAATCGATCACTGCGAAATCGAGGCCTGCGGCGGCGAACAGCGCAGCGATCGGCGCGTCGAAATCCTTGCCGGTCAGGAAGGTTTTCTCTTCGGCGATCAACGCCGCCTTGCCGACCATGAAGGCGCGTGATGCGCCGGAGATGTTCCAGCTGTCGGAGACGATCAGGTGACGGCGGAACAGCGCCCCCCCAACAGAAATGATGCGGTATTTGCGATAAAGCCCATCGGTGGATTTGAAGTCGACAAAGTCGCTGATGACCGTGCCGTCGGGTGAAGCCGGTGGAAGCGCGCCCGGCGCATCGACCTTCCGCAAGCCGAGGCTGCCGTGGGTTCCGGGCGGGCGCAGCAGCACCGGCCAGCGGTGGCGAGAGGCGAGAATGTGCGCGGCAAGGTCGTCCGTGCGGCACAGGGTGGTGCGCGGCGCATACGCGCCGGTGCCTTTGGTGAGGGCGGGCAAAGCGGTGCGCGCCGTGCGCAAAGTCGCGGCGACGGAATTGATCACTGTGAGGCCGTGATGCTGCGCCGTCTGGTAGAGCAGTGCGAGCGCGCGGCCGCAGACCAAGGGCTCCGCGATCAGGTTGACGATGGCGTCGGGCCGGCGGGCGTGCCGCGTCTGTGGTTGGCCCATCAGGAACAGGTCGCGCTCCCAGCCCATCTGCTTGCAGGCCTCGTCGAGGTCCTTGAGGATCGACGATGTCCAGTAACGGCCGCCCTGGCCCATGTCCTTCTCCGCCGCCATGGCGGCGTCAGGCTTACCGATCGCGAAAGCTACGCGCATGGCGCCTCGCTGAAACGCTTGGCGATCTCGCGGCTCATGAATCGCAACAGAGCGGGCGGGGGCAGGGTGAAACGCAGCCGCGCGCCGCCGAGGCGCATGCACCATAAGCTGGCCGCGGGCTCTATCACGGCGAGGCCCATGTCGGCGTATTTGTGCGCGAAGGGTTCGAACTCGCCGCGTTCGACGCCGGCGGTGATGGCGCAGGCGCCCATCTGCAGCGCCGTCTCGCACGCGAGGCTGGCAAGGCCCCAATGGATGTTGCGTCCGCGCCAATCCGGATCGACCCAAGCGTTGTAGAGCAGGACTTGATCCGCCAGGGGCGCGACGTCGCAGCCGATCCAGTCGATGTGCACCGGTTGACGGCTGATCCACATCTGCCCGACGAGCTTTGATCTCTCCAGCGCAACGACGCAGCGGTCGCCGCCGGCAAGGCGCGCGCGGGCAACGTCGGCGGACACGGGTCCAGCGGCGAAGGCGTCGGCGCTGATCTCGCCGGCAAAGGCGATCTCCGGCGGTGTCGGAAGACGCGGGGCGGTGCCCCGCGCACGCCAGGGTGCTGCTTTTAGATCTGCGGTGACAAGGACAAGCTCGCGGATCATGCAAGATGTCCAGCGCCCACGCGTGCGGCGCAGGCCTCGGCATGCAGCGCGGACGCTTGCGCGGCAAGCTCGGGGAACTTGCGGGCGAGCGCCGTGACCGGTCCGTCCAGGCCCCAACTCGTCGCGTAATAGGCGTTTTTGAATACCGCGTGCAGTCGCGCGTTGAGCGGGCTTACGCCCAGCCAGCTTTTCAGCAACGTATCGAAGCGGACATGACGCGCTTCGTCGCGCGCATGGGCGATGAAGACATCGCGGAATACAGGATCGAGGCTGTCATCCGCGCGGTAGAGCTTGGCGACGTTGATGGCATAATCCTCGAAAGCCGCCAGCGCCACGATCCAGAAGGAGAAGGTGTGCGGCCTGAACGCCGCGAGGCGCGCGAGCGCATTTATGGTGAAGGGCGGGCGGAAATAATTTTCACCCACCGCGCCGGCCAGGGTGCGCAAGTGCGTGAAGCATGCAATGTGGTGCGCCTCGTCGCTGGCGAATGAGGCCAGCGGCGCGCGCGAATGTTCGTCGGTTTTCAAACGCCCCAGCGGGGCCAACACAAGGCGGCTCTCGATCCAGACGAACTCTTCCAGAAGCTGGCAGGCGTAGGCTTGGTTGTAGGCTAGGCGTTGCGTCCGGGAGAGCGCGGCGTAGCCGGCGCAGGCCGCCAGCGGCGTGAGCTGCTCGGGCACCCAGGCGCGTTCCGGGTCGGGCGGGCGCGACCAGTCGATGGTCTCCCGCGTCAGGCTGGTGGGGGCCAGCCTTCCGGCTTCACGTTGCCATGCTGTGGCCAGATCTGACATTGTATTGTTAATTCAATGACTTATGGGATATCCCCGGGCCGGCGGAAATGCGGCGCGCGCTTGAAGCCCGCCCCCAGCCCTGATAGACAGCCCCACCATGTTTATCGGTGCAAATCTTAGGGCGATCGCAGGCCGTCCGACAGCGCGAATTAGCCGCCCCATTCCCTGACGGAATGGGGACTGCCGGACCGCGCTCACTCAAATATTTCAAGGACCCTGCGATCATGGCCGACGCGCCAGAAAAGAATACTCCCGACTACCGCCCGACCGTCTTTCTGCCCGCCACCGACTTTCCCATGAAAGCCGGATTGCCGCAGTTGGAACCAAAATTGCTGGCGCGCTGGGAGGGCCTGGACATCTACAAACGCCTGCGCGCGGCCTCCGCGGGCCGGCCCAAGTTCGTGCTGCACGATGGCCCGCCTTACGCCAACGGCAATCTGCACATCGGTCACGCGCTCAACAAAATCCTCAAAGACACCATCGTCCGCGCGCGTCAGATGACCGGCTTCGACGCCAATTATGTGCCGGGCTGGGACTGCCACGGTTTGCCCATCGAATGGAAGATCGAGGAAGAGTATCGCGCCAAGGGTAAGAACAAAGACGACGTGCCAGTGGTCGAGTTCCGCCGCCAGTGCCGCGAGTTCGCCGCCAAGTGGGTCGAAGTACAGAAGGGCGAATTCAAGCGCCTCGCCATCGTCGGCGACTGGGACAACCCCTACACGACCATGAACTTCGCCGCCGAGGCCAACATCGTGCGCGAACTCGGCAAGTTCCTCATGAACGGCGGATTGTATCGCGGCTCCAAGCCCGTGTTGTGGTCGGTGGTCGAAAAGACCGCGCTGGCCGATGCCGAAGTCGAATACGAGGACCATACATCGACGACGGTGTGGGTGCGCTTCCCCATCGCCGCGACCAAGGTCGATGCGCTGAAGGGCGGCAGCATTGTCATCTGGACGACGACGCCGTGGACTCTTCCCGGCAACCGCGCCATCGGCTTCGGCGCGGGCATCGACTACGCCGTGATCGAAGTGAAGGCCGTCGGCGAGAAAAGCATGGCGCGCGTCGGCGAACGCTTCGCCGTGGCCATCGCGTTGCTCGAACAAGTCCTGAAGTCCGCCGACATCACCGCGCATGACGTTATCGCGCGCATCAAGGGCGCGGATTTGGCGGGCACGGTCTCCAAGCATCCGCTGAACGGCAAGGGCTACGACTTCGAGGTGCCGCTGTATCCCGGCGACTTCGTCACGACGGAGGCGGGCACGGGTTTCGTGCACATCGCGCCCGGTCACGGCGAGGACGACTATCATCTCGGTCTGGCCAACAGCGTGCCGATCCCGGAGACAGTGGCGGGCGACGGCACGTACTACCCGCACGTGCCGTTGTTTGCCGGCAAACATGTCTTCAAGATCGACCCCGATATGCTGGCGGCGTTGCGCGAGGCCGGCGCGCTGCTGGCCAACGGCAAGCTGCAACACAGCTATCCGCATTCGTGGCGCTCGAAGGCGCCGCTAATCTTCCGCAACACGCCGCAGTGGTTCATCTCCATGGAGAAGAACGATCTGCGCAAAAAGGCTCTCGCCGCCATCGAGGCGACGAAGTGGGTGCCGGCGCTCGGCAAGAACCGCATCGGCGCCATGATCGAATCGCGCCCCGACTGGTGCGTCTCGCGCCAGCGCCAATGGGGCGTGCCGATCACTATCTTCATGAATAAGAAAACCGGCGAAGTGTTGCGCGATCCGGCGGTCATCGAGCGCATCGCCGTGGCGGTGGAGAAGGAAGGCGGCGACGCCTGGCTCACCAGCCCGCCCGAACGCTTCCTCGGCAACGACTACAAGGCCGACGAGTGGACTCAGGTTCAGGACATCGTCGAGGTCTGGTTCGATTCCGGCTGTACGCATGCCTTCGTGCTCGAGCAGCGCAAGGATCTGAAGTGGCCGGCGGACTTGTATCTCGAAGGCTCCGACCAGCACCGCGGCTGGTTCCACACGTCGCTGCTGGAATCCTGCGGCACGCGCGGCCGCGCGCCCTTTGATGCGGTGCTGACGCACGGCTTCGTGCTGGATGAAAAAGCGCGCAAGATGTCCAAGTCCCTCGGCAACGTCGTCGCGCCGCAAGACGTGACCAAGGAATCCGGCGCCGACATCCTGCGGCTGTGGGTCGTGGCCAGCGACTACAGCCAGGACCTCTCCATCGGTCCCAATATCCTCAAGCAGATGAGCGACCTCTATCGCCGCCTGCGCAACACGCTCCGCTATCTGCTCGGCAACCTCGCCGGCTTCAGCGAGACCGAGCGTGTCGCGGCGAAAGACATGCCCGAGCTCGAGCGCTGGGTACTGCACCGCCTGTGGGAGCTGGACAAGCAGATCCGCGAGGCCACCGAGAGTTACGACTTCCACGGCCTGTTCAACGAGCTGCATAACTTCTGTGCGGTGGACCTCTCGGCCTTCTACTTCGACATCCGCAAGGACGTTCTGTATTGCGACGCGCCGGACTCGCTGCGCCGCCGCGCCGCCCGCACGGTGCTCGATACGCTCTACGACTGCCTGGTCAAGTGGCTGGCACCCTTCATCTGCTTCACGGCGGAAGAGGCCTGGCTCACACGCCATCCGGGGGATGGAAACTCGGTGCACTTCGAGCAGTTCCCCACGATCCCGGCCGACTGGCGCGATGCGGCGCTCGCCGAGAAATGGGCCAAAGTGCGCGACTTGCGCCGCGTCGTCACCGGCGCGCTCGAGATCGCACGCGCCGAGAAGAAGATCGGCGCATCGCTGCAGGCGAGCCCCAAGGTCTTTGCGCCCGCGGAGCTCATCGCGGTCGCGCGCGATCTGCCGATGGATGACATCTGCATAACCTCCGGCATCGACATCCGCGAAGGCGCGGCTCCGGCAGGCGCTTACACACTGCCCGATGTTGCCGGTGTGGGTGCGGTGGTCGAGCTGGCCCAAGGCGAAAAGTGCCTGCGGTGTTGGAAAGTGCTGCCCGACGTCGGCACGCATAAACATCCGGGCGTCTGCGAGCGCTGCGACAGCGCGGTGGGCGTGGTGGCTGCATGACCGTGTTCGCGGCCCGCATCGCCGGTATGCCAGCGCTTGGTATCGTCACGGCGACCGTGGGCCTGGTCCTCGATCAGGTGTCCAAATACATCATGGTCGAGCAAGTGATGCGCCCCCAGGGTGTGACGGAGACGCCCTACTTCACCGACCGCGTCATCGACGTTCTGCCGTTCTTTGCGCTGCGCATGTCGTGGAATGCCGGCATCAGTTTTTCGCTGTTCAGCTCGGGCGAGGGGACCACGACCGCGATCCTGCTCGCCGTGCAAATGACCGTCACCGCGGTCCTGCTGTGGTGGCTGCGCGGCCTCGACAAGCCGCTGCCACAATTCGCTACCGGCCTCATTATCGGCGGGGCGCTCGGCAATATTGTCGACCGCATACAATTCCACGCCGTCGCGGATTTCCTCGATTTCTACTGGCAGTCGTGGCACTTCCCGACTTTCAACGTCGCTGATATCTGCATCAGCGTCGGGGCTGGCCTCTGGCTGCTTGACGCCATCCTCGCCCGCCCTCACGATGCGCCCGAAACCGCCGCAAAGGACTAGCCCTTCATGACGACCCTGATCTCGCGCCGCATGCTGCAAGGGGCCACCGTGCTCGTCGCCGTGGCGCTGCTCGCCGGCTGCCAGAGCACGCGCCGCGCCATCGGCCTCGACAAAACCGTGCCCGACGAATTCGCCGTCGCCTCGCCGGCGCCGCTCGCCATTCCGCCCGATTACAATCTGCGTCCGCCGGCGCCGGGCACCGACCGCCCGCAGCAGCTCTCGGCCTCGCAGCAGGCGCGCATGGCGCTGGTCGGCCGCGCGCGTGTGCAGGACTACATGAACCGTGGTCTCACGCGCGGTGAAGCCAGCTTGCTCCAGCTCGCCGGCGCCGACGTGGTGCCGCCGAACATCCGCGAGACGTTGGACAAGGAAGTCTCGGCCTTCGCCGCCGAGGAGCGTTCGTTCACAGATCGCTTGGTATTCTGGAAAGACGGGGGCCCGGGCGGCCAGGCCATCGATCCGGAAGCCGAGATGAAGCGGCTCGCCGAGAACGCCGCCGCCGGCAAGAAAGCCAACGAAGGCGCCACGCCGGTCATCCGCAAAGGCGGCGGCGGAATCTTCTAAGCAACTCTACGACCCGGGCGTTTCCAAAGGCGCGGGCGGCGGGCTTTGCGCCTCGCTCATGGCGCGCGCCGTCAGCATTTTGTAGATGAAGCCGAAGAGAGTCGCGGTCAGCACCAGCGACAGAAAGCTCATCACATTCTGGCCGAAGAGGTCGAAGTAGGGCAGGACCGTTGCGGCCTCGCTCCCCGTCACCATGGCGGTGACCGTGCCGACGATGAAGCCGATCAGGCGGACCAGAAGCCCCGCGACAATGGCCGACAGCGTCACCAGGGACATCGAGCCCGTAAGCCGCCACGACATCCCTTTGGTGCGCTCCCAGACAATCTTGAGATTGATCGGCTGATCCACCGACGCCAGTGCCAGCACTAAGGTCAATCTTACGATCGCCAGCAGAAGGCCGACCACCCAAACGGCGGTCCACGCGGTGGCAACGACGGTGAACACGCCGGGTGTGTCTCCATCCAGGCGGCCGAGCAGCGACGTGATGAGCGCGCCGCCCCCCGCGAGCGCGGCAAAAATCAGAATCAGGACGACCTGCCAGCCCAGCAGGCGCATCTCGCGCCGTCCAAGCGTGAACAGTGGCCGGTTGACCGCTTCGCTCTCGCCAAAGACCACGATGCGATACCAGGTGACCGTCAGCGGCAGGTAGAGCATGACGGTGGCGATGGTCATCACGACCAGCACGCCAGACATTTCCTGCGGCGTGGGTCCGACGCCGAAGGCCAACGCCGCGACGCCCAGGATCAGCGTCAGCACAAAAGGCAGCGCGGCAAAGTGCACCAACAGCCGGCGCTCGCGCCAGCAGAAGTCGATCACCTCAAGGACCGTACGAAAGACCGGGAATTCCATGGCCGCCCCTTTGCGAGAGGTATTCAGCTTAGCCTAAGCGCAGTTACAAGGGCGTGGCCTTTCATCGTCCTAACGGCTTTGAATGACACGGTTTTCATGTTCCGGGGACTAGGCCGGCTTAGCATTGACCGGCGCGCACTCCCGTCACATCCTCATCGCCCCCGCCCGGCTTCCCGCCGGGCCTCGCGCTATACCCGAGGAATTTCATGCCGCGCTCCATCGCCTTGGTTTTCTCGCTGCTGCTCGTGCTGGCGGCCGCTCCGGCTCATGCCGTGGTCTACGGCCCCGAGACCTTCACGCTCTCCAACGGCATGCAAGTGGTTCTCGTGCCCAATCACCGCGCGCCCGTGGTCAGCCACATGGTTTGGTACAAGATCGGCTCGGCCGACGAGACGCCGGGCAAATCCGGAATCGCGCACTTCCTCGAGCATCTGATGTTCAAGGGCACGCCGCGTTATCCCGGCACCGCCATCACCGACACCGTCGCGGTCAACGGCGGCAACCAGAACGCCATGACCAGCTACGACTACACCGCCTACTACCAGAACATCGCCGCCGATCGGCTGCCGCTGGTGATGGACATCGAAGCCGACCGCATGCGCAATCTCGTGCTCAGCGAAGAAGACGTGAAGACCGAGCGCGAGGTCGTGATCGAAGAACGCCGCCAGCGCACCGACAATTCGCCGGGCGCGCTACTAGGCGAGCGCGTGAATGCGGCCTTGTGGGGCACGAACCACTATTCCATCCCCATCATCGGCTGGCAGGCCGAGATGAACGAGCTGTCGCGCGACGACGCCTTCAACGTCTACAAGGCCTACTACGCGCCGCATAACGCCATCCTGGTGGTGACCGGCGACATCACCATGGATAAGTTCCGCCCGCTGGTGGAGAAGTACTACGGCGCGATTCCCAAGACCGGCGAGTACAAGCCGCGCAAGCGCTCGACCTTCCTGCAGCCGCGCGTCGATACCCAAATCACCATGCGCCACGAGCGCGTCGGCCAGCCGCAGTGGTCTCGCTACATCATCGCGCCCAGCTACAGCGTCGGCGACCGTGCCGATGTGCACGCGCTTGAGATCTTCGCCGAGATCGCCGGCGGCGGCGCCACCTCCAAGCTCTACCGCGAACTCGTGGTAAACCAGAAGATCGCCGCCAGCTTCGGCACCGGCTACGGCGCCGACGCCGTGTCCTATGGCACGTTCTATATCTCCATGACGCCTTCGCCCGGCGTGACCATCGAACAGGCCGAGGCGGCTTACACCAAGGCGATGGATGCCTTGCTGAAGGACGGCATCACCGATGCCGACGTCGCCCGCGCCAAGGGGCGCATGCAAGCGCGGCTTGCGTACGCAAAAGAATCGCCGTTCTCGGTGGCCAATGCGCTGGGTGCGGCGCTCGCGCAGGATCAGACGATTGAGGACATTGAAAGCTGGCCGGAGAAGATCGCCGCCGTGACCACCGATCAGGTGCGCAGCGCGGCGCGCAAGCTCTTCACCCAATATTCCAGCGCCACCGGCATTCTGTTGCCGCCATTGCCGCCCGCCGGCGCGCAAGCTGCTTCCGCGAAGGGGAACTGACCATGAAAAACGTGTTCCGCTCAGCTCTTTGTGTCGCGCTCGTCGCGTTCTCCGCGCCGGCTCTCGCCATCACCGTCCAGGAAGTCAAAAGCCCAGGCGGCATCACCGCGTATCTCGCCGAAGATCACTCGACACCGGTGATCGCGATCACGTTCGGTTTCAGGGGCGGCTCGACCCTCGATCCCGCCGCCAAATTGGGGCTCTCCGGCATGGCGGTCTCGACCCTGGATGAAGGCGCGGGCGATCTTGATTCCTTCGCCTTCCAGTCGGAGCTCGAGGACCGGGCCATCACGCTGCGCTTCGGCGACGAGTCCGACATGATCCGCGGCAACCTCGTCACAACGACGCCTAACGCCGAGCGCGCCTACGAGCTCGCGCGCATGGCGCTCACGGCGCCGCGCTTCGACGCCGAGCCGGTCGAGCGCATCCGCCGCCAGATACTGGTGGGCATTGCTTCGCGCCAGGAGAACCCCGGCCGCATCGCGCGCCAGACGCTGATGGAAGCCGTCTTCGCCGGCCATCCCTATGCGCGCGAATCCGACGGCACGGCACAGACCGTCGCCGCCATCACCGTCGACGACCTGCGTGCCTTCGTTAAAACCCGTTTCGCTCGCGACCGGCTCCTGGTCAGCGCCTCCGGCGACATCACGCCGGCGGATCTCGGAAAAACCCTCGATCGCATCTTCGGCGGCTTGCCGCAGACCACGGGCCTGGACGTCAAGCTGCCGAAGGTTGCGCCGCCGGCCAAAGGCCAAACCATTCGTGTCGAGAAGGACTTGCCGCAAACCGTGGTCTACATGGCTCAGCGCGGCATGATGCGTCAGGACCCCGACTGGTACACCATGACGGTGAACGACTACATCTTCGGCAGCGGCAGCTTTGCCTCGCGCCTGACCAACGAAGTGCGTGAGAAGCGCGGGCTTACTTATGGCGTGGGCACCAGCCTCGCGCCCTATGACTACGGCGCGCTCATGTTCGCCTCCGTCAGCACCCGCGCCGACCAGGCCCAGACCAGCATCGACGTCATCCGCGACGAGTGGATCAAGATGCGCGACGCCGGCCCTACCCAGAAGGAGCTCGACGACGCCAAGCGCTACCTCACCGGCGCCTGGCCGCTCCGGTTCACAACCAACGGCAGCATCGCCGAGGTGCTCCTGTCCGTGCAGCGCGACAACCTCGGTCTCGACTACATCGACAAGCGCAACAGCCTGATCGAGAAGGTGACCCTGGAGGACGCCAAGCGCGTGGCCAAAGCCATCTACGACCCGGCGGGCCTCACGGTTGTGGTGGTTGGCCAGTCGCCGCCGGCGGCCAAGCCGGCCAAGCGCTGATCTCGACCGAGTGCCGACCGATAAGTTATTGATTTAGCGCGTTTTAAACATTGAGGGGGTGGGCTTAGCCACCCGGGGTTGATATTGTATCGACCCCAATGTCACACACGCGCGCTCTATGACCGGACACCCGCTGACGACGCTGCCTGCCTGGCAAGCGCTCGCCGCTCATGCAGGCGCGCTTCAGGGCGTGCACTTGCGCGATCTCTTCGCAGCGGACCCCGACCGCTTCCATCGGTTCTCCTTCGCGCTCGGCCCGCTGCTGGTCGATTACTCCAAGCAGCGCATCACGCAAGAGACCGTCGGGCTTCTGAAGGAACTCGCGCGCACACGCGGCGTCGGGGCGGGACGCGCGGCGATGTTTGCCGGAACGCGCATCAACGCCACTGAGAACCGCGCCGCGCTGCACGTCGCCCTGCGCAACCGCGCAGAGCGGCCCATGGCTGTCGATGGCGCCGACGTCATGCCCCAAGTGCGCGCCGCGCGCGCGCGCATCGCCGCCTTCGCGGAGAAAATCCGCAAGGGGGAATGGACCGGCGCGACCGGCAAGCCCCTTCGCCACATCGTCAACATCGGCATCGGTGGCTCGCACCTGGGCCCGATGTTCGTCGCCGAGGCGCTGAAGGACTACTGGCAGGACGGCATGACGCTGGCCTTCGTCTCCAACCCCGACCGCGCGCAACTCGATGACGTACTGAACGGCCTAGATCCCGGCGCAACGCTGTTCATCGTCGCGTCCAAGACCTTCACCACGGCGGAAACCAGCCTCAATGCGGGCCTCGCGCGCCAGTGGATCATCGACCACCTGGGCCCGGAAGCGGTGGGCAGACACTTCGCCGCCATCTCTACCAACCTCAAAGGCGCGGCCGACTTTGGCATCACGGGCGACGCGGTATTCCCCATGTGGGACTGGGTCGGGGGACGCTATTCGGTATGGTCGGCCATTGGACTATCCGTCGTGATCGCCTGCGGCGCAGAGACGTTCGACCAGTTCCTCGCCGGCGGCGAAGCCATGGACCGTCATTTCGAGACCGCGCCCTTCGATGCCAACCTGCCCGTGATCCTCGCCATGATCGGCATCTGGCACACGGATTTCCTGGGCGCACCTGCGCTCGCCGTGTTGCCCTACGACCATCGTTTGCGCCTGCTCCCGTTCCACCTGCAGCAGCTCGACATGGAGAGCAACGGCAAGGGTGTGATGAGCGATGGCGCGCCCATCGCCAGCAGCGGGCCGATCGTTTTCGGCACCGGCGGCTCGGACGGACAACATTCCTTCTTCCAGCTTCTGCATCAGGGTCCGAAGCCGATTCCTTGCGATTTCATCGCTGCGCTCAAGGGTGCTGACGGGGCAGGGCCAAGCCGCGATCTGTTGCTCGGCAACATGTTTGCCCAGACCGAGGCGCTGATGCGCGGCCGCGTCACATCCGACCTGGCCGCGACACCGCCGGAACTGCAGGCCCATCGCTCTTTTTCAGGCAACCGTTCGTCGAGCACGCTGTTAGTGGAAGAGCTGTCACCTTATGCGCTGGGGATGCTCATCGCGCTCTATGAGCATAAGGTGTTCGTGCAAGGTCTCGTCTGGGGCATCAATTCCTTCGATCAGTGGGGCGTGGAATTGGGCAAGGAACTGGCCAAGTCGCTGGAACCAGCGCTCGCCGGGGATACCGCGCTCTTACAGAGCCGCGACAGCTCGACCGCGGGGCTGGTGGCCGCATACCTTGCGGCCAAGGCGCGCAAATTATGACCATCCGTCTCCTGCCGCCGAACCTCGTGAACCAGATCGCCGCCGGCGAAGTGGTGGAACGGCCGGCCTCGGCGCTGAAGGAGTTGGTGGAGAACTCGATTGACGCCGGCGCTACGCGCATCGACATCGTGCTCAACGACGGCGGGCGATCGCTGATCGTCGTCACCGACAACGGCTGCGGCATGACTTCGCAGGAGCTGATGGTCGCCGTGGACCGCCACGCCACGTCGAAGCTGCCCAGCGACGATCTTTTAGACATCTCATATCTCGGCTTCCGCGGCGAAGCGCTGCCGGCCATCGGCTCGGTCGCGCGCCTGACGGTCACCAGTCGCACGGCCAACTCGGACTCCGGCTGGTATGTGGTCGTCGCCGGTGGACGCAAAGACGGCCCGGTGCCGGCGCCGCATCCGCGCGGTACGCGCATCGAAGTACGCGATATCTTCTTCGCAACGCCCGCGCGCCTGAAATTCCTGAAATCGGCGCAGACCGAACTCTCGTACGCGGTCGACGCCATCGAGCGCCTGGCGATGGCCTACCCGGATATCGCGTTTACGCTGACCGCCGACGGCAAGCAGCGGCTCAACCTGCCCGCCGGTCTCACGCAAGGCGATCTCTTCGATTCCCACCTCGAGCGCCTGGGCGTCATTCTCGGTAAGGAGTTCGCCGCCAACGCCGTGCCCGTGGCGGCCGAGCGCGAGGGCATCAAACTCTACGGCTACATCGGCGTGCCGACTTTCAGCCGCGGCAATGCGCTGGCGCAGTATATGTTCGTCAATGGCCGCCCCGTGCGCGATCGCCTTCTGGTCGGGGCCGTGCGCGCGGCCTACTACGATTTCCTCGCGCCCAACCGCCACCCGTATGTCGTGCTCTTTCTCGATCTGCCGCAGCGCGACGTCGATGTGAACGTGCATCCCGCCAAAGCCGAAGTGCGCTTCCGCGACGCCAACCTGGTGCGCGGGCTGATGGTGGGCGCGCTTAAACATGCTTTGGCCGAAGCCGGCCACAAAGCGTCGACAACGGTTGCCCGCGATGCGCTCACCGCCTTCCAGGTCCACACCGGTCAAGTGCAAGGGGGCCGCGCCTTCGAGACGCGGGCCGCCATGGCGCCGGGGTCGACCGGACAAACCTACGCCGCGGCTTACGACGCGCAGGCGCCGCTGGAAGAAGGCCAGGGCCTCGCCGACGGCGAAGGCGCAAGCTCGCTGTTCGCCATAGCGCCCTCGGCGCCCGACGCCACACCCATTCAAGTGGTCGAAGCGGACTATCGCTCGCATCCCCTGGGCGTCGCACGCGCGCAAGTACACGAGACCTACATCGTCGCGCAGACCGGCGACGGCATCGTCATCGTCGATCAGCACGCGGCTCACGAGCGCCTGGTGTATGAGCGCATGAAAGCGGCGATGGCCCAAGGTGAAGTTGCACGCCAAATATTGCTGCTGCCGGAAGTCATCGAACTCGATGAGTCCTCGGCGGCCCGCGTGGCCGCCCGCGCACCCGAACTCGCTCAACTCGGCCTGGTGCTGGAAGCCTTCGGCGGCAATTCCATCGTTGTACGCGAAGTGCCGGCGCTGCTGGGTGAAACCGATGTCGTGGCGCTGGTGAAGGATCTCGCCGACAGTCTCGCCGAGGTCGACGACACCCTGGCACTCAAGGATAAGCTGGGCGACGTGTGCGGGACGATGGCTTGTCACGGCTCGGTGCGCGCCGGCCGGCGGCTTAACGGGGCCGAGATGAACGCGCTCCTACGCCAAATGGAGGTGACGCCCCATGCCGGCCAGTGCAATCATGGGCGTCCGACCTATGTCGAGCTAAAGCTGAAAGACATCGAACGGCTGTTCGGCCGCCGCTAAGACCGAGAGTTGGGGGATACCACCGCCATGATTGGCGAGCTCTTACGCTATCTCACGACGTTTGCGCCCGAGCGCATCCGCAAGTACGGCTACTTGAAGCGCCTGATCGCGCTCGAGTTCCGGGCGCGGCGTTGCGCCGACGCGTGGGGAATGCACCGCAGCCGGTGCAAATCCTTCATCGTCAAGGCCGCCGAGCTGTGCGCGCACCAGCGCGTCTGCGTCGTCGTCGGGTCCGGCCTCTTGCTGGAAGTGCCGCTCAAGGAATTGGCGGAGAAATTCGAGCGCGTTTATCTCGTCGATATTTTCCATATGCCGCAGGTGCAGCGCGCGGCGCGGCGGCACTTCAACGTCAAGCTCTTGACCGGCGACGTCACCGGTTGCTTCGCCGCCATCAAGGAGAACCGCCCGCCCGGCGGACATAATCCCGCGCCGCCGGCGCGTATCCCGCATTTGAAGGAAGCCGACCTCGTCGTCTCATGTAATTGCCTGACGCAGCTCGCGGGGCCCTTCACCGCACACTTCGAGAAGGAACGCGGTTTCTCGGACCTCGATTCCGACAAGCTCGCCTACCAGATCATGGAGCAGCACTGCAAAGCCATTGCCCATGACGCGACCGGCATTGGCGTGATCATCACCGACACCGAACGCTTTGTGATGCAAGACGACAAGGTGGTCTCGCGGACCGATCTCTTGAAGGCCTACAAACTGCCGCTGACGCCGACCATTGTTCACAACGAAGAGTGGGACTGGTTCTTCGCCCCCCATCCCGAAGAGCACCCCAGTCACGACTACATTCACGCCGTCTCGGGCAAAATCTATCAGCGCAATGTGAAGGAAGAAGAGAAGGCCGAGGATGGATTGGCGGTGGATACAACCCCGCCGCCGCCGTCGCTGGACGATCCTGTCGCGGGCCTTGGCGGCCTGGTGCCGGAACGCTAATTATCCGAATCTCAGAACGCTAATGGCTACGCGTCCATAGGCGCGCCGGTCGAGGAGCTGGAAGCCTTCGGCGGCCGGCTCGATTTCGCCGGCATCGGTCTCGACGCTCACCAGCGCATAAGGCTTGAGCCAGCCTTGGCGCGAAAGGCCTTGCAGGGCGGGAACGACGAGGCCTTCGCCGTAAGGCGGATCAAGGAAGGCGAGGTCGCATGCCGCCGCCGCGCGGGGCAGGTGCGCGCCGTCCGCGTTCATCACCACGGCACGGTCTTCCGCCCCCAACTTTGCCACATTGCGCTTGAGGAGGGTGATCACCGCCGGATTGCGGTCCAGCAGATAAGCCTGCGCCGCGCCGCGCGAGAGGGCTTCGAGGCCCAGCGCGCCGGTTCCGGCGAAGACATCGACCACGCGCGCGCCGCGCAAATCGAAGTCTTCAAAAGCGTGAGCGAGCCGGTTGAACAGCGCCTCGCGCACGCGGTCGGCGGTGGGCCGCACGATGTCGCCGGCGGGCGCTTCGATGCTGCGCCCGCGCCAGGCGCCGGCGATGAGGCGCACGGATCCGGGCTTGCCGTCAAGCTTCTTCGGCATCGCTCTTCTGTGGTTCTCTTTGCGTCCGCTTGCGTTTGATATTGAGTCCGGCGGGCGCGGCGCTGCCCAGCTGCTGGCGCACCACCTGCGCCGGCACTTCTTCGAGCACACCCTGCTCGAGTTTGCCGAGCTGGAAGGGGCCGTAGGCCACGCGGATGAGGCGGTTCACCGTGAGCCCCAGGAACTCCATCACCTTGCGCACTTCGCGGTTCTTACCTTCGCTCAAGGCCACCGTGACCCAGGTGTTGCTCTTGGACAGCGGTTTATCGGCGCCTTCCACCTTATCGATGGCGGCGTCGATGGCGCCGTAGCGGACGCCATCGACGGTGACGCCCTTCTTGAGGCGCGCGAGCATCTTGTCGTCGATGCGGCCGTGCACACGCACGCGGTACCTGCGGACCCAGCCGCGCT
The DNA here is from genome assembly GCA_903888485.1 of uncultured bacterium. Classification (GTDB taxonomy): domain Bacteria; phylum Pseudomonadota; class Alphaproteobacteria; order Rhodospirillales; family Rhodospirillaceae; genus SHVO01. The sequence continues at coordinate 131,862 of CAISTS010000032.1, read as the reverse complement.
CCGGCAGCTCCATGGCGCGCGCCAGCGCACCGTCGTTGGTGAGCAGCAGCAAGCCTTCCGATGTCAGATCGAGCCGCCCGATGCTGACCACGCGCGGCAAATCCGGCGGCAGTACGTCGAAGACCGTCGTGCGGCCTTTCTCGTCCTTGTGCGTGGTGACGAGACCTTTGGGTTTGTGAAAGCGCCAGAGGCGCGCGCGATCGACCGTCGGCAGCGGTTTTCCATCGACACGCACGTCATCGCCGGCCCGCACTACCTGTGCCGGCGTTTCCAGCACCTTGCCGTTCAGGGACACACGGCCGAGGGCAATCCACCGCTCGGCATCGCGGCGCGAACACAGACCTGCGCGCGCCATCACCTTTGCGATGCGCTCGCCCTTCTCGCCAGATGGCTTCGGAGTCATGACGGACCTGCGCGTTTGCGGGCGGCATCGACGAAGGCCTTGAACAAGCGCTTGTCGCCTTCGCTGATGTGGAATTCGGGGTGCCACTGGACGCCGATGACGAAGTCACGTTGGGGATCTTCGATGCCTTCGATGACGCCGTCGGGCGCCACGGCATCGACGACGATCTCTTTCGGCACGGCTTTGACCGCCTGATGGTGTGCGCTGTTCACGGGCGCTGACGCCATGCCCATGATCTTGTGCAGCTTGGAGCCCGGCGTGATCTTGATGTCGTGGCCGGCCTGGTGGCGCGGATTGGGTTGCTCGTGGGCGAGGGGATTCTTCACTTCGTCGGGGATGTGCTGGATCAGCGTGCCGCCCAGGGCCACCGCGAGAAGTTGCTGGCCGCCGCAGATTCCAAAGACGGGCTTATCGGCCTTCAGCATGGCGCGCGTGATGCCGAGTTCGAAATCGGTGCGGCCTTCTTTCAGCACCACGGTTTCATGGCGCGAGGTATCGCCGAACAGCGCCGGATCGACGTCGAAGGCGCCGCCCGAAACCAAAAGTCCATCGAGCAGTTCGGCATACTGCGCCACCAGAGAGACTTCATGGGGCAGCACCAGCGGTACGCCGCCGGCTTCACGCACGGCCGAGCAGTAGTTCTCGCGGATGGCGTACCACGGGTACTTCGAATAGTCGCTGCGCGCGCCGGCTTTCGGCTGTTCGCTGTCGGCGGTGATGCCGATGAGAGGCGGGTCGTGGCTCATGCTCTTGTCCTCGTGATCTTGCCGGAGTAGGGCCACCGGGCCCGTTCTAAGTCAAGCTTTTGGACAGCACGACGACGTCGCTCTCCGAAAAACCCAGCTTTTCATAGAACGTACGTACCGCGCCGTTGGAGCGCCGGATCATCAGGTGCATCTTCCATGCGCCCTTGGCGCGCAGCCAGGACTGGGCTTCGTCCATGATGTGACGCCCGAGCCCGCCGCGTTGCAGGTCGGGCTCAACGGCGAGGTAGTAGACCCAGCCGCGATGGCCGTCATGACCGACCATGACGCTGGCGCAGATTTTACCATCCTGCTCGATCACCAAGACCTCGGAGTTCGGTCCCTTGCGCGCAAAAGCGATGTCGGTGACGGGATCGTTCCAGGGCCGCGTGAGCGCGCAGCGTTCCCACAACGCCGCAAGCGCGGTGACGTCGGTGTCGCGGGCAGGCCTTGTCGGCGGAAAGAGTGCGGAGGGAAAGGGCATCGCTTTCTCCTGGCGAGAAAGCGGCCAAAGCTATGAGAATTCGGTGAATGGCGCCAGTGGCTAGCGCGGATCGCGGCGCAGGGGAAGAAACGGCGCGCCCGGCGTCGGCACCGCGTTCAGCATGTCGTAGGTGCGCATGGCGTCGCTGGCGCGCGGCCTGGGCGGTTCGGCGGGCGCATCGCCGGTGGTTTTCGCAAGCGCCTTGCTCATGGCTGCGGCGAAATCGGCGCCTTGGAATCCATTTGAGGACACGAGGGTCTGGTCGGGCTGCTCTTCTTCGCCCTCATCGCCCATCATCATGGGCTTCATGGCGATCATCTTGGCGAGCTCTTCCATGATGAAGCGCGAGATCATGGCCTTGCTGGGGTCGCGCGTCTCGGTCTTGATCATGGCGCCGCGCACATCGTTGAACTGCGCTGGCAACGCCGCAGGCGCGCGTTCGGGAATCGGAGTCTCGGCCGTTCCGGCCACCGTATCGGCGACCTCGGCGTAGCGTTCCATCTGGCCGGAGAAACGTTCGCGGATCAGCGCGACGACTTCGCCCGCCGTGCGGGCGCGGCCATCAGCTGCGTAAAACACAGATGCATTGGCTTTCGCGGCGCCCGGCAACAGCGCGGCGGCGGAAGCGTCGGGTGTCTTTTCGGCGGCATTCAGCAACTGGCTTGCGCCCGAGGCGCCCAGGAAGTGCGCGAGATACAGATCGGCGGCATCGACCTTGCGCCCCAGTGCATCATAGAGCGACGTGGCGTTGTCGCGCGCGTATTCGGCGGCCATCAGCGCCGAAGCCTCGGCGTTACCGCGCAGCGCCATCAAACGCTTCTCGGCGGCGGGATCGCTGACCGTGGTTTTGCCGTCGTCCGTCACGTTGATCTTTGCCGCGAGGTCGCCATAGCCGTAGAGCGCGCCGTGCTTGCGCATCATGTCGAGCCACGTGCCCTTAGTGAACTGGAAGAGGCCCACCGCTGAGGATGTTTTGGCCGTGGCGCCCGCTTGCAGGCTGCTTTCCTGCGCGGCCTTGGCGACCAGGTATTGGAAGCTCACGCCGCTCTTGGCGCTGGCGTTCTGCAGGCCGGCGAGCGTCGAGCGCTCCACGGTCTGCCCCGCGACTTTGATCATATTGCTGAGGCCTTGAACCATGGGCGCAGGGTACCGGTCGTCCGTTAGCAAATCCTTACTCCTCCTTAACGATTTCAAAGCGCGCGCCCAGCGGGTAGTCTGGCGGCATGTCCGTAACACGCGATTTTTCCAGCGATTTCATGGCCCTTGCCTTCGCCGAGGCCGAGGCCGCCGGCGCGCGCGGCGAGGTGCCGATCGGGGCGGTGATCGTCGATCCGGCCACGGGCGAAGTTCTGGCGACGGCCGGAAACGAGACCGAGGCCCGCCACGATCCGACCGCCCACGCCGAGATTCTGGTGATCCGCGCCGCTGCCGCCAAGATCGCGGCGCCCCGGTTGGCCGGCTGCGACCTCTACGTCACATTGGAACCTTGCGCCATGTGCGCCACCGCGGCGTCCTTTGCGCGCCTGCGGCGCGTGATCTTCGGCGCCTACGATCCCAAGGGCGGCGGGATTGAACATGGCGCGCGGATTTTCGAACAGCCCACATGCCATCATCGCCCCGAAGTCGTCGGTGGCGTCGCCGCCAGCCGCGCCGAAGCCTTGCTCAAGGGCTTCTTCGCCGTGCGGCGCTGAGCTACACTGGCGCCATGAAAGCCCTTCTCGCCGCACTCGCGCTCCTGATTGCAGCTCCGGCTTACGCCGCCGAGGACGAGCCCGTTGGCTACGGCGGCGCCAAGGTGCAGCTCCAGCCGTTCATGTCGCCGTACCGCACGCCGTCGGGCGTGCGCTATCAGGTTGTGACCCTGCGCCTGATATTGGATGTGGGCGTCAACGAGCGCCCGGCCTGTTTCATGGTGCCGGTCGTGCACGAGAAGCTGATGCTTCATCTTTACAAGACGATGCCGCAGCCGGCGGACCTGCAAGGCCAGCGCCTCGACGTGTTCATCAAAGAATTGCTGGATATCGCCACTGCCACCACGGCGCGCGGCTTTTTCTCCGGCGTGGAACTGGTGCAGGAAGGCGACGACAAGAGCAAGATGGACCCCAAGTCCCAGACGCTCACGTCGCAGTGTAAATAGTCTAACGCGTCTTCTCGCGCGCCACGGCGCGCCAGCCGATATCGCGCCGGCAAAAGCCCCCCGGCCATTTGATCGTATCGACGCCCTTGTAAGCCAGCGCTTGCGCTTCGCTCACGGATTTTCCTGTGGCCGTCACCGCCAGCACACGCCCGCCGTTGGCGACGATTGCGCTGCCATTGGCTTTGGTGCCGGCGTGGAAGACCTGCACGCCGGGAATTTTCGCCGCGTCGTCCAAGCCTTGGATCACCGTGCCCTTTTGCGGCGTGCCGGGATAGCCGTTGGCGGCCATGATCACGACGAGCGCGGTCTCGTCCTTCCAGCGTAGATCAAAATTCTTGAGCTGGCCGTCGGCAGAAGCGGTGAGCGCTGGCAACAGATCGGACTTGAGGCGCATCATCAGCACTTCGCACTCGGGATCGCCGAAGCGGACGTTGAATTCGAGCGTCTTCGGCCCCTCCTTGGTGATCATCAGCCCGGCGAACAGCACGCCTTTGAACGGCGAGCCTTCTGCGGCAAGACCGCTCACTGTCGGCGCGATGACCTCTTTCATGATGCGCGCTTGCAGCGCGTCATTCACTAAAGGCGTCGGCGAGTAAGCGCCCATGCCGCCCGTGTTGGGCCCGGTGTCGCCGTCACCGACGGCTTTGTGATCCTGTGCCGACGCAAGCGGCAGCGCCGTCGTGCCGTCGACCAGCGCAAAGAAGCTGACTTCCTCGCCTTCCAAAAATTCCTCGACCACGACTTCGTTGCCGGCGGCGCCGAAGACTTTCTCGGTCATGATGCTGTCAACGGCGGCGTGGGCCTCGGCGGTGGTCTTGGCGATAATCACGCCTTTGCCGGCGGCGAGGCCGTCGGCCTTAACCACAATGGGCGCGCCTTTGGCGTCGATGAAGGCCTTGGCCTTGGCGGCGTCGGTGAAACGGCCGTAGGCGGCGGTCGGGATATTGTGACGGGCGAAGAAGTCCTTCATGAAGGCCTTGGAGCCTTCGAGCCGCGCGGCCTTGGCGGACGGACCGAAAGCCTTAATGCCGACGGCGGCCAGAGCATCCACCAGGCCCGCCACCAGCGGCGCCTCGGGGCCGACGACGACGAAGTCGATTTTCTCTTTTTGGGCGAGGGCGACGAGGCTGGGAACGTCCTCGGCGCTGACCGGCAAGCACGTAGCCACTTGGGCGATTCCCGGATTTCCCGGCGCACAATAAAGGACGTCGCAGAGGGGCGAGGCGCTGAGCGCCCAGCACAAGGCATGCTCTCGTCCGCCGCCGCCCACAACCAGTACCCGCATCTCTGTCCCCGCTCTGTATGGCCGTTTCCGGCTGTGGCATAACAGAGCCATGAGCGACTTGCCACTCTTGGATACGCCCCCGGAACTTGGCGGAAACGCTGCCGCTTTTACCGTCTCGGAGCTTTCGGCGGCGCTGAAGCGCACGGTCGAGGACAGCTTCGGCTACGTGCGCGTGCGCGGCGAAATCTCACAGCCAAAGGTGGCGACGTCGGGCCATTGTTACCTGCGCCTCAAGGATGAGAACGCCTGCCTCGACGGCATCATCTGGCGCGGCACCATGAGCCGGCTTTCCATCCGCCCCGAGGAGGGCATGGAGGTCATCGCGACCGGCAAGCTCACGACCTATCCCGGGCGGTCGAGCTATCAGATCATCATCGATGCAGTCGAGTTGGCGGGCCAAGGCGCGCTGCTCAAGCTGTTGGAAGACCGCAGAAAGAAACTCGCCGCCGAAGGCCTGTTCGACGAATCGCGCAAGAAGAAGCTGCCCTATTTGCCCGAGGTCATCGGCGTGGTGACATCGCCCACGGGCGCGGTGATCCGCGACATTCTCCACCGCCTTGCCGACCGTTTCCCGCGCCGCGTCATTCTTTGGCCGGTGAAGGTGCAGGGTGAGGGCTCGGCAAACGAAGTCGCGGCGGCCATCGCCGGTTTCAATGCGCTGGAGCCCGGCGGTGCGATCCCGCGGCCCGATGTGATCATCGTGGCGCGCGGCGGTGGTAGTCTCGAAGACCTCTGGTCCTTCAACGAAGAGAACGTCGTGCGTGCGGCTGCGGCGTCCGTGATTCCGCTCATCAGCGCCGTCGGTCACGAGACCGACACGACGTTGATCGACTTCGCCGCCGACCGGCGCGCACCCACGCCAACCGCTGCCGCCGAGATGGCCGTGCCGGTGCGGCTCGAACTGCTGGCCCAGGTGCACAAAGCGCAGGACCGCCTGATGCAGGCCGCGATGCGCACGCTGGAGGAGCGGCGCATGCATCTCGAGGGTCTCGTGCGCGGCATCCCGCGCCTCGACATGATCGTCGCGCAGAAGACCCAAGATCTCGATGCCTTGAGCGAGCGCCTTGCTGAAGCGCCCCGGCGGTTCCTGCAGACCATTACCGAGAAGCTCACGATTGCCAGTACACGCCTTAACCCGCAACGGTTCCTCGCGGACATGCAGCGCCAGTGCAACGAGGTCGCCAATCTTGCCGAGCGCGCGTTGCGGGCGGCCCAGCGCAGTACGCAGGATGCGGCGACCAGCCTCGAACACGTTTTCGCGCGGCTGGAATCGGTTTCGCCGCGACGTGTGCTGGAGCGCGGTTACGCCATGGTGACCGATGCCGGCGGCGCGCCGGTGGTCTCCGTCGCGGGCGCCCCCGCGGGCGCTGCGCTCAACGTCGCGTTCGCCGATGGAACGGTGGGCGCGCGCGTGGAAGGTGCGGCGGTGAAGCCTGTGCGTGCCGCGCCTAAGAAAGACGACGGCAAACAAGGATCGTTGCTGTGAAGCGGTTGATCCTCGCTCTGCTTCTTATTTCGTCGCCGGCGTCGGCTGAGACGACGCTTGAAGGGCGCAGCGAGCAAGGCGGTCTGCTCATCGGTCACGCGCCTGCGGGCGCAAAGATCACCTTCGGCGAACGCGGCGTGCCGGTCATGGATAACGGCCGCTTTCTGCTGGGCATCGACCGCGATGCGCCGGCGGAAGGCGTGCTGACCATCACCGCGCCGGACGGCGCGCGCGAGGTTAAACGCTTCGCCATCGCGCCGCGCACTTGGAATATCGAACGCGTCGACGGCGTGCCGCAGAAAACCGTGACGCCCGACCCGGAGACGCTGAAACAGATCCTCGCCGAAAACAAGCTGATGCAGGCGGCCCGCGCCAAGCTCGAGTTGGTGCCGTATTTCGAGACCGGTCTCATCCGCCCGGCGGAGGGGAGGATATCCGGCGTCTTCGGCAGCCAGCGCATCCTCAACGGCACGCCGGGCTCGTTCCATGCCGGTCTTGATATCGCCGCGCCCACGGGCACGCCGGTGCGCGCGGCCGCCGATGGCGTTGTCGCGTTGCGCCACGAGATGATGGTCATGACCGGCAATACCGTTGTTCTGGGTCACGGCTACGGCCTACAGACGGTCTACATCCACATGAGCAAGCTGCATGTGACGGACGGCCAGCACGTCAAGCAAGGCGACATCATCGGTGAAATCGGCATGACAGGTCGCGCGAGCGGGCCGCATCTGCACTTCGGCGTCACCTGGTTCGACACGCGTCTCGACCCAGAGACGGTACTCGCCACCTTGCCGGCGAAGAATTAGTCGCCGATCACTTTGTTCAGCAGCGCGTCGAGCTGATGTACGTCGTCCCAGGTGGCGGTGATGTTGAGCACATTCACCTGCTGGCGCTGATCGGGATCGAGGCGCACGGCATCCTTGCCCGTCGTCACGGGAATGGCGCCGACGTTGTAGGCTTCGTCTAACATTGGTTGGATGTCGGCGGCGGCGTAGCCGTAGTGATCGCCGAAGGGATGGAATGCAACGACGCGTGCGCCCACGGCTTGCAGGGCATGATAGAACCGCTCGGGGCCGCCGATGCCGGCGAAGGCAACGACCTTCTGTCCGCGCAGCGCCTGCCACTCCGGGCCCAGCGCCAAGTGCGCGCGCAACACCGGCAAGCGCCCTCCGAGCTGCGGCGCCAGACTGTTCGGGTCGTCGCCCATGAGGACGACAGCATCCGCGCGCGCGAGCCCGCCCGTGACGGACTCTCGTAAAGGGCCTGCGGGGATGATGCGGCCGTTGCCGAAGCCTTGAACACCATCGACCACGACCAACGATAAGTCCTTGGCGAGGCCGGGATGCTGGTGACCATCGTCCATGATCAAGACGTCCGCGCCGTCGGCCACGGCGAGCGGCGCGGCGGCGGCGCGGCGGCGGGCCACCCACGTCGGCACCGCGCGGGCATGCAGCAGCGCTTCGTCGCCGACGTCATCGACGCCGTGGTTGTGGGCGCTGACTTTCACCGGGCCTTTGAGGTTGCCGCCGTACCCGCGCATGAGGATCGCCGGATGGCGTCCGCGCGCGGCAAGGTGCGCGGCGATGGCGGCGGCGACCGGCGTCTTGCCCGTGCCGCCGACGGTCAGGTTGCCGACGCAGATCACCGGCACGGTGGCGGTGGCGGGCTTGGCGCGCGCCATACGCCGGGCGGTCACGGTCCCGTAGATGAGACCAAAAGGCTCGAGCAGGCGCGCAAGGCCGTTATCGCTGCGCCAGAAATCAGGCGCGCGCATCGCGGTGCTCCGCAGACTCTTTCGTCATGGCCGGGTGACCGGTATGTGCGTCGGCTTCTGCGCTCACGCGCGTCAGTTCCTCTTCGAGGGCTCCGCGTAGGGCCGCGAGGTCGTCCTCGCTCGCATCGCGCGGCACGGTGATGGGGTTTCCCCATATCATGGCGCCCCGGCCAAAAGGCAAGGGCACGATCAGCCGGTCCCAGGTGCCAAGGACCATGCGCCGGCTGACCGAGACGGCGAGCGGCAGGATCGGCGCGCCGGTGAGGCGCGCGAGCGCGAGGATGCCTTCGCCCACGGTCATGCGCGGGCCACGCGGTCCGTCGGGCGTGATGCCGACACTGCCGCCCTCCTTGAGGGCGCGCACGAGCTGGCGCAGGGCTTCGCCGCCGCCGCGCGTGGAAGACCCGGCGATGGAGTGGAACCCGAACAGCGCGATGGTATTGGCGACCAGCCGGCCGTCGGGGTGCGAGGAGATCAGCATATGGAAGGGCGCAGTACTCCGCCAACAGGCCGGCATCATGGCGAGCCGGTTGTGCCAGAAGGCGACGATCACGGGCGCGCGCCCGGCCCAGGCTTCGGCGACGGCGGCCTCGCCGTGGCTGTGCCAGCGCGTGGTCGTGCGCACGGCGCCCATGAGCCCGGCGGCAAGGCGCGCGAGCAGGCGCTGCACCAGGGGCTTGCGCCCTAAGGTTTTTATCAGTTTGGCCACGAACTGTGCCGAGCGAAACGTGAGGCAACTTGCGCCGTTTGGGTCATGGGACGACAATAGGCGACTTCGCCGCGCCTGAGAACGGGCGCGGGGAGGCAGGAAAGGCCCCATGGAACCGCGCGGAAGTCTCGTCTGGTATCTGGTCGGTGCGGCGATACTCGTCGCCGGGGCCATGACCTTGCGCGAGGGCACAACTCACGACCTCTCGCAGCCGCCGGGCCCGGACAAGACCGCCTATCCGAAGCTGCCGTCAGACTCCCTGCCGCGTAAAACGATGGGGCCGCTGCCCAACGAGCCCTTCAACAACGGCTGGACCGAAACCTCGCCGGCCGACGCCGTGGCGGCCGAAGCCGAGCGGCGCATCCGCGAGATCGCCGCCGAACAGGAACGCCAGTCGATGATGCAGAACGCCCCACCGCCGGCGGACGACGTCGAACAGCCGCGCTACTAGGCGGCAGCGGGTTCCATTCCAGACTGCGATGAGCCGCCGGGAAAAAAGCGCTCCGGCGGAAAGGGCGCGATGTTCTCCAGGAACTGCTGCGCGCTGGCTTCCCAGGAGTAACGCTCGGCATGGGCGCGGCAGGCCTCGGGTGAGGCGTCCAGCGCCTTCTTCACCGCGACGGCGAGGTCGGCGTTAAGGCAACCAACGGGCGCCTCGCCGATGACGTCAAGTGGTCCGGCTACGGGATAAGCGGCGACCGGTACGCCGCAGGCCAGCGCCTCGAGAAGCACCAACCCAAAAGTATCTGTAAGGCTCGGGAAGACGAACACATCGGCCGCCGCGAAGTGTTTGGCGAGTTCTTCACCTTCTTTGACGCCGACGAAGTGCACGGCGGGATATTTGCGCGAGAGCTCCTTGAGCTGCGGACCATCGCCGACCACTACTTTGCTGCCGGGATGTTCGACGGCGAGGAAGGCCTCGATATTCTTCTCGACCGCGACGCGCCCGACGTACAGCGCGATGGGCCGCGGCAGATCGAGGAAACTTTTATCGCGCGGGCGAAAGAGGTCGGTGTCGACGCCGCGGCTCCAGCGCTTGATGTTGGCAAACCCGTGGGCCACGAGTTCGTTCTCGACCGTTTGCGTGGCCACCATCACCGCGTGCGCCGGCGCATGGAAGCGGCGCATGATCTTGTACGTCCAATTGGCCGGCACGCCGAGGCGTGCGTTAACGTACTCGGGGAATTTGGTGTGGAAGGCGGTGGTGAACGGAATGCCGCGCTTCATGCAGTAACGCCGCGCCGCTAATCCGAGCGGGCCTTCGGTGGCGATGTGCACGACGCAGGGCCGCGAGCCTTCGATCGTGCGCGCCATGCGCCGTGAGGGCATCAGGGCGAGGCGGATTTCGGGATAGGTCGGGCAGGGTACGCTGCGGAACTGATCCGGCGTAATGGTGATGGTCTCGTAGCCGGTGGCGATGAGGTGTTTCTGCAGCGTCGTTAAGGTTCGGACCACACCGTTGATTTGGGGATGCCAGGCGTCGGAGACGATGAGTATTCGCATTCTTTTGCCTTGTTGCTTGCCTCGAGCGGAATGCCGCTCAAGGAGGACAGCGGGAAAGTCGGAATGACCACCGGCAGTTCGGCGTTTGCGTCGGTCTCTTCGGTCACGGGTTCGGACGGCACGAGGCCGCGCAGGTCGGCCCAGTGCAGGATCTCCCAATGCCCGTCGAAGTGTTCGACCAGCGCGGTGCAGCTTTCGACCCAGTCGCCGTCGTTGAGGTAGGTGATGCCGTCGATGTCGCGGATCTCGGCGTGGTGGATGTGGCCGCAGATGATGCCGTCGGCGCCCCGCTCGCGCGCCATTCGCGCCATGACGCTCTCGTAGTTGGTGATGAACTGCACGGCGTTCTTGACGCGGTGCTTGAGGTATTTCGACAGCGACCAGTACGGCAGGCCGAAGCGGCGACGGATGGCGTTGAACCAGGTGTTCAGCGTCAGCGCGGCCACATAAGCCGTGTCACCGAGGATGGCGAGCCACTTGGCATAGATCATCACGCCGTCGCATTCGTCGCCGTGGGCTACCAAAAATGTGCGGCCATCCACGGTTTTATGCATGGCGTCGCGCATCACCTTGATCTCGCCGAACTCGTGATCCAGGAAATCGCGCGCGAATTCGTCGTGGTTCCCGGGCACGTAAATCACATCGGTGCCCTTGCGCGCCTTGCGCAGCACCTTTTGCACAACGTCGTTGTGCTCCTGGGTCCAGTACCAGTTCTTTTTCAGCCGCCAGCCGTCGATGATGTCGCCGACGAGGTACAGCTTTTCCGACTCGGTATGCTTGAGGAAGTCGAGGAGAAAGCCGGCTTTGCAGCCACGCGTGCCGAGGTGAATGTCGGAGAGGAAGATGCAGCGGAATTTGAGAGTGCTTCCAATCGCGCGCAACATGAACTCCTGAAATGCCAATCTCGCGCGGCTTCGATGTATGTGATGCGGATTCGCTTTACTAGACGGTCGGGGTCTGTCTTCATGGACTCTTCACGGCGTTGAAACAGAACTGTCGCTTTCAAACAGATGGCGCATAGCGTAGGCATGCCGCGCATGGATGGTTATGGCGGGGATGCGGCACAGCGTGCCGCAGAGGGGTCGGCTGCGCAGCGTCGTTTGCTTGCCGTTTTTAATCCCGTCGCCGGCGGTAACCGCCGCGCCCGGTTCGATGCCGTTATCGCCGCTCTCAAAGACCTCGGCGCTCCCGTCAGTGTGATACACACCGAATCTCGCGGCCACGCCGAGGCCATCGCGCGCGAGGCTGCCGACGCTTTTGATGTCATAGCTGCCGCCGGCGGCGACGGTACCATCAATGAGGTCGTCAATGGCCTTCCCCGCAAACGTCAGGCGCTAGGCATCATTCCGCTCGGCACCGCCAACGTGCTCGCCGATGAGATCGGGTTGTCAAAAGCGGCCGATGTTGTTGCGCGCAGCCTCATGCAGGGTCCGATCAAGCCGATCCACGTAGGGCGCATCAACGGTCGCAGGTTCGTGATGATGGCCGGTGCCGGCTTCGACGCTGACGTGGTGGCTGGCGTGTCGCTGGCGCTGAAGAAAAAGCTTGGTCCCTTGGCCTACGTCTGGCAGGCGGCGCGCCAGGCTTTTCGCGGCGGCGCGGCCGGCTGTACGGCGACCGTCGACGGTGTGGTGCACAAGACCGCCTCGGCGGTGGCGTGTAACGGCCGGCTCTATGGCGGCCCGTTCATCGCCGCGCCCAAGGCGTCGTTGGCCGATGAAACATTTGAAGTGGTGCTGATGCGCGGGTCGGGACCGGTGAACATCGCGCGCTACGGCACGGCGCTGATGATGGGTGTCGTGGGCAAGCTCAAAGACGTCGATATCATCACGGCCCGCGAGGTCGTCGTGGAAGGTGTGCCCGGCCGCCCGGTTCAGGCCGACGGCGACATCATCGCCACCCTACCGGCGCGCATCTCCATCGACCCGGAGCCCGTGCGGCTAATCCATCCGGCTTAGTTGCGAGGGCACGAATTGTTCCCGCGACGCAGACGGTTTTCCTGAAATTTTTCTTTTAAATCAAGCGATGCGGCGGCTGTCTTTTTGGCTGCAGCGCGTTGTATGCTCAACTTGCCGGTGTAGGGGGGTCGACACCGGACGCCCACAACCACTGCACCGCCGAGGCAGGAAATGAAAGACGTCATCGAAGACCTCTACAAAAAAGCCGAAGAAGTCCAGACGAAGTACAAGGACCCAGAACTGCATGCCTACCTGCTGCGCCTCGCGCAGACGCTCCAGGAGGCTGACGTCATGTACCATCACTTCGGATATCTCCTGATGCATGTGCGCGCCAGCATCGCGCACCAGGTGCGCCCGCCGCACCTGCAGGAAGCCATCGAGCGCGCGCATCAGTTCCTGAAGCGCTACAACGAGCGCAAAGACACCGCCGCTTAGTTCAGGTTCCCGCGAGGCTCATGCCGTCGATGCGCACGCTTGGCGCATCGACGCCGTAGCGCATGTCGAGATCGCTCGCGGGCACGAGGCGCTTGAACATGTCCTTGAGGTTGGACGCGATGGTCACCTCATGGACCGGGTACGTCAGCTCGCCGTTCTCGATCCAGAAGCCCACGGCGCCGCGGCTGTAGTCGCCGGTGACGGTGTTCACGCCCTGGCCGACGAGGTCGGTGACGAACAGGCCTTCCTTGATATCCGCCATGAGGGCAGCGGGCGTAAGCTTGCCCGCTTCCAGCCAGACGTTGGTCGTGCCCGGGCTGGGCGGCCCGCCGGTGCCGCGCGTGGCGTGGCCGGTGGGCGCGAGGTTCAACTGGCGCGCGGCGCGCAGGTCGAGGATCCAGGTGGTCAGCACGCCCCTGTCGATCAGCGCGCGCGCCCTGTTGGGCAGGCCTTCGGCATCGCACGGCTTGGACCTCAGACCACGATTGCGGTGCGGGTCTTCCTGGATGCTGATGCCGGGCGCGAAGACCTCCGTGCCCATGGCGTCCTTCAGGAAGGTGGTGCCACGCGCCACCGACGATCCATTGATGGCGCCGAGGAGGTGGCCGACGATCCCGCGGGCGGCGCGGGCATCGAAGATCACCGGCACCTTGCGGCTGGCGATCTTGCGCCCGCCCACCTTGCGCACGGCGCGCTCGCCTGCGCCGCGGCCGATAGCGGCGGGCGCCTTCAGGTCGCTGAAGTACACCGCCGAGGTGTAGTCGTAGTCGGTCTCCATGCCCTTGTCGGAATCGCCTGCAATCACCGAAGCACTCAGGGACGAGCCTGACGAGGCATAAGAGCGCACGAAACCGTTGGAGGCGGCGATGGCGACCTTGGTGCGCCCCCACGAGGCCGACGCGCCTTCGGAATTGGTGACACCCTTCACGTCCAGCGCCGCGGCTTCGCAGGTCTTGGTCATGTCGATCAGCGTCTGCGCCGAGATCTCGGCGGGATCGCAGATGTCGATCTCGGGCAGCGATGTGGCGAGCTGTCCGGGCGCGGCGATGCCGCAGTAAGGGTCCTCAGGGACCGTGCGCGCCATGGCCACGGCGCGCTCGACCAGTTCCTTCAGCGCCTCGCGTGAGCGGTCGGCGCTGGAGACAATGGCTTGACGCTTACCCATGAGCACGCGCAAGCCGATGTCGCCGCCTTCCGAGCCCTCCAATTGCTCAAGTTTGCCCAGCCGGGTCGTCACCGAAATGGAGGTGCCATCGACGACGATGGCGTCGGCGGCATCGGCGCCGGCTTTCTTGGCGTCGGCGATCAGGTCGGAGAGAAGGTTGAGGAGGTCGGGCTGGGACATGAAATTGGCCGGGGAAAGGGAGGGGCTCGCAGTCTGCCGGTTTTTCGGCCGGCTGCAACCCTGTGTCTTGGCCGCAACGCCCGGCTGCGGGTTTCAAGCAGTGCGGGAACCCGGGGCGGTTTTTCGCATTACCTCCTCGTGCACCCCGCACTGTCGTCCGGAGGTTTCCATGGGTTTTCGTTTTGCTTTCGCCGCCCTGATCGTGGCGGGAGCCGCTTTTATGCCCATAACCGCGGGCGCCCAGTCCATCGGTATTGCCGTGGGCACCCAGGGTGGCGGCCTCGAAGTGGGTATGGATATCTCGGACATGCTGGCTGTGCGCGTGAACGGCAACTTCTTCAGCATCTCGCGCGGCGTCAGCGGCGAGGACGTCGACTACGACGGTGATCTGCGTCTGATGAGCTTCGGCCTGCTCGGCGATCTCTATCTGTTCGAAACCAGCTTTCGTCTCACCGGCGGCGGCTTCCTGAACCGCAACAAGATCGACCTCACCGCGACGCCGACCAGCAGCGTCGAGATCGGCGGCACCATGTATGCGCCGTCGCAAGTCGGCAACCTGGACGGCGGCGCGCGTTTCAACGACTTCGCGCCCTATGCCGGCCTCGGCTATACCAGCAACCGCGACGAGCCCGGGTTTAGTTTCGTCTTCGACGCCGGCGTCATGTTTCAGGGCGGCAGCAAGGTGTTCCTCAATGCGACCGGGCCGGCCAACGCCATCCCCGGCTTCGCCGCCGATCTCGAGCGCGAGCGGCGCGACATCAAGGACGATATCGACGACTTCCGTTATTACCCGGTGTTGAAGGTCGGTCTCGCCTACCGTTTTTAACTAGAACGTCCAATTGAAGCCGAGCTCGAAGCGGTCGCGGCTATAAGCGTAGATCGGAATGTTCGAGAACCGCTCGGTGTGGATATAGGTGAAGATGGGCGTGAAGCGGCCAAAGGTGAGCTTGGCATTCGATATGCTGAGGCGCACGTCGATCTGTTCGTCGCCGCGCTTCACGCCGAAAGCCGCCAGCGGTGCGTCATAGCGCGCAAGCGCCAGCTGCGTGCTGACATAGGCCGAGAAGTGCGCCGGCAGGGTATGGCGATAGATGCCGGCGCCAAACACGTATTGCCAGTCGCGCAAGGGTTCGATGCGCGCATTCTCGCGTACGACACCGATGTTGCCGCGCAGGAAGCCGCTGCGCTGGGCATAGGTCAGCACCGTGTTCACCTGATATACCGGCCCACTGTAGGACGAGAACTGCGGGCGCAGGTACGTCTGGTTCTGCCAGCTCGCCGAGCCGTTGAAAAGGAAGCGATGGCCCAGCGGCTTTTCGCCTTCGATGCGCGCGCCGTAGGCATCGGTCAGATTCTTGCCGCCGTACCAGCGATGCGCGCCGGTCGCAATCACCGAGAATTCCGAATTGTCCTTGAACATGAAGCGCGGGCCGGCGTAGAGCGCGACCTGGCGATCGACGAAGTCGCCGTCTTTGTACTCGGCATCGTAAACTTGGCCGCCGACCTTGAGGCGGACGTCGTTGCCGGCGAGATCCCACTGGTAATTGCCCGAGGCGTTGAAGGCGAGACCGTAGCCGGAGGTCTTGCGCGCGCTCTGGTCGATGTCGAAAGGCAAACCAAACAGATCGACGGTCTGCGCCGTGGTGGCGACGTTGATGTTGTTGTCGGCGGCAATGCCCACGCCGATACCGAAATCGTAGTGGCGGCGCCGGCGGAGCTCGCCGAGGAATCCGCCGACGTTGCGCGCGACGGCCGGCGGCACGCCGGCTGCAATGGCGGCGCGGAACTGGCGCTCGGCTTCGCCGTCGTCGCCGGCCATGAAGCGTGCACGCGCAAGCTCCAGGCGCACGCGGTTGAGGCTGGGGTCGCGTGCGAGGATGCGGCCGAAGTATTCGGCTGCGTCACGATAGCGCTCGGTCTGGAAGGCGAGCGTGCCGCGCAGGAAGTCCAGGTCGTTAACGTCGACTGTGGCCGGGTCCACCGCGGACAACAGTTGTTCGGCGGCGGCGTTATCGCCCCGTCCCAGGGCGACGCGTGCTTGTTCGAGCGCCGCGGGCAGGGTTGCAGGCGTTTGCGCGTAAGCGGCTGCCGTCAAAAAGACGGCCGCGACACCGACAAGGAATTTCATGCGACCTCTGTTGATCTACCGTTCCGAGAGCTGGGCGGCTTTCATACCAACGGCGGTCCCCACATACTTGTTCTCCGCAAAAGGCGACTTTTTCGCGATTTCGCGCCCTACCTGCAGGCGCGCTTCACGCAAAGAAAAGCGGCCGCCCCTCCAGGCGGCCGCCGCAGCGTCGAGGAGAAACCGAAAAGAGCTTACTTCGCCGCGCCGAACGCAGCGACGATGTTGCCCGTACCGGCATTGGTCATCGAGATCGTGCCCGCGGCTTCCGCGGCATTCGGTCCGTAGAACCCGCCGCCGAAGCTGCCGACAGCGCCGCCGAGGCTCATCTGCTGGCTTGCCGTCCACGCGATGCGCGCATCGCCGGCGAAGGAGGTGCCGGTGATAAGACCGTTGCTCAGCGCGATGTCGTTGGTGGCAATCGCTACGCCGAGACTACGGTTGGTGGCATCGATCGACGCGGCGGTCATGTTGGTGACGCGGCCCGAGATCGTGTTGTTGCCGAAGTCGGCGTTCAGCGTCACGTCGCCGTTGAGCTTGAGCTGCGCGGCATCGACGTAGGTCGCGTAGCCAGTGGCCTTGCCGTTATAGCTCGCACCGCCACTGATCGGACGATCGTTGCCGTTGGGGCCCGGCACGCCGCTTGCAAAGACGCCGAGCGACAACCCAGCAGCGCTGGACCCGGTCGTCTCCCATGCGCCGTAGTTGGCGTAGGTCAGGTTCGCAGCAGCGGCGCCGGAGAAGCTGCCGCTGAGATGCGTACCGTTAGGCGAGGTCGCGGTGAAGGCAGAGTCACTGCCGACTGACCACGTCGTCGTGCCATTGTAGTCCGGCAGAGCCAAATCATAGCCCTGCTGGGTGTTGGTGATGGACGAGTTCGTGACATTCGGCATCGAGCCGGCCTTGCTGTCGCCGCGTTGACCGAACGTTACGACGCCGGCGCCGCTATTTTGCGACAGGTCGAGTTCGTATCCATTCGGGGCGTTATCGAAGGTCAGCGGCTGAGCTTCTTGGGCAGCTACGCCAACGGAAACCGTCAGTGCGGAAGTGAGCAGAAGAGTGGACATAAAGTTATTCATAGGATCCTCACGTTGTGTGTGTGGCGCCTATGCCCTGCATCGTGTTCTCACACGTTTACCGCGAGTAGTTGAAGCGGCTCAGCCGAGATAGGCAGCTTGCACACACAACGGTTGGCTTGCTGTCGATGTTTGCCCGCGCGTGCGTTACGAAAGGGTAATGCACGCGCAACGCGTTGCACGCGCCGCGGAAGCGCGCAAGCGGAGGTAGGAATCGCGGTATGCGCGACAACTGTGCAGAATGCGTTTGATCTACTTTGCTGCGCCGGCCGCTTCGGACGCCGTCAGAGAGAGAAGAGAGATGAAACGAAAGAGGTCATGGTACCTGCACGCAGCGGCGCCCATCCTCTCGAGTGTGTTCGCGCGGAAGTTAGCGGATAGCCGCCACGCGCAATACCAAATTTACTTCCAGATTTTCTTGCCGCTGCCGGGCAGGCCGTAGCTGGCCCACTTCTCGGTCACAACCTTGACAATGTCGTCGGCCATGCGGATTTCGGTGCCCCACTCGCGTGTGGTCTCGGGCGGCATTTTTGTCGTGGCATCAAGGCCGATCTTGCCGCCCAGGCCAGGCGCAGGCGAGGCGAAGTCGAGATAATCAATGGGCGTGTTCTCGACCATGGTGACATCGCGCACCGGATCCATGCGCGTTGAGATCGCCCACATCACATCTTTCCAGTCGCGCGCATTGATGTCGGCGTCCACGACGATGACGAACTTGGTGTAGACGAATTGGCGCAGGAAACTCCACACGCCCATCATCACGCGCTTGGCGTGACCGGGATAAGCTTTCTTCATGCTCACCACGGCGATGCGGTAGCTGCATCCTTCGGGCGGCAGCCAGAAGTCGACGATCTCCGGGAACTGCTGGATCAGCAGGGGAATGAACACTTCGTTGAGCGCTTCGCCCAAGATACTGGGCTCGTCGGGCGGACGTCCGGTATAGGTCGAGAGATATATCGGATCGCGGCGCATGGTGATGGCCGAAACCTTGAACGCCGGGAATTTCTCGACGGCATTATAAAAGCCGGTGTGATCGCCGAAGGGACCTTCGTCGCCGTGCTCGTCGAGCATGACGTGGCCTTCGATGACGATCTCGGCCTCGGCCGGCACTTGCAGCGGCACGGTCTTGCAGTCGACGAGTTCGACCTTGCGGCCACGCAAGAGGCCGGCGAATTGATACTCGGACAGTGTATCGGGAACGGGCGTGACCGCGGCGAGGATCGTGCCGGGATCGGCGCCGAGGACGACGGCGGCCGGCAACGGCTCGCGCTTCTGGCCTTTCCAACGGTCGTAATGCCCCGCGCCGCCGCGATGCTTGAGCCAGCGCATGAGTGTCGTGTCGCGCCCCGTCACCTGCATGCGGTAAATGCCGAGGTTATAAACGTCGCGCTTGTCGCCGCCCGGACCCTTCGTGACGACAAGCGGCCAGGTAATCAGCGGCCCCACGTCGCCCGGCCAACAGGTCTGCACGGGAAGTTTGGCGAGGTCGATGTCCTCGCCTCGCAGCACGATCTCCTGACACGGCGCGCTAGAGACCGTCTTCGGCTTCATCGCCATGACTGTGCGGACGAGCGGCAGCATCTCCCACGCTTCTTTCCAGCCGCCCGGCGGCTCGGGCTGCTTGAGGAACGCCAGCGTCTCGCCGATCTCGCGCAGCTGATGGGGCTCGCGGTCCATGCCCCAGGCCACACGCTCGACAGTTCCGAACAGGTTCACCAGCACCGGGATGGCGGACTTCGACCCGTCCGCCTTGATGACGTTCTCGAACAGGATAGCGGGCCCGCCCTCGGCCAGGACTCGGGTCTGGATCTCGGTCATTTCGAGGTGGGTGGAGACCGGGGTCTTTACGCGCAAAAGCCGTCCGGACTGCTCCAGACGGGTCATGAAATCGCGCAAGGACTGGTAGGGCATGGCCGTATTTTGCGTGAGAAGGCGAAATTTTCACAGGGTGACGGGCACTTAAGGCGCTGGCCATGGACCCGTCAAGCGGCCTGCCGGCCGGGAATAGTTTGGCCCTTCAACTAACTGGAGAAAAAGTCGGCCGCGCTTGTCGTGGAAAGACGGTGCGACTATGATGCCCTGCCTTTACCCTTAGTTTGTGAATTCGCTCTAAGGTGCTGAAGGCTTAGAAAAAACGCCTTCAAAAATTGACAAAAAGCGGGGCCAAACACCCCTACAATAAATGAAGGCGGCAGGCGGGTTGCGGCGCGGGTGAGATCAGGTGCGGGGGCCGGGGGGCCGGACGCACACATTAATGTCGAGTGGGTCAGATGGCTGAAGCGGCTTCAGAGAATTCCAGCGTCGTCGATGTGCGCAATTCCGTTCCCGATGGCGCGAGCGGTCTTGAGCGCCTGATCGAGATCGGTCTTGCGCTCTCGGCCGAGCGCAATCACGACCGGCTGACGGAATTGATCCTCATGGAAGCCATGAGCATTACCAAGGCCGACGGCGGCACGCTCTATCTGCGCACCGACGAAGACACCCTGAAATTCGCGATCATGCGCACCACGACGCTGAAGATCGCCATGGGCGGCACCACCGGCGTGCCTATCCCGTTTCCGCCCGTGCGCATGTACAACGCCGAAACCGGCCAGCCGAACCACAACAACGTCTCGGCTTCGGCGTCGGTCACCAAGAAGACGATTAACATCCCCGACGCTTACGAAGCCGAAGGCTACGACTTCTCGGGCACCAAGAAATTCGATCAAAGCACCGGCTACCGCTCGAAGTCGTTCCTGTGCATCCCGCTGTTGAACTACGGGGATGAAGTCATCGGCGTGCTGCAGCTCATCAACGCCAAGGACGGCGCCGGCGAAGTCATCGCCTTCAGCAAAGAAGTCCAGCGCACCATCGAAGCGCTGGCCTCACAGGCCGCGGTCGCCATCGATAACCAAAAGCTGGTCGAAGCGCAGAAGGCCCTGATGGACAGCCTCATCAAGGTCATGGCGCACGCGATTGACGCGAAATCGCCCTACACCGGCGGTCACTGCCAGCGCGTACCCGAGCTCACCAAGATGCTCGCCGCGAAGGCCGAGGCCACGACCGAAGGCATCTTCGCTGACTTCAAGCTCGACGAGCAGCAGCGTTACGAACTGCACGTGGCGGCGTGGTTGCACGACATCGGCAAAGTCACGACGCCCGAATTCGTCGTCGACAAGGCCACCAAGCTCCAGACGATCTACGACCGCATACACGAGGTTCGTATGCGCTTCGAGGTGCTGCAGCGCGATGCCGAGATCAAGATGCTGAAGTCGATCGCCAAGGGTAAGAACGCGCGCATCGAGCGCAAGAAATTCAAAGACCGCACCGCCGAGCTCCAGAAGCAATGGGCGTTCATCGCCGACGCCAACATCGGCGGCGAGTTCATGTCCCAGGAGAAGCAGGACAAGGTCAAAGAGGTCGCCAAACAGAAGTGGTACCGCTATTTCGACAGAAAACTCGGCCTGTCATGGACCGAAGCCAAGCTGCTCGACAAGGCGCCGCCGCCGCCGGAAGGCTGGGAACAACTGCTGGCCGATCTGCCTGAACATGCCGAAGCCGAGTATCACCTCGGCGAAGTGCTCAACATGTGCATCCAGCGCGGTACGCTCAATGACGACGAGCGCCGCAAGATCAATGATCACATCGTTCTGACCATCGACATGCTGAAGGAGATGCCATTCCCGAAGCATCTGAAACGCGTCCCCGAATACGCCGGCGGCCACCACGAGAAGATCGACGGCACCGGCTACCCGAATAAGCTGAAGGGCGATCAGATGTCATGGCCGGCCAAGATGATGGGCATCGCCGACATCTTCGAAGCGCTCACCGCCGCCGACCGTCCGTACAAGAAGGCCAAGACCCTGTCCGAGAGCCTGAAGATTCTCTGGTTCATGAAAAAGGACAAACACGTCGATCCGGATCTGTTCGAGCTGTTCCTGCGCTCCGGCGCTTACATGGAATACGCCGAGCAGTTCCTGCGCCCCGAGCAGATCGACAAGGTCGACATCAACCAGTACCTGGCGCCGCCCGCGCCGCCGGCGCCGAAGCAGGCGGCCGAGTAATACGCGGTGTCGTCCTCGGACAAGTCTGAGGACGACAGCAGTGGGTGTGCTAGCGGCGCGCCCTAGTACTGCACCCGCTGAAACAACAGCGCGACCAGGATCAGCACACCGAAGTTGCGGTTCGATTGGAAACGCTGCAGGCAATTGGCCGGGCTGGTGATGTCGAGTGTCGCCACCTGCCAGATCAGGTGCAGCCCCGCGACGCCCAGAAGTATTTGTGAGGGCAGGCCGGGTGTGATCACGCGAACGCTGGCGTAGACGATGAGCCCGAAGGCGAGCGCGTACATCAAAGCGACGAAGGGGCGCGTCAGCTTTCCAAGGGCTAGCGCCGTGGATTTGACGCCGACGAGCGTGTCGTCCTCTTTGTCCTGGTGGGCGTAGATGGTGTCGTAGCCGAGGGTCCAGAAGACGCCAGCCGCATATAACGGCAGCATGGAGAACTCGAGTTCGCCGCGCACGGCGACCCAGCCCACCAGCACACCCCAATTGAATGTCAGCCCCAGCCACGCCTGCGGCCAATAGGTGATGCGCTTCATGAACGGATACGTGAACACGAGCACCAGCGATGCAGCGCCGACGATGATCGCGGGCCAGTCGAACTGCAGCAGCACGGCAAGGCCCGCCGTGAGCTGAAGGGCGAGGAAGATCCAGGCCGCGCCCACCGAAATTTCCCCGGCGGGCAGGGGCCGCGTGCGGGTGCGCTCGACTTTGGCATCGATGTCGCGGTCGATGATGTCGTTGTAGGTGCAGCCGGCCCCGCGCATGACAATGGCGCCGATGAGGAAGAGCACGAATAGGTTTTTGTCGTCAGGCGGTCCGAAGCTCGCCATGCACAGCGCCCACCAACCCGGCAGCAGCAGCAGCCACGCGCCGATGGGCCGGTCGAGGCGCGCCAGGCGCGCATAGGGCCGCATGAACGGCGGCAGCCAGATGTCGATCCAAGAACCGTGCGGAATATCGCTTTTGCCGCGCGCGCCCGTTCCGCCGAGGTGCTTGCGGGTGAGCTCGCGGCGGGGCGGAAGGTGGCGGCGCGGAGGCAGCTCGTTTTGGGTCATTTTGTGTTTCGGGTGGCGTGGTGTCGCAAGGTGAGTACAGTAGGGCCAAGGCCGCACCCGCTCAACGCCAACCGCTCAAAAAAACCGCTATGCGTATCCGCCTTTATGTCGATGCCCCGCTTGCCGCCGGAACGCCGGTCGACGCCAGCGACGAGCACGCCCACTACCTGCTCAATGTCATGCGGCGCGGGGCCGGTGATGAGGTGCTCCTGTTCAACGGCCGCGACGGCGAGTGGCAGGCGCGCATCCAGGTGCCGGCCAAGAAGCGCGTGCGCTTCGACCTCGCGCGACAAACGCGGGTGCAAAAGAACGAGCCCGACGTCTGGGTGGCCTTCGCGCCGGTCAAGCGCATCGAGGTGCTCGCCGAGAAAGTCTCTGAGCTCGGCGTTGCCGCATTGCTGCCGGTGTTCACGCGCCGCACGGACATCACGCGCGTGAATACGGCCCGCCTCAGGGCCAATGCTGTCGAAGCCGCCGAGCAGTGCGACCGGCTTACGGTCCCGGCCGTTCACGATGCTGTGAAGTTCGATGCGCTCATCGCGGCGTGGCCAAACACCCGCACGCTGTACTTTCTCGATGAAACCGGCGGCGGCGCGCCCATTGCCGAAGCGATCAAAGCGGCCGACCCGAAGGTCCCCGTCGGGTTCCTCACGGGGCCCGAAGGCGGCTTCGAGCAAACGGAGCTTGACGCCCTTCGGCAACTGCCCTTTGCTAAGCCCGTGGGTCTGGGACCACGCCTGCTGCGCGCCGAAACCGCTGCCATCGCGGCGGTGGCCTGCTGGCAAGCGTTGCAAGGCGATTGGGTGTCCGCCCCACACCGGTAAAGATGCCGGGGGAGTGATCGCGGAATAATTGTCATTGGGGATGGCTAGCGCATCGCGCGCGAAGCCCCTATGTAACCGCCATCTTCCGCTACCACGCGGCGGCGCCTTCGCGGGTGCGCAATCTAAAGGGGCTTGCTACCTGTCATGACGTCGTTCCGGTCCGAACAGGACGAGCCTGTTACCTCCAAAGCTCAGCTCATCGCGACGCTGGAAAACGGCTGTAAGCCCAAAGAGCGTTGGCGCATCGGAACCGAGCACGAGAAGTTCCCGTTCCATAAAACCGATCATCGTTCGCTGGCCTACGAAGGCGCGAACGGCATCGAGGCCATGCTCACAGGGCTGCAACGGTTTGGTTGGGAGCCGGTCAACGAAGGCCCCAACGTCATTTCTCTGAGTCAGAAGGGCAAGGGTACGATATCACTCGAGCCCGGCGGGCAGTTCGAGCTTTCCGGCGCGACCGTTTCAACGGTGCACGAGACCCACGCCGAGATCGCCGAGCACCTGCGGCAGGTGACCGCGGTCGGCGACGACATCGGCGTCGGCATGCTCGCGCTTGGCTTCACGCCCGACTGGAAGCGCGACGACATCCACTGGATGCCCAAGGGCCGCTACAAGATCATGCGCGAGTACATGCCCAAGCGGGGCGGCATGGGCATCGACATGATGACCCGCACCTGCACGGTGCAGGTCAATCTCGACTACGCCTCGGAAGCCGACATGGTGAAGAAGCTGCGCGTCAGCCTCGCGCTGCAGCCCATTGCCACGGCGCTGTGGGCCAACTCGCCCTTCACCGAAGGCAAGCCCAACGGCTATCTCTCTGTCCGCGGCAAGGTCTGGCAGGACACCGATCCCGACCGCACCGGAATGCTGCCCTTCGCCTTCGAGGACGGCATGAGCTTCGAGCGTTATGTCGACTACGTCCTCGATGTGCCGATGTACTTTGTCTACCGCGGCGGCTACATCGACGCATCGGGTCAGTCGTTCCGCGACTACCTCGGCGGCCGGTTGCCGGCGCGCCCGGGCGAGATCCCGACGGTGGCGGATTGGATCGATCATATGTCGACCGTTTTCCCCGAAGCGCGGGTGAAGAACTACATCGAGCTGCGCGGCGCGGACTCAGGGCCGTTGCCGCGCCTGGTCGCCCTGCCGGCTTTTTGGGCGGGCTTGCTCTATGACAGCGCGGCGCTGGACGCCGCCTGGGATATCGCCAAGGGCTGGACGGCCGAGGAGCGCGACGCGCTGCGCAACGCCGTGCCCAAGGAAGGCCTGCGCACCAAAATCCGGGGCCGGAGCGTCCAGGACATCGCCAAGCAGCTTCTAGAGTTGTCCGCTGCCGGTCTTGCACGCCGCGGCCACAAGGATGCGTCAGGGCGCGACGAGAGCGTCTACCTCGCCCCCTTGCAGGAGATTGCCGCTTCGGGGATAACCGCAGCAGAGCGCATGCTGGCGCTGTATCATGGCGCCTGGGGCGGCGACGTGGGCAAGGCCTACGAAGAATTCAGGTACTAGGGCGTACAAGTACTGAGTGGCGGGGACCGTGGCGGGCAAATCCAAAAAGCCGGCGAAGAAGACCAAGGCGAAAGCGAAAGCCAAGAGCAAGCGCGCGACCAAAAGCGCTAAGGCGTCTGGTTGGCGTAAGCCGGTCAAAAACCTTTCCGACGTCCGCGCCAATATCGACCGCCTCGATGCCAAGATCGCGCCGCTACTCTGCGAGCGGTTGTATTTCGTCACCCAGGCGGCCCAGTTCAAACCCTCGGTGGCCGGCGTCGTCGTACCGGCCCGTGTGGAGGAGATTGTCGCCCGCGTGCGCGCCGTGGCGGCGTCTTTGGACACAAGCCCCGATACGCTCGAACGCGTCTATCGTGCTATCATCGACGCCTTCACCGCTGACGAACAGCGCCATTGGCAGGAGCTGCACAAGTAACCGTGCCGCGCGCCCACAAGACCGCTAACCCACGTCCTCAACGCCGCCGCCGCAGGCGCACCGGAAACGCCGCATCGCGCTTCCTGCGCCGGGCTCTTGCGCGCCTGTCGGCAAGCCGCCTTGGTCGCCTTGCGCTGCCCACGCTCGGCGGGCGGCAGTTCTGGTCCGACCAACTGGTCTTCGCCGGCTGGCGCATCCAGCAGAACGTCCTCACCGGCCATGCCCGGCTGCTCGATGCGCGCAACGTTCGGCGCGCCTGGGGCAGCCTCGATCATTGTCTCGTCCGCTTCGAGGAGATGCGCGCCCGCCACCGCCTGCGCCAGAACCCGAAGCACCTGGTGGTGATGGTGCACGGCCTGTTCCTCGCGCACACCATGTTCGAGGGGCTGGGCCGCTGGCTCGCGCGCCGCAAGATCGCCTCGCTCGGCTTCACCTATGCGAGCACGCGCCACGGCCTGACCGACCACGCACGGGCGTTGTGTCAGGTGCTCGCCCGCTTGCACGACGTGGAATCGGTCACCTTCGTCACCTACAGCCTCGGTGCGCTGGTGGTGCGCAAGGCCATGCGCCTGGGCGCGCGGCAGGACGGCTGGCGCAGCCGCATCCAAGTGCGCGGCCTGTTCATGGTGGCGCCGCCCAACCGCGGCGCAAGATTAGCCGAGGTGCTGCTGAAGCGCGGTCCCGGGCGCTGGCTGCTGAAGCCCGTGGCGGCCGATCTGATGCCGGCGCGGGCGCGTCGTCTGCCGAGACCCGACGCGCGTTACGCCATTATCGCGGGCGGCACGGGCAAGGCGCGGGGCTTCAATCCGTTCCTGGCAGGCGACAACGACGGTTGCGTCACCGTCGCCGAGACGCAGCTCAGCGTCGGCGACGATCTCCTGGTGGTCAAGGCGCCGCACAGCCTGCTCGTCAATCACAAGAGCACCCGGGCGGCGCTCGCGCGCTTCCTCGACGGCAACCGCGCCGCCGGCTGAGCGATTCCGCGCCCGGGCGACTCGGCTAGATGCGCGCGGTCAAAACCGCCGCCGCACCGGCCAGTGCGCCCAGCAGCAGTAACATCGATGACAGGAATGAAATGCCGAAGCCGGGACCGCGCTTGCCTGCTTCCCGGTAGTAACCGAGCGCGTATAGCACGCGTCCGACCGGCCAAAAAATCGCCACGGTGGCGGCGGGGAGATCGCCCCACGCGGCGGCGAACAGCGCCGCTGCCGGCAGGAAGATGACGACCTGCTCGAGCGTGTTCATGTGCACGCGGAAGATCCTCTGGAACTCTTCGGGCCCATCAACAGCAGGCGCACGGACGTTATGTTTTGCCCGTGCCGAGCCCACTTTCATCGCCACCCAGATGTAAACGAAAAGTGAAAGCACCACGACGACCGTGGTCAGCGGATACGATTGAATCATCGCGGCTGCTCCCCCAAAGAGCTCCGGCAACACCGCCCCTCGGCGCTGCCGCGCGCGTCATGCGCGCGCGCCATGATATCGCCTTCATCGCCGTCGCCGAAGCCGCTTCGCGACGCCGCGCCGCGCCGGCGCGCCGTGCACGCCGAGCACGGCCGCCAGGAAAATTCCGGCGCCGGGAGATTTTCTCTTGATTTCCCGCCCAATAGGAGTAAATGCGAACCCAGACGTTACGCGCACGTGCCTAAAGCAAGTCGCCGTTAAGCAACGACGTAAGCGTCCTTTCGTTGGTTGGACTTTCTGTTTTTTGTCTGATTGATAAAAGGAGGCCGTGCATGCCCCTTCCGAAGCTGAACTCTCGATTGCGCCTAAGTGTAGCACCCGCCCGTATCACGGCGGCGCTGCGTAAATGCGCGTCCTGGCATGCCCACGACGTGATCGTCGGCATGCGGCTGGAAGTTCTTCGGGATTGAAATCCCGTTCCCATCGTTGATGAGCCTGCCTGCCGGGGGGACCGGTGGGGCTGACATGATGACGCCGCTGAAAGCGGTTGGTGTGAGGAACTAGAGAGAAGATGGTCCAATTCAAAGCGCGACAGTTCGAAAAGCCTGTTCAGAACGACATCACGGAAGACCTCTTCCGCTCGGTTGACGACGTTGCCAAGCGTCTCAGGCCCGAAGCGCCCGTGCAGTGCGTGTTCCCTGAGCAGATCCGCTCTCAGGCGCAGCGTTTCCTGACCGGCTTTCCGGGCCAGGTGCTGTATGCCGTCAAGTGCAACCCGGGCCCCGACTTCCTGCGCCACATGTATGCTGCCGGCATCCGTCAGTTCGACGTCGCCTCGATCGAGGAAGCGCGCCTGATCAAGGGCCTCTTCCCGAAGGGCGTCGGCCTGCACTTCATGCACCCGGTGAAGAGCCGCGAAGCCATCCGCGCCGCCTACAAGATGGGCGTGCGCACCTTCGCGCTCGATTCCGTTTCCGAGCTGATGAAGATCCTGGAAGAGACCCGTTCGGCCAAGGACCTCAACCTGTTCGTGCGCCTGGCTGTCTCGGGCAATGCGGCTGCCTACGACCTCTCCGGTAAGTTCGGCGCGGCCCCCTCGGTGGCCGCCGATCTTTTGCGGCATGCGCGTAAGGTCGCCCACAAGATCGGCATCTGCTTCCACGTCGGCTCGCAGTGCATGGACCCGGCCGCCTACAAGGCTGCCATCCAGCGCGCCGGCGAAGTGGTCAGCAAAGCCAAGGTGAAGCTCGACGTCCTCGACGTGGGCGGCGGTTTCCCCGCGACTTACCCGAACATGACGCCTCCTCCGTTGGAGCAGTATATGGCCGCCATCGTCGAGGCGGCCCGGCCCCTCGTCGCTGAAGGCGGCGTCGCGGCCGGCGCCGAGCTGTGGTGCGAACCCGGCCGCGCCATGGTCGCGGCGGGTGCGGCCATGCTCGTGCGCGTAACTCTGCGCAAGGGCCGGCGCCTGTTCATCAACGACGGCACCTACGGCAGCTTGTTCGACGCCGGCACCCTCAACTGGCGCTTCCCGGTGCGTCTGGTGCGCCCCTTGGGCCGTTCGGGCAAGAACTCGAGCACACCCAACACGCGCTTGGCGTCCGAAAAGCTGGTCTCGTTCGTGTTCTACGGTCCGACGTGCGACAACTTGGACAAGATGAAGGGTCCCTTCATGCTGCCCGAGGACACCCAGGAAGGCGACTGGATCGAGATCGGCATGCTGGGCGCCTATGGCTCGACCATGGCGACGCGGTTCAACGGGTTCCACTCGTCGGTCGCGGCGACGGTCTGGCCCGAGGCCATGCCGCTGGCCGCGCAGGCTGTGCGCCGTCCGCGCCTCTTGCGGGAAGCCCCAGGCCCGATGATGGCCGCGTCCGAGCAGCCGACCTTGAGTTTGTCGGCGCCGGAGTCGCGCACCGAAGCGCCGGCCGGGGAATTGTCCGCGGACGGTAACACCGACGCCTCCGCGATCATCCTAAAGTAATCCGCCACAAAACGACGGTCCCATCCCGGTCTTGACCGGGATGGGTTCCTCTGCCTTTTCTCTCCCCCTCGCAACACGAAGGACGGACGCAAACAGCCATGGCCGCGCCCAAAACCAAGACCAAGACCGCCTCCAAGAACCCGCGCAAGAACACCAAAGCGCAGCTTCTCTCGACACCGGTCGAGCACATCGACATCACCTCGTTCGACGCCCGCCCGATCATCGACGCCATGGGCAAGATGTCGTTCACCTCGCGCGACACATCGCGCGCGGCCGAGATATTCAACATGATGCTCGCCGACACCAAATGCTCGAACATCCTGACGCTCGCCGGCTCCACATCGGCCGGCGGCTGCATGCAGGTCTACGTCGAGATGGTCAAATGCGGCATGATCGACGCGATCGTGTCGACCGGCGCGTCCATCGTCGACATGGACTTCTTCGAGGCCCTTGGCTTCAAGCACTACCAGGGCTCGCAGTTCATCGATGATCGTGATTTGCGCGCCAACTACATCGACCGCATCTACGACACCTACATCGACGAAGAAGAGCTGCAGCATTGCGACAAGGTGATCGGCGAAATCGCCGACAGCCTGGAGCCGCGGGCCTATTCGTCGCGCGCCTTCATCAAGGAGATGGGTCGCTGGTTGAAGGGCCGTAAGAACCGCAAGAAGGAATCGCTGGTCGAGACCTGCTTCGACATGGATGTGCCGATCTTCTGCCCGGCATTCACCGATTCATCGGCGGGCTTCGGCCTTGTGCTTCACCAGAAGCGCAATCCGAAGGCGCACATGACCATCGATTCGATCGCCGATTTCCGCGAACTCACTGACATCAAGATCAAGGCAGGCTCCACCGGTCTGTTGATGATCGGCGGCGGCGTTCCGAAGAACTTCGTGCAGGACACGGTCGTCTGCGCCGAAATCCTCGGCGTCGATGCCGAGATGCACAAGTACGCCATCCAGATCACGGTGGCCGACGTGCGCGACGGCGCGTGCTCGTCCTCGACTCTCAAGGAAGCCAATTCCTGGGGCAAGGTCGACACGACCTACGAGCAGATGGTCTTCGCGGAGGCGTCCAGCGTGATCCCGCTGATCGGCTCGGATGCCTACCATCGCGGCCATTGGAAAAAGCGCAAGGCGCGCAAGTTCGCCAAGCTCTTCGACTAAAGGCTCTTTTTGTTTTGCGCGCCTTCCGCGCGCGGGCGCGGGCGGTCAATTCCTTGACCGCCCGCAAATGCATCCGGGGGACCGATGCGCTTTTCCATTGCAGCTGTGGGTCTATTCGCGCTCGCCGGATGCGCCGCTGGCCCCGTCACGGCGCTTGTGGTGGGCAACGGCGACATCGCCGCCTGCATCGACGGCCGGCGTGCGGTGCCCTGTCCAACCCAGGTTGCGTCCGTTCAAATCCATTCCGTCACTGCGGGGCCCATCGCCTGGCAGGCCGGCAGCGGCCGTGTAACGTGCGCCGCAGGCGGGCCGACGCTGGCGGCCACGGCTGCCCCCGTCGTCAGCGCAAAATCCATCGCCCTGCGTGATGCCCAGGACCAGGCGCTGCGCCGCCTGGTTTTGGAGGCTGTCGCCGGCCAGGGGCCCTTCAAAGATCGGGAAGCCGGCGAGGAGGCCCAACTCAACTATGCCTTCGCCGTGGACCTCAATGGCGACGGGCGGGACGAGACGGTCTTCGAGATCGAGGAAGTCGAGGTGGTCAGGTTGCCCGAAGTTGGCCTGATCAGGTCCTTCGATGTGGTCAACGGCATTATCGGCGCGGACGGCGGCCGCGCCGCGCTCTTTGCGAAGGCTGCCATGCATGACCCTCTGGCCGGTCTCGTGCCGGTCGGCGAAAGCGGCATCGGCCTGGTCTTTGCCAACGTGGAGAGCGTGACGGTGGTGACCTTCGACGGCCGCCGCGCTCGCGCCCTGCCGGGCAGCGGGCCTGCGCGCTGCGCTCGTTAGCCGAGCGACTTCCCCTTCGCCCAGGCAATAACCTGCTCGCGGGCGGCGGCGAGGTCGCCGTCGGAGGCTTGCATGTTCTCGCCCATGTGCTGCGGGTTGCCGGTGCCCGGAATGGCGACCGTCACCGCCGGATGGCCCAGCACGAACTTCAGGAGGAGCTGCGCCCAGGTCGTCGCGCCGATGTCCTTAGCGAAGGGCGGCAGCGGGGAGTCTGATACGCGCCCGAGCAGGCCGCCGCCGCCGAAGGGCATGTTGACGATGATGGCGATGCCGCGCTCCTGCGCCAGCGGCAAGAGGCGCGCCTCGGCGGCGCGGTCGTCGAGGGAATAGTTGAGCTGCACGAAATCGATCTTCTCGCGGTGTATGACGGCTTCGAGCTC
Organism: uncultured bacterium; assembly: GCA_903888485.1. Classification (GTDB taxonomy): domain Bacteria; phylum Pseudomonadota; class Alphaproteobacteria; order Rhodospirillales; family Rhodospirillaceae; genus SHVO01. The sequence goes on along the minus strand of CAISTS010000032.1, from coordinate 100,830 downwards.
GTCATAGGCGCCGCTGTGATAGTGGGTTACGCCCACAAAGCGCACACGGCCCTCGGCCTTCCAGCCCTTCAACGTCGCAAGGTGGGTGTTCACATCCACCAGATTATGCACCTGCATCAGGTCGAGCTTGTCGGTGCGCAAGAGGCGCATCGACTTCTCCATTTGAGCGATGCCCTGGCTTTTTCCCGTAGTCCAGACCTTGGTGGCGAGGAAGGCGTGGCCGGCCAGCGCGCGGTCCACCAGGATGTCGCCGGTCACCTGCTCGGCGCGGCCATACATGGGTGAGCTGTCGATCATCGCCTTGCCGGGCGACAGGGCGAGGTTGACGACGTCGGCGAGGCGGGCGCGCACGGCGTGGTCGGTCCCGACGTCGAAGCCGCGATAGGTGCCGAGGCCGACGATGGGCAGCATCTCGCCCGTGGACGGAATGGGACGGTGTTTCATCAAGCGCCTCCGCGGTAGGAGGCGGCGATGATAGGGCAGGGCCGCGAGACTGTCGCGGGGGCTTTAGTCCTTGTTACAGGCGCGGCAGAGGATCGTGGGGCCCGTGGCGTAACCGACGATGCAGGCGAAGTGCAGGGTCGCGCCCAGAAGCACCGTGCCGTGCCAGATAGCCAGCTGGTAGGCCAGGCCATCCCAGAGGTAGACCGCAATGCCTGCGGTGTAGAGCACACAGCCTGCGGCCAGCAGCGGAAGGCCCGGCCATGGCATGGCCTTCAGCGGCTTATAGAGGAGCGCGATGGTCCAGCCGAGGAGCAAATAGGCGGGGATCGACAGAAGCTCGACTTCAGTGGGTATCGTTAGTTTGAGCGCGATGCCGGCGGCGGCCAGCGCCCAAATGGCGGCGAACAGCCTGAGCCCTTGCGGTCCGCGCGCGCACAACAGCGTAAAGGGCGTGATGGTGCCGGCGATCATCAGGAAGATGGCGGCGTGATCGAAGCGGCGCAGAAGGCCGCGCAGCGGATGATCGACGTAAAGGTTATAAAGCGCTGAGCAGGTCAGCATGCAGATAAGCCCGAGGCCGTAAAGGCCAAGGGCCAGTAAGACGCGCGATTTAACGGAGGGAACAGTGGCGCTGCGCGCGCGGCTGATGGCGATGAACACCAGGGCGAGGCAGGCGACTAGTCCGACGAAGAGGCCCGCCGTGTGGACCGCCGCATCCGCAAACCAAGCCTCGCCAAACTGCCGCAAAACACACCGCTCCGTTCACCGCTTGTGGGCATAACGGAGCGCGTGCAAAGGCTGTTCCCCGCGCCCGCGTTTAAAGCGCGGGGAACAAACCGTGCGGGTCTATTTGATCGCGGCGACGCCGGCGCGTGCGACCTGGCCGTCCTGAGCCGAGCTGCCGCCCGAGACGCCAACGGCGCCGACGATGCGGCCTCCCGACATCAAGAGCTCGCCACCTTCCACGGGTGTCACCGGCAGGCCGAGGAAGCGCAGGCCGTCGCCACCGGCTGCGAGAGCGTCCTGCATGACCTTGCTCGCCCGCTTGAATTGCACGGCGGTACGTCCTTTACCCTCGGCCACGGCGATCGAGCCGAGTTGGGTGCCGTCCATGCGCACCATCGCCACCACGTTGGCGCCGCTGTCGAGCACGGTGATCACCATGGTGAAGTTGTTCTTGCGCGCTTCGGCCTCGGCGGCGGCGATGACCTTGCGGGCATCTTCCAGCGAGATCGGCGCGCCATAGGCCGGCGCCGGTGCGGCCTGCTGGGCAGAAACGACATCGGGCACCATTAGCAGCGCGGCGATCAAGATTGTTCTGAATTGCATGGCTATCTCTCCCCTGTGAAGTAATGGCCGATTTTTCCTTGATTCGCCGTGCAAATCCAGACTCAATCGGGCTGACGTAAGCTACACTCCCTTGGGCGTATTGGGGACTCCTTCGTGAACGAGCAGATATCCGACGAGCGGCTGCGGCCGGTGCGCGACATCGTCGCCGCCGGTAGCGCGCGCGTGCTGTCGCTTGATGTCTTCGATACGCTCGTCTGGCGGCGCGTGCCCGACCCTTGCGATGTGTTCCTGCTGCTGGGCAGGAGGCTGGAGGCAGGCGGTCAGCTCGCTGGCCATGTCACGCCCCAGGCCTTCGCCGACCTGCGCTATGGCGCCGAACGCGCGGCCCGCGAGAAGGTGCAAGCCATCACGGGCTACCGCGAGATCAAGCTTGCGGACATCTATGCGCTCCTGCCGGATCACCTGTTCGCCCCGGAGTTTGACACGGCTAGCCGGATCAAAGCCGAGCTTGCCTGCGAACGCGACCACCTGGTCCTCGATCGGAATGTCGCCGCGCTCATAGACGAGGCCAAGAAAGCCGGGGCGCGGGTGGTGCTGGCCTCGGACACCTACTTCACGCACGAGCAGCTACGCGTCCTCTTGGAAGGCGCGGGGCTCGATGCCGCGCGCATCGACAAGTTCTATGTGTCCTGTGAGATCGGCAAGCCAAAGTACCGCGACCTCTTCGATGTGATCCTCAAGGACGAGGGGGTTGCGCCGGCCGCCATGATTCACGTCGGCGATACGCTGGAAGCCGATATCAATCCCTGCCGCGCGCGCGGCATCGCCGCCGCGGCTTATGATAAGTTCGGCTTCAGCCCGCGCGTGCGCGATGTCGAGTGGTCGGAAGCGGCGCTCGGGCGACTGGCGCGCGCGACGATGTTGGATGTTGACGGCGACTTCGGGCTGACGGGCCTGCGCTCGCGTCTTGCGCACCGCGCTCCGCCCATTGTCGCCAAGGACCTCAGACCTTATTGGGCCTACGGCGCGGGAACGCTAGCGCCGGTGTTCGCGGCCTTCGCGCGCTGGGTGGTGGCCGAAAGCCATGCGCTGGGCGCGGTCAAGATTTTCGGTCTGATGCGCGAGGGACGTTTCCTCAAGCGCGTCATCGAGGCCGCGGCGCAAGACCTCGGCGTTGAATTTGCGGTGGAGGAGTTGTGGCTCTCGCGCCGCGCCGTCGTGCGCGCGGCCTTGTACGAGGACGACCTCGGCCTGCTGCCCGAAGCCATTCTGCTGACGCCGGGCGAATCCAACGACGAGATCCTGGCGGGCCTTGGCCTCATGTGCGCCGAGATGAAGAACGTGCTTCCGGCCATGGACCGCGGCGACGTGGATGCGCTGGGCGCGCTGGCCCGCGCCATCGCTGCGACCCCGGCGCTGCGCACCAAGGTAATCGCCAACTCAGCCAAGCTGCGCGAGGGTCTGCTCAAGGGCCTCGCCAAGCAGTTCGATCTCGCCGGCGGTCGCGTGATATTCCTCGACCTCGGTTACGCCGCGACCATCCAGAGCGTGCTCGGGCGTATCCTCGCGCGCGAAAAGAAAGGCGTGGCGCTCACCGGCCTTTATCTCGCGCTCAACGACAAGGCCATGGCACACATTCGTGGTGGCGCAGATTTGCGCGCCTATCTCGGCGGCGAGGGCTTCCAAGGAGCCACCGCCGCGCTGCTGTCGCGCACGCCCGATGTCCTGGAACATGCCTGCATGTGCAAGGAAGGCAGCCTTGCCGCCTACGATGCGAGCGGCGCGCCCCAGTTCCTTGCCAACCAGCGCGACGCCGCCCAGCTTCTGCAGATGGACGTTATGCAAGATGGTATCTTGGCCGGTGCGCACGCCGTGAACGCGCTGCTCGGCGATCTTGCGCAAACCCCGGCCCATACGCCGGCGCTACAGGAGCAATTGGCGCGCATCATCGGCGCGGCGCTGCTGCATCCGACACGCGAAGAGGCCGCGACCATCGGCGCGTGGAAGCACGAAGCCAATTTCGATCTCTCCGACAAACGCCGTCTGACGGACCTTGCCTTCGATCCTGCTGCGCTGGAATATCAGGGCTGGCCGGCGCTGCAGGAGATCGGCCGGCATCAGAGTTATTGGCCGGCGGCGGCGTTGGCCAATGTGCAGCCGTTCTTCACTGCGGGTTTTGCCGCAGGTGCAGAACAGGCTTACGGACCGGATCACCTCACGGCGGGTCCATTGCTCGGCGGCCTAATCATCGCGCCCGACCTCGGCATCGGATTTGACACCAAGCGCCAAGGCGCCATGCCGCTCGCGGTCAATGCTTTCGGCCGCGGCCAGATCCAGGTGATTGTCAAGCCCTTCGGCCCCGAAGCCTATCAGCGTCTGCGCTTCACGTGGCCCAACGCAAAAGCCATCGCGCAAGTCGACAGCATCAGCGCGGCCTACATCGGCGAGAACGAACGCAAAGCCGCCGCTGTTGGCACGCCGGCGTGGTCGGGCTGCACGGACATTGCCACCGGCGTGCACATGATCTCAGCCGGCGCGCCGTGTGAAGTAGTGGTGGACCTCAAGGGTGCCCCGCCGGGGCCGCACGCCCTCGAACTCACCCTTCGCTACAAGTACCTGCGCCTTGATCCCATGTTCGGAGCGCGCACATGAGTCCGTCCCGCCTCTGCATGGTGACCACCAACTTCAACTACGGCGCCTATCTCGGCGAGTGCATGCAGTCGATCCTGTCGAGCCGCGGCGCCGAGCGCGTCGACTACATCCTTATGGATGGAGGTTCGACCGACAACTCCGTCGATGTCATCAAGTCCTACGCGCCCAGGCTCAAACACTGGCAGTCCGAGAAGGACGCCGGCATGTATCACGCCATTCAAGCCGGTTTCGCCAAATCCGACGCGCCCTACATGGGCTGGCTCAATTCCGACGATCAGCTTGCGCCGTGGGCGATCCAGACCGTCCTCGACATCTTCGATCAGTTGCCGGAAGTACGCTGGATCACCTCGCGGCATCCCATGCAGGCGCGCAAAGACGGCGTCGTGATCAAGGCCGACTTTCTGCCCGGCGTCGACAACTGGGGCTTCTTCAACGGCGAATATGTGCGCTCGCTGGGTTTACCTTCGTCGGGATGGATCGTGCAGGACTGCACCTTCTGGCGGCGCGATTTGTGGGACGAGGTGGGGGGCACCTTTGACCTCTCGCTCAAACTCGCCGCCGATTTCGAGCTGTGGGCCCGTTTCATCGACAAGACCGATCTTTATGTGGTGCCCGTACCCTTTGGCATCTACCGCTATCACGGCGCCAACGCCGCCGTGGCCCAGCGCGATACCTACCGCGACGAGTGCGTGAAGGTGCTGAAGCGCTATTCGCCGATCATCCCGTCGGACGCGCAGCGCCTCGGCGAGCGCGTCGTCGCCAAGCACTTGAAGGCCATCGGCTACGGCCATCTGGTCGACAAGAACATGGGCCCGCCGCTGAAGACGATCCTCTTCAATCATGCCGAAGGCCGCTACTTCACCCACGAGCAAGAATAGTGGCGCGCCCCGATGCCATTTTCGTCATGCGCTCACCTGGCGAGACGCGCTATGCGTTGCTCGCGGGCGAGGACCTCATCGAGGTCGTGCACCGGCGCGATGCCGCCATCCAGCCCGGCGCGGTCTATGTGGGCCGCATTCTAGCGGGCGTACCCGGCGTGCCGGCAGCCTTCGTCGAGATTGGTGACGCGCTGCCGGGTGTGATGTCCTTCAAGGGCCGCTTGCCGCCGCAAGGCAGCGCCCTTGCTGTCACGGTCATCGTGCCGCCGCGTCCCGGCAAGGGCGCGGAGCTGAAGGCCGCCGATGGAAAGGCCGAGGGTGCACCGCGTCTGCTGACGCCCGCACCGGAGCCGGTGTCGGTGTGGTGGGACTGTTACCGCGACGGCATCCAGGAAATTCTCGTGAGCCCGCGGCGCGAGGTGGCGCGTCTTAAGGCGTTGCTGCCCGATGCTCCTGTCGTGGACGGCGCGCGCGGCTTCTTCGCCGGTGTGGACGAAGCCATCGAAGCGGCGTTGGCGCCCACCGTTGCTTTGCCGAGTGGCGGCAGCATCGTCATCGAGCACACCGCCGCGGTGGTGGCCATCGACATCAACTCGGGCGCTGGCGATCCGGGCGAGGCCAACGGCGAGGCCGTGACGGCCATCGCCGCCGAGCTGCGCAAACGCAACATTTCCGGGCACATCCTCATCGATCTTATCCCCAGCCGCCGGCGCAGCGCGTTCGTGCGCGCCATGGCCGATGCGCTCAGCCCCGATTCGGTGCAGTCCAACATCGCCGGTATCACGCCGCTCGGCATGATCGAGCTCACCCGCAGGCGTACGGGCCTGTCGCTGGCGGAAACCCTGTGCGATCTGGACGGACACCTCAGCGCCTTGAGCGTCGGTTATCGTCTCCTGCGGGAGGCGGTCGCCTTCGCGCACGCGGAAAAATGCGCCGGGGTTGCTGCGACGGCCGCGCCCGAGGTCGTGGCGGCGCTGCAGGGGCCGCTGCAAGCGGCCCTGGCCGAGGCCAAGGACGAAATCAAAGGCGAGGTGCGCCTGGCTGCCCGCGCTGAATTTACGCGCACGCGCACGCAGCTCACGACGGCTTGACGCTGCCAAGGCTGCGCTCCAATGTTGTGGCATGAGCGATGACGACAAACCCTCAGGCGTGCGGGTCGCTGCGGCCAAGTGCGTGCGCTGCAGCCAGCCGGTGCAGCCGCGGTTCCGGCCCTTCTGCTCGCAGCGCTGCGCCGACATCGACCTTGGCACCTGGTTTACCGGCGGCTACCGCGTTCCGAGCAACGAGGCCCCGGACGAGGGCGAGAGTTCACTGGAAAATCAGGAAAAGTCCTGACTCTTCAAGCGCTTCGAGGGTAGGTCCCGGACGAAGCGGTGCTGGACAGGCCCCCGGTTCTCTTCTATAAAGCGCGCCTTCCACGGCTTGCCGCCGCGCGTGCCCGGGTAGCTCAGTTGGTAGAGCAACGGATTGAAAATCCGTGTGTCGCTGGTTCAATTCCGGCCCCGGGCACCATTCCTCCTGAATGTTGATTTTCGGAAATGGCGATGGCCCGGTGGGCCAAAACGCGCAGGATTTTTCGCGAGCTTAATTGTACCCGGTACGAATTAATTCACGGTACGAATTATTTCCATCTGGCTCTCACTCCTCGTCGGCCAGCAACTTCCTCATCATGAAGGCGATGTCGGCATTCAGCAGGTGCCGCTTTGAATCGCGGTCGGTGACGGCGTAGAGGGCTTTGAGATACGCGCGGTCATAGCGCGTTAGCGCCACGGCCTTCACCTCGGGCTCGCACTCCAGCAGCATGTTGGTGATGCTGGCCACCTCGCGGCAGCGTTCGAAGGCGCGCGCCTGGCTGAAAGCGAGCATGGCGATGTGGTCGGTGATCGCGCCGATCTCCTGGTTCTCGATGGCCACGAGATCGACGACGACGGTGACGGCGACGAACTCGCTGCGAAGGCCGGTGCGCAGGCGGCTGCCTTCGACGGTGGCCGACTTGATCTCGTAAGGCTCATCGAACATGAGCTGGCCGTTGCGGTCGCGGGTGCCGGTCGCATACCAAGCCTGAATCGGATGCGCGACGGTCGCGAGTTCCCTCGCCTGTGGGGCGTAGTGAAAGCCGAGCAATTCAGGAAGCTTGGTGCGGATGGTGTCGAGCATCACCTGGGGGTGTTCGGTGAAAATGATCTGCAGGTTGGGCCCGCAGGATTCATCGGCGTTCACTGGGGCGCCGATCTCGGTTGCGATCTCACGGATGCGCTTGGAGACGAAATCGGTGAATGCGGGGCGCATGCCTGTGGTCTTGGGACAGATCGCGACCTTCCAGCGCGAGACTTGGCCGATGGGCGAGGGCATGGTCGCCATGTCGATGAAGGTGCGCACGATGCGTGGCAGGCGCGACGCGGTGACGGTGATCTCTTCGGTGGCGGGCGCCACAATGACTCTGGGAAGCGGCGTGGAGCGCTGAAGCGCCGCCGCCGGTGGAGCGGGATTGGCGGACTGGGCGCGCGCCGGTGTGCCCGCGAGCGCGGCGAGAAGCGCGCCGCCGAAAAAGAGCGATTTCATCGCCAGCCTCCCCCGCAGTTATCCGCCCGCCCCCGACTGATCCGCTCGCGAACTTATACCAGCAAAGTGGGCGCCTGGCTTGGCTTGCGATCAGGCGGTGTCGTTGTTGTGATCGCGCCGGTCCGCTATAAAGCGGCGGGCCTTTTCGTCCCCGGAACCGATCTCTGATGAAACTGCGCATTTTCACGGTCTTTCACCGGAGCATCGACGAACGGCTCATCTTTGAGCAATTTTCGCGCGCCGAGCTTGACGAATATTTCTCGCTCTATGCGGTGTCGGAGCGGCACCCTCAAAAGAGCCTTACCCGTCTCGACGGCACCGCATCCTCAGTGACTGTCTCAGGGCCCGGGGTGACGTTTGAATCCCAACTTCGGTGGTATGAGCCCGCGATACAGGCGCGCGGGTTCATGGAAACGTCCTGCTACATCCATGTGCTCAAAAACGAACTCTATGCGTCCTTCGACTACATCGGCGTGACGCAATACGACATGCGCTGGAAAAGCGCCGCGGCGGAGATCGTCAGGGCCTTGGCGCGTGAAGGCGGCGAAGGCGTCTCACGGAACTACGGGTTCGTTGCCGGTACAATCATCAACGCCGCCGGGCAGTTCAGTCCCGTGGCCTACGAGCGCCAAGTGAACTGGAACTTCCTGCTCGATAGCTACAACAGGTTCTTCGGCAAGCAGTGGACGCTGCGGATGCTGGTGAACAAACCCTTCACGCTGTTCCAAACCTATCTTCTGCCGCGCGCGGAGTTCGTCGCGCTGGCGCAGTGGCTCACCGTGCTGTGCGACGAGCTCTATCCCTGGGCGACCGAGCCGCCTTACGAAACCCACTGGGGGGCGCTCGCTGGTTTCACCGAACGCGCGGAAGCCGTCTTCATGGCGGCGCGCTTGCACGAGGGACTGGCGGAACTGCACACGCTGCCGCTGGAGCACGATTACGGCATCGCCGGTCAGCTCGACATACAACGCGAGCACTACCTCGCCAGTCCACGTGCGGGCTCCCAAAGCGCGGACTGACGGGCCGCGTTCACTCTCAATTGCTGCCGTCTATTCTTGGATTCAGGAGATGCTCCCCCTGGTTCTTGACGTTTCCGACGGCGCTTTCCACCTGCCACGTTGTAATCCGCTTCGACTCACAGGGGCGCAACATCTCCTGGAGTTGCTCGTCGGTTGCGGGTTCTTCTCCGAGCCAGCCGGACCAATCTTCTTCGTCCAGAATGACGGGCATTCGGTCGTGGATGGGTGACATGGCCTCGTTGTAGTCCGTGGTGATGATGGTGAACGAAAGGACGATGCGGCCGTCGGTGCCTTTCCATGCGTCCCATAGACCGGCGAATTCCATGGGCCCGCCGTTACCGAGCGCGATCGCAAAGGGCTGTTTGTCGGCCTTGCGCCATTCGAAGAAAGACGACGCGGGAATGATGCAGCGACGTTGGGCCTTCCACGCGCCTCGGTAGGCCGGCTTGTCCCTCACGCCGTCGGATCGGGCGTTGAACGTCGCGAACTTGCCGATTTCCCTCGACCACGATGGCACCAAGCCCCAGCGCATCATGTCGATTCGGCGCGCGCCACTCACGAAGCGAATGACCGGCACCTCCGTCGTTGGGGCCACGTTGAACTTGGGCGTCCAAGTCGATGCAGGCGCGTCTGGGTGAAGAAACGCACGATAGAGCTCGTGCAGTTCCTTCCACGTAAACCGATTTGAATAGCGCCCGCACATGTCAATTCTTTACAGCGCGCCGGCGCTGCTTGGTCAAGGGACGAAGCACTCGCTCGGGGTGCGAGAAGCAAAAGGCTGGTGGGAAATTACGGCAAATCCCTGCCGTTGCACGCCACAAACCGGGCTGCCGCTGTAATTGCGCCGGCCAAGTCGTACCACTAGCGGGCGGCGATCTCCAACGGCGGCCTTATCTTGCAGGAAATGGCATTGGCGGCTTTGCCAATCCTTGCTATCGCCTAGACTCATGCAGACCCAAGACGCCTTCGCGTTGTTCCAGAACGGCCAGGTGCCTGAGGCCGAGGCGGCGTGCCGCACCGTACTGGCGCGCGCGCCCGACGATTTCGGCGCGCTGTATCTGTCCGGATTGATCGCGCATCAGAGCGGCGACTTTGCACGCGCGGCCGCGCTGCTCGCCGCCGCCGTCGCGGTCAATGACGCCGACGCCACGGCGCAGAGCAACTACAGCGCTGCGCTGATCGAGCTCGAGCGCTTCGCCGAAGCCCTGGCCAGCGCCGAGCGTGCCATCGCGCTCAAGCCCGCGTTCAAGAACGCGCACAACAACCGCGGCAATGCCTTGCGCGGCTTGGCACGGCTTGAAGAGGCGGCGGAAAGTTACGCGCGGGCGATCGCCTGCAAATCAGACTACGCGGAAGCCCACAACAATCGCGGCGGCGCGCTCCGGGACCTTGGACACCACAAGGCAGCCCTGGAAAGCTTCGATCAGGCCATTACCCATGATCCGGATTTTGTCTCGGCCTATCATAACCGCGCTCGTCTACTCGAAAAGCTCGGGCGCTACGCGGCCGCACTCGCCGATTGGGACGCGGCCATTGGTCTCGCGCCCAAGGTCGCGGAACTTCACAACGGGCGGGGCGGCGCGTTGTGGGAATTGAAGCGCTATGCCGAAGCCCTACAGAGCCACGATGTTGCCGTGACGCTTAATCCCGCGTTTCCGGAAGCTTTCAACAACCGGGGTGTGACGCTCAACGCCCTGGGGCGGTGCGACGAAGCCATCGCCGACTTCGATCGTGCTTTGACTCTCGATCCGCGGTTTGCCAACGCTCACAACAACCGGGGCGTCGCGCTCCAGGAGAAGGGGTCCTTTGCCGAAGCCATTCAAGCATATGAATGCGCCGTAAAGCTGAACCCCGACTACGGCCACGCGCAAATGAACCTTGCCATCGCGTATATGCAGCAGGGCGATTTCGCGCGCGGTTTAGAGACATATGAATGGCGCTGGAGAAACCCCGAACTGCGTCAGCGTGAACGCATCTTCGCGGCGCCCGCATGGCTGGGACGGGAATCCCTCGAAGGCAAAACCATCCTTCTGCACAACGAGCAGGGCCTTGGCGATGCCATACAATTCTGCCGCTACGCACCCATGGTCGCGGCGCGCGGCGCGCGCGTGGTGCTGGAAGTGCAAAGGCCGCTCGCCCGCCTGCTCGCGACTGTTGATGGCGTGCACCAGGTCACAATTCGCGGGGAGCCGCCGCCGGCCTATGACTTTCACTGCTCGCTGTTGAGCCTGCCGTTCGCGTTTGGAACCGAGGTGGCGACGATCCCGGCCAGCCGCTACCTCGTGGCCGACCCGGCGCGCCTGTCCGCCTGGGGCGAAAAACTGGGTCCCAAGACCCGGCCGCGCATTGGCCTCACCTGGAGCGGCAACCCCCAGCAGCAGGGCGACCGCAAGCGCAGCATCGCCTTCGCGGAATTTGTGAAGGCTTTGCCGCCGGGCTTTGACTACGTGAGCCTGCAGAAGGAGGTACAGGAGCGCGACCAGGCGGCTCTTGCGGCCCGTCCGGACATCCGCGATTTCGGCAGCGCGCTCACCGACTTCGCCGAGACAGCCGCGCTGTGCGCGCACATGGACATCGTCGTGACGGTGTGCACCAGCACTGCGCACCTCGCGGGAGCCTTGGGCAAGCCGACCTGGGTGCTGCTCTGCGTCAGTCCTTGCTGGCGCTGGCTTCTCAGCCGCAGCGACAGTCCCTGGTATCCCAACGCTACGCTCTACCGCCAAACGGTTGCCGGAGTCTGGGACAGCGTACTCACGAACGTGCGCGCCGATCTGAGCGCGCAGTTGTCATGAACCGCCTGCCGGACCAGCCGCGCGGTTTTCCGCCAGGCTGGTCCATCAGGCTCGCAGGGCATGTGGTCGTAATCCTTGCCTTCCTGTGGCTCGGCCCTCGGCATCCGCGCCCGCAAGCTGAACCCATGTCGATCTCGGTCGACGCACCGCCACATGCGCGCGCGTTGCGTGCAGGCCTCGCCTGTTAGTGGCGAAGCGTCATGGCGATGCGAACAGAAGGAGGAAATCCGGTAGGCAGCAGACAAAGAAAAAGGCGGATGACCGCAGCGATCATCCGCCTTTTTTGTTTTTAAGAGCTGCTACGGCAGCGCGAGCGCCACCAACTCCGCTTCCATGTCTTCCCAGCCCACGGCGACGACAATGTACTGCTTGCCGTTCGCCATGTAGGTCATGGGCGCACCCGACGTGCCGCCCGGCAGGTCGATCTCAAACAAGACCTTGCCGTCCTTCTTGTCGAAGGCGCGGAACTTCTTGCCGCCACCCCACGCCGGTACGCGCGGCGGACCGGAGGGGCCGCGCTGACCTTCGCCGAGGAACAGCATGGTCTTCGTCAAGAGCGGCGAAGCGCGGTTCGGCGTGCCCAGCGGCGGCAGGTTGAGATACTTGAGCGCCGGATGGTTGCGCGGGCCGTCGCCGTTCGGCACACGCCAAGCAAAGTCACCCTTGTTCATGTCGATGGCGACGATGCTGCCGTATGGTGGTTTTGTGATCGGCAGGCGCGACAGGAAGCTGTCACCGATCCCCTTGTTGGGATCGATGTCCTGGTAAGGCAGCTCGAGGTTGGTGCTGTACATCGGCTCGCCTTTTCTATCGAAGGCGAACGGCGAGTTCGGATTCTTCGGCTTGATCATCATGGTGCGCACAGGATTGCGCGTCGCCGAGATGTACAGCATGCCGGTTTCCGGATCGAAAGCGCCGCCATGCCAATCCGAGCCGCCGGTGGTTCCCGGCGCCATGGCGATTTCCTTATCAAGGTTCGCGGGCGTGAACACCGGCACCATCAGGTAGTTCTTCATCAGTTCCACGGCCGCCTGCTTAAGCTCCGGCGTGAAGTCGATGAGGTCGGCGTCCGTCAGAACTTGCAGCTCGTAGGGCGCAGGTTTCGTCGGCATCGGCTGCGTCGGCGAGTACCACTCGCCGGGAACGGTGCCGGCCGGGACCGGCTTCTCGACGATCGGCCACACGGGATTGCCGTTGGTGCGGTCGAAGGTGTAGGCGATGCCCTGTTTGGTCAGCTGCACGACGGCCTTGACCTTTTTTCCGTCCACATTGACGTCCATCAGGATCGGGCCGGTCGGATTGTCGTAGTCCCAGATGTCGTGGTGGATGATCTGGTAGTGCCAGACGCGCTTGCCGGTCTTGGCATCGAGCGCCACGAGCGAGTTGGCATAGAGGTTATTGCCCGGGCGATGGCCGCCGTAGAAGTCGTTGGTCGACTCCTGCATCGGGATATAGACGTAACCGAGCTCCTGGTCGGCCGTCAGCCACGACCACGCCCCGACGCCGCCGTTCATCTCGGCCGAGCCGTTGAGCCAGGTCTCGTAGCCGTATTCGCCTTTGCGCGGGATGACGTGGAACGTCCATACCAACTTGCCGGTGCGCACGTCGTAGCCGCGGATGTCGCCGGGCGCATCCAACGCCGGCGTGATGCCTTCCGGCACCTTCTTTTTGTCGACGCTGGGCATGCCGGCGAGAATGGCGATGTCGCCCACCACAACCGGGAATGACGCCCAGTTGTAACTTCCGACCGGGGCATTGGGACGCGGATCGGCATAGACCCTGAGATCGACGCGGCCGTTGTCGCCGAAGCCGGGATAGCGTTCACCGGTCTTGGCGTTCAGCGCGACAAGGTCCTGTCCATCGAGTACGAGGATGCGTTGGTCTTTGCCGTCGGACCAATAGGCGAGGCCGCGGCTGCGACCGACGCCTTCGGCCTTTTTATCGACCCAGAGGACCTTACCCGTGGTCGGATCGAGCGCCGCGGCGGGGCCCGCTTCCGTGCGGACGTAGAGGCGCCCATCGACCATCAGCGGCGTCAGCTGCCAGTTGCCGGCCTTCGGCGCCGGATTGCCGTTCAGCGCTTCGGCGGGAGCCGCCTTCTGGCGCCAGACGATCTTCAGGTTCTTGACGTTCGAAGCGTTGATCTGGTCGAGCGGCGAATATTTCGTGCCGCCCGAATTGCCCGCGTAGTACTGCCACTCGGCCGGGTTCGGCTGGTTCTTGTTCGCACTCTGCGCGAACGTGGTGAAAGTCGGAACCGTCGCGGCGGTCGATGCCAGTAGTGCCGAGAATATTCCCGCGATAACGATGTTCCTTCGCATAGCTGCCCTCCCTTGTTGATTGCCGGGTTTTTCTCGTCCCGGGCAATGCGCTTACTGTTCCTTGCCGCGTGCCTCTAAATAGGCAACCACGGCCAAGATCTCGTCGTCGGTGATGGTCGCGCGGGGTAGGGGCGGCATATTGCCGCGGCCCGTGCGAGCGATATTCAAGATTTCCTTGGCGGGATGCGGCGGCGGAATAAGCGGCGGACCGTCGCTCCCTTCGCCCGCATCCCCGTGATATTCGGAGTAAACGCGTTCGAAGGCCTTTTTACCATCCGCCTTGCCCTCCGCACCTTACGCGGCCTCGCCGGAGCCCGGTAGTCCGGACAAACAGACGGCAGCCACGCACAGGCGCACAAATACGCCAGAGCGTTTCAGGAAAAGCTCGCTCATCACCGTTACCCGAAGCACCTTATGAAGGGCTGCGGTTCCGTCTGGCGGGACAGCAACCCCTTATCTCCCAAGCCACCCACTTCCGGCAGCCAAATCCGGACAAAAGTTTAGCACGGTTGTTGGTTGTCAACGCAAGTCGTCTCGCGTAGCGTTCATTGGTTACGCGGCTCGGGTGCCGCGAAGGGGAGCCTACGGGGAGATATCAAAAAATTGTAACTCACGCCGCATTCGTGCGGCGGGCGGGGAGACGCGCCGATCGGGCCGTTAGCCGCAGCACAGCCGTATCGCGACCATTCGGTGTTCATTCAGGAGGGGAAGATGAATTCGATTGCTGTTCGAGGTAACGTCCGCCACTTGCATCAGCGCGCGCTGTCCACAGTAAGCGCGCTGGCCTTAGTCACCGTTGCCCTCGGCGCGCCATACAGCGCCTATGCCGCGGAGCAAACTGCTGCGCAGCAGCAGGCAGAGGAGGATCTGGGCGAAGTCGTCGTCACCGGTTCGCGCATCGTCCGCGAAGGTTACGAAGCACCGACACCGCTTTCGGTCGTCGACGCTGCCGCCATCCAAGCTTCGGCTACTCAGAACATCGCCGAGTTCGTCAACACCATGCCGGTATTCTCGGGCTCGCAGGCGCCGAACACCGGACAGAGCGGCATCAGCCCCGGCACTGCCGGCGTCTCGACTCTCAATCTGCGCAATATGGGCGGCGGGCGCACGCTCGTCCTGCTTGATGGCCAGCGCGTCGTCGGGTCGCTCCTCACCGGCGTCGCCGACATCAACGCCCTGCCGCAGCAGCTCGTTTCCCGCGTCGAAGTGGTCACCGGCGGTGCCTCGGCCGTCTACGGCTCAGACGCCATCACCGGCGTCGTCAATTTCATTCTCGACAAGGAGTACACCGGAATCAAAGGCGAAATCTCCGGTGGCGCGACCTCGTACCTCGACGACGAAAACTACAAGATCAACCTGTCGGCCGGCTTCCCGTTCTCGGGTGGTCGTGGCCATGTGATCATGTCGGGCGAACAGGTCTATAAGGCGGGTATCTTCGACGGCCCGCAGCGCGATTGGGCCTTCACCGGCGTGGGTTGGGTAACCAACCCTACTTACACCGCCACGAACGGGCAGCCACGCTGGCTGTATTTCCCCGACCGCGTTGGCAATTCCAACGGTACGCCGGGCGGCATCGTTGTGAACGGCCCGCTCAAAGGCACGTACTTCGGTCCTGGGGGCTCGGTCAATCAGCTCAATTACGGTGACGTTGTATTCGATCCGCTGATGCATGGCGGCGACTGGCAGTATACCGACGTTCACGACAAGATGTTCTCGCTCGACCCAATGGAATCGCGTCAGAATGTCTTCGCGCGCGTCCAGTATGAAGTCACCGACAACTTCACTGTGTTCGCATCAGCCTCTTGGGGCAGCGGACGCACTAAGGGGCAGGCGTGGGCCATCTTCAATCCGGGTAATGCCGCAGCCGGCGCCAACGCAATCAAGGCCGATAACGCCTTCATCCCGGATGTCCTGCGTGCCCGCATGACGACGCTGGGGGTCACCAGCCTGACTCTTGGCAGCTACAACTCGGACATGCCCAGTGTTTACTCGAACAACCCGCGTATTCTGAATCGCAACGTCATCGGCGCTAACGGCAAATTTACCGCCGGCGGCAAGGATTGGAACTGGGACGCATACTTCCAGAACGGCTATACGCGCAGCTCGCTCAACATTCATGGCGTGATCTTGCGTGACCGCTTCAACGCGGCCATCGATGCCGTCCGCAACCCGAACGGACAGATTGTCTGCCGCGTCAACACCGATGCCAACCCTGCCAACGATATGGCCGGGTGCGTGCCGTGGAACCTGATGGGCGAGGGCGTCAACAGCGAAGCGGCCTACGCCTACCTGACGGGCAACCACGGCTATGCCTACAGCTACCAGAAATTGATTCAGAACGTGGCGGAAGCTACCGTCGGCGGCGATCCGTTCGACGTCTGGGCCGGCCCAGTTTCGGTTTCGGCGAGCTTTGCTTACCGTCAGGAAAAATCACGCGGCATTGTCGATGCCAATGCTCAAGCGAGCAACTGGTTCGGCGGCAACTACAAGCCCCTTATCGCGCAGTACAACGTGAAGGAAGCCTCGTTCGAAACGGTTGTCCCCCTGGCCAAGGGAGAAAGTTGGGCGGATAATTGGGACTTCAACGGCGCGGTACGTGTGACTGACTACCAGACCTCCGGCGTGGTGGTCACCTGGAAGGTGGGCACCACCTATTCACCTATCCCGGAGGTCAAGCTGCGCGTGACGCGCTCGCGCGACATCCGTGCGCCGAACTTGAACGAACTATACGCCGGCGGCGTGCCCACCTCTGCCGCGTTGCCGCGCGATCCCTTTACCGGTACATCGCCGCAGCACCGCTTCCTCCAGCAGGGCTTTACCGGTCTGAAGCCGGAAAAAGCCGATACACTTGGCGTCGGCCTGGTGATCTCGCCGTCGTTCCTTCCAAATCTGACGGTCTCTGCCGACTACTGGGACATCGTATTGAAGGATGGCATCAGCACTATCGGTGCGCAGGCCACAGTGGACTTGTGTTATTCCGGTGATCGTCCGGATCTCTGCCAATTTATCACTCGATTCCCCCCGACGGGAGTTGCCCCGTACGCGACGATCGGGGCGATCGACCTGATCACGATCACGAACATTAACATTGCAACTCAGAACACCAAAGGCATCGACCTGGAAGGCAGCTATCGCTGGCTGGCCGAAGATCTGGTGGAGGGTTGGGCTGGGGACTTCAACCTCCACAGCAGCGCCACCATGTACCTGCGCGATTACACGAACCCGGGCTTCCCGGGCGGCGTGCTCTCGCAGCGCGTCGGTGAAAATAGCGGCGGCGGCGGCGGCGGCGGCGGCCCGCCCGATTGGCGCATTTCAACCACGTTGGGTTACACGCTCGATCCGATCAACGTGACGCTCACGGTTCGCCAGATGAGCTCGGGCACGTATAACAACAACTGGATCACCTGCACCGCAGGCTGCCCGGCTTCGACGACCCAGAACGAAACCGCCAACTTCAATTACCTCAAGGGCTACACCTATTTCGACCTTGGTCTCCAATACCGCTTCGGTATCGGCGAAGATGTCGATGCGACGGCGTTCATCAACGTGCGTAACATCATGAACACGGATCCGGTACAAGTAGCTCAGCGTACCAACCCGTACATCCAGCCGCCGATGAACTCGTCGACATACGACACGCTGGGCCGCGTCTTCCGCGCGGGCTTGCGTTTCAAGATGTAAGCCTTTAGCTACGGGGAAAGAAACGAAGAGAATTCCTTGCCGATCCGCCTGAGGAGGTGGAGCGGTTCGAAGGAACGGACTAAGCGGCGGTGCTGGGCCTCGGGCGCAGCGCCGCCGCATGCGATTGTCACGACCATTATTAATTTGGGAGAAAGTTACGATGTTTATTGTTACCCCACGCAATCTCCGCCGCTTTCAGCAGCGTGCGTTGTCGACCGTGAGTGCGCTGGCGCTGGCGACGGCCGCGATGAGCGCTCCTTATGCGGCTTACGCGGCTGAACAGGCCGCCGCCGCACAACAGGCCGAGGAAGATCTCGGCGAAGTGATCGTCACCGGTTCGCGCATCATTCGCGAAGGTTACGAAGCCCCGACGCCGCTGTCGGTCGTCGACACGGCCGCCATCGAAAACTCGGCCACGTCGAACATCGCCGAGTTCGTGAACACCATGCCGGTGTTCGCGGGCTCCGCCGCGCCCAACACCGGGCAGACCGGCGTCAGCAGCGGCACGGCCGGTGTTTCAACCCTTAACCTCCGCAACCTCGGCGCCACCCGCACCCTGGTGCTGCTCGACGGCCAACGTTCGGTCGGCTCGCTGCTCACCGGCGCGGTCGACATCAACGCTTTCCCGCAGCAGCTCATCTCCCGCGTTGAAGTCGTCACCGGCGGCGCTTCGTCGGTCTACGGCTCGGACGCCGTCGCCGGCGTCGTCAACTTCGTCCTCGATAAGGAATACACCGGCATAAAGGGCGAAATTTCCGGCGGCGTCACATCCTACCTCGACGACGAGAGCTATCGCCTCGCACTGACCGGCGGCTTCCCCTTCGCCGGCGGCCGCGGCCACGTCATCGCCTCGGGCGAGCAGGTCTATAAAGCCGGCGTGCTCGACGGCCCGCAGCGCGATTGGGCCTTCATCGGCATCGGCTACATCACCAACCCCGCCTACACCGCGACCAACGGCCAGCCCCGCTTGCTGCTCTTCCCCGACAGTGTCGGTAACTCGAACGGCAGCCCGGGCGGCATCGTGGTCAGCGGCCCGCTGAAGGGCACGTATTTCGGCCCAGGCGGTTCGGTCAACCAGCTGCAATACGGCGACGTCGTGTTCGATCCTTCCATGCACGGCGGTGACTGGAAGTATACCGACGCCCACGACGGCATGTTCTCCCTTGATCCGTCAGAATCACGCCAAAATCTCTTCACGCGCGTCCAGTACGAGATCAGCGATAACATCACACTCTTCGGTTCCGCTGCCTGGGGCAGCGGCCGTACCTACGGCGAGGCCTGGACGCAGTTCCAGCCAGGCAACGCTGCCAGCGGCGCTAACGCGATCAAGGTCGATAACGCCTTCATCCCGGAAGCCGTGCGCACGCGCATGCTGCAGCTGGGCCTCACGACCCTGACCATCGGCAGCTTCAACCGCGATATGCCGAGCATCTTCACCAACAACACCCGCATGGTGAATCGCCACGTCGTGGGCGCGAACGGCAAGTTCGGCGCTTTCAACAAGGACTGGAATTGGGATGCCTATTTCCAGAACGGTTTCAGCCGCGGCTCGATCAACGTGATCGGCGTCACCTTGCGTGACCGCTTCGCTGCCGCCACCGACGCCGTCCGAAACGCCAACGGCCAGATCGTCTGCCGCGTCAACACCGACGCCACGACCGCCAACGACATGCCCGGTTGCGTGCCTTGGAACCTGATGGGCGAAGGTGTGAACAGCGACGCTGCCTACGCCTATCTGACCGGCGATCACGGTACGTCCTACACCTACCAGAAGCTGGTCCAGAACGTTTGGGAAGCCACCCTCGGCGGCGACGCCTTCGATATCTGGGCCGGCCCGGTCTCCGTGTCGGCCAACGTCGCCTATCGCGAGGAAAAGGTGACCAGCATCGCCGACGCCAACTCGCTGACGACCAACTGGTTCGGCGGTAACTACAAGCCGCTGAATGGCAAGGTCACCGTCAAGGAAGCCGCTTTCGAAACCGTTGTGCCGCTGGCCAAGGGCGAAAGCTGGGCCGACGCGTGGGACCTGAATGCGGCGGTGCGCGCCACCGACTACTCGACGTCGGGCTTCGTGGCGACCTGGAAGGTGGGCACGACCTACACGCCGTTTCCGGACGTCAAGCTGCGTGTCACGCGCTCGCGTGACATCCGCGCGCCGAACCTGAACGAACTCTATCAGGGCGGCACCGGCAGCCAGAACAGCCTGCCGCTGGATCCGTTCAACGGCTCGACCCCGCAGTACCGTGGCATTGCGCGAGGCTTTGCCGGCTTGAAGCCCGAAAAGGCGGACACCACGGGTATCGGCCTGGTGGTTGCGCCGTCGATCATTCCGGGTCTCACCGTGTCGGCGGACTATTGGGACATCCAACTGAAGGATGCGATCAGTGGCATCAGCGCGCAGGCCACCGTTGACCTTTGCTTCGGCGGCACGCGGCCTGATCTTTGTCAGTTCATAACGCGTGCGGCCCCGATCCCGGGCCATCCCACCTACAACACCATCGGCCAGATCATCCAGATCGAGACGACGAACATCAACATCGCGACGCGTAACACCAAGGGTATCGACCTCGAGGGTTCGTACCGCTGGAACGCCGAAGATCTGGTGAGCAGCTGGGCTGGTAACTTCACCCTGCACGGCAACGCCACGCTGTATCTGCGCGACTACGCCAATCCGGGTTTCCCGGGCGCGGTGCTGACGCAGAACGTCGGTGAAAACAGCGGCGGCGGCCCGCCCGACTGGCGTCTGACGGCGCAGCTCGCCTACAATCTCGATCCGATCAACGTCTCGCTCACCATGCGTCAGATGAGCTCGGGTACGTACAACAACAACTATATCGTCTGCACCACGGGTTGCCCGACTTCGACCCCGCAGCACGAAACTATCAACTCCAACTACATCAAGGGCTTTCGCTACTTCGACCTGGGCTTCGACTACAAGTTCCTGATCGGCGAAGAAACCTCGGTGAATGCGTTCCTCAACGTCCGCAACATCATGAATACCGACCCGGTGCCGGTTGCGCAGCGCGTCAATCCGTTCATCAACACGGCGGTGAACTCGGTGATGTATGACACCCTGGGCCGCATGTTCCGCGCAGGCCTGCGCTTCAAGATGTAACGAGCGAAGTTATCCGCGAAGGAAAAGAGGGGGAGAAATCCCCCTCTTTTTTTTATGAATTATCGGGCGGCGAGGAACGCGAGGAGGGGGATACCGTTCGCGCCGAGCGGCGCGTCGTGCACGGCCCTGACGTGGCGCACATCCAGCGTCGCATAGAGATGCGGAAACAGCGCGCCGCCACGTGAGGGCGCCCACTTGAGGGCTGGTCCCAGCGCTGCGGCGTCCATCTCGAGCACAACGAGATCGTCCTGCCCCGCGAAGTGCTTGCGCGCGGTCTCTTCAGCCTGGCCGGCAGTCGAGAAATGGATATAGCCGTCGGCGAGGTCCACGGCCGAGCCGGCGAACGCGCCCTTGGTTTTGGCCGCAAGCCACTCTTCGCGCCGCAATATTTTGTAGATCGCCGTCATTGCCGTCCTCAACGCGCGCGCTGTTGGATTCGCTCGAAATATTGGTTCATCAGCGCTTTCGGCAGCAATCCCTTGAAGTGCAGGGCCCAGTATTTGTCCAATCCCTCGAGTGAGGAGTCCGCGGGAACGGAATAATTGTGCGTTTCACAATGGAAGAAGCGACAGCGCACGCCGTACAGGGTCGCGTCCTCCGGCGCCATCGGCGGGACGCGCCAGCCGGCGAAAAGGTTCATGGAGAGTTGCCCGCCGCGCCAGAAACGCACGTCGAACCCGTAACGTTCGCGCACGAAGGCGAGCTGCGCGAGCCAGTCGTAGAAATCGAGGCACCTGCCAAGAAATTCCGCCAGCGCCGCCGGCCGCACGCCCGTGGACATGAACAGGCCTTCGTTGATCGGCATAAGAGGAAACCGTAAGGCCGACCGGTAGGTCACGCCGACCTCGAAGGTGCCGCCCAGAAGCGGGGCGAAATCGCGATTGAGACAGACGTCTGTGTCAAGGAAGAGCGCGGGCCCGGCCAAGCGGCCGCTCATGGCCAGCGCCTGGCAGGCGCGCAGACGGGCGTACATCAGGTGATTGGGGTCGCGCGGCAGGCGCACAACGTAATCCGGTCCGGTGAAGCCCTGCAGGTGCGTGGCCGTATCGCTGAGCAAAATGATCTTGATGCCGGGCTGGGTCACCCGCGCGCAGCGGCAGGCCATCTCGAGTGTGCCCAAATAGTCGACCTTGGGACCCGCGCGCCCGCCCAGGAAGGGATGATTTTCGCCGACATCGACATGAAAGAATACCGCCGTCGTTCCCGTCAGGGGCGCAGGGATCAGCCGCGTCATTTCCGCGATCGCGGCGTCCTCCCAATCGTCCCGCCGGCGCGCCGGCGGCAGGGGGGTGGGACGCTCGGACGGAAGCCCGCCCTCTCCGGGCGGCGTGCGCAAAGTCTTATCGAGACCCATGCGCAGTCGGATGTCCCTGAGATTCTCGGGGAAGTTAGGGTCGTTCGGCGGCATTTCGCTGTACTTGAGGCCAGCAATACAGGCCTCGTAGATCTCGCCGAGCCCGAGGTGGGCGACGATCATGGCGCGCTGCGCGTTCTTGAAATCGGGCTGGGCGGCGAGGGCGCGTTTGGCGTGTTCCTGAGCCTTCAGCAAGTCCGGCCTAACATCGGCGCTGGGGCTGAGGCCGTCAAAAACGCTTTCAGCGCGCTGGAAATAGGAAAGAGCGAGCTCGTAACTCGCCTTGGAATCGTCGGGGCTCAACGCGTGCAGCCTTGTAATGGAAGTCCCACAACCCACGATAAGGCAGCATGCCGGCCTACGCCAGCCTAAGCGCGGCGGGAAAAGGCCTTAGCTCAGCGTATCCCAGTCGACGATTTTCGAGGGGTTCAGTGAACCGAGCGGCACGATCGCGGCTTGGCTGATGGGGCTCGGCTCTTTGTCTCTGCAGCGGTCATAGAACTGAACCGCGGCGCGCACCTTCAACACAACGTCCTGTTCGGAAGCGCCCTCAAAGTAGAAGTAGGGCGAGGCTGTAGAGGCGCCGTAATGGCGACCGTTGGTTCCGACGCCAAGGTAAATCTGCGGCGTGCGTCGTATGCGCTGCTGGTTCATTGCGACCTCCCGCAAAACCAATTTCCGCCAAGCCAGAATGGTAGTCGCGCAGTCGTGACTTGTCACCCCTTCACCACGCGAGACTTCGATGAAAGTGCGTGTGTGTGCAGTGCACTGCTGCGCACCACGCATGTGCGCGACGGCATCGGTGTGAATTGAGGGCATAGGCTGAAAGCGAGGCTTACCGACTTTGCGCAACAGGGGAGGGCGATATGAAACACACAGCCATGGCACGCGTGCTGGCGCTCATCGTCGTTTGCACGGTGCCCACTCTTGTGGCCGCAGGCGATTCCACGACGGCGCGATATCCGCGCAACTTCGCGGAATTCGACAAGATGTTCAACGAGGTAAAGAGCTGGGTGTACGGACCCGGCGATCAACTGGGCGCCGCCAATCTTGTCACCGATGCCAAGCGGCGCGAGGCCATCGCGCTCGCCAAACTTGGCACGGTGGTGTCGCTGGCCCATCCGCCGCTCACGGAAAAAGCGCCCGACAATCCGCAGCCCTTTGGGCGCACCATGATTAAGGGTATCTACGCCACGGATACCTACAGCGTTTCCTATCATGGCTTCGCCCACAGCCACATCGATTCGCTGTGCCACTACAATTACAAGGGCCAAGTTTACAATGGTCTGAGGACCGAAGACGTCCATGCCGCCGAAACCTGCGCTCAGCTTGGCATCGACGCCCTGAAAGGCGGAGTGGTGACGCGCGGCATTCTGATCGACATCCCGTCGCTGGTCGAAGGCATGCCGTTTCCGGTCCACGTGCTTTCCATCACCGCACTCGGTGTCAACATCCTCGACAATCAGGACCTGGAGGCCGTGGCGGAGACGGCGGCGCGGTTGAAGCGCTGGGAGTTCATGCTGACGGTGGGACCGATAGCCGTGCCGGGCGGTACGGGCTCGCCGGTCAACGCGCTGGCGATTTTCTAGGGGGCGATATTCTAAAGGGCCTCAGCCCCTCGGCGGATCGGGGCTCTTGCCGTAGACCCATTCGACTCGCAGCTTGTTGTCTATCCCCTGCACCAGTACGCGTGCCTCGTGGCCTTTTTCGCCGACGTTGAAAGCTGTCTTGATGGCGTTGTCGACGGCTTCCTGCTGGGTTTTGTAGTTGCCGTAGTTCTTCTGGTCGTACTTGACGGTCCAGTACTTGCCCGCACGCACAACAGCATAGGTCGCAATGGCCATATCATCCCCCTCCGCCGTCGCCAATCTGGGTCCGTCGGAGCGACAATAAAGCCATAACGCAGCCTGAAGGTGAAGCCTGGAAAGGGCCAAAAGCGGCGGTGGAGGCCGTCTCCACGCGAAGACTCTGGATGATTGCCACATGCCCCCGCCGGTCCGAAAAGCTGACCCCGCTGGGCTTGGTTCCGCGCCCAAAAGCCTTCACACTTGCGCGGTAACAAAGGCGACCCGCCCTGCAGCCTGTGGCGCGCGCCTATGAACGGTTCGACGGCAAGGACTACACTGCTCATGCACTCCACTGAAGACGAAGACGAGAAGGTCCCGGTTACGCTCAAGCACTACATCGCAGGCGCGCTGCTCTTGATCGTGCTGGGTGTGTTCGCGACCCTGCTGTTCACCGCGGCGCCGCGCGAGCCGGCGCCGTCCGCACCGGCGGCGGCGCAATAGTCACTTCTTGCGCGGCGTTAGATCGAAGGTGATGCCGCTCTTATAGCCGAAGGCCTTGGGGTCTGCCGGCGGCGGTGGTGGCCGGCGGTCGATAGGCTCGGCCATGCGGATTTTCTGATAGTGCTTGATCGGCGTGGTGCCGTCGCCCAGCTTGCCGTGGAAATACTCCTTGCTCCACGACGGCGCATCTTCGCCGCGCTGGTTGGCTTCCAGCATGGTGTTGCGAAGGGCCACGCGTTTCTCGCGGTAGGCGGCGACATGCGCGGCGAGTTCGGGATTGCTGGAGAAATCCAGGATCTCCGGTGTGGTTTGCAGCAGCGGCTCTACCTGCACCGGTAGGACATGGCAGAACGACTGGCCCTTCTTCATACGGAACACGCCGGGGCGCTGGACCTGCCAGTTCATGGTGAACGGGTAGGGCAACCAGTCGCTCTCGATCAGGCCGGTGAGCGGCGCAAGGCCGTCGACGGGCTCGTTCATGGGACCGGTCGCCAGCAGCAACCAGCCGGGATCGGTGACGAACAAATATCCTGTGTGAAACGAGACGATTCCGCGCGAGAAGTTCGACACCGCGAAATCGCCGACGTTGGCAAAGCCGTCTTCGGCCGTGATCTTGAGATCGGGGATTTCCGGCCCGCCGTTCCATTCGATTTTGAGATCGCAAGGCGAGATTAGTTCCCAGCCGAAGGTGTTGGCGACGGCCAGCGGCAGGCAGCGGTATGGGTGGCGTTCCGGAAACTGGTCCATCCAGTCGCGGTGCGGGCGGGCCGGCACCAGCTTGGGAATCACGCGTCCCTGGACGTAGCACTTCAGCATCGGCCCCCCGACCCTCTTCCCGCGCAAAGAATGATAACACCTGACCTGACCGTGGCTAGATACCGTCGACCAAGAACCGTTGCGGCTCGAAGGCTCATTTCAAATGCAAACGAATGCGGAGTATGCTTATTCGCCTCTGAACCGCAGCCCTGGAGCCGTGGGTGAGTAAGGGGGGAATGGAAATGAGTAGGGCAGCCAAAGTCGGCGCGCATATCGTCAGACTCAGCGCCAAGCAGGACGTCGATCCGTTCGCCGTGGTCGGCCTTTTGGCGATTCACGCGCTGTGCGATGTCGACTTTCCTAAGTTGCGCTTTTGGACGCGCGTCTCCGACGCTTTGCGGGCGACGGTACATTGAACGCCCCGGCACCTGACCGTCGCGTCCTTGCCGGCAAGGCGGTCATGCGGGCCATGGGAACGGCGGCGACGTTACATTCCGCCGGCGACTACGACGGCGTTTCGATTCAGACTCTGCTGCGCCTGCAGTAGCCGGAAAATCCCCAAAATCGGCAGGGGAATCAGGCTTTTCGCCAGAATAATTTGCACATCCATGCAACTGCCGCGGCCCCGGCTTCGTATCTAGGACGAAGATCGAGCAGGGGACATCAGAATGATGACGATAGCGCGATGCCGCGGGGCCTTCATGGCCCTGGTCGCGATGCTGCTTTTCGCAGGCCCGGCCCAGGCCGAAAGCAATATCACCGTCTACAAGTCCGGATCTGTCGCAATCAATGACACGCGGCAACTGACCGCCTACGTGCCGCTGTCGCCCAATTCCGTGACCTGGTCGGTCAACGGCATCGCCGGCGGCGATGCGACGGTGGGCACGATCTCGGCGACAGGCCTCTACGCCGCGCCCGCGACTGTGCCTGCCAACCCCGCCGTCAGCGTGCGTGCCACCAGCACCGCCTATCCCAACAAGTTCGATGCGGTGACGCTGAACATCACCCAGGTTCCCGTGCAACTTTGGAGCGTTGCGCCGACGTCGGGCCCGGTCGGCGCCTTCACGCTGTCGCTCAATGGCGCAAATTTCAGCGCCGGTTCGACCGTCACGGTCGGCGACGCACCCGTGCAGGTGACCTACGTCTCGGTCACGCGGCTGCGCATCAGCGGCACGATCACCGCCGCGCAAGCCGGAAAGAAGCTGGGAATCAAAGTCACCAATCCCGGGCTCGGCACCACCACCAGCGGCTCGGTGGCCTTCGCGGTGACCAGCGACACGCCCACCACGCCCACAAATCCGAACGAGCCAACACCCGCGCCGACCCCAACACCGCCGGCGGTCACGGTTTCGTTGACGCCGAACGCGGCATCGCTCGCGCCCTTCGGCACGCGGCAATTCACCGCGACGGTGAGCGGCAGCAACAATGCGTCGGTGGTCTACAGCGTCAATGGTATCGAAGGCGGCAACGCCAACGTCGGCACTATCTCGGGCAGCGGCCTCTATACCGCCCCGGCGTCCACGGCCTCGCAGCTGATGGTCACGATCCGCGCCGTCAGTCAGGCATCGACGACGGCGTCGGCAACAGCGACGGTGACCATCGCCGGGCCGCCAGCGGCCGGCAGCAGCCAGGGCACTGCCAATCTCGCCGCCGCGCGTTTCCTCAACCAGGCCACCTTCGGCGCGACGCCCGCTTCGATCGCGCGCGTGCAGCAGATCGGCATCGATGCCTGGCTCGATGAACAATTCGCCATGGCCGAGACGCCGTTCCCTGATGTGGCCACGCTCAATTCCGGAACGCTCCGGGCGCAGTACGTCAGCCGCCTGACCACCGCCGAGGACCAGTTGCGCCAACGCGTTGCTTACGCGCTCGGGCAGATCATCGTCATTTCGATGAACAAGAACATCTACCCGCCCGAGATTGTGCCCTATCTGCAAATCCTCTCCAGCCACGCCTTCGGCAACTACCGCAGCTTGCTCGGCGAGGTCTCGGTGAGCTCACAGATGGGCAAGTACCTCGATATCGCCAACAGCAACCGCCCTACGGCAGGACGGGGCGCCAACGAGAACTATCCGCGCGAGCTGATGCAGCTGTTCAGCATCGGCCTCTGGCAGCTCAATCCCGACGGCACGCACGCGCGCGATGCGAACCAAAACCTCATACCGACCTATGACCAGGCTGCCGTGCAGCAGGTGGCCCTGGCCTTCACCGGTTGGACCTATCAGGGCACGGGCACCAACAACTGGGAGAATTTCTCCGGGCCCATGATCCCACGCGACGTTAATCACGATACGCGCGCCAAGGCGTTCCTCGGCTGCACGCTGCCTGCGGGGCAGAGCACCGTCGCTGACATGAATGCGGCCGTCGACTGCATCTTCCGCCATCCCAACGTGGGGCCGTTTATCGCCACACGCCTGATCCGCGCGCTGGTCACCAGCAATCCGTCGCCGGCCTACGTGCAGCGCGTTGCCGCGGTGTTCGACAACAACGGCCTTGGTACACGCGGCGATCTCAAAGCCACCGTGCATGCGATCCTGACCGATACCGAGGCCCGCGATGGCGCGCCCGAGCGCCTGCGCGATCCGATCCAGCACTTGGCCGCGTTCACACGCGCCCTTGGCGGCAACATCCGCCCTGGAAATCAATTGAGCTGGCAGCTCAACCAGATGTCCCAGGACCCGCTCGCGCCGCCGTCGGTGTTCGGATACTACTCGCCGCTCTACCGCATCCCGCGCACGACGACGCCGGGACCTGAGTTCCAGATCTATTCGCCGACCGACGCCGTGCTGCGCGGCAACCTGCTCTGGCAGGCGATCGTCAATCCGGGCTCGGACTTCACGGTGGATCTCACGCCGTTCACCACTGCGGCTACGCCGGTGGAATTGATCGACCGCGTCGATCAGGCGCTGCTCTACGGCCGCATGCCCCAGGGCATGCGCCAAAGCATCGCCAATGTCATGGCCGTGCAGCAGACCGCGTCGGAGCGTATGCAGATGGCGCTGTATCTGACCGCCATCTCCGGCCTCGCCGCCGTGCAGCATTGAAGGATATGAACATGAGCACCTCTCGTCGCTCCTTCCTGCGCTGCGCCGGTTCCGCCGCCGGCACTGCCGCCTTCGCGCGTCTCGCCGGCACAAGCGCCTTTGCCCAGAGCGCGCCCGACTACAAAGCGCTGGTGTGCATCTTCCTGTTCGGCGGCAACGACAGCCACAACATGGTGATCCCGCAAGAAGCCGGCGCGCTCGCGCTGTACCGCGCCGCGCGGCGCGGCCTTGCGCTGCCCGACAACAACACGCAAGTCACCGCGATCAGCACGCGCGCCGGCGTCCCCTACGCGTTCAATAGCGGCCTCAATGCCATCGCACCGCTGTGGGCCGATGGCCGTCTCGCCGTGGTCGCCAATGTCGGGGTGCTCGCCGCGCCGACGACCCGTGCGCAATACGTGGCGCGCTCAGTACCTCTGCCCACCAATCTGTTCTCCCATTCCGACCAGGTGCAGGCCAAGCAGGCCGGCGATCCTTACGGCTCCGGCGCCGGCGGTACCGGGTGGGCCGGGCGCATCGCCGACGCGGTCAACGGTCTCAACGGTCAGGCGCGGTTCCCGGCGGCCTTCTCCATGTCGGGCAATGCGCTGATCACCACGGGCACGACCATCCAGTCGGCGAGTTTGTATCCGGGCTTCGATCTGACCGCCGCCGGTATGAATTCCTGGCCGGCGTCCTCCGCCGCCGCGCGCGCCCAGGCGCTGCAGGAAGTGCTGGCCTTCGACAATGGGCTCACGCTCGTGCAGGCCGCCAACACCGTGCGCCGCGATGCGCTCGCGCTCAACACCATGCTGCGCAGCACCGGCACCGCAACACCGCTCGCCACGACATTCCCCGGCACCAACCTGGGCCGGCAGTTGCAGCAGGTGGCGAACATCATCCGTTTGCGCGCCAGCACCGGCATGCAGCGCCAGGTGTTCTTCGCATCGCTCGGCGGCTTCGATACGCATTCGAACCAAAGCTGGGCGCACTGGGACCTCTTGCGCCAGGTGGGCGACGCGATGCGCGCGCTCTATGATGCGACCGCCGAAATGGGTCTGGCCGACAAGGTCACAACCTTCACCGAAACCGACTTCGGCCGGACGCTGGAATCCAACGGCAGCGGGTCCGATCACGGTTGGGGCGGGCACCAGCTCGTGCTCGGCGGCGCGGTGCGCGGTGGTGACCTCTTCGGAAAATTCCCCGATCTGACCTTGGGCGGCGCGGACGACGCTAACGCGCGCGGCGTGCTGATCCCGACGACGTCGCTTGATCAGTACGGCGCCACACTCGCGCGTTGGTTCGGTGTCGCGCCGGAGGCGATGACGCAGGTGTTCCCCAACATCGGCCGTTTCGCGACCCCCGACGTCGGGTTCATGGCTTAGTGCCGCAGCTCGTGCCGGAAGCTCACGTCCGCCGCGCCGCCGACGTAGGTCGCGGGCCGCTCGAAGCCGGTATCGGCTATCGCGAGCGCCTCTGGCTGGGATTTACGCTCTACAGAGCTTTTCGCGAACAAGGGAGCGCCGCGCGCTCGTCCGGACAAGTACCTTCGCGCGGCACAGAGACGTCGTCGCGCCGCTGACCCGGACGGTCATTACCTCACAAATGTGATGAGGTCAAAACCAAGCCCGAAAGCGGCTTGGTTCCGAAGCCGACTCACGCAATGATGGTCGGTATGCGGAGGGGGGTTCCGCTTGGGGGGGACTGGGTGAGTCGGCTTCGGCTATTTACCGCACTAACGATTTTATCCACCTTGCCGCACGGCGCGCTGGCCCAGCGCGCCGGCGAGAATGCCGTCACCGAAGCCCAGGACGCCTTCGGCACAACAGTCGGCAATGAGAGCATCGGCCTCTATAGCGCGGGCGACGTGCGCGGTTTCTCGCCCACCGAGGCGGGGAATCTGCGCATCGAGGGGCTCTATTTCGACCGCCAGGGCGACACCACTAACCGCATCATCAGCGGCACCACCGTGCGTGTGGGAATCAGCGCGCAGTCCTATCCGTTCCCGGCGCCGACGGGGATCGCCGACTCCCGCCTGCGCATGCCGGGTGACAGTACCGTCGTCAGCGCCCTCGCCACCTACGGCTACTACAACGAGGTCAGCCTGGAGACCGACGCGCAGTTTCCGTTGGTGACCGATAAGCTCAGCATGGGCGCCGGCGCGGCCGCGATCTTCGAGCGCAGCGCCGCCTCCACACCCTCCTTCGTCTGGAACATCGGCGGCATCGTCCGCTGGCGGCCCAATGACGACATCGAGATTGTTCCCTTCGGGGCTATCAACTTCCGCGACGACCGTGAGGCCAGCCACACCGTGCTCACCGCCGGGGCGTTTCTGCCGCCGAAAATCGACCGCAGCGTCTACTACGGCCAGGACTGGGCACAGCTCTCTTCCGAGCAGAGCGCATACGGCTTCATCGCGCGCTTCAATTTGCCCGACACCTGGACTTTGCGCGCCGGTGTCTTCCGCTCGCTCAACTACCGCATCGAGCAGGGCGAGAACTTCTTCCGCAATACCCAGCCCGACGGCCGCACGGATCGTTTTGCGATCATCTTTCCCGGCAACAGTTTGGGTTCCTATTCGGGAGAAGTGCGGCTGTCGCGGATCTTCGTCGAAGGCCCGCGACGGCACACCGTGCACGCCATCGCGCGCGGCCGCGACAAGAAACGCGCCTTCGGCGGCTCGGTCACTCTTCCATTGGGCCCCGGGTTCATCGGCGTCGCCGATCCCGAGCCGGAGCCGGCCTATACGCTAGGACCACTCAGCGCCAGCAAGGTGCGTCAAGGGACAGGCGGCGTCGCCTATGAGGGGCTGTGGCCGCGCGTCGGCGAGATTGGCCTCGGTGTGCAAAAGACCTCCTATCGCCGGCGCAGCATACAGCCGGGCGTGCCAACGGTGACGTCGAAGGACAGTCCTTGGCTGCTCAACGCGACCGCGGCGCTGTATATCACCGAAGATCTCGCCGTCTTTGGCAGCTATGCGCGCGGGCTGGAGGAATCCGGCGAAGCGCCGCAGAACGCGGTCAATCGCGGCGAATCCGTACCGGCCACGCGCACCTCGCAGGTAGACGCCGGCTTTCGCTACGCCCTCACACCGCGCTTGCGCATTGTCGCGGCAATGTTCGAGATCGAAAAGCCGTTCTTCAATCTCGACCCGGCGAATGTCTTTACGCAATTGGGCCAGGTGCGCCACCGCGGCGCGGAGATGTCGCTGACCGGTCAGGTGGCCGAGGGGCTCACGATTGTCGCGGGCGCGGTTCTGTTGCAGCCTCGGGTGACAGGCCCCGCGGTGACCAGCGGGCGCTTCGGGCGCGAACCGCTGGGACCTTTCCCCCGCGTTCTACGGCTGAATATGCAATACGGGCCGAAGGCATGGGCGGGATTCTCGCTCGACGGCCAGATCGAGAACCTCTCGGCACGTTATGGCAACCTTGCCAATACGTCGCGCGTGCCCGGTTTCACGGCGGGCCATTTCGGCGCGCGCTATGCTTTCCGCCTGGGTGCTACGGCGGCGACATTGCGTGTCCAGATGCGCAACGTGACCAACGTGTTTGCCTGGAACCTCGGGCCGACCGGAACCTATTTCCCCATCGACCGCCGCCGCGTGCAGGTTTCGCTCGCCGCCGACTTCTAGTTTTTGGGGCAAACATGCCGGTAGTCCCATTGCTTGGTCTTTTCGTTCCAGACCAACTCGGATTTGCTCACCGGCTGCTTTTTATCGAGCGGCGGCAAAGGCGTCAGAACGGAAGGTTTGCGTGGGCAGATGTCCGGCGTGCAGATGGGCACTTCGGTCGGATCGGTGCACAGGCCTTGCGGGCGGCCGTCGAAACAGGTGCACGTGCAGGTGCTTTGCGCCGCCACCGGCGCGCCGAACACGAGAATCAGAAGCAAAGCTGCCAACCGCATGGAATAAATATAGGGGCCGGCCCCTACAAAAGCGAACCGCGGAATTCAACCGAAATTGAATTCCGCGGTTTTCTTGTGACCTTCTTTTCCTTGCGGAGTGTCCAGTCACAGAAATGAAACGGACCGGGCGGCGATTGGTTCCAGCGCGGCCCTATGTTGCCCTTAAGTAATGCCGCGATTTCAGCTAGAAACGTGACATGACACAAGGTGCCGTTGTTCCCGTCTCATTGAAGGGTGCCGACCGCGATCCCGCCGCTTTCGCGCGCGGCGTCGGGGAGTCTTTCGCGCATACCGGCTTCGCCGTCATCGCCGATCACGGCATCGATCAGAAACTGATCGATGCGGCTTTTGACCGCACCAAGGCCTTCTTCGCGCTGCCCGAGGATGCGAAACGCGCATACATCGTTCCCAACGGCAAAGGCCAGCGCGGCTACACTGCCTTCGGCGTCGAGACCGCCAAAGGCGCGGCGCGTGCCGACCTTAAGGAGTTCTGGCACGTCGGGAGAAGTCTATCCCCCGGACATGCGCTCGCTGCTTCGATGCCGCCGAATTTACGCGTGCGCGAAGTCGCCGACTTCAACGCCGTCACCTATCAGCTTTTCCAGGCGATGGACGCGCTCGGCCTCAAGATCTTGGCGGCGATTGCGCGCTATCTCGGACTCGCGCCGACGTATTTCGATGCGCCGGTGGAAGAAGGCAACAGCATCCTGCGCCTTTTGCACTATCCGCCTCTGAAACCCGGCGCGGAAGGCATCCGCGCCGGCGCGCATGAAGACATCAATGTCATCACGCTGTTGCTCGGCGCGGAAGAGGCGGGTCTGCAACTCCTGGGCCGTGATGGGCATTGGCGCGAGGTCGCGGCGCCGCCCGACTGCGTCGTGATCAATATCGGCGACATGCTGCAGCGCCTGACCAACCACGTGCTGCCGTCGACCACGCACCGTGTCGTCAATCCGGCGCCGCAGCGCGCCGGCTTTCCGCGCTACTCGATGCCGTTCTTCCAGCATTTCGCCTCGGACTTCCTTATCAAGACGCTGCAGTCCTGCATCACGCCGGAGCGGCCCGACCGCTACCCGGTGCCGATCACGGCAGATGAATATCTGCAAGAGCGGCTGGCCGAGATCAAACTGAAGTAGGAGCGATCCGTGGAACAGCGCGACTTCGGATACACCGGGCGCAAGGTCGCCGCGGTCGGGCAGGGCACCTGGTGTATGGAGCAGGACCCGCGCAACGCGGTCATTGATGCGCTGCGGCGCGGGCTCGACTTGGGCCTTACGCATATCGACACCGCCGAGATGTACGGCTCGGGCGAAGCCGAGGAGATAACGGCGGAAGCTATGGCTGGCCGACGCGACGAAGCGTTCCTGGTCTCCAAGGTGCTGCCGCAGAACGCATCACGCAAAGGCACCATTGCCGCTTGTGAAAAGTCGCTTAAACGTCTGAAAACCGATCGGCTCGATTGTTACCTCCTGCATTGGCGCGGCCGTCATCCGCTGGCCGACACTATCGCCGCGCTCGAGGAGCTGCAGGACGCTGGAAAAATCCTGTCCTGGGGCGTCAGCAATTTCGATACCGACGATCTGGAGGAAGCATTCGCCATCGCCGGCCCGCAGCGCATCGCCTGTAATCAGGTGCTGTATCACGTGGGCGAGCGCGCCATCGAACACGCCGTCATCCCGTGGTGCCAGGAGCGCGGCGTTGCTGTTGTTGCCTACAGTCCCTTCGGTCAGGGCGACTTTCCAACGGCGGGCAGCCCGGGCGGGCGCGTGCTGGCGGAGATCGCCGCCGCGCACAAGGCGACCGCACGCCAAGTGGCGCTGCGCTACCTTCTGCGCCACGCCGGAGTGTTCGTCATCCCCAAGGCGAGCAAATCCGCTCATGTGGAGGACAATGCAGGCGCGGGTGGTCTTGCTCTGACCGCAGCGGACATCGCGCGCATCGATGCGGCCTTCCCGCGCCCCGCGCGCCGGGGCGGGCTGCCGATGTTATAGCGGCGTCCCGCCGCCGCCCGGAATCGTCTGGACTGCTGGCATCTCCCACAGAATCGTGGCAAGGACCCCCCGTCGATCGAACGTCGCCAAGGGGAGAGTCCTGCTTATGTTTATACGTGTGCCCGGCCGGGCCCTGTCGCGCGGCTGGTCCCTGGGAGTGTTTGTCGCGTTGTCCTGTTTGGGCGGCGAAGCCTTCGCGCAGCGCGCGGGCGAAAACGCCGTGGCGGCGGCCGATGACGCCTTCGGCACCAGCGTCGGCAACGAGAGTCTGGGTCTCTACGAAACCAACAATGCGCGCGGCTTTCGCCCCAACGAAGCGGGCAACATCCGCATCGAAGGGCTCTATTTCGATCAGCAGACTGGACTCAACAGCCGCATCGCGCGCGGCTCGACGGTGCGTGTCGGCATCAGCGCGCAGTCTTACGCATTCCCCGCGCCCACCGGCATCGCCGACTTCCGCCTGCGTCTGCCCGGTGATGAGCAGGTCGTCAGCGCCGTGGCGACGCTCGGGCCCTATTACACCTACGGCCTCGAGGTCGACGGGCAGTTCCCGATTGTCACCGATACGCTCAGCATTGGGCTTGGCATCGGCCGTGTGCGCTCGGACAACGAATACAACGTCCAGGGCACGGATTGGTCGGGCGCGTTCGTCGCGCGCTTTCGTCCTGGCGACAACGTCGACGCTTCGGCGTTCTACAGCCGCCTCGAAGGCTGCCATGAATATCAACAGCCGCAGGCCTTCACGTCGGGCGCGTGGGAGCCGCCGCATCAGCCGCGACGCACGGCCCTCGGCCAGAAATGGGCGCGTAACGACTGCACCGAGGTGAATGCCGGCGCGCTGGGCCGCATTGCGCTCCCCGACGATTGGTCGGTGCGGGCCGGGCTGTTCCGCTCGGTGCGCGCGCAACACCGCATTTTCAACGACACCTTCCGCAATATTCAGCCGGACGGCACCGCGCAACACTCCATGGTGCGCCAACCGCTCTTGGACGCCGCTTCGACATCGGGTGAAGTGCGTACGTCGAAAGTGTTCAGGGAAGGCCAGCGCCGGCACACCGTCGACCTTGCCTTACGCGGCCGCGACGTGAAACGCGATTTCGGCGGTTCGCACGTTATCGACTTGGGCCTCACCTCGATACTGGTGTACCAACCGATTCCCGAGCCGACGTTCAACCTCGGTCCGACGGGCGACGATCATTCGCGCCAGGGAACCGTTGGCTTGTCTTACGATCTCTTGTGGGCCGGTCTCGGAAGCATCGGCTTCGGCGTGCAGAAGACCTTTTACGGCCGCACGATCACCCAGCCGCCGCCGGCCTTGACGGTGACGAAGTCGAGCGCCGATCCCATCCTGTACAACGCCATGGGCAATTTCTTTTTGAGCCGCTCGCTCGCCGTCTACGCGAGCTATACCCGCGGATTGGAAGAGTCCGGCTCGGCGCCGCCCAGCACCGCCAACCGCGGCGAGGCCATGCCCGTCAGCCGCACCAAACAGGTCGACGCGGGAGTGCGCTACGCCATCACGCGCCAGCTCACGTTTGTCGCGGGTGTCTTCGAGGTCGAGAAGCCGTACTTCAACGTCAATGCCGCCAATGTCTTCGGACCGCTCGGCGCGGTGAGCCATCGCGGCGTCGAAGTCTCGCTCGCCGGTCAGGCCTTCACCGAGGGCCTGCGCGTGGTCAGCGGCATGGTCTTGATCCAGCCGCGCATCTCCGGCGATGCGGTGGAACGCGGCATCATCGGCCGCACCGCGACCGGCGTGAGACCGCGCACCATGCTGCTCAGCATGCAATATCAGCCCAAAGCCTGGCGCGGCTTCGGCATCGACAGCCGCATCACGCACTACGGACCACAGCACGCGCACCAGGACAATCTGTTCAAGGTCCAGGGCAGCACGACGCTGGACCTCGGCGCGCGCTACAACTTCAAGGCGGGCGACGTACCCGCGTCGGTACGACTCCAGGCGCAGAACATCACCGACACCTTTCAATTCATACTGACACCGACGGGCAATTTCGTCGTCCGGCCAGGCCGCCGCTTCACCCTCACCCTGGCCGCGGATTTCTAACCTCTAATAGTGCAAAGCTAGCCGCTCGCCCTTGACGTGTCCGGACATGAAATGCTACGAATTGTAGCGGATCGTGGTGGGGACGGGGGCCGGCGATGAAGCGGTTGAGCGGTTGGCCCGTCATCTGCGCCGGCGTTGCGCTCGCCGCCCCGCTCAGCGGGGGCGTCGCCGTCGCCCAGCGCGCCAGCGAGAACGCCATCACGGCGGCCGACGACGCCTTCGGCACGCGCGTCGGCAACGAAAGCATCGGACTTTACGGGCAGTACAACGCGCGCGGGTTCAGTCCCGTCAGCGCGGGCAATGTGCGCATCGAGGGCCTCTACTTCGACCAGCAGACCCAGCCCCACACCCGCATTTCGCGCGGCGTCACCGTGCGCGTGGGGATCAGCGCGCAGGCCTATGCGCTGCCTGCGCCGTCGGGCATTGCCGACTACAGCCTGCGCATCCCTGGCGATAAGCAGGTGGTCAGCACCGTGCTGACCTATGGCCCCTGGGCGACGCACAATATCGAGATCGACGCGCAGTTCCCGCTGATTACCGACAAATTCAGCCTGGGGCTGGGCGTCGGTGCCGTCCGGATCGACAACGACGCCGGGTTCAAGAGCAAGAATAACGAATGGAGCGGCAGCGCCATCGCACGGCTTCGTCCCAGCGATACCAGCGAGGTCATCGGCTTCTTCGGCATGTTCGATGACTGCAACAACGGTCAGCAGCCGGGACTGTTCACGGCCGGGCCTTATGCGCCGCCGCGATTCAAGCGCCATACCTACTTCGGTCAGGACTGGTCGCGCGGCGCTTGCCGCGACAGCAACACCGGCGTGCTCGGACGGGTCACTCTGCCAGGCGACTGGACGCTGCGCGCAGGAGGCTTCCGTTCCGGCTCGGCGCAATTCTTCTACGGTGATTTCCTGCGCAATATCCAGCCGGACGGCACCGCGCAGCATTCGATCTTCAAGCAGCCCGAACAGAGCTTCGTCTCCTACTCAGGTGAGATCCGCGCGAGCAAAATCGTCAGCGACGGCGCGCGCCGGCATACGGTCGACTTCGTGGTGCGCGCCCGCGACGTGCAGCGCCAGTTCGGCGGCGCCGACGTGCGCAGCTTCGGTATTGGACGCGTCGGCGTGCGCGAGGTTATCGCCGAGCCGGTGTTCACGCCGGGCGCTGTCACCGACGACCACACCCGCCAAAAGACGGTCGGCGTGTCTTACGCGGGTCTATGGGCCGGTGTCGGCGGCATCGGCATCGGCGCGCAAAAGTCGTTTTACCGCCGCGATACGGCAGCGCCGGGCCTGCCCGTAGCCGCCACGCGCGACGAACCTTGGCTCGTCAACCTCAGCGCCAACGCCCTCCTGGGTCCAGATTTTGCGCTCTACCTGGGCTATGCGCGTGGCTTGGAGGAGACCGGCACCGCACCGTTCGTCGCCAACAACCGCGGCGAAGCCATGCCGGCGAGCATCACGCGTCAACGCGACGCCGGGCTGCGCTACGCCATCACGCCGAACTTGCGCCTGGTTGCCGGCGTGTTTGAGGTTAAGCGGCCCTATTTCAACGTCAACACCGCGAACGTCTACGGACCTTTGGGCCAGGTGCGTCACCGCGGCGTCGAGGTTTCGCTCACGGGCCGGGCCTTCACCCAGGGACTGACCATTGTGGGCGGATTGATCCTGCTGCAGCCACGCGTCTCCGGCGACACCGTGGCGCGCGGGCTGATCGGGCCCGTCCCCCTGGGGCAAGTGCCGCGCACCTTGCAGTTCAGCGTGCAGTATCAGCCGCCCGCCTGGGGTGGTTTCAGTATCGACTCCCAGCTCAACAGCACTTCCGACCAAGTGGCGACTGCGGACAACAGCTTCAAGATCGACGGCACAACGATGCTGAATATCGGCGCACGCTATAGATTCAAGGTCGCGGAGGTGCCGGCATCGGTGCGCGCCCAGGTATAAAACGTCACCAATGCCTTCGGATGGAACATCGGCTCCTCGGGCGGCTTTTTCCCAAAGGCGCCCCGCCGGCTCTCATTCACCTTCGCCGCCGATTTCTAAAAGCACCGCTAAGGCGATGCTTGGCGGCGCGCACCAAAAACCCGTGATCAGCACCGTCGTGGCCATCGGCTCCAGGGGGGAGCGCGCGCCGAGTCGTCGGCGGAACGTAATGAATACGTTCGCCCGGAATGCCAGCAATACCGGAAACTTCCAACTCCGCGCGTCACGCCGCTTCGTCGCGACGCTGGCGGCGGACTTTTGATTTGTCCGAAGATTGGCGTGTGTGCTACGATTCGTAGCAGTTAAGGGGATTGCGCATGACGAAAGACGAAGCCAAAGACCTCGCCAAAGGCTTGGGTGATCTTGAGCGCGCGGTGATGCAGCTCGTCTGGGCCAAAGGCCCGATCAGCGCCGAGGCTGTGCGCGAGAAGCTCGCGCGCCCATTGAAAGAATCCACCATCCGTACCGTGCTGCGCCGGCTCGAGGACAAGGGCTTTGTCACCCACACCGTCGAGAACCGCGCCTACATCTACCGCGCCGCCGAAGCGCGCGGGCGCGTCGCCGCCAAGGCGGTCAAACGCATCGTCGACTGGTTCTGCAACGGCTCGGTTGAGGAAGTTCTGGTGGGCATGGTCGATTCCAAGATGCTCGACAAGCGCCAGCTCGAGGCGCTCGCCAAGAAGATCGAAAAAGCGCGTGAAACAAAGGACGGGGAGAAGAAATGACCTCTGTACTTGAAACCGGGTTCGTGACCGCAGAAGCGCTGCAGTTCGTGTTTGCGGAAGCAGCCCTGAGGGCCCTCGCGCTCGCGCTCGTCATCGGGCTCGTCATGCGAGTCATGCGCATCCACAACCCGCACGTCCAGCTCGCGGTATGGCGGGCGGTGCTTATCGGCGCGATCGCCCTGCCGCTCGTCATGCCGTTTGCGGTGTTGCGCGTCCTGCCTGCGCCTGCGCCTGTGGCAAGTGCGCCGACCTTCACAATTCCGCCGATCGGCCCCTCCTTTGGTGAATACGTCCCGCCGGATGTGGTTGCCAATGCCGCGCCCTTCGACTGGCATGTGCTCATCCTGCCGGTTTATGCGCTGGTTGCCGGGGCGATGTTGCTGCGTCTCGGGATTGGCCTGTTCTTGACGTGGCGTTTGCGCGGCGCGGCGTATCCCGTGCGCGAAAACTGGACGGCGGATGCGGACGTGCGCGTGAGTGAAGCCCTGCATGCGCCAGTCACCGTCGGTGCGACCATTCTCATTCCGGCCGATTACGCCGCGTGGAGCGACGAGCAGCGCCGCGCCGTACTGGCGCATGAAAGCGCCCATGCCGCGCGCGGCGACTTCCACTTCCAAGTCATGGCGGGCGTCTACCGCGCGCTCTTCTGGTTCAGCCCGCTGGCGTGGTGGCTGCATGACCGGCTCGCGGACCTGGCTGAAGTCGCCAGCGACGCCGAAGCGGCGGGCACCCTGGAGAAACGTGCGTCCTACGCTGCCATCCTGCTCGATTTCGCTGCCAAACCGCGCCGGGCGGGCCTGATCGCCGTCGGCATGGCGCGCCGCGAGACCGTGCGCCGGCGCATCGAGCGCATTCTGGCCGAGACTGTTCTGCCCACGCGTATCCCGCGCCGCGCGCAAGCCGGCATTGCTGCCGCGGTTGTGCCGCTGGTGCTGGGCGCGGCGGTCAGCTTCGCACAAGCACCTGTAACGCAAATCCCCTTGCCACCCCTTGCCCAGACGGCCCTGCAAGCACCGGCGTTGCTGGTGCCCCCGGTGCTGCCTGACGTGCCGCGTGTGCCTATCGCGCCGGCCCCCGCAGCCCTTCCGCCCGTGCCCGGCATAGAGATCGATAACGGCGAAGTCCAAGAGCGCACCCGGCGCCTCGTCGAACCCGCCCGCGAACGCGCCGCCGGACGCCTGAAGCAAAAGGCCGAGCGCGACCGCGCCAACAAAAACGACAAAGACGATAACAATGCCAACCCGGCTGTTCGTAGCAGCGTAGAGGCAAAGGTCGCTGACGCGGTGGAAAAAGTCGGCGGGCGCGAGCCGCTGAACCCGATTAAGGAAAACCGCAACGTCGGTGAATTCAGCGCCATCGCGCTGGCCGTAGGTTTTGGCGATCTCATCGTCGAGGTCGGCCCCAAGGCCTCGCTGGTGCTGGAAGGCGACGAAGAGACGCTGAGGCGCGTGCGGGCCGACGTGCGTCACGGCACGCTGGTGATCGACCGCGACCGCACCCCGTCCGGGACGCCGCCCAGTGTTGGCCGCATCACGGCCCGTATCACGCTGCCAAGCTTGAAGGCCGTCAGCCTTTCAGGCGTCGGCCGTATTCAGCTTGCCGGGCTGAACGGCGGCGAAACCGCCATCAAGGTCTCGGGGAGCGGCGTGGTCGAGGCGCGCGGCCGCCTCGACAAACTGACGCTCAATATCAGCGGTGCGGGCACGGCCGAGATGCCGCAGCTGTTAGCCGAGAACGCCGAGGTCAATATCAGCGGTTCCGGCAACGCCACGATAAACTCCAAAGGCGTCCTCGACGTCGACATCAGCGGCTCGGCGCGTGTGCACTATGTCGGCACGCCGGCGCGCCTGCGCACGTCGATCAGCGGCTGGGGAACCGTGCACCAGCTTTAAGTTGTCTGCAGCGCCGGGTGGAAACGCCTTACGGCGGAAAAGCCTAATGCGATGAACGCCGCGAGCAGGGCCAGCTGGGCCGCTACGAAAGGCGGCTCCGTGCCGGTCGGGGCCAGCGCCTGTAGCGCTTCGATCTTCAGAAAGGCCTGCGCCATGGCGACGAAACAGTTGAGGTAGAACGCCGTCACCGCCGCGACGGCGTAAATCCAACGCCATGCGCCGGTAAGCCGGTAGCCGTAGTAGCTGGCCGTGGCGATCACCAGCACCGCCAGCGAAATCAAGCCGACGATGTGGCCCGGCATGAGCGTCTCGCCGATCGGGAACAGGAAGCCCGTGCCGCTCGCGGCGATGGTGGTGGCGAGGAAAAAGGGCGTGAGCGCGGGGTGGTCACGCCCGCGCAGCATGAGAGCGAGCACGCCTGCGCCCGCTCCCAACGCAATCAGACTGACAACAACATGAACAACAGTCAGAGCAGCCACGTGAGGGTGCTTCGTCCTACTATTTAACCGGGGTCGAAAGCGGCTTGTCCGATTCCACGATGTAGTTGGCGACGCCGACGTAGCCCACCGTGCCGGCATTGTGCGCGGCATGCGGGGTGCCGGCCTTGACGAGATAGGACTCGCCCGGCTTCACCACGCGGTCGGGCTGGCCCTGCACTGACAGTGTCAATTGACCGCTGACCGCAACGCCGACTTCATCTCCCGGATGGGTGTGCATATCGAGCTTGCCGTTCGGGTCGATCTCGACGCGCATGACCTTGGCGACGTACTTGCTGCCCGGCACCGCCGAGCTCTGGAGCTCGACGCGGCGAACGGCGGCGGGCGCGTCGGCGGCATAAGCCGCGCCGATGGAAATGACCGCAGCGGCGGCGCAGAGAATCAGTTTTTTCATGAGAGCCTCCCCAATGTGTGATGCCCAAGCATAACAAAAAGGCCCGCGGGATGCGCGGGCCTTTCGAAATGGCTCAGAATGCGGAATTAGGGGGCCTGAACGGCCCAATACAGGCCCGGAATGCCGTCCATGGGCGTGCCCACGTCGAGCATCTTTTGCGGGCCGGCCTGGTTGCTGAAGCGGAAATCGTAGGTGTCGTTGCCGTTCATGTCGCCGGGTTTCTTGTCGCCGTCGTAGGTCCACAGGGCATAGCCCTGGTACTCCCATTGCTTCGATCCG
Organism: uncultured bacterium; assembly: GCA_903888485.1. Classification (GTDB taxonomy): domain Bacteria; phylum Pseudomonadota; class Alphaproteobacteria; order Rhodospirillales; family Rhodospirillaceae; genus SHVO01. The sequence continues at coordinate 58,930 of CAISTS010000032.1, read as the reverse complement.
TCGGAGCGCAGGCCCACGGTCCAATAGCCCTGCGGCTGGGCGTCGGCGGGCGCAAGGAGCGGATGCCATTCCTTGGCGCACTGTTCGGTGCAGTGCGCTTCGGTGCCGATGTCCCGGCCCACGGCCGGGCGCGCCGGCTGGCCGCGGCGCAGTGAATGGCCGCCGCCCGACTGCCAGATGTTGCCGTCGCGCCGATACAGCGTCATGCCCTTGGCATTGGCGAGCACTTTACCTTGGCTGGCGGTGCGCGCCATGGTCACGCCCGCCGGCATGAAGTAGCGCGCCACAGCCGCGACCTCGTGCTGCTTGGAGACGCCGATGCCGTTCGCGTCGCCGTACACATGATCGTTGACGTAGGCGTAGAGCGGCTGACCTTTGTAGGTCCACTGGCGTATGCCGTCGCTGCGCACGACGGCGGCAAAGTCGCCCATGGGTTCGGCCAGCTGCGGCGCGGGCACCGGCTCCCATTCCGCGCCGCTGTTGTCGCGCTTTCCGGTGAAGGCATAGAGCGTGCGTTCGCGGTGATCGATCAATACCAGAGCTGTCGCATCGGCGACTTCGCGCACTTTCAGTCCCGTCGGTACGGAAAGCGTGGAGGGATACAGAAGCGCCGGATGCCAGCCTTCGGGAAGCGGATCGTCCTTCGGCGGTTCACGCCGCCCGCCCATGCGTCCGTCGTAGCCGATAGGATTGCCCGCGCCGTCGCGGCGCTTGGCACCGGTGCGTGCCGGACTGTTACCAGCAAGAGAACCGGGGTCCACGTCTTTGACGTAGCGGTAGACCGGTTTACCGGCGAGGGCCCACTGCAGGCGCCCATCATCACGTCGGATCGCCGACCATGCGCCGACGGGTTTTGCGTTGGCGGGCGCTGCGATGGGAATCCAGAACAGCTCGCATTCGGCGGTGCAGACCGACTTTCCGACAGGGTCTTTGTCGGACGTGTAAAGCGTCAGGCCCTTGGCGTCGGTGTAGGCGACTTCGTCGCGCGGCAGCGCCGCAGCCGTCTGCTTGCTGAGGTCGTAGCCCTGCGCCTTCCCAAGGGGCTGCAGCGTGATGCCGGGGGGCGTCGCCAGCGGCGCATCGGCTGCCGCGAAGGCCGGTGAAGCGATCAGCGAAACGGTGAGGAAAAGAAGAGTTCTCATGCGAGCAGCTCCGTCACGGTCTTGGAGGTCTGGTTCGAAAGCGCGCCCCAGGTGGTGATCGGCACTTCGAATGCCTGCTGGAGCGTGAGGCCAACGCGCGTCGCCGGGTCGCCGAGCAGTGCAATGTGCTGGCCGTTTCTGATGCGTCCGCCGCCGCCGCCAAAGGTGAAGATCGGCAGCATGTCCATGGTGTGGGTGCGGGCGTAGCCGTGGTCGGTCTGCCAAAGCACGACGGTGCGGTCGAGCACGGTGCCGCCGCCTTCCTTGATGGAGTCGAGGGCGTCCAAGAACAGCACGAGCTGCTGGTTCGTCCAGTTGATGAACCAGGTGACCTCGGGCTGAACGCCGGTCTTTGCGTCGATGGGTTCTTCGTGGGTCCAGCTATGCCAGGTCTGCGTCGAACCCGGCTTGCGCAGGCCGTTGGCGCCGGTCTGCACGTTGAACACGCGCGTCTGCCCGCAGGCGAGCGCGTGCGCCATGAGCTTGGAGAACAGCTTGTTGCTGACCTCCGCTTCGCCCACCGTGCGGCCGGTTTCGGTCTCCGCGACGGCTTCGGGCATGGTGCAAGCCGGAAGGGGCTGGGGTTTCTGCATTTCGAGATCGAGCTGGTTCTCGATCTGGCGCACCGAGGCGAAGTATTCCTCGAGGCGTGCGCGGTCGGCGGCGCCCACCTGGCTCACTAGACTTCTGCGTTCGTCCGCGACGGCCGACAGCACGCTCTGGCGCGCCATCACGAGAGGATCCGGCGTGAAATCGGCGGCGTTGGGGTCCTTGAATTCCGGTCCGAAGATGCGCGTATACAGCGCTGCCGGCGAGGGCTCGGACGGATTGCGCGCGCTGCCGCTGCGGAAGGAGTAGCTCGAGCGGCTCCCGTCCAGCGAGATCTCCAGTGAACGGAAACGCGTGCGCGTGCCGATGACATCGGCGATCTGGCTGTCGAGACTGGGGCCGGAGATGTTGCCGAGGGGGATCATGCCGGTGGAGGCGATCTGCCAGCCGGTGGTGTGGGTCTCGAGCGGGCGGCCGTCCATGAAGTACTTGGTGCCGCTGATCAGGTTCATGCGCGACTTGAACTTGTCGAAACACTTGAGCTCGATGTTGTTCTCGTAATCACGGCCCGTCTTGTTCGGCAGCCAACGGCCGAGGTTGAAGCCGAGGCCCTGGTACCAGGTGCCGAAGCAGGCGGGCAGAGCCGCGCCGGTGGCGGCGAGGGCAGTGCCGTTGCTGTTCAGGAAGCAATCGAGGAACGGTAAACCCACCGTGACCGCACCGGCACCCATCATGCCGCGCAGGACATTGCGTCTTTTCATGAGTTGTTGTGCGACATTCGTCATGGGCGTGGTCCTTCGTTGATCGGCTTGACGCGGGTGAAGCTCTCGCTGGTCGCGATGGCCCGCATCAGGTCCGGCAGGCGATAGCCGTTCTGCGCAAAGAATGTTTCCGACTGCTTTAGCCAGGGATCGTTGGCGGTGAGCGTCTGGCCCAAAGCGTAAGACGATAGGCGATTGACCAGGCATTTCGCGGTGGCGGGATGGTCGTGGATTACTTTCCCAAGTTCAGCCGCGCCTTTGAAGGGGATGCCGTCGAGGGCCCCGGAGGTGTCGAGCGCCGCGCCGTTTTCTGTGGTGCGGTAGGCTCCCGCGCCGTCGAAGTTCTCGAGCGCGAGGCCCATGGGGTCGATGATCTTATGGCAGCCCGTGCACATGGATTCCGTGGCGTGGGCGTTCAGGCGGTCGCGCGCGGTCTTGTACAGATGCGCGTTGCTCTCGACGACGCTGAAGTTCACCGCGGCCGGTGGGGCCGGCACTTTCTGGCAGAGAATCACTTCGCGCAGTGCTTTGCCGCGCAGCGTGGGAGATCCGCGGCCCGGCGGCGAGTGCAGCGAGGTGAAGGCGATCTGCGTCAGGATGCCGCCGCGCGGATCGTCGGCCGCGAATTCAAAGGTTTGCCAGGTGTCGGGCGCGCCGTTCGGCCCGTCGTTGATCACCGGCACGCGGTAGATCGCGCCCAGTTCCTGGGTGAGGAAGGTCTTCTTAGTGGTGAAGATGTCGCGGTAGTCGCCCTTATTCGCCAGGAGAAGATCGACGATGGTCTTGAGGGTCTGCTCCTGCGCATCGGCGGCGACCTGGGCGCTGAACTTAGGAAATAGCGCCGGATCCTTGGTGAGCAAGCCGAATTCATCAAAGCCGAAGTTGTCGATGAAAAAAGCACGCACGCCGGTTTCGAGCCGGCGCGAGGCCAGCATGCGGTCAACCTGCTTGGCGAGGCCCTTGGCCGTATCGAGCTCGCCGTTGGCGGCGGCATCGAGGAGCTGCAGATCCGGGCCGGCGTTCCAGAGGAAGAAGCTGAGGCGTTGCGCCTTGGAATAGGCGTCGAGACGGTATCCACCTTTCGGATTGGCTTCGACCTGTTCGGTGCGGAATAGGAACTTGGGCGAGGACAGCATGGCGCCGAGACTGAGCGACAGGCCCGTGTAGAAATCACCGGTCTTCTCAGCGCCCACGCGGGCGGCAGCGACGTAGGCCTTCAACTCCGCATCCGCGAGCGGGCGGCGATAAATCAGGCGGCCCACCTTACCCATGAACTGCGCAACGCAGGCATCGTCGGGCGCCTTCGCATTGGCCGGCGTGCAGGGGATCATGATCTTGCGGTTGCTGGTATCGACCACCTGAGCAGCGACCTTGCGCGCCATCACGTCGTACTGCTCCATGCCGGCGGGCGTGACGCTCACGGTGCCGGTGCCGACCGCCAGCAGGCCGTTCACGCGCACTTCGGGTTCGAAGCGGCCGCCGAGCGCGATGGCCGGGCCGAAGACATCGGCGACAATGTTTTCGTATTGCTCAGGCGTCAGGCGGCGCGTGGTGATGTCGCGTGCGACAATTTGGGTGTCGACTGCCGCCGTGCGTGGTGTATCGCCGGCGCAGGACGTCAGCAGCGCGAACGCGCTTGCCGCGAGGGCGAGTGTCGCGCGCATCCTCATGGTCCCGCCACCAGTTTGCCGTCGGCGCCGACGATGAAGGCCGGCACGGCTTCGAAGTGGTAAGCCGTCGAGATCGCCATGTTTTCGCCGGTCTTGGGGTCCGGGCTCGCATCGGCGTGTTTCTTCAGAAGGTAATAAAGACCCGGGATATCGCCGGTAATGCAGATCTCCATGGCCGGCGCGCCGCTGGCGAAGCCGGAGTAGATATCGGCCCACAGCTGGTAGCCGCCCATGATGCCCTCGAGCGTGCCGTCGGGCTTTATCTTGATGCGCAGCTTGGTGTTGGTGAGTTGGAAGTCGTTCACCACCATGGGATTCTGCAACATGCGGAAAGCCCCGCCGTCGTGCACTTCGACCACGCCGTTGACGATGCGGCCCTTCAGCACATTGTGCGAGCGCGCGTCGGGATCGATGGTGTAGGTGACATCGTGACGCGGCGTGCTGTCGATGTTGTGCTTTAGGTAATGCAGCGCGCGGTCGAAGGTGATGGTGACATCGCCGTCCTTGGAAAGGTCCGCGCCCTCGATGGTGATAAGCCAGGCGGGCTGGGAGTCCTTGAGTTGGCCCCACGCCCACGCCCAATAAGTCGACTTGCCGGCGAGCGTGCCGCGGAATGGACGCATGCAGCCAAACGCCCTGGCAAGAGCATCGTCGACGCCGGTCTCTTTGGTTTCGGGATCGGTGAAGTCGCTGGCGCCCGTTTTGCCGTCGAGATTGAAGCCGTAGGCCTCATGCCCGACGAGCGCGTGCAGGTTTGGGTCCTTCACGGCGGCGGGATAGGTGTAGGCGCTGACCGGTTTGCCGTCGATGCGGCCGCGGTATTGCATCAGCTCGTTGAGTTCGGCGTTGCCTTCGGCGTCGGCCGACTTCTTGGCGATCTCGTCGATCTTCGCTTGCGGAAGGCCGAGATCGGAAAGGTTCTTGATGTACTGCACCGTGACGTCGGGGTTGACCCCGAGCGGGCAGTCGCTGTCTTGCGAATATGTGGCCTGGCCGAAGTAGCCCACCGCAAAGGTGCGCGTCTCGGCATAGGCCGAACTGCAGGTCAGCCCGGCGTAAGCGGCAGCGAGCAGAGACGCCAAAGGAAACGCGGCACGGCGCTGAGTCACGTCCTCTTTCCTCCCAGATGGAACGATGGCCGGCAGTGTACCGCAGAACCGGGGAAGGCACTTTCACTTTTCTCTAATGTGCGCTGGCCGGCGGGTTCAGGGCGTGCCAGGTAAGTTATTGATGTACATAGAAGTTTTGGCCGACCGGCGGCCCATACAAAGGCGCGATACCAGTGGGGCGTGTGCTAAGCGTTCAACCCGCCTTCAACCTTGCCTTCAGCTGCGTGGCCGCCTTTGTATAGCCGCCGTCGCCGCCGTCGACGAAGTGGACGTGCTTCTCCTCGGTCGAGGTGACGAAGCAGGTCATAACGGCGTGGTCGCTGACGTGCATGCCGTACTGCAGCTCGCCGCGCTGTGAGCGTTTTTCTAGGAACTGCTGCACCGCGTCGATGCGATCGACGGGGCAATCAAACACCAGGGCGAGCGTTTTGCCCGAGCGCGCGAAGTCGACGGCGCCCTTGAGGAGTTCGTTCTTGTAGCGCCGCGCGTTGAACTTGCCGGCGTTCCAGTTGTTCTTGAAGAAAAGATAAGCGACGAAAGTTTCAATGGCGACGCGCAGCGTCATGGGCCACAGCATTCCTTTGCGTTTGCGTGCGCGCGCTTCGCGCAGCAATCCCTTCGGCGGCCAGCGCGTCTGCAGGCCTTCCATGGATGCGGCGTTCAGCGCCGGTACGCCGGCAACGGCGGTGAGTTCGCGGTGCAAGGTGCCGTGGTCGGGCCCGCGGATGACCAGCGCCACCATCTTGCCGCGCGCCGATTTCAGCGGCGTCCAGCGGCAGGATAGGCCTGTGAGGTCCGGCGCCTGTCCGTCATCGTCGGCGTCGCCGATCATGGCGAGGGCGGCGAGAGCGTCGTCGGCGCGGCCCTTCACCGAATTCTCCATGAGCTCGATGCCGTCGCCGAGGAAGACGGCATAGGCGCTTTGCGGCTGCGGCTCGTAGCGTCCGACGCGCACCTCGGTATTGCGCTCGGCGATGGCCGTGATCGGCGCAAGCCCCACGCGTAGGTCCAGCTTGAACTCCGCCAGCGCAAAGCGGCGCACCTGCGCGAGCGAACGGCGCGCGGCCTTGGCGTGCTGCGGCGGGATCAGCGCCACCGCGCCGTCGCCGCCGAACTGATAGGGAATGGTGCCGCCGCAGAGGTTGTTGAGCGCCGCGATCATGGCGGCGGCGGCGAAGTTGACGTCGGCGTGTTTGCCGCCTTCAACGGCGGCGGTGGAGCCCTTGATGTCCGAGACGGCGATGAACCACTCGGGCGGCACCAGCGCATAGTGCCGGCTGTCGTATACGTCGGCCGGGTCGCGCATGGGCGTCAGCGCGTCGTAGAACGACGTTCTCAAGGACGTATCCTTTGCGATCCCCTCTGGGACGAGCATCCGATCCCCTGCCTCTGTTACGCCACGGAGCTGGTATTACATACCAGGAGAACGCGTCCGAGGAGAGTCACCGCTTTGTTAAACCGCGCCCTCATTCTGCTTGTGCTGCTCTGCACACCGGCTTTCGCTGCGGACGATGCGCTGCGGCGCATTGAGGACCGCTGGGCCGAGATCAATTATGAAATGAAGGACAAGAAGCAGCGCCTGGAAGCGGCGCGGGCCCTGGTGGGCGAAGCGCGCACGCTCGTTGCTGAGCAGACGGGAAAACCCGAACCGCTGATTTGGCTGGCCAAGGCGCTGCTGGTGGAAGCCGATATCCGCGCCGACTTCTCGGCGCTCGGCATGGTCAAGGAAGCGCGACGTACACTGGAGCAAGCGGAAAGCATCGACCCCCGTGCGTTGGAAGGCATGATCCAAACGACGCTGGGTATGCTCTATTACGAGACGCCAGGCTGGCCCATCGGTTTCGGCAACAAGAGCCGCGCGAGCGGCTACCTCGAACAGGCGCTGAAGATCGATCCCGAGGGCCAGGAAACCAACTATTTCTTCGGGGATTATCTGGTGATGACCGGACGCGGGCGTGAAGCGATTCCGTTTCTTGAGAGCGCCTTCCAGGCGCCGGTGCGCCCGGGCCACGAACGCGCCGACACCGGCCGGCGCGCGGACATTCAAGAGTCTTTGGATAAGGCTCGGAAAGCGCGGTAACGCGACAGCATCTTCTCGAAGCTGGCGACCAGAGTCGTTTCGATCTCGGGTTTATTTTCCAGCCGGCTCAGCAGCAGCGCGGCGGATTCCAGGGTCGAGAGCGCATCGCGCCGCGGCTCCTTGCGGATATTGCCATACCGTGAGGGCCTTTTGGGATTGAGGGCGATGCGTTGCGTCTTCAGCATCCAGGCGTTGCGCCACCACAGCGCCTTGGCCTGGCTCCAGGTGCCGTCGAGCAGGATGACGCCTTCGAGTTGCGAAAGAACGGCGTCTTGATTGGGGGCGGCCGCGCCTTTCTTGGTGAGCGCGACAATTTCGCGTCCGGGGGCGACTTCCGCTGCCTTCACCGAACCGAGGTACAACACCCCCCAGCGCTTGGGATCGGCGGTCCGGCCGATCAGTTTGCCGAGGCTTGGCCACGACAAACCGACCTTCACCTGGGCCTTCGTGAAATGCCGCGCCGCCAGTCGTGCGGTGCCCAGTTCGACGTCTTGCTCCTGCGGATGCTGAAGGAAAAGAACCTCAATCTTGTTATCGATGGGCGCGGGCACTTCGGCGCAAACGCATAGCGCCGACGGCTTCTGGCAATGGGGGCAGGCGTCTGTCGTCATGTGGGTCGCTGCACAAAGCGCAAGGTGTTGCCGGAGGGATCGTCGACATAGAACTCGCGTGTGCCCGAGGTCTGGTCGGTGGGACCGAGATGCACCAGCGAGTCCGACACAGGCACCAGGCCGCGCACACGGAATTTCATGAACAAGGCGTCGATATCCTTGGTGAGCACAATGATCGCTTGCCCGGCGACGCCATCGCCGCGGTGGCTGGAGAGATGCAATTCATAGCCTTCCCGCATCAAAAGACTGAGCGCCGGATCGCCCAGGTCGGGCCAACGGCCGATGAGTTCGAAGTCCAGCACCTTGGTATAGAAGGTGACGGCGTGGTGCATGGAGTGGCAGTGGACCACCGGGATCAGCGTCATGGGCTGTTATCGCGCGGATCGCGGGCTCCGCGCAAAACAAAAGCCGGCGGGACGCGCCCGCCAGCTTCCGTTCAACTCTGCAATCGCGTGTTAGCGCCGGACGATGGCCGGCCCGTTGATGCGTTCGTAGAACACTTCATAGGCATCCTGGCGCGCATCGGCGTTGACCGCCGTCTTGAAAGCAGCGCGGCACTCGCGGCGCTCGACGTCCGTCAGGCGCGCGCTCTCGCAGATACGCGCGAGTTCGCTGGCTTTCGCCGGCATGCCTTCATTGAGGACTTCGGCCGATGCGGCGGAGACGAAAGCCACCGCCATGATAAGACCCGCGAGGGTGGAACGAACTAACATGACACGACCCTTTGAAAAACCTGCGGCTCCACCATTGCTCGTCCGGCGCTTTGAGAGCCGCATCGCGGCGCCCGGTCGTGAGATGGGGGGTTATTATTGCAATGCAATATGCGGGTCAATCGACGGACCCGTATAGCTGGCATGCCGAAAGTGAAAAGCGGCTATTTCACGCGGGTATTCAATAGGTTAGACGGGGAGAACTGATCGGTCAGGACGCGCGCGTCGTCCGGCCAATCCTGCCTGGCATTGAGCATCAGGAACAACATTCCCGACTTTACACCGCGTTTTTCTAGCTCGGGCTCCAGGGCCTTTGCATTTGCATCGAGGGTCTCCTGGGCCGCGAGCGGGCCGTTCTGGGCCCACATGACCCGGTTGGCGGCCTTTAGGTTATAGAATTTACCGAAGGCCTCGGCGTAGGTGGCGGACTCGTAAGGATAGAGGCCGCTGGAAGAGAACGTGTTGGCGGCGACCACGCCGCCTGGCACCAGGATCGTCTTGATCTCCTGCAGGAACTCGCGCGTCAGCATGTGCTCGGGGATGTAATCGTCCTCGAAGGCGTCGAGCATGATCAAGTCGTACTGCGTGCCGGCTTTTATCGCCTTCTTCACGAAGACGCGGCCGTCCTCTTCGGTGACCTTGAGTTTGTCGTCTTCCTTGAAGTTGAAGAATTCCTTCGCCGCCTTGGTGACGGCGGGGTCGATCTCAACAACATCGATCGTGGCATTCGGCAGGATGCCGCGCATCGTCATGGGCAGCGTGCCGCCGCCAAGGCCGACAATCAGGATGCGGCCCGGATTGGGGTTGAGATAAAGCGAGCCGATCATCATGCGCGCGTAGGGGAAGTAGAGAAAATCCGGCTGCGTCTTATCGAAGCAGGTCTGGCGCGTGCCGGCGGTGGCGCGCCGGAACGTCAGGCAGCGCAGATCGCCGTCTTCGGTGACGAAGAGATTGCGGTACAGCGAGCGCTCGGAATGGATGGTCTTCAGCGCATAGGCCGGCGCGGTGGCACAGAGCGCGCCAAGCGCAACGGTGAGGGGCAGCGCGAGTTTCTTGAAAGGGGTATTCATGATCTTGGAACTCATGGTGCAATCCGTTTCGACATCACGAAGGCGCCCCCGGCCACGACCACCGTCACGCCCAAAAGCAGCATAAGGATCTGATCCACTTCAAAGATCAGCACGAAATAAAACGACGTCAGCAGCGTTCCCGCGGCGCTGAACGCCGTCGAGAAGAAGTATTGCAGGCCGGCGTAAAAACCGGCGGCTTGCGAGTCTTCGACCAGCAACCGCACCGCATAAGGGGCGACTGTGCCGCAGACCACGGCGGGAAGAAAGAACAGAATGACGCTGGCGAGCAGCGAGCCCAACCGCGGGTCTTGGGTGTACTCGAAAATCCCGTCAAGCACGGGCAGTTCGAAGGCGATGATCGGCAGGATCAAAAGGCCCGAGGCCAGGTGCAAGGCGCACAGGACGCTGAGCCGGGGCGAGTTCATGGAATAGCGCCCGCCGATCAAATAGCCGATCGACAGCGCCAGCATGAAGATGGTGATCACTGCGCCCCAGACATAGATGCTGCTACCGAAGGTTGGCGCGAGGATGCGGCCCGACAGCAGCTCCAAGGACATCAAAAGAAAGCCCGACCAACAACTGATGGCCAAGATCGCGAACTTACGCATGAAACCGGTGATCCCCCTGGAGGCCTGAAGCGGGGCGTACCCTAGCCTGCCGGGGCCGTATCCGCTATGGGCTGAACGGTAAAGGGGGTGTTACAAGACGGCCCCTTTTCGAACCAAGAGCTCATGGCCGCACCGCTCCTCCTTCTGCGCGATATCCACCTGACCTTTGGAGGCCCAGTCCTATTGGACGGGGCCGAGTTGACCGTGGGCGAGGGCGAGCGCCTGGCGCTGGTGGGCCGTAACGGCTCGGGCAAATCGACGCTGCTCAAGATCGCCGCCGGCATGATCGAGCCCGACCGCGGCGAGCGCGCGCTACAGCAGGGGACGAGCATTCGGTATCTGCCGCAGGAGCCGGACTTCGGTGGTTTCGCGACGACCTGGGACTACGTTGCTGCAGGACTGGGGACGCACGACGATCCGCATCACGCGCGCACGCTGCTGGGCAATTTCGGATTCACGGGCGAGGAAGGTCCATCGCGGCTTTCGGGTGGCGAAATGCGCCGTGTGGCGCTCGCCCGTGCGCTGGCGCCCGGTCCCGATATTCTTTTGATGGACGAGCCCACCAACCATCTCGATCTGCCGGCCATCGAATGGCTGGAAGGCGAACTGAAGGGCCTGCGCTCGGCGCTGGTGCTCATCAGCCACGACCGGCGCTTCCTCACCAACCTCACGCGCTCTACCGCCTGGATCGATCGCGGCAGCGTGCGGAAGCTCGATCAGGGGTTCGGTGCGTTCGAGGCCTGGCGCGACGAGATGCTGGCGCAGGAGGAAGTCGCCCAGCACAAGATCGACCGCAAGATCGCGCGCGAGGAAGACTGGGTGCGCTACGGCGTCTCGGGCCGAAGGAAGCGCAACCAGAAACGCCTCGGAGATCTGCACAAGCTGCGCCAGGAGCGCCGTGAGTATCGCGGCGCAACCGGTACGGTGAGCATGAGCGTTGCCGAAGCCGAGAGCGCGGCGAAGTTGGTGATCGAAGCCAAGAACATCGCCAAGGCTTTCGGCGAGCGCGTCATCGTCAAGAATGCATCTATCCGCGTCGCGCGCGGCGACCGCATCGGCATCGTCGGCCCCAACGGTGCGGGCAAAACGACACTGCTCAATATGCTGACCGGCGCGCTGGAGCCCGACAGCGGCACGGTGAAGCTGGGTGCGAACCTCAAGATGGTCACGCTCGATCAGAAGCGTGAGTCATTGCATCCCGACGAGACGCTGAAGGAAGTTCTCACCCAAGGTCACGGCGACATGGTTACGGTGGGTGAGTCGCGCAAACACGTCGTCGGCTATATGAAGGACTTCTTGTTCATTCCCGAGCAGGCTAACACGCCGGTCATGCGGCTGTCGGGCGGCGAGCGCGGCCGGCTGATGCTGGCCCGCGCGCTCGCGCGCCCCTCGAACCTTCTGGTGCTCGACGAACCCACCAACGATCTCGATCTCGAAACGCTCGATTTGCTGCAGGAGATGCTGGCCGACTACGCCGGCACCGTTCTCCTGGTCAGTCACGACCGCGATTTCCTCGACCGCGTCGTCACCGCCACCATCGCCTATGAAGGCGACGGCAAGTGGATGGCCTATGCCGGCGGCTATTCGGACATGGTGGCCCAGCGCGGCGTCGGCGTGCAGGCGCGGGTGCGCGACAACGGCGGGGCGGCGAAGACCGCGAAGCCGAAAGAGCCGACGGCTGAGCGCGCCGCGCAAGCCAAACGCAAACTGGGCTTCAAGGAAAAACACGCCTTGGAAACGCTGCCTAAGAAGCTCGCGGGGCTACGGGCCGACATCGCGCGCCTTCAGGTGAAATTAAACGACCCCTCGCTCTTCGCCCGCGACCCCGGCGCCTTCACCCAAACCGCCGCCGAATTGGAAGCTACCCAAGCCACCCTCGTCAAAGGCGAAGACGAATGGCTGGCGCTGGAGATTCTGCGGGAGGAGTTGGAGGGGTGATGGTGCTGTGCACTGCCACTCACCGCGGGCATGATCGCCACGTCTCTCCGCATCCCGGGAAGTAGCGATACGGCTCTGGTGCGGGCTCCTTAGAAGGCGCAATTTCTAGGTATGTGGCGGCGAGTTCGTCGGGAAACCAAAAGAACGACGAGAGCTTGCGCGCACTTTTTCGTTTAATCCGGTTGTCCGCTTGTTCGGTCGTGCCGTATCTGCCGCGCGGCTGATCGATGGCAGCAATGTCAGAGCCACTAGTCCGGCGCCAATGCAAGGCCGGATCTGACGTAAGAGATCACGCATTTCGTCTCGCTATCCAATGCTGAAAGATGCGCCTCAAGGATACCGTTGACGAAATTCATTATACAATTCCAGCGCCCGTTCAGGCGAGAATTGTTCCCGCGATGCACGCCCTCAGGCATAAGTCACAACCGTCATCCTTGGGCGCGAGCAGCGCGTCCCCAAGGATCCAGGGCCGCATCGAAGAAGGGCGGCCAAGATCGTGGGCGCATGTTGCAAACGGCGGCGGCTCAAAGGCCGTGTGCGTTGTTACCCTGGGTCCTGGGGACAAGCCCCAGGACGACAGCGCGTTTGAGGGACGAGCGGTGCTCCAGCCGCAAAACCGTGCTATGCAGGAGCCTTCGGGGGGGATCATGAAAAAGCCGTTCTACAAAGTGCTCTACGTTCAGGTGCTGATCGCCATCACGATCGGCATTTTGCTTGGCTATTTCATGCCGGCCTGGGGCGCGGCCATGAAGCCGCTGGGCGATGCCTTCATCAAGCTCATCAAAATGATCATCCCGGTGGTGATTTTCTGCACCGTGGTCTCGGGTATCGCCGGAATGCAGGACGCGAAGAAGGTCGGGCGCGTCGGCGCTAAGGCGATCATCTACTTTGAAGTGGTCTCGACCATCGCGCTTATTATCGGCCTCGTCGTCGCCAACGTGCTGCGTCCCGGCGACGGCTTCAACGCCGATCCGGCCACCATGGATGCCTCGGCGGTCAGCGACTACACCAAGCGCGCCGAGAGCCAGCACATCGTCGATTTCCTGCTCAACATTATCCCTAACACCGTCGTTGATGCCTTTGCTTCGGGCGATGTGTTGCAGGTGCTGCTGTTCGCCATCCTGTTTGGCTTTGCGCTGTCGGCCTTGGGGGCGCGCGGTGACGGCATTCGCACCGGCATCGACAGCCTTGCCCATGTGATCTTCAAGCTGCTGGGCTTCATCATGCGCTTGGCGCCGATTGGTGCGTTCGGGGCGATGGCCTTCACCATCGGGCGCTACGGCCTGGCCGCGCTCATTCCTTTATTGAAACTCATGGCCGGCTTCTACATCACCGCGCTGTTGTTCGTGATCGTGGTCCTCGGGCTGATCGCGCGCTCGGTTGGCGTCAGCATCTTCAAGTTCATTGCCTACATCAAAGAGGAGCTGCTGATCGTGCTCGGCACCAGCTCGTCCGAAAGCGCGTTGCCGTCGCTCATGGAAAAGCTCGAGCGCATGGGCTGCGCGAAACCGGTGGTGGGCCTGGTCGTGCCGGCGGGTTATTCCTTCAACCTCGACGGCACGAATATCTACATGACCATGGCGGCGCTGTTTGTCGCCCAGGCGACCAACGTGGAGCTCACGCTCTTCCAGCAGCTTACGCTGCTGACCGTGGCCATGATCACCTCCAAGGGCGCGGCGGGAGTCACCGGTTCGGGCTTCGTCACCCTAGCCGCGACGTTGGCGGTGGTGCCCACCATCCCCATCGAAGGCATGGCGCTCATCCTCGGCATCGACCGCTTCATGAGCGAGTGCCGAGCGTTGACCAATTTCATCGGCAACGGGGTGGCCACGGTCTTTGTGGCCCATTGGGAGAAAGACCTCGACCGGACGCGGATGAAAGCGGCCCTCGAAGGCGCTTAACAGACTGTAACCATTAAATTTTCTGTCGCAAATCGGTTCGGGGCTGGTGTGCTGCGCCGCACTCTGTATAACTAGCCCTATCAGTGGTTTATGGGGCGCTTCCCTATGAAAGTCTTGCTCGCGCAGCCGCGCGGTTTTTGTGCCGGCGTCGTGCGCGCCGTCGAAATCGTCGAGCTCGCGCTGAAGAAATTCGGTCCGCCGGTCTATGTGCGGCACGAGATCGTGCACAACAAGCGCGTGGTCGATGACCTGCGCGCCAAGGGCGCGGTCTTCGTCGATGAGGTCAGCGACATCCCCAAAGGCGCCATCACGGTGTTCTCGGCCCACGGCGTCTCGCGCAAGGTGGTAAGCGACGCAGGCCTGCGCGGCCTCGAGGTGCTGGATGCAACCTGCCCTTTGGTGGCACGCGTGCACACCGAAGGCCAGCGCTACGCCATGGACGGTTTCGAGGTCGTGCTCATCGGCCACGCTGGTCACGCCGAAGTCGAAGGCACGCTCGGGCAAATCGACGGCAAGGTGCATCTGGTTGGCAACGTCGCCGACGTTGCCACGCTCAAGGTCACCGATCCCGACAAGCTCGCTTATGTCACCCAGACCACGCTGTCGGTGGACGACACCCGCGACATCATCGCCGCGCTGCGGGCGCGCTTCCCGGCCATCCACGGACCGGATGTGAAAGACATTTGCTACGCGACGCAAAACCGCCAGCATGCCATGCGCGAGTTGGCCGAGAAGTCCGACGTAATCCTGGTGCTCGGCGCCAAGAACAGCTCCAACTCCAACCGACTGCGCGATCTCGGCGAAGACATGGGCGTGCCCAGTTACCTCATCGACGATGCCGGCGGATTGGAATCAGCATGGCTTGCCGGCAAGAAGACCGTGGGCATCACCGCCGGCGCCTCGGCGCCGGAAGCGCTGGTGGACGAACTGATCGCCAAGCTGCGCACGCTGGCCGACATCCAGGTCGAGCCGCTCGACGGCGTGACCGAGAACATCCACTTCAAGCTGCCTAAGCAGCTCAAGGAAATTGCCGCCGCGGCGGCACAGTAAGAAAAGAAAAAGAAATGGCCGTTCCCGTCATTCAGCAAGTCCGTGTCGGCGCTTATATCGTCAAGCAGAAGCTGCTCGGCAATAAGCGCTATCCGCTGGTGCTAATGCTCGAGCCGTTGTTCCGCTGCAATCTCGCTTGCGCGGGCTGCGGCAAGATCGACTACCCCGACAGCATCCTCAATCGCCGCCTCTCGCCGGAAGAATGCTTCCAGGCCGTGGATGAATGCGGCGCACCGGTGGTCTCGATCCCGGGCGGCGAGCCGCTTCTGCACAAAGAGATCGTCGAAATCGTCGAGGGCATCGTTGCGCGCAAGAAGTTCGTCTATCTCTGCACCAACGCGCTGTTGCTCAAGAAGAAGCTCGATCAATTCAAGCCGAGCCCGTACCTCACGCTGTCCATCCATCTAGACGGCCTGCGCGAAGAGCACGACCACGCCGTTTCGCAGCCGGGTACGTTCGACCGCGCGGTTGAAGCGATCCAAGAGGCGGTGAAGCGCGGCTTCCGTATCACCATCAACTGCACGCTGTTCAACAACGCCGTGCCCGAGCGCGTCGCGGAATTCATCGACTACGCCATGCAGCTTGGCGTCGAAGGCGTCACCATGGCGCCGGGTTATGCCTACGAGCGCGCGCCCGTTCAGGATCACTTCCTGTCGCGCAGTAAGACCAAGGAGCTGTTCCGCAGCATCTTCCGTCTCGGCAAGGAACGCCTCGACAAAGGCATGAAGAAGTGGGTGTTCAACCAGTCGAGCCTGTACCTCGACTTCCTCGCCGGCAACCAGACCTACGCCTGTACGCCGTGGGGTAACCCGACGCGCAACGTCTTCGGCTGGCAGCGCCCTTGCTACCTCGTCGGCGAAGGCTACGTGAAAAGCTTCAAGGAGCTGATGGAGACCACGGCCTGGGACGACTACGGGGTCGGCAACTACGAGAAATGCGCCAACTGCATGGTGCACTCGGGCTTCGAACCGACTTCGGTGATCGAAACCGCCAAGCACCCGCTCCAGGCGCTGATGGTCATGCTGAAGGGCGTGAACACCGAAGGCCCCATGGCGCCGGAGATCGCGCTCGATAAGCAGCGCCCGGCGCAATACGTCTTCGAGAAGCAGGTCAAGGCGCTGACGGACTCGCTGCCGCCCTCACAAAAAGAAGCCGCGCGCCAGGCCAAGGTCGGCTAACCCGACCAAAACGCCCCGCGCCGCTTTGGTGCGCCGCCCCAGCCAGATCAGCGACGGAATCTGCTGGGGATGGGCGAGGGCCCCCATCACCGATTTCATCACGCGCACGTGCCCCTCGGCTGTGACGGCGGCGACGGCCACGTCGGGCAGCTCGTCGGCCGCGGTATCGGCCACTACACGCAGGGCGGCGAAGGGAACCCCGCGCATGGCCGCGATCTCGGCGACGCCGAAGCTTTCCATATCGACGGCGGAAGCCTTGCTGGTCTCGAAGAGCGCGCGCTTCTCGGCGGGCGTCGTCAGCACGCGGGGCCCGTGAGCGATAGCGCCGCGCAAGCCGCCACCGAGGCGCGCATACATGCGGTCGGTCCAGCCGGCGTCGGCGGCGAGATTCTGTGTACCGTCGCGCACTTCCCGGGCGGTAAGGACATCGCCAGCTTTAGCGGCCGGGTCGAGGCCGCCGCAGATACCGAAGCTGAGCAGTGCTTCCGCGCCACTGTTGACGGCTTCCAGTGCCGCGCGGCGCGAGGCGCTGCGTCCGAAGCCATGACAGACGATCAGCGGCCGCTGCTCTTCGCTCAAGCGAGCCGCAGCGCTGTGCAGGATATCGGCCTCGAAGGCCATGCCGGTGATGATGCCGAGGCGCGCCATGGCGCCTTTTTATCGCGACGCTTCACAAAAGAACACGGGTCAGTCCATATC
The DNA here is from genome assembly GCA_903888485.1 of uncultured bacterium. Classification (GTDB taxonomy): domain Bacteria; phylum Pseudomonadota; class Alphaproteobacteria; order Rhodospirillales; family Rhodospirillaceae; genus SHVO01. The sequence continues at coordinate 41,854 of CAISTS010000032.1, read as the reverse complement.
TGGCTGACCCGTGTCTAACGAAGCGCGTCCCTTAAGGAAGACGGCCTCAATTCTTAGAAGGCTTTAGCCGACAATCGCCCAGCTGCCGTTGGGCTGGCGGCACGCCTTGCCTTTACCCTCGCGCGGGCGGCCATCGATGTAGATGGTCTGCGAGAAGTCGGCGCAGCGGAAGCCATCCGGATCGTCGTAGTAGTCGCGCACCAGCAGTTCGCCGCGGCGGCCGTTATTCGGGTTGCGCCATTCGTATTTGGCGTTCTCGCGGCCCGCATTGAATCCGTCGCCGTAGGTCTGATAAGCGTAGACGCGGTCCTCGCAATCGAGATTGCCGCTAAGCGCAGCACCGATGGCGCCGCCCGCGAACACGCCTGCGATGGTGGCGCCGGTCTGGTTGCTGCCGCGTCCGCCGGCGGCGTTGCCAAGCAGGCCGCCGAGCACGGCGCCGACGATGGCGGCGGCGGGGTCAACCTTGTTGCGGCATTCGCGATAGAACGGATCGGAGTCGGCCGTGTACTGCGCGTGATAGCGTTCGCGCCAGCGTGCTTCCTGGTCGCCACGGTCGTGGATGCGCGGCGGCGGGCCACGGTCCGGAAATTCACGGTTCGGACGGCGCCAGTCATTGCCCCAGTCCTTGTCCCTGCGGTCCTCGATCTTGATGACGGCGCGGACGATGCCGTTGCCGGAATCGATGTACAGGAACTGGTTGTTCACACGCACCCAATAGGAGGAACGGGTATTCGGGCGCGGCAGATTGTTGCCGCGGATGTCGCGTACACGGTACTCGTTGTCGCGGTAACGCGGCGGCACGCGGTCGCCTCGCGAGAAGTAGACGGGCCCGCGCACTTCCTGACGATAGCCGTCGCGGCCGGGGAAGACGTCGTTTCGGCTTTGAGGCAGAGCACTGCCGCTCATCAGGAGCGCCACAGCACCCGTCAGGGCTGCAAATTTAATATTCATCGTTCTCTCCTTGAGGGGCGCGCAAAACGGCGTGCTCGTTAAATGAGGCACCAAACTACGACTACAACGCGAGTGGCGGCGTTTCGTTTCGGCAGGGGATAAATTGCCGTTTAACCGGCGGGGCGATGCGCCGGGAAGAGCGCATAGAGGTCGCCGGGCTGGCCCAGCAAGCCCTTGGCGAAGTTGCCGTATTGCACGGCTTGCCAGCCGAGCGTCCGCGCGGCGGCGACGTTCTCGGCGATGTCGTCGATCAGGAGAATGCGCCCGGGCGCGCAGCCCGCCTCGTCCTGAATGCGCTGGAAGAAACACGTATCGGGCTTGGCCACGCCCATGAGGCCTGAGCTGTAGAGCGCGTCCATGCGGGTTTTGAGCAGCGTGTCCCAAATATAGCCCGCGCGGTGGCGTTCGTTGTTGGTGCCGAGCACGCAGCAGATACCGGCAGCGCGCAGCCGGTCGATGAAACCGAGCAGCTCGTGACAAGGGATGAGATCGCTGCGGAACCAGTAGTCCATGAACTCGGCGGTTGTGCAGCGCGCGTTGATCGTGGGCAGAACCTCGTCAAGCACGGCGGCAAGATCGCGAGCCCCGACGACGATGGACTTGAAGTCGTTCAGAAACAGAACGGCATCGAGCGCGGTGCTGGTGAACCCAAGATCGCGCTCAAGATTGCGGGCCCAAAGAAAGCCGCCCGCGTCATAACTGCGGTTGAGCACACCGTCGAAGTCGAAGACGACCAGATCGACGTCACGGGGGGATGTCACGAGGGCTTTGCCGCAAGCAAGATGGCGCGGATTTTCTGCAGCACGTCGGGCGAAGCGACGGCCTTATCCTGCGCCAGCAGCAGCGAGAAATTGTCCGCCAGAATTTCTTCCGGATGAATGATGTATTCCGTGTTGCGCCCGACCTGCTCGGTGAACCCCCTGATGGCCGTCACCGGCACCAGATAAAGCTGCGCGTTGTCGTAAGTGGCCTTGGCCGGAGGCTCCGCGCCGCCCCCCTCGACTTTCAGGAACGAAAGCTCGAGATAGGCAAAGAATTCGCCGCCGCGCGCGGGGTCGTAGCGCTCGGATGTGGCGAACAGCAATGGGATTGCCCACGCCTCTTCGCCCGCGAAATCGAGGCGGATGCAGTGATCATTCTTCGGGGCGTCGGGACTGGTAATCTTGCGCGACCGCAGCACTAAGGGAAATGCGACTTCCCCGCAGGGCTTGAAGCCGATGGCGGCATACAGCTTTTCCTTAAGTGCCGGGCTCTGCCGGGTGAGAATATGGAAAAGCTCATGCGCCACCATCTCCTGCAGCTCGCCCCTGGGCGCGCGGCTCAAAACAGTGGCCGGTAGAATGATCGCGTTGGCGCGCGTGTACGGTGCGCCGCCTTCTTCCTGCCCCGTGGTCTTGATGAGCAGCACCGTCGCCGGCCATGGCAGCGGCATCGCCGCAAGACGCGGGGTGAGATCGGCGAGGACCGCCTGGACCTGCGCCTTGTCGGCCTCGCTCCACGCCGCCGCCTGCGTGCCGACGAAGATCAGATACTGTGCCTCCGAAACATCCGCATTGGTTTTGAGGCGCGCGGCACGGTCGAACGGGCTTAAGCGCTGCACGAATTCATCTCGTGCCGTAAGAACGGCCTTGGCTTGGTCGATCGTGGCGAAGGCGAAGGCGGGAACCGCCGCATCAGCCCGCGGCGCGTACAGGAAGCAGAGGGCGAAAAGAAACGCGAAAAGCCGCTTCATATTCACATCCCGTGGCGCACGGCCTTGCTGTTGCTGGCCTTCAAGTCGCGGTAGCGCGCGAGGGCCTGCAGCGGAAAGATCGCGGCGTAGCCGTGATAGCGCAGGTAGAACACGCGCGGAAAGCCTACGGCGGTGAACCAGGGCTCGACCCAGCGGCCATCGATACTGCGCGGAGCATTGGTCAGCCATTCGACGCCGCGTTTGACCTGGGCGTGATCGACCTCGCCGGCGGCCATGAGTCCGAGCACAGCCCAAGCCGTTTGCGAGGGTGTGCTGGCCTTGCTTTCATAACGGCGCTCTTTCCAATAGGTCGCGCCGTCCTCGCCCCAGCCGCCGTCGCTGTTCTGGTGCCGTAGCAGCCACTCGACCGCGCGGCGGATGTAGGGCTGCTGCATGTCTTCGCCCGCGGCGTTGAGGGCGTTCAGCGCCGACCAGGTGCCGTAGATGTAATTGGTGCCCCAGCGGCCGAACCAACTGCCGTCGGTTTCCTGGTCTTTCTTCAGAAATTCGATGCCGCGCGCCACAACCGGATGGCTGCGCTCATATCCAATCTGCGCGAGAAAGCTGACGCAGCGCGCCGAGACGTCGGCCGTCGGCGGGTCGAGCAGTGCGCCGTGGTCGGCGAAGGGAATGTGATTGAGATAGGCGTCGGCATTATCGACATCGAAAGCGCCCCAACCGCCGTTGGTGCTCTGCATGCCTTCGATCCATTCGGCGGCGCGGGCAATGGGCTCGGCGTACTTGGCGGCATCGGCGCGGTGCAGCGCCATGCCGACAACGGCGGTGTCGTCGACGTCCGGGTAGTGCGCGTTGTTGTACTGGAAGGCCCAGCCGCCGGGACGCACGTGCGGGCGCTTTTCGATCCAGTCGCCCTTCACATCCAGGATCTGCTTGTCCTTGAGCCAATCGCAGCTCGCGCCGATGGACTGATCGGTCGCGCCGGCTTCCATCATCGCGAGCGCGGTCAAGCCCGTGTCCCAGATCGGCGAGACGCAAGGCTGACAGAAGGTTTTCCCTTCGCCGGGCGTGAGCAAAAGCTTGATCGATTTCTTGGCGGTCACCAATGCCGGGTGATCCTTCGGGAAACCCAGGGCTTCCATCGCCATCACCGAATTGGCCATGGCCGGGAAGATGGCCCCGAGGCCGTCCTCGCCGTTCAGGCGCTCGGTGAAGAAGTTCAGGGCCTTGTCGATGGCGCGCTTGCGCATGGCTTTGGGCGCGTGCGGTTCGATGACGCGCAGCACTTTATCGAGAAGAAGGAAGAACGTGCCGCCCCAATGCCCCGTGGGATTATTCAGCCAGCGCGTGATCTTCGTGGGCGGCGTGAGGAACAGTTCCTGGATACGCACGCCCAGGGGGTTCTTGGCGCGCGGCTTCAAGGCTGCAAGGATCAACAGCGGCGCAACGACCGTGCGCGACCAGTAGGAGATGCGGAAGATGGTGACCGGGAACCACTTCGGCGCGAGCATCAGTTCCACAGGCATCACCGGCGCAGCGCGCCACGGCACTTCGCCGAACAGCGCGAGGGCATAGCGCGTGAAGACGTTGGATTTCTCCGCGCCGCCGCGGGCGTGAACGGCCTCCCGCGCGCGCTTCATATGCGGCGCATCGATGTCGTCGCCGGCGAGCTTCAAGGCGAAGTACGCCTTCACCGTGGCACTCATATCGAAGTCGCCGCGGTGGAACAGGGGCCAGCCGCCGTGATCCTCCTGGATGCTACGGATGTAATCCGCGAGCTTGGCTTCGACGTCGGGCTCGCGCTCATCCAGATAGTGGCCGAGCATGATGTATTCGGACGGGATCGTCGCGTCGGCTTCGAGGTCGAAGACCCAATGGCCGTCGGGGCGCTGGCGGCGCAGCAAGGCCTCGCGCGCTTCGGTGATCACGCGGTCGAGGGCAATTGCGGGTGCGGTGACGTCGATATTCATATCAAGCCGCTTTGCGGTAAGGCGCGCGTTGCCCGACGAGGGCGGCGGCACGGAAGCCCGAGCGCAGCGCGCCCTCGATGGTGGCCGGCAGACCTGTAGCCGTCCAATCCCCGGCAAGCAAGAGGTTCGGCCAGGGTGTAACGGCGTCGGCCCTGAGCGCAAGGTCGGCGGGCGTCTGGGCGAAGGTGGCGCGGCGTTCCTTGACCACCCGGCTGGGCGGGGCAGGCATATCGCCCAACTCCAGCGCCAACGCGACATCGCGCCAGCAACGCGCGGCGATCGCTTCAGCGGTATCATCGACCACCGCGCCGGCCGCGCTGATGGTGACCGAGGCGAGGCCAGGTCGTGTGAACACCCACTGCGCCAGGCCGCCGATCACGCCGATAATGCGAACATCGGTCATGGCGTTCAGGCGATAATGCACGTTGACGATGGGCTCGCCTGCCGCTGGGACTTTGAGGTTCGGCGCCAGGGTTTCGGTGATCCACGCCGGCGTGGCGAGGATGACGGTATCATCGGCGGTGACGGCCACTTCGGTTCCGTCCACATCCAGCGTGGCGATGCGCCCTTGCGCAAATCCGAGGGCGCGCACACGCGCGGCGAAGCGCACATCGACGCCCGCTTGCGTCAGTGTCGCAATCGCGGGATCGATAAAGGTGTCGGCAAGGCTCTCTCTCGCGATCAACGGCCGGCAGGCGGCGGCGCCTTTCAGGAAGGTCTCGCGCAGCACCGGCGCCATCAGCGCGGCGGCGGCGCGTTCAGGCGCGGTGTTGATGGCGCCGACGGTCAACGGCTCCCAGAAAGCACGGTAGAGCGCGCCCGTTGTGCCGACACTCTCGGCTACGGTGCCGGTCGCATTTAGCAGTCTAAGAACGGATAGATAGTCGCTGGGACGTGTGCCGGGCACGCGGCGCGTGGCGTCAAAGATCCACCACGGAATGCGGCTATCGCCGGGGCGCACAGTCCACCGCGCGCCGTTAGCCACATCGACAAAGGGAAAGACGGCATCAGTGGGGCCGGCCAACCTATCGCGCGCGCCGATCTCATCCAGATAGGCCATCGCCGCGCTGTTGCCGCTGAGCAGCAAGTGGTTGCCGTTGTCGATGATACAATCGAGTTCGCGGTCGTGATAGGAGCGGCAACGTCCACCTGCACGCGGCGCGGCTTCGTAAAGCGTGAGCGCAGCGCCCAGGGGCCGCAGGCGCACCGCGGCGGCGAGGCCCGCCATGCCGGCGCCGATGATGTGCACGCGGGCCACTAGAATAGACCGACGTGAATGGCGGTCCACAGCTTGAAGGCATTGGACTTGAGGCGTGCGAGCCCTTTGAGCGGCGGGACCGGGTTCCAATGGTTGTCGCGCAGGCGTTCGAAATGCTGGCGGTAGACACGCATCATGATGACGGCGGGACGCACGGCATCTTTATTACATTGGGCCAAAGCCGCTTCGGATTCGGAGAAGTGTTTTTCCGCAAGGTCGCCCACGGCGGCGATGACGTGCGGCAGGCGCGCATCCGACGCGACAGCGCGCGGATCGGAACTCGCGATGCCCGCCTGGCTTAGGAGTTCAGCCGGCAGGTACAGCCGGTCGATGGCAGCGTCTTCGCCCACATCGCGCATGATGTTGGTGAGCTGCAGGGCGCGGCCCAAATGCGTGGCGACGCGCTCGCCGCAGGGCGTCGGCTCGCCAAAGGCATGGATGCACAGCCGGCCCACGGCGGACGCGACACGATCGCAATAGAGGTCGAGCTCTTCCAGGGAGGGCGCGACGATGGGGCCGCGCGCGTCCATCTCCATGCCTTCGATGACGGCAATGAAGTCCTTCTTGCGCAGCTTGTAGGCGGTCACCGCCGGCCCGAGCGCACGGGTGATCTCATCGCCCGGACGCCCGGCATAGAGGTTCTCGATCTTGCGCCGCCAGCGGTCGAGTTCGACAATCTTGTCCTCGCGCGGCATCTCGCCGTCGGCGATGTCGTCGACCTCGCGGCAGAAGGCATAGATGGCAAACAGCGCTGCGCGCTTTTGCGCGGGCAGAAAACGCATGGCCCAATAGAACGACGAGCCCGCGGCCTGCACCTTGGCGCGGATAAAATCACTGTCGGCCGTGGGCGCGGCTTTCATAACCGGCTCGGTCTTGATCTGCGCCAATCCCATTTTGAATCCCTCGCGCGTTAGCGCGAACGCAACGCCGCTACTTCACGGACATGCTTGGCCGCACCCAGCGCGGTCACCGCGGTCTCGACGATATGCCGCGCCTGCAAGCCGGCGTCGGCGTATTGCTCTTCGGGTTTCCCATGATCGACAAAGCGGTCGGGCAGGGTCATGGTTCTGATCCTAAGGCCGGCGTCGAGCGCGCCCTTGGCGGCCAAGAGGCCGAGCACATGCGACCCGAACCCGCCGATGCTGCCTTCCTCGACCGTGATCAACACTTCATGTTCGCGCGCGAGGCGCAGGATGAGGTCCTCATCCAGGGGCTTGGCAAAACGCGCATCGGCGACGGTGGCCGAGAGGCCACGCAAGCCGAGTTCATCGGCGGCCTGCAGGCATTCGATCAAACGTCCGCCCAGCGACAAAATGGCGATGGCGGTACCTTCGCGCAGCACACGGCCCTTGCCTATGGGCAGCACTTCGCCCCGTTCGGGTAGGGCGACGCCGAATCCCTCGCCGCGCGGGAAGCGGAATGCAGACGGACGGTCATCGATGGCGAGTGAGGTCGCCACCATGTGCTTGAGCTCGGCTTCGTCGGCGGCGGCCATCACCACAATATCGGGCAGGCACGCGAGGTAAGCCACATCGAAGCTGCCGGCGTGGGTCGGGCCGTCATTGCCGACAAGACCGGCGCGGTCGATGGCAAAGCGCACGGGCAGCTTCTGCAGCGCCACGTCGTGCACGACCTGGTCATAGGCGCGCTGCAGGAAGCACGAATAGATCGCGCACACGGGCTTCATGCCTTCTGTGGCAAGGCCAGCCGCGAAAGTCACCGCATGCTGTTCGGCGATACCGACGTCGAAGAAACGCTTTGGAAAACGCTTCTGGAAGGCATCAAGCCCCGTGCCGCTCGGCATGGCTGCCGTAATCGCAACGACATCTGCGTCGCGCTCGGCCTCTTCGATCAGCGACTGGGCGAAGACCTTGGTATAGGTCGGCGCGGCGGCTTTGGCTTTGAAGATCTCTTTGGTGGTCGGATCGAAGCGGTCGACGGCGTGATAGTTCTCGCCGTTCGGCGCCGAGAACGGATGGCCTTTGCCCTTTTCGGTGACGACGTGCAGCACCACGGGGCCGGTTTGCTTGCCGCGGATGATCGACAACACATCGACAAGGTGTTCGACGTTGTGGCCGTCGATGGGACCGACATAAGTGCAACCCAGTTGCTCGAACAATGTCGCGTTGGCTTTGAGCTTGTCGCATTGACCGCTCATGCAAGTCTGGATCTCGGCGGGGGTCAGCATCGGCCGCGCCCCTACGAGGTCCTTGAGGTAGTCGGTGAGCGCCCCGACGGACGGCGCGATCGACATACCGTTGTCATTGAGGATCACGGTCAGGCGGCTCCCGTGGGAACCGGCGTTGTTGAGCGCTTCGTAAGCCATACCGGCGCTCATGGCGCCGTCGCCAATCACCGCGACGACGTGGTTGTCCTTGGCCTTGTGGTCGCGCGCGATGGCCATGCCCAAGGCAGCGGAGATCGAGGTCGAGCTGTGCGCGGTCCCGAAGGGATCGAATTCGCTTTCCTTGCGCAGGGTGAAGCCGTAGAGGCCGCCCTTCTTGCGGATCGCGCGCATGCCGGCGCGCCGGCCGGTCAGGATCTTGTGCGGATAGGCCTGGTGGCTGACATCCCAGATCAGGCGGTCAGCCGGCGTGTCATAAACGTAGTGCAGGGCCACGGTCAGTTCGACCACGCCAAGTCCGGCGCCGAAGTGCCCGCCGGTAACGGAGGCGGCGTCGATGGTCTCGGCGCGCAACTCGTCGGAGAACTGGCGGAGCTGGGCGCGCGGCAGCGCGCGGAGCTTGCGTACGGTATCGACGCTGTCGAGCAGCGGTGTCGAAAGTTGTGCCAAAACCTTATGCCTTCTTCCCTGCGGGGGAGCCTTACCTGGCGCCTCTGCAGCCGTAACAGGCCGCGGCTTTTACAGGCGCCGCGTTCCCTGTACGACTGAAATTTGTTGAAACCCAGCCCTTCTTTTGTCCGGCTGGCCCCTTTTCGACCCCCCGTGGCTCCCGGACTGCCCACAATGACTTGTTTCCACGAGAATTTTGCCAGATTAACCGGCCGCTATGAAGGCCCATAGTTTCGACCCTTCCACGACCCGCCGCGCCGGGCGAGGTGGGCCAGGGCGGAATCCACGGTCATGGCCGCATAAAGGGCCGCGATCAGGGGCAAAACCAAGCCTGCGCCGGGTTTGCGCCGGTAATCGATGAGGGTCGGCGCATAGGCCATGCTCATGAAGAACCAGCCGATAGCCCCCGCGACCGTTGCAAGAATATCACGGTGCCAGGGGGTCGTTAGGACCGCCACGGGCGGCCCCAGGAAGACCAGTCCCAATCCAACGACGGTCAGCGCCAGCAGCAGCCATGAATGGCGCAGCTGGGTGAAGGCCGTGCGACGCACCATGCTCCATAAAGGTCCGAGGCTGTCGGCGCGGCGCAGGGAATGGCTGGTGTCGGTGAGGCCCAGCCAGATGCGCCCGCCGCTGCCCTTCACCGCCGCCGCCAGGGCGCAGTCGTCGATGACATCGCCGCGGATGGCTTCAAGGCCGCCGGCGCGGAGAAGGGCCTCGCGCCGCAGGAGCACACAACCACCGGCGGCGGCGGCGAGGCGGCTCTTGTCGCTGTTGGCCGCGCGGAAGGGATAGAGCATCTGGAAGAAGAAGATGAACGCCGGGATTAGGCGGCGTTCCCAGAAGCTCTCGCAGCGCAGGCGCACCATCAGCGAGACAAGATCGCGTTTGTCGTTGACCGCTTTCGATACGAGCTGCGTGAGTGTCGCGGGCGGATGCATCACATCGGCGTCGGTGAACCAGACGTAGTCGGGCGTGCCCGCTTGGGTGAGCCCGGCCTCGAGTGCGGCCAGCTTGCCGGTCCAACCCGCCGGCAACGGCGGGGCGGTGATGACATCGAGGGCATGTTTACCGCCGGCGGTACGCGCGATCTCGGCGGTGCCGTCGCTGCTGGCGTCGTCGACCACGATGACGCGAAATGGACCCGCGTAGTTCTGCGCGCGCAGAGCGGACGCCGCCTGGCCGATGCTCTCGGCTTCGTTGCGTGCGGGCACGATGGCGACCACCGAAGGCCACGGCTCCACGGGCGCGGGCTTTGCCGGCAGACGCTGATCGGCGCGCCAAAACCCATGATGGAAAAACAAAAGATAGGTCCAGGCCGCGAGGCCGAAGACCGCGATGAAGATGATCATCGCAGCCAGAGCCTCGCGAGGCCGCCGATCATGGCGCTGAGATAGCCAACGGGGCCGAGGGCGACACGCTTGGCCAAGGGATCCTCTCGACCCAAGCGCCGCGTGAGTTTCCCGGCGACCGAAACGATCACCGCGGTCTCGGCGGCGAGGCGCGGGTGTTTCATGGCGCCCGGCAGTTTGCGCGCTTCGATCATCAGGCTTTCCGTGCCGGCGACGCACCGGCGTAGAACACGGCGCAAGCCTGGTGTCGCCGCGGGCAGCGCGAGATCGGCGACAGTCGTCCCTTCGGCGCGCATCCACTCCTCGGGCAAATAAACGCGGTCCATCTCGGCGAAGTCCTTGGCGCAGTCCTGCAGATGGTTGATAACCTGCAGAGCGTTGCACAGCGTGTCGGATAGCGGATACAGCGCCTTGTCCTCGCCGTGCAGATCGCAGAGGAACCGGCCCACTGGCGACGCCGAGCGCAGGCAATAGTCGATGAGCTCGTCCCAGGTTTCGTAGCGCGGCTTCACCGCATCTTGTTTGAAGGCCGAGATCAGATCGAGACCATGCCGCGTCGTGATGCCCGTCGCCAGCATGGTTGCGCGCAAAGCGTGCGCCTTCGCATAAATCGGCGCGGGGTCGTTGCCTTCGAGCGCCTGCGCGAAGCCTTCCAGCCGCGCGATCTTGTCGTGCGGCGCCAGCGCCGGATTGTCGGCAATGTCATCAATGGCGCGCGCGAAAGCGTAATAGGCCGCCACATGCGGGCGTAGCGCAGGCGGAATAAGCCAGGAGCCCACCGGGAAATTCTCATCCGCGGCGCCTTTGCCAGAAGGTGTTTCGGCCTGCATATCCAAGAGGGTTCCCCACGGAATGGAGTGTGATCAATACGACACACCTCGCCGGCGTTCAAGGAATCCGGGCGTTATCACACTTGATGGAGCGGCTGGCGCACAAGTATTTTTTTCCCGCGCGTAGGAGGACGCGCAGCGTGTTTCAGTTCGTCAGTCCGTTAGTTTGTTGCTGAGTTTGTTATGAGCATTGTTGGTCCTCAGCTCGCTTCCGCTGCGAGCGATCTTGTCTCGACGCCGGCTTTCCGCATCGGATCGGAAGCCCACAAGCAGGCCTTCTGCGGCATGCTGCTCGAGACCTTCAACCCTTATAAACCCGCAGTGATCGATTGGCCCGAGCTTGCGCCCGATGCGCTGGCGCGCCTCACCGGCCTGCCGATCTGGACTATCGCGGTGGAGACCGAAGACAAGGCTTCGGCGCACATCGCCGCCATGGCCAGGGTGACGGCCGATCCGCTGCTGCGCCAAGCGCTCGAGCTCATGGCCTTCGAAGAGAGCCGGCATAGGAAGGTGCTCGATGCCCTTATCATGCGCTACGGCATCAAGATCGATCCGCAGCCCTACCGGCCTGACGCGCGCACCCTTTGGAACTTCATGTCGACCGGCTACGGCGAGTGTCTCGACTCCTTCTTCGCCTTCGTCCTGTTCGAGCTTGCCAAGCGCTCGGGATTTTTCCCAGAAGAACTGGTCGAGACCTTCGAGCCGGTCATCCAGGAAGAGGCGCGCCACATCGTCTTCTTCGTCAACTGGGCGGCTTATGCCCAGGCCAATACGCCGTGGCTGAAGAGGTTGGCCTTTGCGGCCAAGCGGCTGGCTCACCTCGCGCTCAACGGCATCGCCCGTATCGGCGTCGTGCCCGAGGGCGGGGACAACTTTGCGGTCCACGGGAAGGAATCGGTGGGCGTCGATTTCGAACTCGCGGCTTTTATGGACCTGTGCTTGTCAGAAAACACCCGGCGCATGGCGCTGCTGGACCCGCGCCTCAAGCGGCCCATGATCATGCCGCGTTTGATCAAGACCGCGCGCCTGTTCATGCGCTAAAGGCGCTTGATCCGGAACGCCGGGCCGCTATGGTCTCGGCCATGTCCATGCCGCAAGTGCCTCCGACCAAAATCGATTTCTCGCCCGAAGACCGGGCGTGGATCGCCGCGCGCATCATCGAGGTTCTCGAAAGCGGTCGCCTCACGCTCGGACCCTTCGGTGAACAATTTGAAGCCGAGCTCGCACGCAGCATGGGCGTGAAGCACGCGGTCACCGTCAACAGCGGCACGGCGTCGCTGGAGATTATGCTGCGCGCCATGGATGTCGCCGGCAAAGACGTGTTGGTGCCGGCCAATACGTTCTTCGCCACCGCCGCAGCGGTGATCGCCGCCGGCGGCAATCCGGTGTTGATGGATACGGACGTCACAACGCTGTCGACCAGCGTGAAAGAAATCGAGCGCCGCCTCACACCCAAGACCGTCGGCATCATGATCGTGCACATCGCCGGCTTCATCACCGCCGAGATGCCTGACATCGCCGCCCTCGCCAAAGCTAAAGGTCTGTGGCTGATGGAAGACGCGGCCCATGCCCAAGGCTCCACGCTGGATGGCAAATCCGCCGGCACTTTTGGACTCGCGGGTTCCTTCAGTTTCTATCCGACCAAGGTGATGACCAGTGCCGAAGGCGGCGTGATCGTCACCGACGACGATCGCATGGCCACCGAAGCCAAGCTTTACCGCGACCAGGGCAAGGCCAGCTTCCTGCAGAACACCCACATCCGCATGGGCTACAACTGGCGCATGTCCGAGCCGCATGCGGTGATCGGTTTGCGCCATCACCAGAACCTGCCCGACATGATCAAGAACCGTCAGCGCATCGCGGCGCGCTACGATGCGGCGCTGGCGGGCGGAGCTTACGGTTTGCGTCCGCTGCCCGCGCCCAAGGGCTGCGTGTCGAATTACTACAAGTACGTCGTCATGCTGGCGGACGGCACCGACCGCAAGAAGGCCAAGACCTGGCTGCGCGACGAACGCGGCGTCAATTGCTCGGGCGAGGTCTACGAAGTGCCGTTGCATAAAAATGAGGTGCTGAAGCACCTGGATCCGGGCGATCTCACAGGGTCCGAGACCGCTTGCGGCCGCCAGCTTTGCCTGCCGATCTTCGCCAGCATGACCGACGCCCAGGCCGACCAGGTCATCGCGGGTGTGAAAGCCGCCCACCAGGCGGGCATTCTCTAGCTTCTCGCCGGAAGGGCCTGGGTCTATCCTTTGCCCCGCAGGGACCAAAGGGGAGATAAGCCATGTTACGTATCGTATGCGCTGCGGCGGTTGCCGCCGCCGTGTTCACCGGCAACGCCTTCGCCGCCGCCGAACGCACCATGATCGTCGAAAACGAGCGCTTCACGATCCAGCGCGTTACCTATCCGGCGGGCGAGCGCCAGGCGAAGCTGCATCCGCCGCCGGGCACCGGCCAGATCCTGACCATGATCACGGAAGGGATTGTCGAAGTCGAATTCTCCGAGAACGGCAAGACCTGGACCGAAAAGGGCAAGGTTGAACCCGGCAAGGTCTATTGGCTGTCGCCGACGACTTTGCACAAATACGCCAATGCCGGCGACAAGCCGTTCACGTTCATGGTGGTGACGTTCAAGTAGCATCTACCGCTACGCGAGCTGGCGGCATTCTCCATTCGTTTGGAACTCGGGGGCGGGGATCGCGTTGGGTTGGCATCTGCAACTCACCCGTCATAAGAGGTACACACACATGGCTACGCGCGTCGCCGCCAAGCGTAAGAATGGCTCCAGCAATAAGATGAAGATGGTCATGGCCGCCCTGGCCGCCGCCGGCGCTTTCAGCCTGCTCAACAATCCGTCGCGCCGTAAGGGCGCCGTCAAGATGATCGGCAAGGCCGGCAAAGCCGCCGCCACCGTCCTCGCCGCCAGCAAGGTCGTCGGCCAGGCCCCGCAGCTCGCGCGCATGGTGGGCCTCACCGCCCGCAAACGCTCGCGCCTGACCTCCTGGCTCCACAGCTAAGTTATCTAGGTTTTATCGGCATTTCGGCCGCATCTGGTAGGTGCGGCCGATTGCTTGTGGGGCCCGGCTAATGCCGATCCCAACTCCTTTGTTCCGGGGAAAGCGCCCTAAAGTTGCCCGCATTGCCCCAGAATCACCTTGAGGAGTCCGCAACTCAACCGTGTTCATGACGTTTCATATAGCAGTTAGGCAGTCACAACTGCTTTTGGATGAAATGATTTGAGTTTGTGTCATGGAAAGTCTGGATCGCTTCTTTGATGTTTGGGAACGGGCGCTGCCGCGCAGCTTCGGCGACGTGCTGGCTGCGCTCCTGCTCGTGAGCTTCGTCACCTGGATCGTTGTCTGAGACAGCGACTTTTTCAGCGGTGAAGCTGATTGAGGATGTGATGCTAGCTGCCGGGCCCGGCCGGACCGGCAGCTAGAAGATAAAACGGGGAAGACGGATCCCGCTTAGAGGATCCGGTTAAACCACAGCATCGACAAAGCTACCGACAGCAGCGCCAGCAGCGCCGCGACCGCGGAGAAGCCGGCGGTGACCTCGGTCTTTTGCTTTTCCATGATGAGCTGGGCGTTCATGGCATCGTAGATCTTCTTCAGATCCTTGGCGTTGCCGGCACGGAAGTATTGGCCGCGCGTCAGGTCAGCGACCGTCTGCAGCGTCTCTTCGTCGAGTTGCACGCGCATCGAGCGACCCTCGTAGCCCAAAATCGTACCTTCGGTCGAACCCACACCCACCGTGTACACCCGTACACCCTTGTTGGCGGCGATGCGCGCGGTCTCGACCGGATCGGGGCCGGTGGTCGCTTGGCCGTCGGTCAGAAGAATGACTACCGCCGACTGGAAGGAGCCGGGCGGAACGATCTTTGGCTCGGCAGGCTGCTGCGCGGGGCCTGAATCCAGCGACGAGCCGCGGGTCGGTCGTTGGCGGCGCCGTTCGTACTCCGGCATTTGCACGTCGAAGTTCTCGCCGGGAAACAGGGTCTGGAGCGAAACCAGGATGCCCGAGCCGATGGCCGTGCCGCGCTGAGTCTGGAAGCGGTCGACGGCGGCATACAGATCTTCACGGTTGTTGGTCGGCGCCTGAACCAGGAGAGCCGAAGCGGCGAAGGCAACAATGCCAACGCGGGTGTCGCGCGGCTGTTCTTCAATGAAGGCCTTAGCCGCGGTCTTCATGGCCTCAAAGCGGTTCGGCTCGACGTCCTCGGCGCTCATGCTGCCAGAAACGTCCATGGCCAGGATTACGGTCGAGCGCTGCGAGGGCAGGCTGACGACCGCGGCCGGGCGCGCGATGGCGGCGATCATCACCGTCAGGGCGGCGAGGAACAGGATCGGCGGCACATGCCGGCGGAAGCCCGCGCCCACCCCCATGGCGTTCTTGACCATGGCGAGGCTGGCGTAGCGCACCGCCGCTTTCTTCTTCCGGCGCAGCAGCAGGAAATAGAGGCCGACCAGCACAGGGACGGTCAGCAGCAGCCAAAGCATCTGGGGCCAAAGGAAGGTCATGGACGTGCTTCCGCAATGTCACGGGGTCTAGCCGTAAGATGGCCCGGCATGCCGCCACCCGCAGCCAACTGGCTGCGTCGCTTGCGCAAGTCGGCGAAGCGCAGGATGACGTCAACCAGGTCGTCGGTGGTGGAGAGTTCCAGGGCGTCGACGCCGGCTTTTCCGAAGGCGTCGCGCAGTTCGTGTTCGCGCTTCTCGGCCATGGCGGTGAAGCGCTTGCGGAAACCGCGGTCGGTGGTGTCGACGAAAATCTGCTCGCCGGTTTCCGCATCCTGCATGACCAAGAGACCAAGGTCCGGCAATTCCATCTCGAGGGTATCGAACAGGCGCACCGCCAGCACTTCGTGGCGCATGGCCATGTGTGCCAGGGGCTCTTCCCAGCCGGGCGCGCTGATGAAGTCGGAAACCACGAACACCAGCGAGCGGCGTTTGACGACCTGCAAGGACGCGCGCAGAAAATCGCCGAGGTTGGTTTCGGGCGATTTCGGCAGCGCTGGCCGGCTCATCAGGCTGTTGAGAAGGTGCAGCACGTGGCGGCGGCCGGCGCGCGGCGGGATCATCTGATCGATATGACCCTTGGCGCCGCCGGTATAGAGAAGCGCACCCACCTTATTGCCGTGCCGGGTAAGGATGCGGGAAAGCACGCCGACGAAGTCGAGCAGTACCTGCAGCTTCTTGATCTGCTCCGAACCGAAGTCAACCGACGGGCTGATGTCGAGCAGGAACCAGGCCGTGACCTCGCGGTCTTCGTTGAACTGGCGCACGTACGGTTGCTGCAGGCGCGCCGTCACATTCCAGTCGATGTGGCGTACGTCGTCGTGCAGCTGGTACTCGCGCAAGCCGGCTAGATCGAGCCCGAAGCCGCGGACCAGCGTCCGATAGTCGCCATGGAGCACACCGTCCAGCCTGCGCAGGACGGTCCACTCCAGGCGCCGGAGGATGGACTCAGACGTGCGCTGCGACTTTGACATGCGTCTCCAACGGCTTTTCGGGTGCAGGGATCTGCGACATGACGCGCTGCATGACCTGGTCGGCATTGATGCCGTCCGACAGCGCTTCGTAGGAGAGCACAAGGCGGTGGCGGAAGACGTCGGTGACGAGGTCGGTGACGTCTTCGGGCAGTACGTAAGAGCGGCCGCGCAGGAACGCGAGTGCGCGGGCGCCTTCGATCAGGTGGATCGGTGCGCGCGGAGATGCGCCGAATTGCAGGTAGCGGCCGACGTCGGCGATACCGTACTTATCGGGATTGCGCGACGCGGCGGCGAGTTTGACGGCGTACTGGATCAGCGACGGATCCACGTAGGACATTTGGCATTCTTTCTGCAGCGCGAGCAGCTGGTCCGTGGTGCAGACCGAGGAGACCGCGTGCTGGACGCCGGTGACGCGGCCGACGATGACGAACTCTTCTTCTTCGGTCGGATAGCCGACGATGACTTTCATCATGAAGCGGTCGACCTGGGCTTCCGGCAGCGGATAGGTGCCTTCGGTCTCGATCGGGTTCTGGGTCGCCATGACCAGGAACGGATGCGGGACTTTATGGGTCTCGCCGGCGATGGTGACCTGGCGCTCCTGCATGACTTCCAAGAGGGCGCTTTGCACCTTGGCGGGTGCGCGGTTGATTTCGTCGGCCAGCAGCAGGTTGGTGAACACCGGACCCAGCGAGGTCGCGAAGTCGCCGGTCTTCTGGTTGTAAATACGCGTGCCAACCAAGTCGGCAGGCACCAGGTCAGGCGTGAACTGGATGCGCTTGAAGTTGCCCCGGATGGTCTTGGCGAGAGTGTTGACCGTCAGGGTCTTGGCAAGGCCGGGCACGCCTTCCACCAAGAGGTGGCCTTCAGCGAGGATGGCGACGAGCACGCGCTCAAGGAAGTGATCCTGGCCGACAATGACCTTCTTCACTTCGTAAAGGACACGCTGCATCAGCGTGGCAACTTCGGCGCCTTGGGGGGCTGTGTCGGTCATGGTGCTCCCGGAATAAGTTAGAGTGATGCGTTTTTAGTTTTGTCGTTCGGCCATTAGAACGGCGATAGGCCGGCCGCCGCGGCGGCATTTTCAATGGGCACGGCGAAACCGATGCCGATGAACACGCGCTGGTCCGTCGGATTGAGGATCGCGGTGACAATACCCACCACTTCGCCGTCCGACGTCACCAAGGGGCCGCCCGAGTTGCCGGGATTGGCAGCGGCGTCGAACTGGATCAGGTTGGTCAGCGTGCGCTTGCCCTTCGGGTTGACGTAGTCGCGGCGCATGCCCGAGACGATGCCCGAGGACACCGAGGGGCCGATGCCGAAGGGATGGCCGACGGCGATCACTTCATCGCCGAGCTTGAGGCCGCCCGTGGAGCGTAGGGTCGCGGGCTTCAAATCATCCGGCACGGTATCGACTTTAAGCACGGCCAGGTCGTCGTCGGGCTGCACGCCGACGACATGGGCGTCGGACTTGGTGCCGTCGTGGAACGTCACCGAGATGCGCTCGGCGCCGGCGACGACGTGGATGTTGGTCAGGATCGTGCCGCTTTCTTCGATCACCACGCCCGTACCCACGGCGCGCTCGGTGTCGTCGCTCTCTTCGAGGCCTACCTGATTCACCCGCACCACCGAGGGGCGGATGATGTCGTAAGCCACGGAGGCGTGCGACGGCTCGGGCGGCTGCTTGTCGAGGGTGTGCAGGACGGCCTGGTCGATGTCGTTCTGGGTGATCGGACGCGGCGCGGTCACCTTGTCGTAGGCGGCGACGATGGCCAGGGTCACCAGGACGCTGGCCGCCATCGACAGCTTACGGGCATGGCGCTCACGGAAGCGGCGCAAGGCCAGAGTCATGCGGGAGGGAGGCGGAGGCGCTTCGGCCTCAGCCGCCGCCGCTGCAGCCGCATCGGCCGCGGCCCTGGAGATGCCAAGGGACACGCTGGCCCCCGGTCTGTCATAGGCGCCCAGGCGGCGGGATTGGCTATAGAGACTTACGCGTTTCATGTGCGGCTGATCCCTTAAGGTACTCTGAGCGTATTCAAATTCGGGGGGAACACAAAGCGCTTGTCCGAGCGCGCTACCTTACGTTCGTGACATTACGGGGCTAACGCCGAAACCCGTCGCAGGTTGCCGGCGCGCGCAGGACGGCGCTGCACAGGCCCCTCGGTATTTGGCGACTCTTCAAGCGGTTAGGGGACGTTTCCTGAGGCCGAACCAGGCGCCGATGGCAAGACCGATCGCGCTCCAGACCATTTCGCGGCCACGCCTGAGCAAGGCCACGGTAAGGCCGATTTCAGGCGATCCCGCGAGGGCTTCGCCCATGATGGCGATGGCGCCGTCCTGAACGCCCAGATGGCCGGGGATAAAAAACGTCGCCGCGCGCACCAAAACCACGCTGGCTTCGACCATCCAGGCATCCGCAAAGCTGATGGGATGGCCGAGGAACAGGAAGATCAGGAACATCTCGACGGCGCCGAAGAACCAGTTGAGGAAAGCGAGCACGACAGAAACGGCGAAGCGTCCCGGCGTGCGGCGCACGAAAGCGAACATCTGCTCGTCGATCTCGCGCATGAATCCTAGCGCGTCCGCGAGGCGGTGCGCCCAGCGGCTTTGACCAAGACGTTGCTCCAGCGTCGCGAGCGCGCGCAAGTGAAGCGCGGTATAGACCAGCAGCATAAAGGCGGTGATGACCAGTGCTGCGGCAAAGGCGGCAACCTCCAGCTCAGGCGCGAGGATTCCGCGCCCAAGTCCCAACACCGCGCCAACAAGAATGAACGGCACCATCGCCATGCTGTTGACGGCCTGCACGAGCAGCAAAGAGGCGGTGCCTTCGGTGTAAGTGATGTCGTAGTGCTTCTTAAGAAGCAGCCCCTTGAAGGGCTCGCCGCCCATGGAGCCGAAGGGCGTGACGACATTCAGCGCCTCGCCGACGAGTTGCACCAGCAGCAATCGTCCCGCCCAGGCCCACGACACCGCGATGCTGCGAAACATCAAGAGCCACGAGCCGACATCGGCGGCAAAGCCAACACTGAAGGCGATGACGATGGCGAATGCGCCGAAGCCGCCGATGGCCGCGACATTTTCGCCGACGGCGCCGAGATCGGCGTCGGCCAGCAGCCAGACAAACAAAGCGAGGCCCGCAACCAGCATCGCGAGCTTGAGCAGCTTTGCCATCATGAAGGTGCTAGGCCGCCGAGCCGGAACGCGACGGTGCGCGGCTCTTTTCCTGACGCAGCCAGGTCAGCGTCGCTTGCAGGCCGGCCTGCAGGTTCACACGCGGGCGGAACGCGAGCAGCGCTTCGGCCTGGTCCATGGTCGTGACCGAGCGGCGGATGTCGCCGGCCCGCGCCGGTTCGTGGCGCACGGGCGAGGCCGAGCCCGCGAGAGAGAGGATGGTGCGCGCAAGGGTGTTAATGGTCACCTCGACGCCGGTGCCGATGTTGATGACGGCGTTGTGGCCGGCGCCCGTGAGCAGGGCGTGGGTGACCGCTTCGGCGACGTCGGTGACGTAGACGAAGTCGCGCGTCTGCTCGCCGTCGTCGAAGATGGTGATCGGCTGGCCGGTGACGGCGCGGTCGAGGAAGATCGAAATCACGCCCGAGTACCAGCTCTTGGGGTCCTGGCGCGGGCCGTAAACATTCATGAAGCGCAGCGCGGTGAACGTCAGGCCATTCAAGCGCGCGTAATAATCGAGGTAGAACTCGCCGGTGAGCTTATTGATGCCGTAGGGCGAGCTCGGCCGCGCGCTGGAGGTCTCGCTCACGGGCACAGGTGCGTCGTCGTCATAGATCGCCGAGCTTGAGGCGAAGAACACTTTTGCCACTTTATTGCGCCGCGCGTATTCGAGGACGCGCACCAAGCCTGTGACATTAGCGCCGATGTCGGCGACGGGGTCGTCCATGGACAGCGGCACAGCCGTTTGGGCGGCGAAGTGGGCGATGCGCGTGATGCGCCCGAAGCCGAGCACGGCGCGATTGAAGGCGTCGGTCAGATCCGCGGCGATATCGGCGTGGATGAAGCGGAAGCGCGGATTGGCTTCCCACTGCTCCAGGTTGGCGAGGTAGCCGGTGGAGAGATTATCGAATACCGTGACACAGTGGCCGAGGCGCATCAACACATCGACCGCATGGCTGCCGATAAAGCCAGCGCCGCCCGTCACCAGGATGTGCTGCGGCTCGGTCATGGCGTCTGCGGCGCCTCTTCATCGGTCACGCGTGTCGGAAGGATTACACCTTCGCGAGGTACGATCTTTCCCTCCTTGGTCAGGCCGAAGCGGTGGCCGCGCCATTCGAAGGAACGGCGGGTGAGCGCCGCGTACCAGGACACCAGCGCCATCAAGTCGCGTAAGGGCAATAGCCAAAGCGCGCCGACGCCTTCCTTGTCCTTGAGGTAACCTTCCGCCACCCAGCGCGCGGTGGCGATGCGCACCATCACGGCGGCCAGGAACACGTTGACGCCCGTCATGTCGAAGCCGCGGACGGCGGCAAAGAGCAGCGCGAAGGGCACGGCGCGCGCGAGGATGGTGAGCGCAAAGCCGGTAGGGTTGGCGGCCCAGGTGTTCTGGTCCCAATAGACCTGGTGATGCCACCAGCGCGCGGCGTTGGGGAAATCGGCGACCACCTCGACGATCTCGGGCACCAGCACCATGTCCTTGCCGAGGTTCTTCAAGCGCCGGCCGAGTTCGTAGTCCTCGACCAGATAGTCCGACAGCGCCGCCATGCCGCCGATGCGTTCCAGATCGCTGCGCCTGAAGGCCACCGAAGCGCCGACACAGAAGTGTGCAGCGCCCGTCACGGTCGAGAAGATCAAGCTGGGCACGAAGTCGGCATTGAGGTTGAGCAGCTCCAGCTTCTCGAACCAGCGCTTCGCGCCCACGGACCGATACAGCGAGCAGGTATAGCCGACGCTTTCATTTGCCAGCGGCGCGACCATGGCGCGGAGGTAGCCCGGAGCCACCCTCACGTCGCTATCGCTGATGAGCAGGATCTCGTGCTTGGCGGCGGCGAGCGCGTTCACCAGGTTCTGCACCTTGCCGTTCACAACCGGCTCGCTCGGCTTGATCACGAGCGTCACGCGGCTCGGGTATTCGGCAGCGAGGCGGCGGAGCAGCGGCAGCGCCGGATCGTCAGTACGCTGCACCGCCATGACGATCTGGAAGTCGGGATAATCTTGCCGGCACAAGCTGAGCAGATTTTCTTCCAAGCCCTTGTCGAGGCCGTAGAGCGGTTTCAGCACGGTGATCGGCGGGCGGTACTCGCCGCCCGCGTGCGGCCGCACGAAGAAACGCGCCGCGGCCCACACACACAGCACGCCATAGATGCTGCCGCCGAGAACCGGCAGAAGCAGGATGAGCTGTAGGATGTCGAGGGCCATTGCTTCCGTTTAGGCGGGGCGATTTAGGCTGCGGTCTGCTTGGCTTCGCGGTTCTGACGGGTCTTGCGGAACTTCATGAATTCGGCGCCTTCGCGCAGACGGCGCTTCATCATTTCCCAATCCGTCAGCATCTCGGAGGTGATCTCCCAGATCTTGCCGGGGCGGAAGTAATAGGCCGAGTACATCTCATCGACCGCCGCGAAGATGTCGTCGTGCGACAGGTGCGGATAGGTGATCGAGCTCACCTGAATGCCCTGCTCGGCCACCAGGCGTCCGCCGTTGTCTTCCTCCAGCAGCCAGCCATTTTGCTTGGCCTGGTTGTAGAGATACGTGCCGGGATACGCGGCGGCGAGGGAGACCTGAATGGTGTAGGGGTTCACTTCCTTGGCGAAGTCGATGGTCTGCTTGATGGTCTCTTTGGTTTCGCCGGGCAGGCCGACGATGAAGGTGCCGTGGATCTTGAGGCCGAGGTCGCGGCAGTTCTTGGAAAACTCGCGCAGCTGCTCGACGCGCATGCCCTTCTTGATGTTGTGCAGGATCTGCTGGTTGCCGGACTCGTAACCGCAGACCATCAGACGCATGCCGTTGTCCTTGAAGACCTCCAGCGTCTTGCGCGGCACGTTGCCCTTGGCGTTGCACGACCACATGATGCCGAGTTTGCCGAGGCCCTTGGCGATCTCTTCGGCGCGCGGCAGGTCGTCGGTGAAGGTGTCGTCGTCGAAGAAGAACTCCTTCACCTGCGGGAAGTATTCCTTGGCCTTCTTCATCTCGGCCAGCACGTGTTCGACGCTGCGCGTGCGATAAACGTGGCCGCCGATGGTCTGCGGCCACAGGCAGAAGGTGCAGCGCGACTTGCAGCCGCGCCCTGTATAGACCGACAGGTACGGGTGGTTCAGGTAGCCAATGAAGTAGTCTTCGATCTTCAGGTCGCGCTTGTAGACATCCACCACGTGCGGCAGTTCGTCCATGTTGTGCAGAAGCTCGCGCGGCTTGTTGCGGATGATCTCGCCCTTGGCGTTGCGGTAGGTGAGGCCGTCGATCTCGGACAGCGCTTTGCCTTCGGCGACTTCCTTGCAGGTGAAATCGAACTCGCTGCCCGCGACCCAATCGAGGTCCGGCGCGCCCTTCATGGACTGATAGGGATCGACGGCGACGTGAGCGCCGACCACGCCGATCATGAGCTTGGGATTCTTGGCCTTGAACGCCTGGGCAACGCGCACATCGGACGGGAATGACGGCGTGGAGGTGTGCATCACCAACAGCTCGTAATCGTTGGCCATGGGCAGCGCATCGTCGAGGGTTTTGTCGCTGGCCGGCGCGTCCACCAGCTTCGAGCCTGGCACAAGGGCCGCCGGCTGGGCGAGCCAGGTGGGGTACCAGAAGGAGCGGATCTCGCGCTTGGCCTGGTAGCGCGAGCCGGCGCCGCCGTCGAAACCCTCAAAAGACGGGGGGTTCAAAAACAAGGTTTTCATCATGACGGCAGTCCCTCTAAGTCACTGTCTTTCCAGAATAAATTATCAGAACCGGATGAGCCACGGCAGCTCTTCCATCACCGCGCCCAAAGAGCCGAGATTCCCTTTGCGCGTCAAGGCCTTGACCCCGGCGCCGATGTCGCCGCGCTTAAACGCTTGATAGGAGTCGTGCACCGAGACGCCGATGTGATGCATGACGGAAGAATCGCGGTAACAGTCGATCATGCATTTCGTGCAGCCGTCACGCACGGTCTTGGTCTCGTCGAATTCGCTGATGTGGCACATGGGCTCGGCCCAATAGTGACAGCGCCACAGCATCAGGTCCCAATCGAGATAGAAGTAGCGATAGCCGCCGAGGCACGGGAACTTCTGCTCGCCGCCTTGGATATAACGCTTCATTTCATCGAGGCCCGCCGTCGGGTTCAACACCTGGATGTCGGATTTTTTCAGCGCTTTGACTTTGTCGAAAGCGGCGAGAAGTTCTTCCTTCGAGTAGTTCACCAGATCGGAGGTGGAAAAGCCGAGGAAGTTGGAGCCGAGTTCCGTCACCGGATAGGAGAAGGTCACCGCGCCGAAGCCGAGTTCCTTCAGGAACGCCGGCAGCTTTTCGTAGTCGAGCAGGCGGCTCATGGTGACCGAAGCGGTCGACTGCACGCCGAGGCTCTGGAGGACTTTGTTGGCTTCTTTGATTTTCTCGCAGACGCCGGGCAGGCCGCGATTGTTCTCGTGGGCTTCAACTTCAGCGGCATCGATGGAGATAATGAAGCTCGACGTGCCGGCTTCATACAGGCGCTTGATCTTCTCGGGCTTGAACAGCCCGCCGTTGGACACCAGCATCACTTTCATGCCGAGGCCAGCGGCGTGTTCGGTGAACTCGATCAAGTCGGGGTGCAGCGTCGGCTCGCCGCCGGTCCACACCAAATAGCGCACGCCGTTCTTGTAGAGCGTATCGATAGCCGCCAGCGCGCCTTCGCGCTCCACGTACTTCCACTGCGACTTCGGGAACTTATCACGCGCGAAGTTGCAGAAGCCGCAGTTGGCGTTGCAGGCGTTGTTAAGCGCGAACTGGCAGAACCCAGGGCCGCCCTTGCCGAGCACGAGGCGCAGCGTGTCGAGGGACACCGGATTTGTTCCGGGCCGCTGCGGCTTCGCGGGTTTGGCTTCTACGCGTAACTGCGCGGGATGTTCGACGTGGTTCATTGAAATCTATTTCTGGGCACCCGACCCAAGGTGCCTATAATCGTCTTATAAATGACAAGGTTTTGCGGTGCAGTACAGCACCAACAGATGGGGTTTGCTGATGATTCTCAGCTTATTCATGAGAATGTGGCTTTTGGGTCTCGTCGCGTTCTTCGCGCTGGGGCCGGTGCAGGCCGCCGAGCCGCAGACGGCGAGTATCGAGCGTTTTCATGCGGCGCTCATCGACAACATGAAGAACGGCAAAGCGCTCGGTTTTGAGGGCCGCCGCGCCAAGCTCGAGCCGATCATCAAAGAGACCTTCGATATCCCCACCATGGCGCGCATCTCCACGGGTGCGGCGGCCTGGGCGAATTTGTCCGACGCCGACAAAGCGGCCATCACGGAAGCCTTCGCGAAGTGGACGACGGCGAGCTACGCCGGAAACTTCAGCGCCTTTGACGGCGAAAGCTTCGTCACCAAAAGCCAGACGCCCGAGGACGGGAAGGGCAATGTTCTCGTCAACACGCAGCTCATCCCGAATGGCATGGCACCGGTCGCCTTCAATTACCGCATGCAGAAATCAGGCGAGACCTGGAAGGCGGTCGATATTTTCCTCGACGGCGCCATCAGCCAACTCGCGACGTTCCGCGCGCAATTCGCCACCGTGCTCAGCAAAGGCACACCCGCCGACCTTGTTGCGCACATGAACAAACTGGCGGCTGAAGCGAATAAGGGGAGTTAGTCGCTTCACGACTTGTCAACCCGGACAAGCTGCGCAGCGTGCCGCGCGATCCCGATTCACGGCTCAAACCTCGAGGTCAAAAGTTCTGCGCGATGGATCCCCGCTTACGCGGGGATGACAATTAGCGTTGTGGAGATGGCGGCGGACCCAGCAGTGCCGGCAACACGATCAGTGTTGCGAGCAGCGTATAGAATAGGGCGAGTGTCAGCAGGATGCCCATGGTCGATGTGCCGGTGTGGGTCGAGATGGCGAGGCTGCCGAAGGCCGCCGCTGTGGTGAGCGCGCTGTAGAGCATGCCGCGGCCGGTGGGCGAGGCCAGCAGCACGGCTTCGCCTTCGCGCCAGGCGGTGACGAAATAAATCGGGAAGGTGACGCCAACGCCCAGCAGCAGCGGCAAGGCGATGATGTTGGCGAAGTTGATGGGCAATCCAATCAGCGCGCAGGTGCCGAGGGTCAACAGTCCTGCAAGCAGCAAAGGTGCCAACACGCGCGCGACATCGCCGGGGCGGCGCAACACGATGAACAGGACGATACCAATAGCGACCAGCGCCAGCAGCGCCGCGGTGCGGAAAGCGCCGGTGACGATGCGCCCGCTTTCCTCAATCACCAGCGGCGCGCCGATGGTGTCCGGCGTCACGCTGCGGACCTGTGTGAGGAATTCCGACAGAGTCGGCGCTTGTGAACCCTCAAGCTTGGGGAACGCCTGCACGCGATATCGCCTATCCACGGATATGAACGTCGCGCGCAGCTCGGATGGCAAGCTCTGCAGCGTCACCGGCGCGGCATTGAGGCCGGCCGCCAGCGGCGCGAGCGCTTCGTCGAAGCCGTTCAACACCGCCGCCGAGAACTTGTCGAAGATCGCCGGATCGCTTGATGCCAGTATCATGTCAATGGCTGCGACGAGGCGCTGCGCTGCGGCGCGCAAAGGATCGGCGGCGCTGGGCGCGCTCGCATACATCTGCGCCGCGTCACGTGCGGCACGCGCCGCGGCTGCGGCTTCATCGCGCGTCGGCGCGGGCTTGGCTTCCTGCGGCTGAAACACCGGACCCATCAGGAACGAAAGTTCTTCGAGCATCGCCAGTTTGGCGTCCTGATCCTCGGGGATCACATCGAAGATGGTGATGGCATGGCTGACACCGGGCAGGGCGCTCAGCTTACCGGCCAGTGCGCGCGCTTCTTCCGGCGTCTTCACCAACGAGTTGAGCGTGTTCGGATTGACCAAGGGGTCGTTCATCAGCTCAATCGCCGTCGACATGGATTCCGTGTCGGGGTCCTTGAGCTTCAGGGGGTCGAAATCGAATACCAGGCGCGGCAGCGCCGCGAGCGAGAGAAGCGCAAACAGCGCGGCGCCCGCCAGTACGGCATAGCGGTGCGTCACCAGAGTCTGGTTGATCGGCGCAGCCCAGGCGTAGCCCACCTCGCCCTTTTCTCCGCGCGCGCGCAAGAGGCGCAGCAGCGCGGGCAACAACGTGAAGCTCAGCAGCATGGCGATGATCATGCCGCCGCCGGCGATCATGCCGAGCTGCGAGACGCCGCGATAATCAGTGGGCAGGAATGAAAAGAATCCCAGCGCCGTGGTGGCCGCCGCCAGGGTCAAGGGTTTGGCCATTGCTCGTCCGGACGCATCGAGGGATTGATCGAGGCTGACGGCATCGTCGCCGCGCGCGTGGCGTTCGGCGCGGTAGCGCATGCAAAACTGGATGCCGAAGTCGACGGCGATGCCGACGAACATCACGGCGAAGGCGACCGAGATCATATTGAGCTCGCCCACCGAGATCGCCGCCCAGCCGAGGGTCAGCACGAGACCGACGACGAGCGTGACCAATGTCGCGAAAACCAAGCGACCCGATCCCAAGCCCATGAAAAGCAGGATGGTCACGAGTACGACGGAGAGAATGCCGGAGATGCCGGTGCCCTCGGCGACGGTCGCGAGTTCTTCGTCGTTGAGCGGAACTTGTCCCGTGAGCCGCACGCGATAGCCGTTTTCCGGTGTAAGGCCCAGTTCGCGTGCGCCTTCGCGGATGAAAGCCGTTGCGGGCGCACCTTGTTCAAGAGCCGTGAGGTCGAGCTTCGGCTGCGCCAGCACCATCGCACGGTTGGAAACCCCGGGCGGGGCGAGGCCGCTAAAGAGATTGCCCCAGTTCATGGTCGCCGGTTTGCCGGCGAGGAGCGCTTCGATGACGTCACTCGTTTGGTCGGCGGCGGGTGCAATGGCGGCGACCGCCGTCTCGCCCTGGGCGGCGGCTGTGAAGGCCAGCTCAAACAGGCGGAACAGGCCGCGCGCATTGCGGTCGGTGGCGATGGCGCCGAGGAACGGCTGCGCGCGTGCGAGTTCGGTCGTGAGCTGTTCAAGCTCCTGGGTCGATAGATAAAGAAGTCCGTTGTTGGCGAAGAACGCGCCGCCGGTCGGGTTGTGGGCGCTGTGGAAGATGTCGGTGCGCGGGGCCAGGTGCGCGGCCAGCTTGTCGGCAGCGGCCTGGGCCGCGGGCGCGGACGGGCCATCGATGACGGCAACGATCAGCTCGACCTCGCCCGGAAACTGCCGGTCAAATTCCGCTTCGGCGGCGCGGAAATCGAGGCCTTCACCGAAGAGCGCGAGGGAGTCGGTGTTCATGCCGAGCGTGCGGACGGCGCCGAAGGCGGCCAGCGCTGCGATCAGTAAGATCAGCGCCGTGGCCGCCAGCGGCGCGCACCGGCAGGCGCGCACAAGTCGCTCGAAAAGGGTGCCTAACATTGCAGCGGGAAGATAGCAGGACCCAGCGATCGGTTAAACCAAGCGCCTAATACCCGTCGTCGGCGGACCAGTCCTTGGACCAACGCGGATCGATCGGGCTGCCGCAGCGATGGAACCTAATGTCGGTCGAAATGCGCATGTGCGTGGTTTCGCCCGGGTCGGTCGAGGCGTGCACGATGGTGGGCGAATGCACGACCACGTCGCCCGCCTGATAGTCGGCCCACAGCCAGCGGCGCTGCGTGCGGTCGGCCACCCATTTGAGGTCGTGGGTGAGTGGTCGCATGTCGGCGGCGCGGTCGCGCGGCGCTTCGGCGCGCACGGTGACTTCGAGATCGCAGTCTTTGTGCGAGTCTTCCAAATAAATAAGCCCGCCGGAGACCAACGGGCTGTCGCCCAGCGGCACCCAGAGGGTCACCACATCGGCGGCGACGCCGTCAATATAGGTGCGGTCCATATGGGCGCGGCTGGCGATCTTGCGGCCCGGAATGAATTGGCGCAGCGGGGTACGGTGGATGCGCGCGGCGGGCGCATCGAAAAACGTCTCCGCGATCTGGCGGAACACAGGCATGTCGGCAAAGGCGCGGAAGTCGTCCGAGCGCACGAAATCGTAGGCCGGATGACCGCGGAACCCGTGCGCCGGTAAATCGGTGCGGCCGTCAAAAAGGCTGAGGTAGGCGGCGCGCGTGCGGCGCGCGACGTCCGCCCGAATGGCGCCGCGCAGCAGCACGTAGCCGTCTTCGGCAAAACGCGCGCGCAGTGTGCCCGCATCAAGCCCCGGATCGGTCGCCTTGAGTTCTGAGAAGTACTGCGGTGAGAACGGAATCGGTGATCCGTTCGAAGTCAAAAGGCTGGCCTTCATGCGTCCCCGCGTTTTAGCCAAGCCATCCTATCGGCCAAGAGGAGGAATGCAAGACCCTGAAAAACAAAGTGAAAGAACGTGACTTATAGGTCACGGAAGCCGCACGGAACCAGGCCAAGCGCGGCCAGGCGCAAGGCCACGGGCCGGCTGGTGAGCGCATGCAACTCGCCGGTGCGGTCATAACCCGGGGCAGCCGTTGCGAGCGCCGGCGTTACGGTCGTGGCCGGATGGAAATAGAATTCGCTGACACCCTCGTGAAGGTGGTCGAGGGCCGAGAGCACGCGCGCTTCGGTGAGGTGGCCGCTCGCGCGTAAACCCACCAGTACATCATTATGCTTAAGCCCCGCGCGGGCCAGGCGCGCGCGCATCAACGCAAGCCACGGGGCAAGACCCAGCTGCGGCGGTTCGGCCGGCAGCCGCACCGCCGTCACGCCATATTCACGCGCGAGTTCGATGATGATGCCGAGCACCGTCGGGTGAAGGTGCATATGGTTGTGAGCATTGACGTGATCGAGGGGCAGGCCGCTCGCACGAAATGCAGCGAACTGCGCCGTGATCTCCTTGCGCAGATCGCGCCGCGCGGCGGGCGAGAAGAACCAGCGCACGCCGGCGGCGGCGAGATTGGTGGGAAAGGCGCCGTCTGCGCCCACCAGTGCGGGAATCTCCGAAGGCGGCAACAGTGGACGGCCATCGACCAATGTGAGGTGCAGGCCCACGCGCAGCTTTGGCATCTGCTTGGCGCGCGCGACCGCATCGGCCGCCGCCGGCGCGGCGACCATCAGGCTCGCGGCGCTGAGAACGCCGCCCCGATGCGCCTGCGCAATGGCCTCGTTGACCTCGAGCGCCATGCCGAAGTCGTCGGCGGTGAAGATGACGTGTTTCATGCGGGTTTAAGGGCGCGCCTGCCCATGTTAGAACTCCCCATGTTAGAAAGTACCATGATCCCCAAGATCGAACTGACCGACAAGCCCACAACAGAGGCGCGTGATGCGATCATCCGCGGGCTCGGCGCCTTCAACGAGGCGGCGGTGCCGGGCATGGCCTCGCGTCCGCTGGCGGTTGTGCTGAGCGATCCCGAGACGGGTGCGCCGATGGGCGGCCTGTGGGGAAGGACCGCGGGCACCTGGTTGTTTGTCGAACTCCTGTTCATACCCGAAGAGATGCGCCGAAATGGGTTGGGCCGCAAGATGATGGCGACGGCGGAGGAAGAAGCCCGGGCGCGCGCGTGCCGCGGCGTGTGGCTCGACACCTTCAGCTTCCAAGCGCGCGGCTTCTACGAGAAGCTCGGCTATAGTGTGTTTGGCGCGATAGAAAATTTCCCCCCCGGTCACGCACGCTATTTCCTGAAAAAGGATTTCGCATGACCGCGCTCGTCACCGGGGCGACGGGTTTCATCGGCTCGGCCGTGGCGCGTAAGCTGCTGGCGCGCGGCGAGGCGGTGCGCGTGCTGGCGCGCAAGGGCGGCGACCGGCGCAATCTGGCCGAACTCGATGTCGAGATCGTCGAGGGCGATTTGCGTGATGAGGCGGCGCGCCGTGCTGCTTGCGCCGGCATCAGCAGCCTCTATCACGTCGCCGCCGACTATCGCCTGTGGGTGCCTGATCCCGCGGCGATGTACGCGACCAACGTCGATGCCACCACTGATCTCCTGCGCCGCGCCGCCGATGCCGGCGCGGACCGCATCGTCTACACCAGCAGCGTTGCGACGCTCGGCATTCCCGCCGACGGTACGCCGGCGACCGAAGACACGCCGGTGCTGCTAACCGACATGATTGGCCCCTACAAGCGTTCGAAATATCTCGCCGAGGAGGCCGTGCGCGGCCTGGCGCGCGAGGAAAGCTTGCCGGTGGTGATCGTCAACCCCACTGCGCCCGTAGGCCCGCGCGACGTCAAGCCGACGCCGACAGGCCGTACGGTGATCGAAGCTGCTGCCGGTCGCATGCCGGCTTTTGTCGATACCGGTCTTAACCTCGTGCACGTGGACGATTGCGCCGAAGGGCATCTGCTCGCGCACGACAAGGGTGCCGTCGGCGAACGCTACATCCTCGGCGGCGAGAATCTGACCTTGCAGCAAATCCTCACGCGCATCGCGGTGCTCACAGGGGGCAAGGCGCCGACGATCAAGTTGCCGCATGGGGCTATTTTACCGCTCGCCTACGTCGTGGAGTTTGCCGCCAAACTTCTGCGCACGGGCGAGCCCTTCATGACCGTCGATGGAATCAAGCTCGCGAAGAAGCGCATGTTTTTCACGCATGCGAAGGCGACGCGTGACCTGGGCTATGCGGCGCGGCCCGTTGACGATGCGCTTCATGATGCCATTGCGTGGTTCAGGCTGCACGGGTCGCTGCCCCGGCTTTGAGGTCTGGGATTAGGGGATGGATCAGCCGGCGACATGTGCAAAAACGGCGCATTACCGATTCGACTGGCCGTCGTCCTGAGGTGAACAGGGGACCACTTACCGCAGGGCTGGCCGCATTTTCGTACTTTTGAAAGTGCGTGCGAGGACGCTTGGCGTGATCCCGAACCACATCGCAGATTTTCTCCGTACCGGTATCCCCTCGACCTGGGCGCTCGACGCCCTGCGCCTTCTCAAGAGCGCACCCGATCGCAGCTGGACACCTGCGATGCTGAGCGCCGAATTGCGCGGTACACTCAAAATGGTCGAGGAGATCCTGCCTGGCCTAAAGCGCTGGAGCCTCGTGAGCGAGCATGATGGGAGCTGGCGCTACGCCGCGGACAACGCGCTCGACGGAACCGTCGCCGAGTTGATGCAGATCTACGCCGAGCGGCCCGTAACGGTGATCGCCGAGATCGCGCTCTCTCCCAACGAGAAGCTGCACACCTTCATCGACGCCTTCCGGGTAAAAAAGGACTAGCGCCATGATGATCGCGCCTGCCTTGGTTTACAGTCTGTGTCTGCTCACCAGCATCGTATGAATGGTGCTGCTGGCGCGCGGCTACAGGCGCACGCGGGTGAAGCTATTGTTCTGGAGCGCGCTGTGTTTCGTCGGGCTCGCGCTCAACAACCTCTTCCTGACTCTCGACACCATTGTCTTTCCCGACATCAATCTGATGCCGCTGCGCCGGCTGCCCACGGGCGCGGCCCTGGTGGTGCTGCTCTTCGGATTCATCTGGGAGGTCGACTAATGGACGCCGCCCTCCTCAATGTCTTTTACGGCGCATTCGCCGCCGGCTTTTTCGTCGTCGCGGCGTTCTTCTTGCGCTTCTATGGCCGCACGAAGGCACCGCTGCTCCTGATCTTCTCGCTGGCCTTCGCTCTGCTCGCGACGAGTTACTTTCTTCTCGGCGCCACACAGATCCCGCGCGAGGAGCAGAGCTGGATCTATCTCATCCGTCTCGCTGCCTTCGTCCTCATCATTGTTGGCATCGTCTGGACCAACCTGCGCGGTCGTTCGACCTGATTTTCGCAGCTGTCACGGTGGTGACACGGAACACTCGCCAAGCTGTCACACGTCGCCGGTAAAAGCCCCACGGTAGATATTTCATTGTGGGGTTTCCTTTATTATGTACGCAAAATACAAAGCCGCGCTCGCGGTCTCGGTCGCTTTGTCCGCGCTGTCGGCGAATGCCGCCTGGGCCGCCTCGACTGTTATCGCCGCGCCGAATGTCATCGCGACAGCAGGATCGACCTCGGCGACGCTGAACGGTCAGACGTTTGTCAACCAAGGTCTGCAGGGCATGGGACGTATTGCGGCAGGCACCAAGGATTTCCTCGGCGGCACGTTCGGCGCTTTCTCAGGCATGGATATCGACCTTTCGTCCTGGCGCAAGACTGCCAACGGTTACACCGGCACGCTGTTCGCGCTTCCTGATCGCGGGCCCAACGGCATTGGTACTGTCAGCTTCAGCGACTACGCCGGCCGCGTGAGCCAATACAGCATGGCGTTTGCGCCTTACACCGGCACGGCCAATCTGCCGGCCGCCGTCACCTCGCAAAATCAGCTGGTTCTAGCCGGCGCCGGTGGCATCGTGCTCCGCGACTTCAACGGCAACGTCACCACAGGCTTCGATCCGGGTGTGGGGGCGGCCGGTATCATCACGCAGAACGGCATCACGCTTCCCGGCCCAACCACGGGTGCTGCCGCTGGCAAGATCAGCCTCGATGCGGAAGCGGTGCGCTTTCTCGCTGACAAGTCGTTTTACGTCTCCGACGAATACGGCGCCAACGCTTACTACTTCGATGCCGCCGGCAATCTGAAGGGCGTCATCAAGCCTCCCGCGTCGCTGATCCCGCGCGACGCCCAGGGGAATATTTCCTACACCTCGACCGCCGATCAGGCTACCGGCCGGCGCTTCAACCAGGGCATGGAAGGCATGGGCATCACGCCCGACGGCAAGAAGCTCGTGACTTTGCTGCAGAGCGCGACCTATCAGGACACCACCGGCACCAGCCAGCAGACGCGCAACAACACGCGCCTGATGATCTATGACATCACGTCGAGCAAGACGCCGGCGAACCCGATCGGCGATTACGTTCTGCAGTTGCCGATCTTCAATGCCACCGGCACCGGCGCACCCAACCGCACAGCCGCGCAGTCGGAGCTCTTGGCCTTGAACGATACGCAGTTCCTGGTATTGGCGCGTGACGGCCTCGGTCTTGGCCTCGCCACGGGCAATTCGGTCTACAAGAGTGTTTTATTGGTCGACACCGCCGGCGCGACCAACCTCGCCGGCACGACGTATGAGACCAGCTATACCCCGCTCGCGACTAACGGCACACTGGTCTCCACCATCGTTCCGCTCCAGCAAGTGGAACTGGTGAATATGCTGAATTCCACCCAGCTCGCAAAATTCGGTGAGAATCTCAACAACGTCACGCCGAACCGCCTGACGCTGGGCGAGAAGTGGGAAGGCCTGGCCCTCGCGCCAGTGCTAGATGACGCAGCGCCGCAGGATTTCTTCCTGTTCGTCGGCAACGACAATGACTTCCTTGCGACCAACTGCAACGTCAACAGTCAGGATTGCTCCCAGGCTGTCGACAGCGACGCGCACGTGCTGATCTACCGCCTGACGCTGCCGACCTATGTCGATCCTCAATACCTCGCCGCCATGAACGCCGTCGCTCCGGCGATGATGGAGATCTCCAGCCAGACGGCGGCCTCGATCGGCAGCGCGACCACAACGGGGGTGCTTGGGCAGATCGGGGCGCAGCGCCGCCTGCAGGCGCGTGCGCCGGAAGGCATCAGCGCCTGGACTAGCGGCACCTACACGTCCGACGTTTGGGACTACGCTGCCGGCGTGCCCGAGGCAAAGGCCGAAGGCTGGCGCGGCACGGTCGGTGCTGACTTTCCCGTGGCCCCCGGTTTCGCCGTCGGCGCGGCCGTCAGCTACGGCGATGAAAAGGGCGAAGCGGCCGGCGTTAGCCTCGACGCCGACGGCTACAGCTTTGGCGGTTATCTGCGCTACGCGAGCGAGGGCTTCTACGCCGAAGCCGGCTACGCCATCGGTCACGTCGATCTCGACAACATCGCCCGTGTTGCGGCTTATGGTACGACCGCCATGGGTCGCACCAGTGGCACCACGCATAGCTACTTCGCCGAAGGCGGCTACACCTTCGACCTCGGTCCGATGGGCGATGCAGCCGTGAAAGCGGGGCCGGTGGTCGGTTTCCAGGGCGGCCGTACGCGCCTCAACGCCTACGCCGAAACCGGCGCGGCCGGCGGCAACATCGCCGTACCTCGTCACACGCTTCAATCCGCGCGGCTGGTGTTCGGCGGCGAGATGTTCGCCGCCGCGCCCATGGGCGACAACCTGATCGTCCCTTATGCCCGCGTCACCTACAACGCGGAGCTCAAGAATGATCCGCGCAACGTGACACTCAGCCTTGCCAGCGCGCAGAACGCCATGGGCACGGCAAACATCGTCGTTCCGGCCTTCAACGACAACTACGTCGAAGCCGGCTTGGGCCTGCAGGGTACTGCGGGCACCGTCGGCTGGCACCTGGGCTACACCGCGCGCGTCACGATGGACGAACGCACCAGCCATGGTGTCCACCTCGGCGCGTCGCTGGCGTTCTAAAGCTCGCGAAGGAGGGGCCGGTGACCGCGCCGGCTCCACTCCTTGCCCTCGGGCGAAACTAAACGGGCAAAATAAAAGCGGTGCGCCCTGTGGGGCGTCACCGCCAAGGCGGCATCCCGAGATGCCGCGAGGTCTTGTCGCCCCTTTTTTGGGGCTGGTGGCTTAACTCAGCCGGCCTTCAGATTAGCCGCGGCGGTCTTGCCGCGTTCGCTGACCATGTCGTAGCTGACCTTCTGCCCTTCAACCAGCGTATCCATGCCGGCGCGCTCAACGGCCGTGATATGCACGAACACGTCTTTGCCGCCGTCACCGGGCTGAATGAAACCGTAGCCCTTCACCTTGTTGAACCACTTCACAGTTCCTGAAGCCATTCTTCTCTCCGTCGATGCGCAAGCGCGCGAAATACCGCGCACACGTCGCACGGCGTCCGGCAACCTGTAGTTTGTCCGGCGCCTTGAGCGCGCCTCTGCCACGGTGGATGGTCGCCGCGGTTCGAGAGCTGACTAGCAGGTCAGGGCCAAAACTCGATTGCCCCTAAATCAAGCCAACCCAGCGCTAAAGAGTCAAGGTACACAAGGCTTTCTTGCATTTCCCGCCCCTCGGCACGACAGTGGTTTTCGGCTCATTCGGGCCTTGTGGAGTTCGCGCTTTACGCGAGGGTGGTACATACTACATCTGGTGACTTCCCCTCAGCGCGGTCACCCTGACCGCAATCTCTAGTTAGGAAGACATTTCTCTCGCATGTGCGCCGAAAAAGTCCTTCACCTTTTTGACATTACTGCCGGCGGCAAAGAGGTGCCCTTGGCGGAACTCGGCCTGCACGATGGCCCACTCACTTTTGCGAAGGTTGATGCGCCGCCGCTGGTGCTACCCAAGCCGCTGCTCCTGAACCGGCCGCAGTTCGCCAAGGTGTTTCCGCACGGTTCCGTCCCGCGTTATCCGCAAATGCTGTGCGCCGCCGAGAGCTGTTTCCTCATGGGACCCTTCGGCTACGTCGTGTTGCCGAACGGACAGCTCATCCGTCAGTCGGCGGTCAATCTCGACGCTGCCTCGCTCGAATACACCTTCGGCCATTTCAAAGGTCAGCTTCCCGGCACGCATATTCCCTGGACGGCGGCGGACGGCGTTGTGTTCGCCGCCAACAGCTATTCATCCAACAACTACTTCCATTTCCTCACTGACGCGCTGGGTCAGCTGCATTGGCGCACGCGTGCGCCGGCCTTGCGCGCCGCCAAGCTCATCGTCAGCGGCTATCCGCCGGCCGCCGAAGCGATTCTGCCGTTCATGGGTGCGGCTATGTCCATGGCCGGCCTCGCGCCGTCCGAGATGCAGCCCACCGACGGCACGCTGCTGTTCTGCAGGAAGATTATTTTCCCCAAGCGCGACACCGGCATGAGCCCCTGGAAAGCGGAGTACTTGCGAAGCGCCATGGGTGTCGCGGGCAAACCGCGCGGCAAGCAGCGCATCTATGTCTCGCGCGGTGCGGCGCCGCGCCGGCGCGTACTCAATGAAGCGGCGGTGGAACAGCTTCTCAAGGGCCACGGTTTTACGGCGGTGAATCCCGGCGCGTTGTCGTTCGCCGATCAAGTGGCGTTGTTCGCGGATGCCGAGATCGTTGTCGGCGCCCACGGTGCGGGTCTTACGAACGCGGTGTTCATGGGGGCGGGCGGCGCGCTGATCGAGCTGACCCACGACAAGCGCGTGGTCTGGACCTATCACGAGGTCGCCGGCGCGGCGGGGCTCAACTTTGCCTGCATCGTGGCCGATGCGGTGGCCAACGATAGGAACGACGACATCCTGTTCGCCGATTTCAGCGCCGACCTTGATGCGCTCGAAGCCGCGGTGAAGGCAGCTACCGCCGCCTTATGACTCCGGCAGCGGAATAAATTCGCGCTCGCCCGGCGGCAAACCGAAAGTCCCTTGCCATTGTTCACCGGGCCCGGCGCGCCACTCGGCCTTGGCGCGGTCCATCAGGTCCTCGGAGCTCGCCACGAAGTTCCACCACATCAGCCGCGGCGCATCGAGCGGTGCGCCGCCCAGGATCATGCAGCGCGCTTTGTCGCGCGCGGAGATGGTCACGGTCGCGCCGGGTGTAATCACTGCCATCTGCATGGCGGGTAGGTCGTTGTCGTCGATACGCAGAGGCGCATCCACGGCGTAGATGGCCCGCTCCGCGTGGGTCGGCTCCAGCGTCACGGTGCCGCCCGCCTCAAGATCGGCGGCGACATAGAGCGTGTCGGTGAGCACTTGCACAGGCGAGATGACGCCGAAGGCGCTGCCGGCGATAACCCGCAGCGCGGCACCACCGCGTTCGATGCGTGGCAGGCTGGCCGCCGGATGATGCGCAAAGCTGGGCGCGATCTCTTCCCTATCTTTGGGCAATGCCACCCAGGACTGGATGCCGTGCACTTTGTGTCCGGTGGCGCGCAGGTCGTCGGGCGAACGCTCGGAATGCACGATGGCCCGGCCAGCGGTCATCCAATTGACGTCGCCGGGCACGATCTTTTGCACCGTGCCCAGGCTGTCGCGGTGCATGAAGGCGCCGTCAAAGAGAAACGTGACCGTGGCCAAGCCGATATGCGGATGAGGCCGCACGTCGATGCCTTTGCCGGGCGCGAAGTCGACTGGACCCATATGATCGAAGAACACAAAGGGCCCGACGCTGCGGCGGTTCATGAACGGCAGTACGCGGCTGACCTCGAAGCCGCCGAGGTCGCGGCGCCGCGGCGCAATGATCTGTTCAATCGCGGTCATCGCCCCTCACATGAAGACGTAGACGCTAGAGCCAGGCGCCGACCGACTCAACCCATTTCGCCAGGGCTATCGTCGCCCAGATCGAGTTGGTGTTGTTGGGCGCCCACTTCGCCAAAGCTTCGGCCGTGCCGGGCCGTTCCTTGAAGAAAGCCGTCTGCGACAGAATGCCGTGCGCCTTGCCCAGTTCGGCGATGACGCGGTCCTTGTTGTTGAGGAACACCGAAGGCGGCATGCCGAAGCCTTTCTTGGGGGCGGTGACGTGGTTCATCGGCAAGTGCTTGGCCAGGAGCCGCCGCAGCGTCGCTTTCTGACCCTCAGGCCCCAGCAGCATCGGCAGGCTGGCCTTGCGGCTGAGGTCATAAAGCGACGCTGTGAGGTAGGGCGTGCGCACTTCGAGCGCGTGGCGCATGCTCATGCGGTCGACCTTGGCCAGCACCGCGCCCGGCATGTAGGTCTCGAAGTCGAGGATACGCTGGGCATCGAGCAGCGAGCGTCCCGGCGCGGCGAAGATCGGCGCAAAGGAGTCGGTGAAGGTGAGAACGGCTCCTGCTTCGTGGCGCGCGACTTCCGGAATCGCCTGCCAGGGGAACACACCCAAAGCCTGCTGGAAATAGGCGCGCACCACGGACGCCGCGTCGGGCCAGGTTTGTTTGCCGGCGAGGTTGGCGAAACCGAGATAGCGCGAATAGCCGGCGAACAGTTCGTCGCCGCCGTCGCCCGAGATCGCGACGGTCACATGCTCGCGCGCGAACTGCGAGAGCAGATAGGTCGGCACGCAACTGCGGTCGCCGTTGGGCTCGTCGAGCAGCGTGCCGATGCTGCCGCAGATCTGCTCGAAAGCGGCGGGCCCGAAGATGAACTCGCGGTGTTCGGTGCCCAGGGTACGCGCGATGTCGGCGGCGGCGATGTGCTCGCTGCCGGGATCACCTTCGAAACCGACCGTGAAGGTCTTCAGGGGCTGCTTCAGACGCTTGGTCAGTATCGCGCAGGCGAGGGCGGAGTCGACGCCCGCCGAGAGAAATGCGCCGAGCGGCACATCGCTGTTGAGCCGCGCCTCGAGCGATGCCGCAAGCGCGTCTTCGACCGCCGCGGCGTAAGCCTCGGGGCTCTGACTCGGGTCCGGGGCGAACGGCTCGGCGGAGAACGAGAAGAAGCGGCCCGCAGTGAGCGTGCCGTCGCGGGACACCTGCATGACCGTTCCCGGCGCCACCTTATGTACGTTTTTGACGATCGAATGCGGCGGCGGGACGTAACGCAGCGCCATGTAAAGCGCGAGGCCGGCTTCCGACATGCGGAAGCCCTGGCCCGGGATGCCGAGGAGCGGGCGCAGCTCCGACGCGAAGGCAAAGAAACCATCACCGCGATAGAAATACAGCGGCTTCTCGCCGGCGCCATCGCGCGCGAGGGTCAGCGTGCCGGTTTGGCTGTCGTAGATAGCGACCGCGAACATGCCGTCGATACTTTTGAAGATCGCCGGACCCTCGGCGATGAAGCCTTCCAGCAGGACCTCAGTATCTGAATGCGTCTGGAACCGTTTGCCGCGCGCTTCCAGCCGCGCCCGCAGGTCCTTGAAATTGTAGACCTCGCCGTTGAAGACCAAGGCGTAGCGCCCGCCACCGCCCAGCATCGGCTGGTTGGCCGCCGTCGACAGGTCGATGACGCTGAGGCGGCGATGCCCAAGGTGACAGAGCCCGCTTGTGCTGGACCACAGGCCATCCGCATCGGGTCCGCGGTGGCGCTGGCTATCGTTCATCCGCCCGACGACGCTCAGGGCATCGGCCGGCCCTGCATCGGGCCGGAACTGAAGGATGCCTGCAATGCCGCACATGTTTTGGAAGCGCCTAGGTGAGGGGCCGGAAGCCGCGCATTAAACCGGATTCAAGCGAGGCGCACAACTTCAGCCGAAGGCCTTCAGCGCGGGACGCTGCATCACACATGAATTGGGTAAATGCACCGTCACCGTGGTGCCGACGCCGCGGATGCTGGCGAGGGTCATGGTGCCGCCATGCAACTTGACCAGCTCATCGGCCAGCGGCAGGCCGAGGCCGGTGCCTTGCACGCGGCTGCGCTCGGTATCGCGGCTCTGCACGAAGGGCTTCAGCACTTCGGTGAGCTCGTCGTCGGCGATGCCGATGCCGGTGTCGGCGACAAGGATGTCGATGCCCCCATCAGGGGCGCGTTTGCCTTCGAGGCGCAAACGACCGCCGGCGGGCGTGAACTTGACCGCGTTAGAGATCAGGTTCAACAGAACTTGGCCGAGTTTGCCGGCATCGACCAGCGCCGGCGGCAAGGTGGGCTCGACAACCACGTCGAGGCCGAGCTGCGCCTTGGTGATCGAATGCCCCATTAGCGCCGTGGCCTTAGCGAAGAGATTTTGGATATCGATCGGCGCAACCTCAAGATCGACCTTGCCGGCTTCTACTTTCGAAAGATCGAGGATGTCGTTGATGATGCCGACGAGGTGACGCCCGCTCTCATGGATCGAGCGCGCGAAATCGACGTACTGCGGATTACCGACCGGACCCTTGAACTGGTTATGGATGACCTCGGCAAAGCCGATGATGGCGTTCAGCGGCGTGCGCAGCTCGTGGCTCATATTGGCAAGGAAACGCGACTTGTCGCGGTTGGCGGCCTCCGCTTTGTAGGCGAGCTCGGCGTTCAGCATGCGCAGCCGCACCCCTTCGACGAAGTTCTGGTAGCTGTAACGTCCCGTGACCAGCAGGAAGGCGATGTAGACGAACGTATATATGAGCAGCGCGCCTGAGAAATCGAAATCGGCGATGAACGCCACCACAAACCAGGGCGGCGTGAGCGAGGCGATCAGGAACAACAGCATGCCCGCGGGCACGGGGTACAGCATCATGACGCCGCCGGCAGAAATGCCGGCGATGATGGTGAAAATCAGAAGATCGACGTCGCGCGATGGGGCGGACAGGAGCAGAAGCGCGCTCAGCACGCCCCAGACCCCGCCGAAGTAGACCGACCACATTGTCGCGCGCGTGATGGTGCGGTCGCTGACATTCGAAGGGCGCGCGACTTTGCGGTGCTTCCACCAAGCGCGGAGCTGCCAAACGCCGGCCAACTGGAACAGCGCAACGATGGCGAGCAGCAGCCAGCGCTGCGTCACGAACGGCCACGCGGCCACCGCGAGAATGATCGAATTGATGGCGTGGGCCGGCGCCGCGACGGGTTGGTGGCGCGCCATGGTCATGAGGCGCTCGATATTGACCTCGCGCTCGATCTCGGGCGTGAGGTCGGGCTTCAGCCAAAGAGCATGCCATCGGGCCATGTGTTGGGTGCACTCGTCGTTGCGGCGCGAGGACGTATTAGACGGGATTTACGCTGGCAATACAACGCCCCGCGCCTTTGCAATTGCGCATAGTGTTTCAGATGCGTGTTAGAAAGTCCCTTTGACGATGAACTTCACCGTTGTGTCGAAGGTGTCGCGCACGGAAGCGTGCTGGCGCGTACCGCTCGCGTCGATGGTCGCGCCCGGAAGGCCGAGCCAGCCCAAGCGCAATCCTACTTTCGGTTCGGCGCCATAGGACTTGCCGTGACCAATGTTGCCGGCGCCCGCCACATCGGGCGCGATAACAATCTTGTCGATGGTGTCGGTGATGTCGTTGTAATAGGCGCGCACGGAGACCGTACCTTGGTCGCCGCCAAGCCGCTGCTGGCCCGTAGCTTCGCGAAGGTCCAGGTCTTCTCCGGCACGAGATTGGGGTTGCCTGCCTGAATGACGCCGAAACGCACGTCGCTCGAACTTATGCTCGAGACAAAGTTGGCGAAGTCGAGCTGACTGACAGTGCGGAAAATACGCGCATTCAGTTTGCCGCGCGTCTCGATCTGGTAGCGCAGATCGAGACGCGGCTTGGGGTAGAAGAAACTGCGGTCGGTGCTGACGTCATTGCCGCGCTGCCTGAGCTTTGAATATGCGGTGTCGATGGACCCT
Source organism: uncultured bacterium (assembly GCA_903888485.1). Lineage (GTDB taxonomy): Bacteria > Pseudomonadota > Alphaproteobacteria > Rhodospirillales > Rhodospirillaceae > SHVO01. The sequence goes on along the minus strand of CAISTS010000032.1, from coordinate 420 downwards.
TCGAGATACGGCGCGCGCGAGAACTGCCACGAGTAGCGGGTGAAGGACTCGAGGCGCGTTTCGCTGACCTTGGCGTCGGCGTCGAATAGCGCTACCGGCGCGAGTGCACCATTCGCGTCCTGGAACTGCTCTCCAGCACGCACGCGAACATGATGCCGCGCATCGCGTTGCCAGGCGTGTCCCCCCCCATGTACCGACGCCGGACCATGCCTCGCATGCGGCCTCCCCCGCGCAATCTAACACCATCTCCCGGTCCGGCTTTCCGGCAAGTTGAGAATCGATTGGAGGCGGCGGTGACAAAGTCTTCCACTGGAGCGGCGGCGATTTGCGGCTGCGGCGGAGTAAAATCCAGCCAGTGGTAAGGCATTCCTTTGTCCTCGGGACGAAGGGAAGCCGAAGGGATGTATGTCGTGGAGGTTT
>CAISTS010000031.1 GCA_903888485.1 uncultured bacterium | reverse complement strand
CATTGTCGCGCTCCGGACAAAGAAAAAGGGCGCGTGCCGAAGCACGCGCCCTCGATCTTGGCGTCAGCTCTGGATACTAGCGATAGATCCAGATGCCTTCCGCACGCCGGTTCTGCGGCTCGCGCACACCGTCGGCGGTCGGGACGAGAGGATCGGCTTCGCCGCGGCCTTCGACCGTGATAGTCGACGCGTCGATACCGTTCTTCGCCAGCTCAGCCTTCACCGCGTTGGCGCGGCGCATGGAGAGCCTGTCGTTGTAGGCAGGCGGGCCAGACCGGTCAGTGTGACCGATGACCTGGATCGCGACCGCACCGGTGTCCTTGGCCTTCGCGGCGGCCTGGGAGATGACCTGAGCCGATTCCGGCGTGATGTTCGACTTGTCGAAGTCGAAGAACACGAGGAACGGTTCCGGCTTGCCCGCTTCCGGTTCAGCAACCGGCGGCGGCATCAGAGCCTTTTCAAGCTCGGCCAACGCATCCAGGAAACCCTGGCGGCAGCGCGCGATGTCCTGCGGCTGATAGTTCTCTTCCAGCTGCTCCAGCCAGCAATCGAACTGGGTCTGGGCACGAGCGGCCGGATCGGGCGCCTTTTCACGGCCACCGGCGTCGAACGCCGCCATCAGGCGGGCACGGCCATCGGTAACCTCGGCGATCGCCTCACCCGGGATCGGGCGGCTATCGGGCACCGCGACGCAAGGCGCGGCTTCCTGATCGGCACCGCAACCTTCCGGCGGCAGCGGACCGGCGACGTTCGACGGCAGCGGTGTCTGGCCGGCGCCAGCGGCGATGGCCTTCGTCGCGTAGTAGTCACGGTCGCGCGGATCAATGACGTAAGGCTCGTACGGAGTCTGTTCTTCCGTGGCGAGCTGACTGTAGCCGTTGCACAAGGCCGCATTGAACGCCGATCCGGCCGTGCACGCGCCCTTGGCTTTATTGTAGGTATCCAAGTTGTCCGTCGTGGCGCAGGCACCGAGCGTCAAAACGCCCAGTCCGAGCACGACATATTTTCCAATTCGGTTCATACGCACAACCCTCCTTGCGTTTCACCCATAGCCCAGCTCCGTTGATATATATCGCATATGTGCGACGAAAGATGAAAGTTTATTCGCAGCTTGCGGCGAGTAGAGTCTTGGTTTCCTTCGGCCCTTGTCAAGGCCGGAATGGCGTCGTAGGCTCCACCTTCAAGCATGCATGTTAGCGCGCGGCCTGAAGCGGGGAGACGATCATGGCTGAGACGCAAACGGCGATCTGCCGTTTTTGCCACTCTTTCTGTGGCATAAAGGTAACAGTCGAGGATGGCAAGGCCATTAAAGTCGTCGGAGACAAGGAAAATCCGATGTACTTCGGGTATACCTGCGTCAAAGGTCGGCAACTTCCGCAACAACATTACAATCCGGAAAGGGTTCTTCGGCCCCAGCGCAAGGTTTCCGGCACTCACGAAACTGTGACTTCGGGTGCCGCGCTCGACGATATCGCCGCCCGGCTGACCGACCTGATCGCCCAACACGGCCCTCGTTCGGTGGCCCTTTACACGGCGACCTACTCGTTCCCGTATCCGGCGGGTTCCGCCATGGCGGGCGCGTTCATGCAGGCCATCGGCTCGCCGATGAAGTTTTCCTCGGGCAGCATCGACCAGCCCGGCAAGCCCATGGCGATCGCGTTCCACGGTCGCTGGAGCGCCGGGCCGCAGCCGTTCTCCGATTCGGATACCTGGATGCTGGTCGGTGCGAACCCGGTGGTTTCCAAATGGGGCGGCATCCCGCAGTACAATCCCGCCAAACGGCTGCACGACGCCCTGCGCCGCGGCATGAAGCTGATTGTGATCGATCCGCGAAAGACCGAATGTGCCGAGAAGGCTCATATCCACCTGCAGTGCAAGCCGGGTGAGGATCCCACGATCCTGGCCGGCCTCGCCCATATCATCATCGAAGAAGGCCTCTACGACCAAGAGTTCCTCGAAAGCGACGTCGAAGGGTTCGAGGCGCTGAAGCAGGCTGTCGCACCCTTCACACCCACATACGTTTCGAAGCGGGCAGATGTTCCCGAGGAATTGCTGATTCAGGCGGCAAGAGTGTATGCGTCGGGCAAAAGGGGCATGACCACGGCAGGAACGGGCCCGAACATGGCGCCGCGCGGCACGCTGACCGAATACATGGTGCTGGTGATCAACACCTTGTGCGGAAGGTGGCTGCGCGAGGGCGAGAAGATGCCCAATCCGTTCGTGCTGATCCCGGAACGCCGCGGCAAGGCGCAGGCCGAGAGCAAGCCGAAGCAGGCCTGGGGCTAT
>CAISTS010000030.1 GCA_903888485.1 uncultured bacterium | reverse complement strand
GCATTTACGGCCGCCGCCATTGCGCGCGGCCTGGAACACTGTCCTGCAAAACCGAAGCGGCTGTTGGTGACAGGCGGCGGGCGGCACAATCCGACGCTGATGGCTGAGATCAGCCGATACGCCGGATTAAAGGCCGAAAGCGTTGATGCCCAGGGCTGGCAAGGTGATGCGGTCGAGGCGCAAGCGTTCGCCTATCTCGCCGCGCGCACGGTGCGGGGATTGCCGATCTCATTTCCGGGAACGACGGGAATTGCCGCGCCGCTGGCGGGAGGCGTCGTAACGCCTCCCCAGCAGCAAAAGGCCGCGATCGCTTAAACCTGCGCGACTCTCTTTTTATTGCCCTGCGCGCCGGCGCCAAGGCGCATGTCCAAGTACGAATTCACCGAATTCGTCACGTTGTCCATGTGGTCCTTGAAGAAGTGGTTGGCACCCTTCACCAACTGATAGTCGATGGTGATGTTCTTCTGAAGCTTGAGTTTGTTCGCGAGCTTTTCGACCGACGGCTCCGGCACGACGTCATCATCGGTGCCTTGCAGAATGAGACCGGACGACGGGCACGGGGCCAGGAACGAGAAGTCGTACATATTGGCCGGCGGAGCGATCGAGATGAAACCTTCGATCTCCGGGCGGCGCATGAGAAGCTGCATGCCAATCCACGCGCCGAATGAGAAGCCGGCGACCCAGCAGGCCGAGGCGTTGGGGTTCACAGACTGCAGCCAATCGAGCGCCGCAGCGGCATCGGACAGTTCGCCCTGACCGTTATCGAAATCGCCTTGCGAGCGGCCAACACCGCGGAAGTTGAAGCGAACGACCGAGAAGCCCTTCTTCACGAAGACATAATAAAGGTTATAGGCAACCTTGTTGTTCATCGTGCCGCCGTGCTGCGGATGCGGATGAAGGATGACGGCGATCGGAGCGCGGGGGACTTCGCTATGGTGGTAGCGGCCTTCCAGACGCCCCTCGGGGCCGGCAAAAATCACTTCAGGCATTTCTGGTCCTTTAAAGCGGGGCGCTGGTGTAACGGTCGTGGCCGTTCAACGACCCGGCAGGCGGCGATTATTTAGGGTAACGCCTATCCAGGTGCAAACGGCAAATCACGCGCAAACCAGCGGAGCGGCGGCGGAAAGGCGGGATCGGAGCGCACTATACATCGAGGCGTGCGCCAAACGCTCTAAAATTCCGCAAATCACTCGTTTTTGTAATGAAAAATCAATGACTTAGATGGCCACCAAGAACCCTTCTGGAACGCCCCTGGATGGTGTTAAAAGCCCTCATGGCCGACACCGCCCTTAGCTATCTCGATCACAATGCCACGACACCTCTGCTGCCCGAGGCCGCGACGGCAGTCCGGAACTGCTTGGATGTGTTTGGGAATCCGTCCTCGGTTCACAAAGCCGGACGCCGTGCGCGGGCGCTGATGGAGGATGCGCGCGAGCATCTGGCGGGCGCCACCGGCGCCTCAGCGGCCGAGATCACCTTTACCTCGGGCGGCACGGAAGCCAACACACTGGCCCTGCGCGGTCTTGTCGCGGCGCAAGGCTGCAAGAGCGTGATCGTCTCCGGCCTCGAGCACGCGTCCGTTCTGGCCGTGGTCCCTGGCGCGACGGTGATCGCGGGCGATGTCCGCGGCGCCGTTGACCTCAACGCCCTTGAAGACGCTCTCAAGACTGTGCCGCGCCCGGCTTTGATCTGCTTGATGCTCGCCAACAACGAGACGGGAGTCCTCCAGCCGCTCGATGCTGCCATCGCGCTCGCGCGGACCTATGGCGCCTATCTCCACTGCGATGCGGTCCAGGCCTTCGGCAAGGTGCCCATCGATTTTTCGACACTCGTTGTCGATAGCATGAGCCTCTCGGGGCACAAGGTCGGCGGCCTCAAGGGGATTGGTGCGCTGCTCGTGCGGCGCGGCCTTGATATCGCGGCTGATATTGTCGGCGGCGGCCAAGAACGCCGGCGCCGCGCGGGCACGGAGAATGTCACTGGTATCGTGAGCTTCGGAGCAGCCGCACGCGAAGTGCCGCGCCTTTTGGCCGGTGCGCCCCGGATCCGTGGTTTGCGCGACCAGATCGAAACAAGCGTGCGCCGCATCGCGCCGCAGGCAAAGGTCTTCGGCGACTCGCTTGCGCGCCTTCCCAATACAAGCTGCATCTCGCTTGCGAACGTGACCAGTGAAACCCAAGTCATGCGTCTTGATCTGGCTGGCGTTGCGGTCAGTGCGGGATCGGCATGCTCGTCGGGTAAAATCGCCCCGTCGCACGTTCTGCTGGCCATGGGCATCAGTCCTGCCGAGGCAAAAAGCGCGATCCGCATCAGCTTGGGATGGAGCAGTACCGAAGCCGATGTTGCTCATTT
>CAISTS010000029.1 GCA_903888485.1 uncultured bacterium | reverse complement strand
CCAAGGGCTGCCCGGCTCGATGTAAGCGGTCTTGGCGCCCGCCGCGGCGATCCATTCACGTAGCGCTGCGGCGATGAACTCAGGCCCGTTGTCTGATCGAATATGGGCCGGGATACCCCGAACGATAAAGAGATCACACAGAGCCTCAATGACATCGGTGGAGTTGAGACGCCTGGCGACCCTGATGGCCAGCGCGCCTCCCGGGTGAACTCGTCGATAATGCACAACATGCGATACGCCCTCCCATCGTGGGTCCTGTCGGCGACGAAGTCGAAGGACCAGACATGATTGGGTCGTTCCGCTCTCAATCGAATGCATGATCCGTCATTGAGCCACAGACGGCCTCGTTTTGGTTGCTTGGTTGGGACCTTAAGCCCCTCACGCCGCCACAGTCGCTCAACGCGCTTCTTGGTGACCGACCAACCCGACGCACGATGCATCTTGGTGATGCGGCGATAACCGTAGCGCCCAATTTGGCGGGCCGCTCGATCATGTTCGCGGTCAATGCCGCTTCGTCATCAGATGTATGGGAGACCTTGCGTTGTGGGGAGCGATGTTGGCCCAGAACTTGGCAGACGCGCCGTTCGGACACGCTAAGTGTGTAACAGCCACGACACCGACTGAGGTGCGCGCTGTGCCAGCTCCATAATTGATGGTATTTTGAGGTGCGGTGGAGTCAAGGGTCATCTCGCTGCAAAAACGATACGACAACCTACGGCCTGAAATGGAGTGAAGATGGCGCGCATTCTCATTGGCATCGACGGTTCAAAGGGTGCTCTCAAAGCCTTGGATTACGTTGTAGAGCGAAAGCGCCGGGGCGAGAAGATCGAGGTGCTGCTGCTCTACGCCCAGCCTCTCATTAAAGCTCACGGTCCTATGATTAGCCAGTCGATGGTGAAGGAGTATCAGGCCCAGGAAGCCGAAAAGGTGCTCGCGGCAGCGGGGCTCAAGACCCGTGCGAAATTCCTTGAAGCTGACACCTACGTAGAAGCTGGCGATCCCTCCGAATGCATCATAGCATTTGCAAAGAAATCAAAGTGCGGTGAGATCGTCATGGGCAGTCGTGGCCTTGGGCGGTTGTCTGGGTTGCTCTTGGGTTCTGTTGTGGCCAAAGTTGTGCAGTTGGCTGATGTGCCTGTGGTCGTAGTGAAGTGACGGAAGCAATTCTGCACGCTCACTAAGCTGGAGTTGTGGGCGCTCGTCAAAGACCTCCCTGCCGGAACCAACCCACTTCGGCAGTACAAGGGGCCCACCGAAGTTGCTCCACAAGGGAACATCTTATCGAGTTTTTGAACAGGATCCGTGATACCTCTTTTTAAAGTACACCCCCCGTCAAATCGACGGGGGGTGTCTTTGCCGAGCGAGGATGAGAGGTCAGTTCGGTACCGTTGTCGCTGACGATCATGCACGGGGGACCGCGGAACTCCGCAACCCGATCCAACTCCCGCGCCACCCGGATCCCGGACAGCGAGTTATCGACCACGAGGGTCAGACATTCCCGCGTGAAATCATCGCCGATCGGCAGGATGCGGAAGCGACGGCTGTTGGCCAAGGCATCGCTGACGAAGTCCAAAGACCACCGCTGATTCGGTCCCAGGGGCAGCGCCATCGGCGCTCGGGTGCCGAGAGCACGTTTGCGCCCGCCACGTTTGCGCCCGCCACGTTTACGCACCATCAACCGTTCCTCGCGGTACAGCCGATAGAGCTTCTTGTGGTTCAGTACGATGCCTTCCCTTGCCGAGCAAGAGTCCCAAACGCCGATACTCGAACCGGCGACGTTGTGAGCCCCGTTCATGAACTGTAACGTTTCGATCACGAGCGCCGGAATCTTCACACATTTGCGCCCCAATTCTACAAGCCGAGAATTGTAAGGCGCTGCAATAAACCAATTTTTGGTGGTGGCATAGGTATTGCTCGCGAGCGGGGGAGGCCCATCGGCCTCATTAGAGGAGACAGAGAAGTCTCAAACTTTGGAGTACCCCAATGTTCGCCATGAAGTTCACCCTTTCGAGCCTATTGGGACTGACGGCCATTCCAGCCGCAATGCTTTGGGCTTCGTCCCCCGTGTCGGCCGCGCCGATTTTGGGTAATGCCAGTCCCTTCGCGGTCCTGGCCGGCGCGTCAGTAACCAATACGGGATCGACGGTGATCACCGGCGAGCTTGGTGTGAGCACCGGCACGTCGGTCACAGGGTTCTATCCACCCGGTGTGGTCCTCGGGGGGCCATTCATATAAATGATGGCGTCGCTATCGCAGCAAAGAGCGACTTCCAGTCCGCGTACACTTCCCTGAGCAATTCGATTGTTACGCAGAATCTCACGGGTGGAGATCTTGGCGTGGGTAGTCTGGGAAGCCTCGCCCCCGGAGTCTATAAGTTCGATACGACGGCTCAATTGACGGGAGCACTTACGCTCGATGGGGGCAATGATCCCTATGCCAAGTTCATTTTCCTAATCGGAAGTGCGTTGACAACAGCCAGCGCCGCATCCGTTCTTCTTACCAACGGCACGTACTTTGATAACGTGTACTGGTTAACTGGGACCGCCGCTACCTTCGGCGGTGGTACCGCGTTTGCGGGATCAGTCCTCGCGGGATCCTCGATCACCTTCGATGAAGGAGCGAGCATCGTCTGTGGCAGAGCCCTTGCTCAAGTATCCGTGACAATGATCAACAACCAAGTCTCCACGGATTGTCAGCCAGTTCCAGGTGACATTGATAATCCCACGGACGTGCCTGAGCCGGCATCGTGGGCGGTGTTTTTCATGGGTCTCCTAGGTCTTGCCGGCATAATTTGGAACCGGAGGCGCAATACAACGCCGAGCGGCTTCAACCTTTTGCGCACAATGGCTCGCGCCGACTGATTCTGCCTGGTCGATCAAGTTAGTTCCGGTGCCGCTCACAGCGGAACTAACTTGATGCGCTGGCTCGCATCCCTCCACCGGGGCACATCGCGTTGCGTTGCCGATCGGCGCCTCGAAATTCAAGCGTTGTTTCACCCACTTTTGAAACGGGCGCGTTGGTACCTACATCGCCACGAGATGATGATGATCACGCAACACCCGCGCTATTACAGCTCCACACATCTATGAAGGCGAATTGGTCGAGAAAACGACGGCATCACGGACGTCAGGCAAAGAATTCAGGTCGGATGAGGCCTAAAGTCGTGAGGACCAAACCTTGAGCGACCAAGATATGCGCGCGACGCTTGCATTTCGAAACGCCCGCCTTGCCGAGCGTCAGGAGCAGTTTGCCCGAAATAGAGCGCGCTGCTTATCGTTCCTGTTTTAGAAAGCATACCAGGGAGGGGGACACGTGCGACAACACCGGATCGCCCGTTGCTATTTCGGCCCTATAATCGCTGAACTTAAAACGTTAAAAGCCACCGAGATGCGGGGATGGCACGACAGGTGCGGCGTCACGTAGTGACGCACAAAGGGCGGGAAAAGCACCAGCCAGCCCGGCATCGGTTTGACCGGCAACTTCTCGCCCGGCCGATAGACCATATCAAAGCGGCCTTCCACCGAGGGGAGTTGCGTGCGTTCGAGGATCAAAAGGCCTTCGCCTTCGTCCTTCAGGTCCGGCGGCACGCGCACGAACAGCACGCCCGAAAGCACGTACTCGCCCATGCCGTGATTATGCGCGGCGTGATACTGCCCCGCCGTGTGCACATTGGCCCACAGGGGATGAATGGTCTTGGCCGTGACCTTTATATTGAGATAGGGCGCCTGGCGTTCAAGGAACGCTTGCGCGCAATCCTGAATCCACTGGAGGAGTTCGGGTGCGACTTTCGAGCGGGTCTTCTGGTGGAGATAACCGTGAGTGAACAGCGGAAAGTTCGTGCCCTGGCCGCGTGCGCCCGCCGCCTCGTATTCCTTCAGCACCGCATCGCCCAGATTCTCGACCATCTTCGCATCGCCTTTGAATTCGGCGTAGGCAAAGTTCACGGTCGTCAGCGGTTCAACGGTGAGGTGTGGGGGATTGCTCTTCATGCGCAGATAGGACCATGCAGGGCGGCCTTGCGTCAAACCGGAGCCGGAACGAAAACCGGCCGCCTTGATGGGGCGGCCGGTTCCGTGGCGCTTCGCGCTAAAGCTTAGTAGGCCAGGGGGTTCGGGCGAACCTGGAACTTCACGAGCTGAGGCCCGGAGGTGCCATCTTCACCGCCTTCCTGGTGCCAGACCGGCTGGGACGCGTAGGTCGCGAACACGCCCTTCCCCTTCCAGCCCGTCGACGGATTGTCGATGCGTCCGTCCATGCCGCGGGTATGGAATCCCAGCGGATAGGGCACACGCAGAACGCTGATCTTCAGCGTGGCTGAATCGACCGCGATCAGAGAGTCAGAGTTGGTGCCGGCAAAGAGCGCCGTATCCTTGCCCATGCCCAACGTGTCGTGCCAGTCGACCCAGTTGAGGTAGTGGAAGTCCGATGAGCCGGACTTCAAGCTGCCCATCTTCGGTCCGGGCGAATCAAGGATTGTCCAACCTTCCGGGCAATGCTGACCGGTCGCGACAGCCGGGCCGTTCTTGACCTTGCACTTGGTGCGGTCGAAGCGGCCGAAGTTGCCGCTGCCGTACGCAATCCAAGCAACGCCCTTGGAATCGGCGCTGATGCCGCGGCCGTCGAAAGCCGCATACTTGCCTTCGGCGATCTTCGGCGGCTCGTAGTATTCGGTCATGCAGGTTTCAGGCGGGTTGTTGCCCGGCGTGAACTTCACCGCGCCGGTCGGGAAGGGACCGGTCTTGGCAAACCACATGCCGTTGTCGGAAAGGTCGGCATCCACGCCGTACAGGAAGCCTTCAATCCGCGTATCCTTGGTCGGATCGTTCTTCGCCGCACCTGCCGCGCCGGTATAGGAGCCTTCCTCGCCGCCCATGGCGCCGGCCCCGCGTTGCACGGGCTGATTCCATGCCGTGCGATCGGGCGTGATCTTGCCGTCGCCGTTGCTGTCGAGGACCATCGGGCACCAACCGAGCGACTTCCCGCCGTCCTTGGTGGAATCCCAGACACCGATGTCGGCCCAGCTGACGACTTTGCTGTCGCCGCCCGAGAAGTACATCCACTTGCTGTCCGCGCTGGCCATCAAGTGATGTGTACCGTTACACATCGGGATGCCCTCGATCTTGTTTGTCTTAGGATCGTAGATCACGCTAGTGGTGGCGGATTTGCCGGGCTGCGGGAAATACTTGGCGAATTTATTTCCGGCGTCGGTGCAATAGGCCATCTTATCCGGCGGCGCCGGTTTGCCGGGGGCTGGCCCGCCGAAGCGGCCAAGGTCGGTGGCCCAGAGGCGGCCCTTGCTGTCCAGCATCGGGTTGTGCGGGAAGGCATCGGGCGGAATGTCGGGCGGCAGAAGCTCGACGTTTTTATTCAGGTTGACCTTATAGCCCAGCTCTTTCTGCTCGCCCGTGTTGGGGTTGAGCATTTCAATGTAGCCGTACATGCCGATGACGCCATAGATCGGTCCGTTGGCATTCATCGTCGGGTTATGACGGTCGGTTGAGATGTTGTCGTGAACATAGCGGCCGTTGGCCCAATCCCATGACGTCAGCACGATGTTGCGCTCGATGCCTTGCGGGCGGGGCGGGGCTTCGGGCGGCAGGGCGCCTTTCTCGATCTTCTGGGTCCAGGCCGCCCACATGGCGAGGGCACGCTGGCGTCCGAAGGACGTCATCGTGTTGCCCATGAAGGCCGCGAAGTCCTTGCCGTGATCGCCGACCACATGGTCGCCGTCGGGGCGCGCCTTGGTGATGCGTTCGGCCCAGCCTTCGGGCGTGTTGTCGAGCAGCTTGCGGGTGTTGCGGTCGCCCTGCTGATGGCAGAAGCCGCAGCCGTCCTTCATCTGCGAGACCCACATCTGCTGGCTCATCATGGTCGGCGAGATGCCGTTGCCTTTGGGGCCAGTGCCGGGAAAGTCGGCTTCCGGCGGCGGTTCGATCAGGGCGTACCAATAGTTGGTGGGATAAATCTCCGCGGCGGTCTTGGCGTCCGGCGCGGGGGCCACGGTGAGATTGACCTTCTTGCCCGGCTCCACGCCTTCAGTGTGCTTGGAATCCAGCACGCCATAGCCGCGCGCCCAGACTTGATATTTGGCCTTGGGCAGTTCCGGAATGACATAACGGCCCTGATCGTCGGTGACGACGATCTTGATGAGGCGGGTCGGCAGATCGGACGTCTCGGCGATCACCCAGGCGCCGGCCTCGGGGCCCTTGGCGCCGGTGACGACGCCGGCAATGCCGTCGGACACGTTCGGTACGCCGCTATCGGCGGCTTGCGCGCTCTCCACCCAGGCCGCGCCTGCGGCAAAGAAGCAGGTCGTGGCGAGCAAGGTGCGGACAAACGGTTTTGTGACTCTCCTCATATCTCTCTCCCCTATGTGTGAGAACCCGAGCAGTGGGCGGATTTTGTACCTTTTTGTAACGCGAGGCACTCGAATTCGCGCAAGCACGTGGGGTCACCTTGGCGGACTAAGATATTGATAGTATTATAAAAGTTAACGGAGCCCGTCCGCTTCCACGTGGCTGGCCGGGCCGCACCCGTTACCGAAGCTCACAAATGGCTGCAGGAAAGTGAAACATCCGTAGTATTGGGGGGCCGCGCGTGCCGCGCGGCGCTCACAGAATTGGACCGGAGGAGGTCTCCCATGAGAACGAACGTCTTTGCGATCTTGTCTTTCCTACTCATGGGACTGAGCGCGCCCGCTACCGCGCAGCTCGCGCCGGTGAACGCAAGCGGGTTGACCATGGGTCACCTCCATCTCGCCGCAAAAGATGTGGCCGGCATGAACACGTTCTTCATCTCGCTCGGCGGAAAGCCCCACGCCCTCAGGCCCGACTTGATTCTCTTCCCCGGCGTCGCCGTTGTCGCGCGGGAGGCAAAGGACGGTACAAGCGGTGGAAGCGATGGCTCCTCGGTGAATCACATTGGATTTACCGTGAAGAACTTCAAGGAAGCGAAATCCAAATGGGATGCAGCCGGCGTGCAATGGGAGAAGGGTGCTAAAGCGGATCGCGGCTTTCTCGTTGGTCCTGAGGGTATCCGCGTCGAAATCACCGAGGACAAGTCCCAAGCCACGCCAATCAAGTTCGACCACATCCACTTTGCTATTCCCGCGCGTACGGAAGAAGCCGCCAAGTGGTACGCGCAGACATTTGGCGCGGCCGTTACCAAAAAGGGCGATACGGCTGTGATCGATCTGCCCGGGGGCAAGCTCGTCTTTTCCAAATCAAGCGCGCCGGTCGCTGGCACCAAAGGACGCTCGCTCGACCACATCGGCTTCGATCTCAACAACCTCGAGGGCTACACGGCGACGCTGGCCGCCCGCGGGATCAAGTTCGATACCCCGTATAGAAAGCTGCCCAACCCGGTCACAACGAGCGCGGTCGCCTTCGTCACGGATCCGTGGGGGACCTACGTCGAACTCACGCAAGACCTGGAGGGAAAGAAGTAGCGCGGCTTCCGCTAGAATCCGGTCCAGCCGGCTTGATAGGCGGCGAAGTGCGGCTGGGCGCCGCAAGCGGCGGCAAACTCTGCAACCAGACGACCTTTGCCGCCGACGAAGGGGCCCTGCACAAATTCGGCTTGACCCTGCGGGCCCGGAACGAAGGACGCTTCAAGCGGGCAATCGTCCACCGCCACCAGCGTATCCTTCCTGATCACGCGCATCGCGGCGCACAATTCCTTCAAGTGATGAATCGACGACGGATACAAATGCGTCCAATCGACGTCGAAGGAATCGAGGTACAGCAAATCGACTGTTTTGGCCTCATTCGATAGCTTCGCGACCAATTCCGTCAGGAACGTCACGCTGTCCGCGCAGGTCACTTTGACACGATCGCTGACCAGGGCCCGCGCCTGCTTTGTGGCCGCTTCGTCGATGTCCACCGTGTACACAACGGAAGCTTCATCCCTCAGGCAGACATACTTGTCGAACAAGACTGTGCTCTGACCGTCGCCGGCCCAGTTCCCGGCCAGGCGGACGCACCCCGTCTCGACGATCGTGACCGGATGGTTGAACTGATCGAGATATTGAAAGATCTGGCGGAACGTCGGCTCCCGCCGTGCGAGCTGCGGCGCCGCTTCGCGGTCAAAGAACGTCCAGAACTCGGAAGCGCGCGTCATGATTTTCTCTCCGGGATGTGATCCCGAAAGATTTACATCACTCCAGTCGCTTAAAGCGATCCCTCGTTTTCGCCCCATTCCCAGCTTTGATGACGTTCTGGGCTGCCTATTACGTCTATCGCGCGCGGTCCGCCAATCGCAGCCGCCTCTACAAAAGCTGCGTGCACAGCAGGTTGAAGCCCAGCGCGGCGATGGCGACCTTGTGTGTCGCCTCGGCGAGTTTCTGCAGGAACAATTCCCAGCGCGCGCGCACGGCGCGCATGTCGATGCTCTTCTCGGTGCCAAGTACGAGGCGCACGCCTGAGAACTTCTGATACTCCGTACCGGTGAGAGATGAGTGCACCGTGATCTCCATGTCCGCTGGATCGATGCCGATCAGGTCGAGATCGAACAGCGTGTGCAGGTCGCTGCGCAGGAGGATGCCGTTGGCGGGATGGTTGTCCTCCGGCCCCTGATACTTGCCGACATGACAGGCTTCGAGCAGAGCCAGCACGGCGCAGCCCGAGATCATACAGCGCGCGCCGTAGCGCGCGATCAGCTTGTCGCGGAAGGTGGCGAGGCCACGGCGCTCACGGATCGCCTGGAACGGACGATCCTGCTCGTCGACGATCGGCAGCGCATGGGCGCTCGCGCTATAGGCCTCGCGGTCACCGAGCGCGATGCTGCGGCTGCGCAGCCAGCTCTTCAAGGTCGGGGCGATTGTGTGATCGCGCCGCGCGATATAGCCGCAGATGCCGGTGACATCGGCAAGCTTCAGTTTTACGTGGCGGCTGTTGGTGAGCTCGAAGGGGCGCAGCTCGGCCGGCTCAATCTGCGCGGCAACGCGCGCATAACTCTGCGGGAAATGTGCCGTGTGCAGCACCGTTAGCTGCTGCGCCTCGGCGGGCGCGGCGAACTGGTGGCCGTGGAAACAGCGGTAGGGCAGCTCGCGCTTCTTGCGCATCTCGACTTTGCTGATGTCGCACACCGGGCACTTCAGAACGCGTTGCTCGCGTTTTTCGGTGCCTACGCTCTCGACGTGGGCGATGCCGAGCAAGCGCTTCTGGTCGCGCAGGAAGAGCAGGTCGCCCTCGGCGATCTGCTTCTTGCTGCGGTCGTCGGTTTCGTAAGTATAGGCTGTCACGGCTTGGGGCCCGCGGGCGGTGCCGTCGGCGGTGGGCGTTACGGCGATCCAGCACTGCATGGGGGTGAAGGCTTAGATATGAGAGTGTGCGCGAAACCAAGTGGCGGCAGTATGGGCGAGGGGGCCGCGACGATTTCGTGATGTTTGTGTGAAATGCCCGGCCCGCTGACGTCAGCGCAGGCATGACTGATTTGTTTCAGTTCGGTGAAGAATTCGGCGCTGCAATAGACCCCGCGATGCTTCAGAAACCCGCATATAAAGGGCACTTCTGAGGGGTTCCCGCCTGTATGGCAGTCAATTGCTACAGTTTTGTGACGGCCTCGTCGCTTGCACGGCGGGGCCAGCCTTGAGAGAACCCAAGCTGTATCGAAGGATTGGTCAGCGATGCGCGTTGTTCTCCAGGCTCTCGTTCTTCTTGGTCTCCTCAGCGGTGCGGCGCTTGCCCGCCCCGACCAGAGCGCGTCCCTGCGCCCGGAGCCGACAACGAACGCCAGCGTGGCGATCGCCGATCAGATCGGCCTGGTGATCCAGGCGCGCATGATGCACGTCGATCACGCGGCGCCGGCGCCGGCCCTCGATTGCCGTGATGCGAGCCTGGTGGAAAAGCGCGTCGCCGCACTTACGGAATTGGATGCGTTTACCCGGATCACCGTGGCCGGCCTGGTCAATGCGGCGCCCAGCCTCGAACTGCGCGCCATGATGGATGAACGTCTGGCGCCGGTGATCAGCCAACATCGGGCCGATATGGCCGCAGCGCTGGCGGCCCTGAGGGATCTACCCCTCGTGCGTGAGAGGCCTGCCCTGTCGGCCGACGTTGCGCGGCTGACCGAAAAGGCGGCGCAGGCCTACTAATTCACGCGGATCTTTAGCGCTGCGCGCTATAGATCGAGCCGATACGCTTCTTCGCCAGCACCTTCGCCCGCATCTTGTCGCTTTCGCCGATCGCAACGGCAGGATTGTTGTCCTGCTGCAGCACCTTCTCATAGATGCTCACGGCTTCCGCGCCGCGGCCGGAGTTCTGCAAGACATAAGCAAGATTGAGCATGCCGACGGTATCGTTGGGATTTTGGCTCAACGACTGACGCAGCAGCTTTTCAGCCTCACCCCACTGACCTTTCTGCACGGCGTCATAAACCCGCGTGCCTGCTTCCGGCGTCGAAGCGGCGAGGGCGGGCGACAGCGCGAAGCCAGCGGCAATCAAAGCCGACAGAACGATACGTTTCACTGGACAAACTCCCTGTGTTGGACGCGAGGGCGAATCTTGCGCCTCCGATGGCAAATTAACAATGAAAGTATTATGTGAGAAATATGAAAGTTTAAGGACATTTCGTCCCGTCGCCGGGTCGGAGTTATATGGCGGCGCCACTTCACGTTTTCCTTTTTTCGTCGCTTCCAGCGCGCGTCAATGCGCTCACTGCGGGGCCTGCGTCAGCTTGGGTATCGGCGCGCGCAACGTTCAACGAGACGCACTTCTATCGCCGAGGTCCGGCGAACCGCGCGATCCTCGGCGATTATGTTTTGTGAGCTGTAATATTCCCCGACGGTCGGCTACGGCGTTTCTGAGAATTTTTACAGCGCACACCTGCGAAAGCGCCAAAATCATACACGCGGTGCGTGGTCCAGGCTTTGCAAGGAGGGTTCCGAATTCGCGAGGAGCCCGCTGTGCCAATCTCGACCGATCCCGCCACGATGAATGCCTTCCGCGCCGCCTATCGTGCCGGACAGCGCATGGCCGAGCACGTGGACGCCATGCGCTGGCAGACCCGGCACTACTATTACCGGTTCCGCAGGCGCTTCCCCGTCAGCAGCGCCTCACAGGCCGAGGCCCTGAAACTCGGCTTCGCTGAAGGCTATGAGGCAGGGCAGAACGAAAAGGCGCGTTATGTCGGAGGCACGCGGCCGATGATGCGCCTGTTGCCGGCCCCGAACGCGGGCGTCGCGCGGAACTAAAGCGTTCTGCTAGGATCGCCGCCGTCGTACTGCGGGGGAGAAATGGCGGGACCTTTATCCGGTGTTTTGGTGCTCGACGTCGCCACCTTCCTGGCGGCGCCCTTCTGCGCGACCCTGCTCGCTGAATTTGGCGCCACGGTCATCAAGATCGAACAGCCGGGCGCGGGGGATTCCTTGCGCAAGCTGGGCACGCCGTCGGCGTCGGGCGACTCCTTCATATGGATGAGCGACTCGCGCAATAAAACCTCGATCACGCTCGACTTGCGCACGCCCGAGGGCGCCGAGCTGTTCCGCAAGCTCGCCGCGCGCGCCGATGTGGTGGTCGAGAACTTCCGCCCCGGTACCATGGATGACTGGGGGATCGGCTATGCGGCGCTGGCCAAGCTTAATCCCAAGCTGGTGATGCTGAGCGTCAGCGCCTATGGGCAAACGGGACCGTACCGCGAGATGCCGGGCTTCGCGCGCATCGCCCATGCTTTTAGCGGCCTTGCGTATCTGGCCGGCGAGCCGGGCCGCCAGCCGGTGGTGCCGGGCTCCACGTCGCTGGCGGATTATATGTCGGGGATGTTCGGGGCCATCGGCGTGCTGATGGCGCTGCGCCATGCCGAAAAGACTGGCGAGGGCCAGCTCGTTGACATCGGCCTCTATGAATCGATCTTCCGCATCACCGATGAGCTCGCGCCGGTCTACGCCGCCACCGGCATCCAGCGCGAGCGCCTGGGCGCGGACATCGGCTATGTCACGCCTCACAGCCACTATCAGACCGCGGATGGGGATTGGGTGGCGATCGCCTGCTCCAATGACAAGATGTGGCAGCGGCTGATGCGCGCCATGGGCATTGCGGGCGACCCGAGCCTTGCCACCAACGCGCAGCGCGTCCAGCGTCGGGGCGATGTGAATGCGCTCGTGGCGAAATGGACGGGCGGCTTGCCGCTCGCCAAACTGCTGGAAATATGCACGCGCGAGGAGGTGCCTTGCGCCAAGCTGCTGTCCATCGCCGACATCTTCGCCGACCCGCAGTACCGCGCGCGCGAGAATCTCCAGGAACGGCACGATCCGCGCGCCGGCAAAGTGACCGTGCCCGCGCCGGCGCCGCGGCTTTCAAAAACGCCAGGCGAGATCACGCATCTGGGGCCGGCGCTCGGCGACGGCAACGACGCTGTTTACGGCAAGCTGCTCGGCCTTTCCGCCGACGAGATCGCGGACCTCAAGAATCGCGGGATTATCTAGTACTGCGCCTTTGGACCGAGCATCGCGCGCAGCTTGAGCGTGCTCTTGATCTGCGCCATGTCGCCAGGTCCCGGTGTGAGGTTCTTCACGTCAGGCGCGCCGCAGGTGAAGTTCGCGGCGTTGTTGACGTCGCCCGAGCCCTTGTAGCGCGCCATCTTCGGATAGGCGCACAGGGGGCGCTCACGCATCACGCCGTTGGCCGGATCGTTGCCGGTGTACTGCGTCGCGACGATGCGCTCGGGCGCGACGCCCTGTTCCACCCAGCGCTCGAGCGCCATCATGGCGCTGTGATCGGCGTCGCGCTTGGACGGCGCGGCGTTCGCGCCGTGATCGAAGTGATTGGGCGCGACACCGCCGGAGCAATGGCCCATGCCGGGCACCATGAACAGTCGGAAGTAATCCTGCACCGCTTGCGGCTTGGCGACGTCCGCGGCGATCTCACGCGCCGTGAGCTTTGCGATGGCGCCGTCGATGTCCTTGGCGTCCTTCAACTTCTCGAAGGCAATCAGCGCGGCGTAGTAATTCGGCGATGACGTGGGGGCGACGAGGTGGTCGGCCCAACCGTGGAACGCCAACATCTTGCCGCCGCGCGCCTTGAACGCCGAGAGGTCCGGGCTGGGCGCGCCCATGAGCGGATTGAGCTTGTCGCGCATCTTGTCGTAATCGGTGTCGAAGCTCAGCGTGCGCCAATCCCATTTGGGATTGTCGAACACGACGTCGCCGAAGAATTCGCCGTAATTGCCGTTGTCACCGGTCGCGAGGTTCCAGGTGTGCTCACCGCCCGGCTGCGGACCGCTGAAGAGGGCCTCGCCGGTGGAGCGGTGCGGGCCGCGATAGATTTCCGCAAGGCCCGCGAGTTGAGCTTCGGAAAGGCAATCGCCTGTCTGACCGGCCTTGCACTGCAGCGCCTTCAGATCGCGGTCGCACGAACGCGGATCCGTGATCTGGCCGTCCTTCAGCCCGTCCCTGGCGTCGCAGGACGCTGTGATGGACGCACTGACCATGGCAAGCGTGCCTTCGGGGATCAGCGGCGCGTCCTTGCCCGACTTTGGCTTGTGGATGCGCTGCTGCCAGAGGATCTGCATGATCGCATCGGGATAGGAGTAGGACGGCGCGCCGGCGAGAATCCCGTCGTAGAGATCGGGATAACGCTGCGCCACCTGCAGCGCCTGACGGCCGCCGCCGGAGCAGCCCTCGAAATAAGATTTGCTCGGCGGCTTGTCGTAGAACGCCTGGATGAGCGCGCGCGCCGCTTTGTTGACGCCCGGATGCGCGCCGTAGCCGTAGGCCGCCAGCGCATCGGGATCCATGTCCCAGCGCGGATCGGCGTTGCCGTCGTGGCCGAGGTTGGAGCCCACCATGGCGTAACCCAGCGCCACGTCTTCGGCCATACGCGTATAGGGAACGCCGCCGAGATAACCCCCGGTCGTCGGCGTCTTCATGCGGCTGTTCCAGTTGCGCGGCAGCCAGACCTCGAACCGCACGTTGGCTTTTGGCGTGGGATGAGAGATGCCTTCGACCAGGCAGAAGGGCACGTTCACCGTGCCTTTGCCGCCCGGACCCGCGACGGCGAGGGGGCCGGGGATGCTTCCGGCGCGCGTGATTTCGGCGTTGGCGATCTTCAGGCCCGCGAGCGCCTCGCAGCTCATGCCCGCCCACGCCGACGGCGCGCCGCAAACAGTCGCGGCCCCGCACAGCAGTCCGACTTTCCAGGATTTCATCGCGTCCTCCTCAGGTTATGGCGACTATTGTGGGCTGCAAGCCGCGCAGCCCACAATAGGAATCGCCGTCCCGGGAGGAGTGTTACTTGACCTCGACGCGGGGTCCGATCACGTTGCGCACCTTCAGCGAATATTTGATCTGCGCCATGTCGGCGGGATTCGGCGTCAGGTTCGCCGTGTCCGTGGAGCCGCAAACGAAGTTCGCCGGGTCGTTGACGTCGCCCGAACCCTTATAGTGCGCCATCTTCGGATAAGCGCACAGCGGGCGCTCGCGCACGATGCCCTTGGTCGGATCGTCGCCCACAAACTGCGTCGCGACGACACGCTCGGGGGCCACGCCCTGCTCGACCCAACGCTCCAGCTGGAGCTGGAGGCTGTGATCGAGGTCGCGCTTGGACCCGACGCCGTTGGCGCCCTGGTCGAAGCGGTTGGTCGCGTTGCCGCCGCGGCAGTGCGCCATGCCCGGCACCATGAACAGCCGGTAGAAGCTTTCTACGCCCTGCGGCTTGGCGAGGTCTGCGACCACGTCCTTCGGTGTCAGCTTGTCGATGGCGGCATCGGCGTTCTTGTCGCCCTTCAGGCGCTCGAACGCGATGACCGAAGCATAGTAGTTGGGCGAGGCGGTCGGCGCGATCAACTGGTCGTGCCAGCCATGGAACTGGATGAGCTTGCCGCCGCGCGCCTTGAAAGCCGTGAGATCGGGGCTCGGCGTGGCCATGACCGGATTGAGCCGGTCGCGCATGAATTCATACTGGTTGTCGAAGTCCAGCGTGCGCCAATCCCAGCTCGTGTTCTCGAGCACCACATCGCCGAAGAACGCGCCGTAGCGCGTAGTATCGCCGACGTTCAGGTTCCAGCTGTATTCACCACCCGGCATGGAGCCACGATAAAGCGGCACCCCGTTCGATTTGCGCGGACCGCCGTAGATGTCGCGAAGTCCGGCGATCTGCTTGTCGGTGAGGCAGTCGGCCGCTTCGCCGGCCTTGCAGCGCAGCATCGAGAGGTCGGTATCGCAAGCGCGCGGATCGGTGAGTTCGCCGTCCTTAAGGCCGTCCTTGGCATCGCAGCGCGCCATCACCGACGCGCTAACCATGGCGAGCTTGGTCTGCGGGATCAGCGGCGCTCCATCGTTAGACTGCGGCTTGTGGATGCGATGCTGCCACAGGATCTGCATGATCGAGTCGGGGTAGGAGTTCGACGGCGCCCCGGCGATGATGCCGTCGAAGAGATCGGGGTAACGCTGCGCCATCATCAGCGCCTGGCGGCCACCGCCCGAACATCCTTCGAAGTACGACTTGCTCGGCCCTTTGTCATAGAACGCCTGCACGAGCGCGCGCGCGGCGCGATTGACGAAGGGATGCGCGCCGTAGCCGTAGGCAGCGAGCGCATCAGGATCGAGCGTCCACTTCGGATCGGACCCGCCTTCATGGCCGAGGTTCGAGCCGACCATGACGTAGCCGTTCGCCACGTCTTCGACCATGCGCGTATAGGGAATGCCGCCGAGATAACCGCCGGTGGTCGGTGTCTTCATGCGGCTGTTCCAGTCGCGCGGCAGCCAGACTTCGAAGCGCACATCCGCCTTTGGCGTGGGGCGCGTCACGCCTTGCACGCGGCAGAAGGGCACGTTGGCCACGCCCTGGCCGCCGGGGCTTTCAACCGCGAGCGGACCGGTGACGCTGCCGGCGCTGGTGATGGTGGTGCTGCCGATTTGCAGCTTGGCGAGCCCTTCGCACGACGTCGCGGCGAGGGCGGGCGCGCTGAGCGTCGCGGCCGCGCAGAGTAAACCGAGCTTCCAGGTCTTGGCTTTGATGAGCATGATGTCCTCCCGAACACAGGTGTCTCAAATTGTGCTGCGAAAGTCGGGCAACTCACAATAGAATTCGTGCATGGGGGGCCAAATGTTGACGGTATTGGGGTTCGCGACCATCGCCGTGTTCCTTGTGGCGGTACTGAGCGGCCGCGTCTCGGCGCTGGTCGCTTTGGTGCTGATTCCGGTGGTTTTTGGGCTTTTCACAGGCACGGGCGCGGCCCTTGGCCCGATGATGCTGGAGGGCCTGATCAAAGTCGCGCCGGTGGCGATCATGGTCAGCTTCGCCATCCTCTATTTTGGCCTGATGATCGACCGCGGGCTGTTCGACCCGATGATCGGCGCCATCTTGCGCCTGACCAAGGGCGACCCGATGCGCATCGGCGCGGCAAGCGTCGTTTTGACCACGGTGGTTTCGCTCGACGGCGACGGCTCGACCACGTTTCTCATCACTATCGCGGCGCTGCGTCCGATCTACGACCGGCTCGGCATGAGCAGGCTCGTGATGGCCACCTGCATCGGCCTTTCCGCAGGCGTCATGAACATGCTGCCCTGGGGCGGTCCAACGGCGCGCGCCATGGCGATGCTGGGCGCGGAGTCCAGTCAGCTCTTCAATCCGTTGATCGTGCCGATGGTCGCCGGATTGGCGTGGGCCGTGGTGGCCGGTGCGATCCTCGGCCGCCGTGAAGGCAAGCGCCTCAACCTTGGCGCCGGCAGCGATGCCTTGGTGGCGGATCTGATGCCGCAGAAGAGCGACGGATCGCGCGGGCTGTTCTGGTTCAATGCCGCGCTGACCGCCGCGCTGCTGACCGCACTGGTGCTCGAGGTGCTGCCGCTGTCGGCACTGTTCATCATCGCGTTTGCCGTGGCGTTGGTCGTCAATTGCCCGCGTTGGGAAGACCAGCAGAAGCAGCTCGCCTCGCACGCGAGCAGTGTAGTGCTGGTCTCGGGCATGATGTTCGCGGCCGGCATCTTCACCGGCATCCTTACCGGCACCAAGATGCTTGATGCCATTTCGGCGACGACGGTATCAATCGTGCCGGCCAGCGCGGGCGCGTTCCTGCCGGCGATTGTCGCCATCACCAGCATGCCGCTCAGCCTCGCACTCACGCCCGACGCCTATTATTTCGGTGTGCTGCCGGTGCTGACGGAAACCGCCAAAAGCCTCGGGCTCGATCCCCTGCAGATCGGCCGCGCGGCGCTGCTAGGCCATACCACCACCGGCTTTCCGTTGAGTCCGCTGGTGGGCGCGGCGTTCGTGCTGGTGGGCCGCGCGGGCGTTCCCTTCGGCGCGCTGCAGCGGGCGATGTTTCCCTGGGCCTTCGGGACGACGGTGGTGATGACCATTGTCGCCTATCTCATCGGCGTCATCTAACCTTCGCGTTCGGTAAAGAACCGCGCGAGCGTTTCATGCAGCGCGGGCTTGGCGCTGTTCCAGCGCAACGGTTGGTTCGGCGCGGCAACGACATCCGCCGCGGGGTCATAGTCATTTGCGGCGAGCTTGGCATGGCGCGTATGCGCCTGACGCTTGGCGAGATCGCCGTGCCACATGTGAAATAGGTCGCCATCGAGATTCGAGACCCGTCCTTGGACGTCGGCGAACCAGGGTGCCGCCCACGCGCGGTAGGCAGCGCCGTGCGCGGGCGTCATCTGATGGCGTTGCTCGACGGCATCGAACGCACCGAAGCATGCAGCGGAGACCGCGGTATCGCCGCCGCCGATCACATTGAACTGAAACAGTCCGTGGCGCGCGAGCAGGTCGCGGCGATAGCCCCAGGCCATGCCCGCCGAGTACTTCCCGCGGTCGAATTGCGTCATGTCGCTGAAGCAGGCGGTTGGAGATGCGCCTGCAGCTATGCCGCGCGGTATGGCGATCTGCATTCCTTCGTCCAACTTGTCGAAAGGAGCCTTCGGTTCCCAGTATTTGGGGAGGTAGTGAACCGTGCCGAAGAGTTGTACCACGTGAGCCGTTGCGAGCGCCGCTAGCGCCTTTTGCGGCCAGGCGGCATCGGCAAAGATGACGTCGCAGTCGATCACCGCAACGGCGGTGCAATCCGCCGGCAAATATGCGACCGCGAGATTGATCAAGCGCTCCTTCTGCCACATGACGTCGCCGTTGCCGACGCGCATGACGATATCAGCATCGCTTGGCGCAAGATCATAAACGCCGTCGAAACTGAGCTCGACGGCCAGCAGTCGCGCGCCCAGGCGCTCACGGAAGCGGCGGAAGTTGGTCAGACGCCGCGCGCCGTGGCCGAGGCTGAAATAACTCGTGACCGCCCACAGGCTCATGACCGGAGCTCGC
The DNA here is from genome assembly GCA_903888485.1 of uncultured bacterium. Lineage (GTDB taxonomy): Bacteria > Pseudomonadota > Alphaproteobacteria > Rhodospirillales > Rhodospirillaceae > SHVO01. Next base: position 109,326 of record CAISTS010000029.1, on the reverse strand, counting down.
GGACGAGAGTGAGTCCACCGGCGATGGCGATATCGAGCACGTCAAGGAGCTTGTCGTTCCGCAGTGCGTCGATGTAGTCCTTGACGCGGTGTTCGTAGACTTTGTCCGCGCCGTAGATACGCGACGGGCGGACCCAAATACTGTCGTGGAATAGCGTGACGCCATTCTCCGCAAGGCGCGGGCGAAAGGCTTCATGATCGAAGCGCGCCGCTGTGGCGGTGTGCATGCCATCAATGAAAAGAATGCCGACGTCTTTTAGGTCTGCATAGGCATCGCTCTGTGCAAAAGCTTCGGTAGTCATGCAATGGTGCCCGATGTTGCCCACGCCGAAGCGCGCGAAATGCGCAGCGGTGCGCGCGGGATCGGACCAGAAGTCATCGACATAGGACGGATCGATGAACACCACACGTCCGTTGTCGCCGTTGTCGATGAGGGCCTTGCCGAAGACCAATGGCACGAAGCCGCGCCAGGAGCCGACGATGACGACGCGGCTTGGCCGGAGGGCGCGCGCGAGGCCATAGTAGATCCAGCCGAGGCCCAGCGAGCGGCTCGCCGCATCCTGGCCGTGGCCCATCTGCAGCATCTCGGGTTCGGCGAGCAGCTGGTTCAGCCACGCGTCCACGGCTTCGCCTCCAGAAGGGAAAGGAACTCTTCGAACTTGCCGGTGGGACCGCGTTCGATGGATGCCACGGATTGGATTTCGATGACGAAAGGATGGCCGAGCGAAACGCGCGCGAGACGCGCGATCTCCTCGCGTTCGTCCTCCGTCAATGCTTGGCCGAGGACCAGGCGGAGCGTGATCTTGTCCTGTGCCGTCTGCACGTATTGGAATTGCCGCACGGCTTGCACTTTACGAATACGCGCGAGTTCCACCGGCCAGAATCTTCCGCCGTCCGGCGCCGTGGCGAGGTTGCGCACGCGCCCCAGCACTTCGCGGATCACCGGCAGCTTTCGCCCGCAAGGGCAATCACCGCCGACGGTGGCGTAATCGCCGATGTCGTAGCGGATCAGAGGTGTCGCCAGATTGTGCAGCGGCGTCACGACCACGCGCCCGCTTTGGCCTTCTGCGCAAGGGCGGCCGTTGTCGTCGAGGATCTCAACAAGCACGCTCTCCGACTGCACATGCAAACCGCCGTACACGCAACGCAGAGCGATATAGCCGGTTTCGTTGGCGCTGTAGGTCTCGGCGACCGTCACGCCCCACTCTTTGGTCAGGCGCTGTTCAAGCGCGGCGCTGACGGGTTCGGAGAACAAGCGCACTTCGGTAAGCGCCGGCGGTTTATCGCCTGCGTCCAGCAACGCCTCGGCGACGCTGGGATAGGTGAGGAGTTGATGCGGATTGAAATTCGCGAGCCAACGCAGCCAGTGTTCAGCGGTCAGGCCCACATGGATCGCGCTGGCCGGGCCCGTGCGCGTGTATCCCGCCACGGGCGGTCCCCAGTTCGCGCCCATGATACCGGCAGGATTGCGCGCGGGTTCCGCCAAGTAGCGGATGGCGCCAAGGCGGCTGGCGAAATCGCGCCCGCGCCAAAGGTGCTCGCGGATGGTGAGTGCATCCCAGATCAGGCGCGTGCGCGCGGTGGTGCTTACCTCGACCGGAATGCCCGTGGAACCCGATGTTCGCGTGAGGCCGAGCGGGCACTCGCTCTCGGGTACACGTGCGGCATTGAGACGTGCGCCCTCGGCGCGCAGGGTCGGCTTGGACAGCAGCGGCAGCCCGCGCCAGAGGTCCCAGAAGTCGCCCGACCCGCGCGCGATCTTGTCCGACGCCTCCGCGGCCCACGATGAGTCTTGGTAATAGGGAACCTGGGCCCGTGCCCAGGCGAGGAGTCGCGCGAGCTGCAGGGCCTGTCCGGCGGCGCAGGCGCCCGGCGACAGTGTCTCGGTGTGCGCAAATCCGGCGAGCACGTCCGAAAGGGCTGCGGCCGGACGGGCCAGGGCCGCCGGCCACGCCGCTGCATAAGCGTCCCCGGCGCCCATCATCCGGTCCAATCCCCCAACCAGGTCCGTACCTTAGCAGTTTAGTTCAGGGGCTTATAATTCCGGCGCAATTTCCGACTTCCACGCCCCCAGCGGGTGGCCGACTTACCTGTCATCGAGTCCACTGCGTGGAACAAAAAGACCAGCAAGGAGTGGGCAGTTTTCCTTAGCAGGCTTACACTTACGGCCGAAGTTACACTTCGAGTTCAAGACTCCGGGAGGAATACATGAACGCACGCACCCTGACCCATTGGCTGGCCTCCGTGGCCGCGCTCGCCCTGGTGAGCGCGCCGGCCCTGGCCAAAGAATCGCGCTCCTATGCCGTCGGCTATTTCTATGCCGCCAGCTATTCGGAAGATGGCGATTGCCCCACCGGCTACAACCCGACCACCGCCGAGGGTTGGATCGCCGGCATGCGCGCGCTGGGCCTCTCGGAAGAGAAAATCAAAGCCTACTTCGAAGGTAGCGCCAGTATGAAGCAGGGCGAACGCCAGGAGATTTCGAAGTACTTCATCAGCCAACGCGGGCGCATCGGCGAGAAGGCTGTGAACGTCTATGCCAACCCGCTGGCCCGCCCGTACCTGAAGGACGAGCCGCAGTTGTTTGTCGATGACATCCGAGGTTTCAATCGACGCTTGCGCGAACGCGGCATCTAGTGGAGTTCTGGCGTTGAAGGGGACGCGGCGGTGAGCCTCAAGAAGCGGTTGCAAGAGCGGCGTATTGTCGTCGCGCCCGGCATCTACGACATGGTCTCGATGCGCATCGCCGACGCGATGGGTTTCGAGACTTTATATATGACGGGCTTTGGCGTGGCGGCATCGCACCTCGGCTTGCCGGATGCGGGCCTCGCCAGCTTCGCCGATGTTGAATCCCGCGTGCGCCTGTTGGCGGGCGGCAAGACGCCGCTGATCGCCGACGGCGACACCGGCTTTTGGCGGACTGCTGAATGTGCGGCACGCCATCCAGGGCTATGAGAAGGCCGGTGCCGCCGGCATCCAGCTCGAGGATCAGGAAGTCCCTAAAAAATGTGGCCACACGCCCGGCCGGCGCGTGATCTCGGCCGCCGACATGGTCAAGAAAATCGAAGTTGCCGCCGAGACGCGGACAAGCCGCGACTTCATCATCATCGCGCGCACCGATGCACGTTCCAGCCTCGGCCTCGACGAAGCGCTACGCCGCGCCGAGGCCTACCTCAAAGCCGGAGCCGACGTGCTGTTTATCGAATCCCCCGAAAGCGAAGCCGAGCTGCGCACGATTAGCAGCGCTTTCGATGTGCCGCTCGTCGCGAACATGGTCGATGGCGGCAAGACGCCGATTTATGCGCCGAAGGAGCTCGAGGCCATGGGCTTCCGTATCGCGCTTTTCCCGGTGACAGGATTGCTCGCTGCTTCGGCCGCGCTCACGCAAGCCTATGCGGCGTTGAAGGGCGGCGGCGCCAAGCCGCCGCTCATGCCCTTCGCCGACTTCACAACGATGATCGGGTTTCCCGACGTCTATGACTTCGAGCGCCGCCACGCCGATAAAGACTAGGCGATCGCCTTCAGCGCCGCTTCGGCCACCTTCATGTCCTGGCTGTAGTGGCCGCCGCTGACGCCGATGCCGCCGACGACCTGGCCGTCGATCTCCACCGGGTAGCCGCCGCCGAAGACGACCAGGCGCGGGGTGTGGGTGATGCCGTGCAAGAGCGGCGGATCGTTCTTGATGAAGTCGAACCAGCCGTGCGTCGGCATGCCGAAGGAAATAGCCGTATAGGCCTTGTTCTGCGCGATATCGACGGACAGCAATGCCGCGCCGTCCATGCGCACGAACGCTTTCAGAATGCCCGACTCATCGCACACGGCGATGCACATCGGCACGCCCATGTCGGCCGCGGCCTTTTCGGCGGCGGCCAGCAGCTTCTGCGCGGTTTCCTTGGAGATAGAGGCTTTGGCGATGGTCTTGCTCACGTGACGCTCCCTGAAGTTGGACATATTCCCTAGTAGTTTATGGCATCCGCATGTGCTTTAAAATCGTCATATGAACCGCAACGAACGCCGCGCCGCGCGCAAGCAGACTGGCAACACACCGGCGCTGCCGCAGCTTGCCGAGCTCGCGCGCGAGGCCGCCGAGCATCGCCGCGCCGGGCGTTTCGACCAAGCCGTCACGTTGATGCAACGCGCCATCGCCGGGAGCCCGGCGCTCGGCATCCTGCATGCCAATCTTGCGGGCATTTATCAAGCGGCAGGACGCCTCGAGGATGCGGAAGTTTCTTTCCGCCAAGCGATCCTCTTGGATGCGACTCTGGTGAAGGCCTACCACCAACTCGCTGCGGTACTCGAGCTGCAGGGGCGTTTCGCCGAAGCAGTGGCCTTCTACGAAAAAGCGCTCGTACTCGATCCCGCGCTCGCCGAAGCGCGCCACGCGCTGTTCTTCGCGCGCCACAAACAGGGCACCGCCGCGGCCACCGAGATGGGCCGCACGCTAACCATGTATTGGCTGTCATCGGCGCTCTTGGTCGTCACGCAACTCGGTATTGCCGATCTCGTCAAAGAAACCCCAAAAACGGCTGAAGAACTTGCCCGCGCGACAAACGGCGACCGCATGGCGCTGCGCCGGGTTCTGTTGTTCCTCGCGAGCGAAGGCATCTTCGCCGAGGATGGGCAGCAGCGCTTCTCCAACACACTCCGCAGCGACACGCTCCGCAGCGATCATCCCAATTCGGTACGGGCACTCGCCGAGCAATACGGCCATGAGCAGGGATGGAAGATGTGGGGCGATCTCGCCCAGACCATCGCCACCGGCGCGCCCGCCTTCGATCGCGCCTACGGCACGCCGTTCTTCGACTACGTCGCGGCCCATCCCGAAACCGCGCAGGCGTTCCAGGACCAGATGTCGTCCAACTCTATCGCGGCGCGCGGGGCGATTCTCGCGGCCTGCGACTTCTCGCGCTTCCGCAAAGTGGTTGATCTCGGGGGCGGGCGCGGCGAACTTTTGCATGGCATTCTGTCCGCACATCCGCACATGCGCGGCATACTCGCCGATCAGTCGCACATCATCGCCGGCGCGGAGTCCTTGCGTGCTATGGCAGAACGCTGCGAGATCGTCGCCACGAACTTTTTTGAAAGCGTGCCGGCGGGCGGCGACGCTTACGTACTGAAGAACGTCCTTCACGACTGGGATGACTATGACGCGGACAAGATTCTCGCCAACGTGCGCAAGGCCATCGCGCCCGATGGCCGGTTGATCCTCGTCGATGTCGTACTCAAGCCGTCGAACCAGCCCGACCCCGGGCGCTGGGGTGATCTCGAGATGCTGATGCTGCTGAAAGGCCGCGAACGCAGCGCCGCCGACTTCGAAACGCTATGCCGCCGGGCGGGATTCGAGATCGTCAGCCTCCGTCCGACCGGCGACCAGGGCCTCAATGCTTCGGTCATCGAAGCCCGTCCGGTCTAGGCCCGCTGCCAACCCTTTGATCTTACTGATGTTGTTCCGGACCGCACCATCTGGAACACGAGCCGTAACAGTCTGATGTTTCAGAGAAAATCAGCCTAAAAATCGACCTGCCGGCGGTGATATTATGTTTGTCCTGGCGGCGAGGGAGCGTAGTGCCGCGTGCATGTCGCTGATTCGCCGAGGGGGAGGGCGAGGGATGAGCATTTGGGCGAAGCGTTTAGGCGTTGGTTTGGGCGGCGCGGCCGCCATGGGTCTGGCTCTGGTCACCGGGGGTGACACTCAAGCCCAATCCAAAGCGCCGCGCGTCAATCCGCTGGTCGAGAAGTTGGGCTCAGGCGGTCTCGCGACGACGCCGGCGGACTGGACCTTCATCGATATGGAGCACGGCCCGTACTCCATCGACAAATTGCAGACTATCCTGGCCGACATGGGCAAGACGCGAAAGGCCAATGGCCAGGTCGCTTCGGCGGCGATCGTGCGCATCCCGATGGACGGTGACGAGAACCCGAGGTTCATCGTCAAGCAGGTGCTCGATAGCGGCGCTCACGGCATCGTCTTCCCGCACATCGAGAACAAGGAACAGGCTGCGCGAGCCATCGAAGCGATGCGCTATCCCGCGCAGAAAGGCGCCAAGTATCCGACGCCCCAAGGCATGCGTGGCTACGGCCCGGGCCGCGCGGCGAATTTCTGGGGTCTACCGGTCGGTGAATACATCAAGCGCGCCGATGTTTGGCCGCTCAATCCCGACGGCGAGCTAATCGCCGTGATGATGATCGAAGGCGCGGACGGTGTGAAGAACGCTGCCGAAATCATGAATACGCCCGGCGTCGGCGCGGTGTTCATCGGCGCGAGCGACCTCGGCATGAACCTCGGCGTCGGCCCGGCGTCGCCGGCCATTCCGCCTGAGACCGAGAAAGCCAACGAGGCCGTGGCTGCGGCGTGCAAGCAGAACAAAATCGTTTGTGCTTATCCGGTCATGAACGGCAAGACCGAACTGGACAAGAAGATCGGCCAGGGCTTTCGCATGTTCCTTGTGACCGGTTCGGCGTTAAAAGAGTGACTTTAGGTTTCGGGTGTGACCTAAAGTTTGGCGAGTGGCTTGGCGTTTTCGGGGGAGATCGGGAGATGAGCGGCGTGTTGAGAATGGCGTGTCTGGCGTTTGCCGTGACGATCGGTGCACAGAGTGTGAGCGCGGCCGATAGCGCGGCGTCGGGTACCGGCGCGGGCGAGTGGCACTACTACGCCGGCGATGCGCAGAGCACCAAATATTCGCCGCTGTCGATCATCAACAAAGACAACGTCAAAAACCTCAAGATCGCTTGGCGCTGGAAGAGCGACAACTTCGGGCCGCGTCCCGAGTTCAACATGGAAGAGACCCCGCTCATGGTCGATGGCGTGCTCTACTTCCTGGCTGGCACGCGCCGCGTCGCTGTCGCTGTCGACGGCACCACCGGCGAGACCCTCTGGACGTATCGCTACGACGAAGGTGTCCGCGGCCAGCTGGCGCCGCGCCTCAATCACCGCGGCGTGTCGTACTGGACCGACGGCAACGGCGACAAGCGCATTGTCCTGATCACCGCCGGCTATCAGATGATCCAGCTCGACGCCAAGACCGGCCGCCCGGTCGAGGGCTTCGGCGATAAAGGCTGGGTCGATCTCTACAAGGATTTCGATCAACCCGAGCCCGCCAACGGCACGATCGGGTCGAGCTCGCCGCCGCTGGTCATCGGCGACATCATCGTTGTCGGCGCGGCGCTGCAATCCCAACCCGTCAGCAAAGAAAACGTCAAATCGTATATCCGCGGTTACAACGCGCGCACCGGTAAGCGCGAATGGATATTCCACACCATTCCGAAGAAGGGCGAGTTCGGTTACGAGACGTGGGAGAACGGTTCGGCCGAATACAGCGGCAATGCCGGCGTCTGGACGACCATGTCGGCGGACCCTGAGCTCGGCTACATCTATCTGCCCGTAGAGACGCCGACCAACGACTTCTTCGGCGTCGATCGCCCGGGCGACAACCTGTTCTCCGAAAGCCTGGTGTGCCTCGATGCCAAGACTGGCAAGCGCGTCTGGCATTTCCAGTTCGTGCACCACGGCATCTGGGACTACGACTTGCCGACGGCGCCGATCCTGCTCGACGTCACCGTCAACGGAAAGAGGGTCAAGGCGGTCGCGCAGATCACCAAGCAGGCGTGGGTCTACACCTTCGACCGCGTCACCGGCAAACCGGTGTGGCCGATGCCTGAGCGCCGCGTGCCGCAATCGACCATCCCCGGCGAGAAGACCGCGCGCACCCAGCCGTACCCGACACGCCCCGCGCCGTTTGACTTACAGAACTTCACCGAAGAGAACGTCATCGACTATACGCCCGAGCTTAAGAAGGAAGCGCTCGAGCTGATTTCGAAGTACGAGCTCGGCGGCATCTTCACGCCGCCCGTGCTGCCGCGCAACGGCAAGCAGGGTGTGCTCCGGCTGCCGGCTGCGACCGGCGGCGCCAACTGGCAAGGCGGCGCGGCCGATCCAGAAACCGGCATCCTTTATGTTGCCTCGGGCACTATTCTCTCCGGGCCCATGACCTTCCGCTCGCCGGGCAGAGAGTTTCCGCAGCCCGCGAAGCCGGTGATGCCGGCGGGCCAGGCGCCGCCGCGCTTTTTTGGACCGCAAGGGCTGCCGTTGGTGAAGCCGCCTTATGGTCGTATCACCGCCATCGATATGAACTCGGGCGACCATCTGTGGATGATCGCCAACGGCGATACGCCGCAATGGATCAAGGACCATCCGGCGCTGAAGGGTGTCGAACTTCCGCGCACAGGTTCCTATGAGCATTCCGGGCTTCTCGTGACCAAGACGCTGCTGTTCTCGGGCGAGGGGTCGGGCCTGTTTGCCACGCCGCCGGATTCCGGCGGCAGCACCTTCCGCGCGCACGACAAGAAGACCGGCGAAATCATTTCCGAATTCGAGCTGCCGGCCAACCAGAGCGGCATCCCGATGACCTATGCCGTGCGTGGCAAGCAGTACATCGTGGTGGCGGTCGGCGGCGTCGGCAAGCCGGGCGAGATCGTCGCGTTGACGGTGGACTAGGACGAACGATGCGTTTGGGTTTGTTGAGTACAGTTGCCTTGATGGGCGTCGTGATGAGCGTGAGCGCACATGCCGCGGAAAGTTCGGTGAAGAGCGGCGTCTACAGCGCCGCCCAGGCCGAACGCGGCCTGTCCGTGATCCTCGGCGAATGCGCGCGCTGCCATGGGAACACACTCTTGGGGGGCGAAAACGACACGCCACCGCTTGTAGGTGCGCCCTTTCAAAGCAAGTGGAGCGGGCTCACGCTCGGTGAGCTGTTCGAAAAGATGTACACTACGATGCCGTCGGACAGCCCAGGCCGGCTCAGCAAATCGGACTATGCCGATGCGCTTGCCTACATCCTCGCCACCAATAAGTACCCCGCGGGCGACAAAGACCTCGCCGCCAATGCCGATGCCCTCAAGCAGATCAAGATCGAGCCTTAACCGAGCTCGTGTCGTGCGCTTGAAGACCTGCCTCCTGATCGCTGCCGCTCTCCTCTGTCTTCCGGCGGCCGCGCAGGCTGCGCCGCGGTCCAAGACCTACGTGATCAGCTGGTTCACCCAGGCCCACAGCTACACCCGCGATCAGAAGCCCGGCGACGTGACCGGCGATCAGATTTACGACGTCATGGTCAATGACGGCAGCCATCCGCACATCGCCGACGTAGCACCTACCACCGACGGCTGGGCGCTGTATTGGGCCTATCTGGAGCCGAATTGAGTTAGCCGGCCACGGGCGCGAGTACGTTCCAGTACTGCTCGCGCAGGCGCTTCTTGTCGATTTTGCCGGTGGCCGTCAGCGGCACCGGGGCGAAGAGCACTTCGTCCGGAGTCCACCAGCGCACGATTTGCGGCGTGATGTAGGCCAGCACCTGTTCCTTCGTCACAGCCGTGTCCGGATGCGTTTCGATCACCAGGATCGGGCGCTCTTCCCATTTAGGGTGCGGCACGCCAACGACCGCGGCGATCCGCACCCCCGGGCAGCCCATTGCGATGTTCTCGATGTCGATGGAGCTGATCCATTCGCCGCCGGATTTGATGACGTCCTTCTTACGGTCTGTCAGCCGCAGGAAGCCGTCGGCATCGAGTGTGGCGATATCTCCGGTGTCGAACCAGCCTTCGGCATCGACCGCGCTTTTGTCCGACCGATAGTACTTCTCGATTACCCAGGGCCCGCGCACCAGCAGCGAGCCGGAAGTCTGGCCGTCGTGAGGCACTTCATTGCCTTGTTCGTCGACGATCTTGAGCTCGCAGCCGAACACAAGCCGGCCTTGGCGCGTCCAGATGGTTTCGTCCGTGGCCTCAGATCCGCGTGCGGCGAGCTGCGGCGTCGGGGTTGAGACCACGCCGAGCGGACTGGTCTCGGTCATGCCCCAAAGCTGGCGCACCTTCACGCCGTATTTGGTTTGAAAGACCTCCGCCATGGCGCGCGGCACCGCCGATCCCGCGATGACCAGCCGCTGCAGCGGCCCGGCGGTGGAACCCGAGCGTTCAAGGTGCGCTAGGTACATGGTCCAAATGGTCGGCACACCGCCGGAAAAGGTCACACCTTCATCCATGATCAACGCGTGCAAGCTCACCGGGTCCATCTTCTCGCCGGGCAGGACGAACTTGCAGCCGTTGAGCGGCGCGACGAAGGGCACCCCCCAGGCGTTGGCGTGATACAGCGACTGACAGGGCATGACGCTATCAAAGGCCGAGAAACCGAGCGCACCTTCGAGCCCGGCGGCCAACGCATGCAGCACGACCGATCTGTGACTATAGAGCACGCCCTTTGGATCGCCCGTCGTGCCGGACGTGTAGCAAAGGAAAGCGGCGGTGTTCTCGTCGAGCACAGGCCAGGGCGCATCGCCGCGCTCGGCGGCCAGCAGCGTCTCATAATTGAGCGCGCCCTCGGCCGGTGTGCCAGGAGCGGCCAGCAATATGTAGGTGCGCACCGACGTCAGCCTCTCGCGCAGGCGCGCGACCATCGGCAGGAATGTCTTGTCGAACAGGAGCGCCTTGCTGCCGGCGTGATTGACGGTAAAGACAATCTGCTCGTCCGAAAGCCGGGGATTGGCGGTGTGCAGCACCGCGCCCATGCCCGGTACGGCGTACATCAACTCCATATGGCGGTGGGTGTTCCAGGCAAGCGACGTAATGCGGTCGCCGGGCGTAACACCCAGGCGCCGCAGCGCGGCAGCGGCTTGAGCGGTGCGCGCCGCCATGCGCCCATAGTCGTATCGCCACAGTGGTTCGTCGATCAATCGCGAGACGACTTCGCGCGTACCGTGCGCCGCTGCGGCGAACGTCATAATGCCGCTGATCAGCAACGGCGTCTTTTGCATCAGGCCTTGCAGCATGGGCTCCTCCCGAGCCTGACCGAGCTATCCTAATGAGACATATGCCATTATAGCGCGCCTTGGGGGCAAGGCAGGATTTTTGGCCCTCATTCTGCCATATATTCTCCCTAGCTTTTGTCGTTCCCGCCCTGCATTTTTATGGGAGAGGCCGCGACAGGAGAGCATCATGAAAGCCACCTTCCGGAAGGTCCTACCGGCCGCGCTGTTAATTGCGGCGATCTTTGCCAGTGGCGGCGCTATGGCTGCCGGCAAAATCGGCGAAACCCAGATGTGCATCGATTCCCAGCGCATCAACAACACGCCGATCATTGATCGTCGCACGATCCTGATTCAGATGCGCGGGCCGCGCGAATACAAGCGCATTGACCTGGTGAGAGAATGCGCGGGCCTGCAAGAAGGCACCGGTTTCGGCTACAGCACGTCGATCAATAAGCTCTGCGTTCAAGATACGCTGAAGGTGCTCGAAGTCGCGGGCGGCACGTGCCTCATCGATAAGATCGTCAACATCGATGAGACCGAAGCCAAGTCGCTCTTGGACCGCAAGCGGTAATAAAAAACGCCGCCCCGGCATTCCGGGGCGGCAAGTTTCCTACCCACTACTTTTATGCTTCAGTTCTAGAGCGGGACTCCCAGCGCTCCTTGCGCCAGGGCCGCGGTTGTGATGATCGCTACTGCCGCCGTTGTTACGAGAAGCATCGCTACCGTTTTCATGGGCGCGTCTCCTTACCATCTGTGAATCAAACGGACGGCGCAGGGCGGGGTTCTGTATCTTTCCGTTACATCGAGAACGGTGAAGTCGATCTGAAGGCCGGGGATTTGTTGATCCAGCGCAACACGCTTCATGCCTGGCACAACTATGGCGAAGCACTCTGCATGCTGCTCGCCATGGTCATTCGGGCCTAGCGACGGCGGCTTTGCCATACTAGAATGGAATACTAGGAGTGCTGAATTTGATGCCTTGGGAGGGGTTTCATGGGAGAGATCCTCGCGACCGGCACGCATGAGCTTTGCGGGTCGATCACCGCTCAACCCGACATCTATCAGAAGTGGATGGGCTTCGTTGCCCAGCATCTCTACACCTATGTCCCTGTCAGCCTGACCACCCATCCGCGCTTCGAAGTGCAGGGCCGCGCCCGTACCGTCGAAGGATTCACCATGGCGCGCTTCGCCACCTCGGCCGGCAAATGCCGCCTGCAGCGGACCAATGCCAATATCGCCAGCGACGGACGCGACGGCTACGCGCTCTACGTTCCCATCCGGGGCGAGATGGGTATTTCGCAATTCGGCCGTGAGCAGTTGGTGGGTGTCGGCGGCTACGGCGTCATTTCGGCAGGCGCGCTCGCGAACCACGCCAAATCCGGCGACAACGATACGCTGTGCTTCGTTCTGCCGCGTTCCTTCGTCGAAGAACGCGTGGTGCATGGCGAGGACATCTGCGCGCGGCCCTGCGCCATGGGTACGGGCCTGCACAATCTCCTCATTGAAACGCTGCATGCCTTGCAGAAAAACGTCTGGCTGATGACCGACGACGAGCTGCGCGCGTCGCTCCGCTGCATCGCCGATCTGGCCCTCTGCGCCCTGCGCGGCAGCGCCGACATCATGCCGCAAGCCGCTTGGTCGGTGCGCACCACCAACCTCGCGCGGGCGAAACGCATCATCCGCGCCAAGATGAGCGATCCGGACCTCAAGCTTGCGACCATTGCGCGGGAAACCGGACTCTCGCTGCGCTACCTGCACGACCTGTTCCGCGATGAGGGGCGGACGATGTGGGAGTTCCTCAAGAACGAGCGACTGCAGCGTGCCCGCGAAATCCTCGAGCGTTCATCGCCGCGCAGCGTGACCGTTACCGACGTCTCGCTGGAATGCGGCTTCACGAACATGTCGTATTTCAGCTCGTCGTTCAAACGCGCCTTCGGCGTCAGCCCGCGCGATGTGCTCGCCTCGCACTAAGAGCCCACCACACGCTTTCAGCACGGTAAAAATCGCCGACGGCGGCGCCTCGGAACCTGCCACCTTCTGGCGTATCGCCCTTCCTTAAAAGCCCAGCGCTGCGGCGAATCCCCGCCGCAGCGCTGCTTCTATATGATTGAATTGTAACGCTATTAACCCTGCCCGACGACAAGGGCAGGATGTTATGCTGGGCGCATGACAATCAAGGCGTTACTGCCGGGGTCGCTCGTCGCCATTGCATCGGTTGCCTTTATTGCTGCGGGAGCAGCGCGGGCGGCGGATTCTGCGGCGCCTGCGCCTGCCGCTCCCTTAACGGGAGGGGCCCTCGAGGGCCCCCCTTGCGAAAGCCGGCCTTATTCGATCCTTGTGCTGGTACGCGACATCAAGGACGACCGAGGCACCATCACCCTCGATTTGCACGGCGACGATCCCGCGAAGTTTCTCAAATCCGGCGCCAAGCTCGCGCGGTTGCGCTTCCCGGCGCAAACCGGCGAGATGAAGATCTGTGTCCCGGTGGATGGGCCCGGCGTCTACGCCATCGCGCTTTATCAAGACCGTGACAGCAATCTCAAGCTCAACAAAAGCTGGATCGGCATTCCGTCGGAGCCCTTCGGGGTTTCGCGCGATCAGCCGTTTCGCATGGCGGCGCCCAGGCACAGGGAAGCGGCCTTCGAGGTCACCGGGCCGCTGACGCCCGTGACCGTCACGCTGCGCAAATACTAGCCACCCATCCGCTGCACGCCGACGATGCGCCAGACGCCGCGCAGCTTGTCGCGCGCGATTGTCTCACGCGCACGCGGCGACAACTTCAGCAGGCGCACTGTCTCTGCTGAGGTTCCGGCGAGGGAGGCGACCGAAAACCCGCCGCCGATGCGTTCGATCACAACGTCGACGTTTGCGCCCTCGAGCGCGCGCGCCGGGCTAACGTAAAGCATGTCACCGGCATCGAAGCGCGGCGCCATACTGGCGTCGGGCATGAGCAGGGCAAAGGCGCGCGGATCGGCGCCGACGAAGGGTGGGCGCTGTGTTTTCAGTGGGGCCTGGGCGAAATCGCCCGCCGCGATATTGATCCCGCTCGCCGCCGCAGTCAGCACGGGCAACTCGCCGGCGGCTGCGGGGTTTGCCGTATTGGTGGTAAATGTCGCCAGCGCCGCGCGCACATCGGGTGCACGTTCGAGGATGCCGCGTTCGTACACCGCCACGGCCGGCGCGAGCTCAGCGAGGGCCGCGGCGTCCAAACTCTGGCGCGGCCGGTCCTTGATGGCCATGAACGTCTCGGTCATCAGCGCCAGCATAGTGCGCTGGCTCAAGGTATGGCTGACCCGCCGGTGCATGAAACGGTTGAGGGTCGAGGGCGTCAGACCCGCCGAACGGGCAAGTCCGGTCGGGCTGTGGCCGGTGAGCCGCAGCATGGCGCCCACCAGCCGGCGCGTCTCGTCCTGATGCGCCGTGCTGTCGTCCGCCGAAGGGGTGTGGGCCGGAACCATGGTGTCGCTCAAAAAAGCTTATGAACTCGCGCACTTCTAGAGCAATAAAGATTAATAAATCCCAGTCTGTGCACGTCCACAAGGGGTGGGTTAACGCCCCGTTTCTGCTGACTAAATATTGAATAACATTGGGGAATGCCCCGGGTGAGAGTCCCGTTTGCGCGCCCGATTCGGCGAACGGCGTGTGTGTGCATAATGTGAGCAATAAAGCTATTGACGTGCGCAATATTAATTTGATACACCACGAGTTGTGAGAATTCGGGCTTGTGGGGTTTTGGTTTATCCCGGGCAGGATTTTCACGGCGGGCTTAGGGTCCGCCGGATTGTTATCGGTCCTCTCCTCTAGACACTGGCCCGCCGTTCCCAAGACGGCGGGTCTTTTTATGTGGACCGGTTTGTGGATTTGAGCGGCACAAGCGTTGCCGAAGGGCATGGGAAAGCCGTATTTTTGCGGACATGCCCGATGGTTACGGTAATCCTTTATTAAGTGAACTGGCGCAGGCTTCACTCAAGATTCTGACTCGGCGCGCGCTCGCGCCTGCAATGGGGAACGCGGTGCTCACGCGCCAAAACATTCGCTCCAGACTGAACCTCGCGGCTTTGCTCGCGACCAGCGCCCTCCTTACGGGGTGTGCCGGCATGTCTTTCCCCGGCATGCAGCAAGCAAGCCCGTCAGCGTCCGTTGAAGCCGCGCCGATGGCCGCCGAGCCGACGCCGGTTGCCGTCGCACCGCTCGATCCGATCAATGCGCCGGCGCCGCTCGCCGCCGCGCCCCAATCCGATCCTTTGCTCGTGCCCGCGCCTTCGCAAGTTCCACCGAGCGGCAGCGGCTCGCAGCGCGTCGCCCTCGGCGCGCTCGCGGCTATGCCGGCGGCTGGTGCGCCTACCTCGATCATGCAGCCGCCCGGCGCCAAGCAAGCGCCGCCCGCGCCGATGCCTGCGCCCGCCGCCGTATCGTCCGCACCGGCGCCCGCGCCGGTGCAGCAAGCTGCCGCCGCACCGCCGCCCGTGGTCGCACCCGCACCTGCGCAAGTTCAAGCTCAGACTGAACCGCCGGCGGCCGCACCGACACAACCGCGCACGCGCGCCGAAACCGTCCGCACCTCCGTCATGTCGACCCCGCAAATGGTCCAGGTGCCGGTGCCCGAAGCGCGGCCGCTCAGTTCCTCGCCGATGGTGCTGCGTCCGCCACTGGGCCGCGCCAGCGCAACGCGTTCGATCATCGCGCCGGCCGAAGAGCCGCCGGTCGATACCGTGATCATCTCGTCACAGACCGCGCCGCCGGTCGCGCAGGGGCGCGAGTTCGTGCCTGCTTCCGTCGTGCCCGGCCAATTGCTGCAGCCCAATCTGATCGTCGGCGAAATCCCGATGAGCGCCGCCGACCGCAATGTCGTGCAGCGTTTCGAGACGCTCAAGCGCCTCGAGCAGGAAGACCTGATCACGCAAGAGGAATACACGCGCCGCCGCAACGTCAACATCGGCGCGCTGCTGCCGTACACCCGCGATCCCGGCGGCGTCGGTCTCGAGCGCTCGGTGCCGAGCAGCGACGCCATCGTCGCGCGCCTGGCCGCCTTGCGCCGCTCCTTCGAGCTGCGCTCCATCACAGCGGCTCAACATGCGCTCGAACGTACCATGATACTCAATGCCCTGCTGCCCGAAGCGCCGCAGGAACGCACCGACCGCAAGCCGCCGCCGCAGGACGTGCTGGACGGCGCAGCCATGGTTGGCCGCCTCGAGGGTTACCGCGCGCAGGACATCATCACCGCGTCCGAATTCGACGCCGAACGCGACGCCATCGAATATGCGCTGAAGAACGGCTTGCTTCCCTCGCAGGATTTGGCCGCCGCCGCCAAGAAAACCGCCGCTGCCAAAACCGCGGCGAGCGCCGCCAAGCCCAAGGCAGCGACGCCGGCTACAGCCTCCGAAGTCGATCCGCTCACGCGTGAGATCACCGGACCGGTGCTGCACCTTGCCTCATTCCGCACCGAAGAGTCGGCGCGCAAAGCCTGGACCGAAGCGCAAACGCGCAACAAGACGGCCTTCGCGTCGCTCTATCCGATCATTCGCCGCGTCGATCTGGGCGCGGAGCGCGGCGTGTTCTATCGCCTCATGGTCGGCACGTTCAAGTCCATGGGCGATGCCGAGGCCGTGTGCATCCTGCTCAAGCAGAACAACCAGTTCTGCCGCGCCAGCGCCGACGGCAGCTGATCAGCCGCTATTCGGCGCGGCAATCTCATCGATCTTTGCGGAGAGTTCAGCGCTGGGGCGCTACGCGCCGGCTTTGGTGTTGGCTTCCACCTGCTCGGGCTTGGTCGCGCCGGCGATGACGCTCGCCACGTTAGGGCGTGACAGCAACCAGCCCACGGCCATATCGAGGATCGAGCAGCCGGCCGCATCGCACAGCTCCCGCCGCTTCTCGGCCTGGGCGAAACGCATTTTATGGCGCTAGCCAATCACGGGCGCACAAAAAAGGCCACCGTGATGCGGTGGCCTTTTTGTTTGACGGCAAGATGGTGTCTACGCCGGCTTCTGGAAGAGCATGGTGAAGCGGTCGCTCTCGCCGATGCCCGCGTATTTGGCGCGGTCCTTGTCGCCTTCGGCGAAATTCGGCGGCAGAGTCCAGACGCCCTTGGGGTAATCCTTGGTGTCCTTCGGATTGGCGTTGATTTCGGCCTTGGACACGAACTTGAAGCCGGCGGACTCGATCAACTTGATCGCATAGTCCTCGCGCACATAACCGTTCGCGGCTTTCGGGTCCTGCTCCTTGCTCGTGGGCGCGCGGTGTTCCTCGACGCCGAGATAGCCGCCCGGCTTGAGCGAGGCGTACATCACGTCAAACACGCCCTTAGCTGTGTCGCCGCCCATCCAGTTATGGATGTTGCGGAAGGTCAGCACCATGTCCATCGTGCCCGGCGGCACAGGCTCGGCGCCCGGCTTGAGATTGGCGCCGACGTATTTGCCTTTCTCCGCCAGCAGCGGCTCGAGGAACTCGCGCCACCAGCCGCCGCCCGGCGCCACTTCCAGCACCGCCATGTCCTGGCGCAGGCCGAAGTACTTCAGCGTCTCCAGCGGATGGCGATAGGGATCGCGGACTTTGTTGGCGTCCTTGCGCGGGCCGCTGGCCAAGAGCTGTTTCAGTTTGGCTTCGGTCGCGGCGTCCATGGTGGGTGTGGCCGCAGCGAGCAGCCGCGACGGCAAGGCCGCCAGCGACGCCGTGGCGCCCAGCAGAATGCGGCGAGACAGGGTGATCATGTGAACTCCTCCCAGAGTTTCAGCCCACGGTTTTAAGTGGGGTGGGGATTATTGTGCCTCGGGGCGACGTGCACACGCAAATCTTCGTAACTCTTGGTAACACGAGACGGTTTGCCAAAGCCGGGCAGGCGGTTAGGATCGTGCATGGCTGACGTCCTGTTCTATCCGCCCTTTCCAAACCGTCCGATGCTGTTCGATCAGCTTTTTCGCAGCGTCTGGCACTTCCTGCCGGCGGCGGGAAAAATCGGGCGGCTGATTTTCCCATACAGCGGCGATGACTTTGCGCTGCTGGACGCCGGTCAACTCCTCGCGATGGCAAGGGTCTATCTCAACCGCGATTTCGATCCCGCTATCGCCGACTACGCACCGCGCTTTGCGGGCAAAATCGCACTCACTGAAGATCGCGCCATAGATCCCGCGTCCTACACCAAGGCACGTTATCCCGATCTCAAAGGGATCATCGTCTGGCATGTGAGCGATGCGGGCGTCGTCGCTGCCGCACGTCAGATCGCGGCGCAGACCGGCGCCGAGATCATCTGGGCCGATCCCAGCACGGTGCAGCAGGAAACGCTGCAGACCATGCGCTTTGTCTACAAGTTCTTCGCACAAAGCGAGATGGAAGCGATGGTGCACGAGTGCTATGCCAACTTCCGCCGCATGCTGAAGACCTGGCAGGGGCGTCCCATCAGCGCTTTCGGCAACGGACCGTCGCTGGGGAAGGTGGTTGAGACGAAGTTCGATCCCGGCCCGACGCTGCGCGCCATCTGCAATTCGACCATCGGCGACGAAGCGGCGCTCGCGCACCTCAAACCTGAGCTGATGTTTTGTGGCGATCCAGTGCAGCACTGCGGCGTCTCGCTCTATGCCGGCCGCTTCCGTCAGGATCTCGCCAAAGCATTGCAGGATCCTACCCGGGTGGTGTTCACGCAGCTTGGCTATATCAATTACTTCCGCGAGCTGGTGGCGCCCGAGGTGCGGTCGCGCATCATCGGCGTCGGCAACGACCGGCGCGCGGGCTTCAACATCGACCTCTCCGCCGAGTTCATCACGGCCGCCACCGCCAACATCTTCACCATGCTCGTCCTGCCGGTGGCCTTCACGCTGTCGAAGAGCGTTGATATCTACGGCTGCGATGGCATGGCTTTCGCCGCCGCTACCAAGCCGTGGAGCCATGCGGCGGAAGACGACTACATGAGCAAGATGGCCGTCACCCACCGCGTGCACGGCGGCTTCTGGCAGCGTAACTACGAGGAAGAGTTCTGGAGCTACTGCCGCGACATGGACGAGATCCTGACCACGGCCGAGTCCAAAGGCATCCAGGTGGCCACCCGCACGCCGTCTTTCGTGCCCGCCCTGGCCAAGCGGTTCGCCGCTTAATCAATTATTCTCAGATAGTTACAACCATGTCCCACATGCATGTCTGATTCGTATACATTGCATATAATATACATTGTATATCATTTCGGGTCGGGCTTATAAACCCGCCCATGAACGACAGCAAAGCCCATTTCCCCATCGGCCTTGAGATCTACGAGACCTCGCGCAGCCTGCGCCGGCATTTCGACCGCCGCGCCCGCTCGCTGGGCTTCACGCAAGGTCAGTGGCGTGCGCTCCTGAAGCTCGACTACAGCCCCGGCAGCAGCCAGGCGGCGCTGGCCGAGCTTCTAGACATGCAGCCGATCTCGCTCGCGCGCATCCTCGATCGCATGGTCGCGGGCGGTCTGGTCGAGCGCCGGCCCGATCCTGCCGACCGCCGCGCGGTGAAGCTGTACCTCACGCCGCAAGCCGGACCTGTGCTCACGGTGCTGCGCGATATTGCCGCCGACGTGCGCGCGACCGCCACGCGGGGGATATCGCAAGCCGAACAAGATCAATTGATCGCAACGCTGCGCAAGATGCGCGCCAATATCGACGAGCTGGACGAAGGCTCTTCGCAGAACGTCTCACAGGGGTAGTTGCTATGAACGCCGATCCGAAAATGTCCATCGCAAGCTCGAAGCTTGAGGTCGAGCCGCTGCCCGGTCAGCGCAAAGCGCTGCGCCGTATCCTCATGGGCGTGGTGCCCTTGGTCGTGCTTGCGGGCGGGGCGTTCTGGTATCTGACTGGCGGGCGCTACGTCGAGACCGACAACGCTTACGTCAAAGCCGACATCGCTTCGGTCAGCCCCGAGGTCTCGGGCAACATCCAGCAGGTGTTGGCCACCGAGAATCAGCGTGTGACCAAGGGTCAGCCGATCCTGGTCATCGACGACACCAACGCACGCATCATGCTGGCCGGCTCGGAGGCTCAGTTGCGCAATGCCGCCGCCGCGGTCGAAAGCGACAAGGCGCGTTATCGCCAGAAGCTGGCCTCGCTCGCGCTGATGCAAAGCAACGCCGCCTTTGCCGAGCGCGAGTTCAAGCGCCAGTCAACCCTGGCCTCCAGCAACTTCGCCTCCGCCGCAAAACTCGACGAGGCGCGGCATAATCTTGATTCCGCGCGCCAGAACATCCTGCTCCTCAAGCAGGAGGAAGCCGAGATCCTGGCGCGCCTCGATGGCGATCCCAATGTCGCGCCGGAAAAGGTGCCGAGCTACCAGCAGGCCTACGCCGGCAAGCTCTCGGCCGAGAACATGATCAGGCGTGCGACGCTGGTCGCACCCTTTGACGGCATCGTCAGCCAGCTGCCCAAGGAAGGCGACTTCGCGCGCACGGGCGCCCCGCTGTTCAGCATCGTCTCGGACGCGGGCGTCTGGGTGGAAGCCAACTATAAGGAAACCGATCTCACCCACATGCAAGTGGGTCAACCAGTCGAAATCAAGATCGACACCTATCCCGGCCGCCCCTTCAAGGGCCACGTCACCAGCATCAGCCAGGCCACCGGCGCCGAATTCGCCGTGCTGCCGGCGCAAAACTCCACCGGCAACTGGATCAAGGTGGTGCAACGCATTCCGGTGCGCATCTCGGTCGATGATCAGAAGGCGGGACCCGCATTGCGCTCGGGCATGAGCGTGACGGTCGG
Source organism: uncultured bacterium (assembly GCA_903888485.1). Classification (GTDB taxonomy): domain Bacteria; phylum Pseudomonadota; class Alphaproteobacteria; order Rhodospirillales; family Rhodospirillaceae; genus SHVO01. The sequence continues at coordinate 88,818 of CAISTS010000029.1, read as the reverse complement.
TATCGACACCGGTAAGTCGCGCTACGATCTGTTCTTCGGCAAGTAAGCCGAAGCCCGCGCACAAACACATGCAAGTCCCCGGCGAGAAGAAAATCACGCCCCGCCTGTTGGTCATCACCGGCTTCATCATGCTGGCGACGATCATGCAGACGCTCGACATGACCATCGCCAACGTCGCGTTGCCGTACATGCAGAGCGGCATGAGCGCGGCCCAGGACCAGATCACTTGGGTCCTGACGTCCTATGTCGTGGCCTCGGCCATCGGCATGTCGCTGACCGGATACGTCGTCAACCGGTTTGGACGCACGCGCGTTTACGTCTATTCCATCGCCATCTTCACCGTCGCGTCGGTCGCGTGCGGACTTTCCCAGACGTTGGAAGAAATCGTGCTATTCCGCGCGCTGCAGGGTCTCGGCGGCGCCTGTCTCGTGCCCCTCGCGCAAGCCACGCTCATGGATCTGTTCCCGCGCGACAAATACGGCCCGGCGCTTGCCGCTTGGGGCATGGGCGTGATGCTCGGCCCCATCTTCGGCCCGACGCTGGGCGGATACCTGACCGAGCTCCTGAGCTGGCGTTGGGTGTTCTTCATCAACCTGCCCATCGGCATCGTCTGTACCATTGGCATGGCGGCGCTGCTGCCTGAGACCGAGCGCAAGACCGGCACCCCGTTCGACATGAAGGGCTTCGTCTTCCTCGCCGTGGCGCTGAGCTCCTTCCAGCTTTTCCTGGATCGCGGCCACACGCTCGACTGGTTCTCCTCAACCGAAATCCTCATCGAGGCGGGGATCGCAGCGACCGCGCTCTATCTGTTCGTTGTGCACATCCTCACCACGGACCATCCGTTCCTCAGTCCCAACATGTTCCAGGACCGGAACTACGTTTCTGGAACGATCATGGGCTTTTCCATCGGCATCACGCTGATGTCCACCATGGCGCTGCTGCCCAGCATGCTGCAGACGCTGCTGGGTTTTCCGATTATCGATACCGGCGAGATGCTGATGCCGCGCGGCATCGGCACCATGTTCGCCATGATGATCACGGGCAAAATCTCGCGCAGCACCGACCCGCGCATCTTGATGTTCGTCGGCGCCGCGCTGATGGCCGGCGCGCTTTATGAGATGTCGAAGTTCGACCTGAATGTCACGCCCTGGCTGCTGGGCTGGACCGGCGCCGTGCAAGGCTTCGGCATCGGCTTGTTCTTCACGTCGCTCAGCCAGCTTTCGTTCGCGACTCTGCCGGCGCAGACGCGTACCGAAGGCACAGCGGTCAGTACGTTGATCCGCAACATCGGCAGCAGCATCGGTATTTCCATCGTCTCAACCGTACTTGCGCAAAACAGCCAGATCAATCACGCCGAGCTCAGCGAGCGCATCAATCCCTTTAACCGCGCGCTGCAAAGCGCCGCGCCCAATCTGCCCATCGACCTAGCCTCGCCGCCAGGGTTGAGGCTGCTGAACGGCCTCATCAGCCAACAGGCGGCGATGATCTCCTACATCGACGTGTTTTTTCTCATGGCGGTGATTTCGGCCGTGTCACTGCCGATGGTGTTCATCCTGCGCAGGCCCCCGCGGCAACCCGTTGCCGCGCCGCCGCAGGTGCAGGAACACGTCGAGGTCTAGGCCGCGAGGCTTTTCATCACGAGTTCGAAGACATCCGGGGACAGGCCCTCGGCTTTCGACAGACGCTCAAGTTCAGCCTTCATCAGTTTCTGGCGCGCTGCATCGAAGCGCTTCCAGCGTCCCAGCGGCGGCACCAGGCGCGCCGCGGTCAGCGGGTTGAAGGCGTTGATCGCCAGGATCTGGTCGGCCAGGAACGCATAACCGGCGCCGTCGGCGGCGTGGAAGTTGACCGGGTTCAGGGCGGCGAAGGTATTGATCACCGCGCGAATTTTATTCGGGTTCTTGATGTCGAAGGCGCTGTGCTGCATCAGGCGTTTCACCGTCGCCAGCGTGCCGGGTAGGGGAGACGATGCCTGCACGGTCAGCCATTTGTTGACCACGAGGTGGTCGTCCTTGAAGCGGTCGTAGAACGCATCCAGCGCCTGCTGCCGTTCAGGCACGTTGACAAGATTGAGGATGCCGAGCGCATCCATGCGGTCGGTCATGTTGTCGGCAGTATCGAACTGATTCTTCACCAGCGCCGTGGTCTCGGGGACTTCAAGCGCGGCCAAATAACCCAGCGCCGCGCGTTTCAGCAAACGTTGGCCCATGCCGGCGGCGTCGGGCACGTAGGGCGCGTTCACACGGAGTGAATCGTACAGCTCGTGCAGTGCGGCGCGGTGGCGCTCGGCGACGGAACGCCGCACCGCCTTGCGGGCGAGGTGCAGGTTGACCGGGTCCTCCTGCGCCATACGGTTGGCGAGGTAGTCTTCGCCGGGCAGGCCAAGGAGCGAAGCTTTGAACGCGGGCGCGATTTCCGTGTCCGCAATGGCCGCGCCGAATGCGGCAAGGAAGGTCTCGTCCGCTTGCGGTTCGCGGCCCGCCTGTATGTCGGCGAGGGCGCGGGCAATGACCGCTGCGCCGTACTCTTGCCCCGCGTTCCAGCGGTTGAAGCTGTCGGTGTCGTGCGCCATCAGGAAGGCGCGGTCGGCGTCGCTTTGCGCGAAGTTGACGTTCACCGGTGCGGCGAAGGCGCGGTTGACCGATAACCGCGGCGGAGTGGGCACATCGGTGAAGACGAACGTCTGCTCGGCTTCCTTGAGTTCCAGCACGCGCGTGCCGATGCCATCGTCCGGGGCGCCTTTCAGCTTCACCGGAACGCCGTGACCATCGGCGCCGATAAGCCCGACGGCGACCGGGATATGGAAGGGCTTCTTCTCCGGTTGGCCCGGCGTCGGATTGCAGCTCTGTTTGAGGGTCAGCAGAAAGCTCTTGGTGGCGGCATCGTACTTTCCATCGACCGTGATCTGCGGCGTGCCGGCCTGGCTGTACCAGCGCTGGAACTGCGCGAGGTCAACGCCCGAGGCGTCTTCCATGGCCGCGACAAAATCCTCGCAGGTGACGGCTTGGCCGTCGTGGCGCGAAAAATAAAGATCAGTGCCGGCACGGAATTTATCGGGGCCCAGCAGGGTCTGGATCATGCGGATGACTTCCGCACCCTTCTGGTAAACGGTCGAAGTATAGAAGTTGTTGATCTCGATGTAGCTCTCGGGCCGCACGGGGTGGGACAGGGGGCTCGCGTCTTCGCGGAACTGCGTTGTGCGCAAGACCTCGACGTCGTCGATGCGCTTGTTGGCGCGGCTACGCTCGTCGGCGGTGAACTCCTGATCGCGGAAGACCGTGAAGCCTTCCTTCAAGCTCAGTTGGAACCAGTCGCGGCAGGTGACGCGGTCGCCCGACCAGTTGTGGAAATACTCATGCGCGACGATGGATTCGATCAGATAGTAGTCCATGTCGGTCGCTGTATCGGCGTCGGCGAGGATGTAGCGGTCGTTGAAGATATTGAGGCCCTTGTTCTCCATGGCCCCCATGTTGAAGTCGCTGACGGCGACGATGTTGAAGGTATCGAGATCGTACTCGCGGCCGAAGGCGCTCTCGTCCCACTTCATCGAACGCTTGAGTGCGTCCATGGCGTAGTCCGCGCGTCCCTCCTTACCGTGCTCGACGTAGATCGCCAGCGCGACATTGCGACCCGACATGTTGGTGAACGTATCCTCGATATGGGCGAGGTCGCCGGCGACGAGCGCGAACAAATAGCAGGGCTTGGGAAACGGATCGGTCCAGACGGCAAAGTGCCGCCCGTTCGGAAGATCGCCGGTCTCACCGGGATTCCCGTTCGAGAGCAGCACCGGGCAGCTTGCCTTCGGCGCGCGGATGGTGACGCGGAAGGGCGCCATGACATCGGGCCGGTCGGGATAGAAGGTGATGCGGCGGAAGCCTTCGGCCTCGCACTGAGTGCAGAACACGCCGCGCGAGACGTACAGGCCCTCGAGCGCCTTGTTGGCTTCAGGATTGATCTCGACTTCGGTTTCCAGCGTGAAGCTTTTCGGCGGCAGGGCGATGGTCAGCCCTTCGTCCGTGAGGGTGTAGCTGCCCTCGGCCAGCGGTTTGCCGTCGAGGGCGAGGCTGTTGACCTTCAGGTGCTCGCCGTTCAGCTCCAGCGGCTGCACACCCTCGGCCCGGTCGTGGGCGGCGCTGATCTTCAAAACCGAGCGCACCCGCGTCGCGGAGGGTTCGAGATCGAAGGTCAGATCGACCGATTCAATGCGGTAGGGAGGCGGCGTGTAGTCGGCAAGGCGGATGGGGGCGGGTGGGGATTTGGGTGGCTGCTCGGTCTTCATGGCGCGGACCTTCTGCTGGAGCCCATTAACGTAATGGAATATCCAGTCGGTTCAAGCCGATGGGCTGGGTATCGGGGAACTCTTTTTTAACCAGGGATACCTAAGGTAAAGGCGGAAAAATTCCATTTTGGCTGGCTGGGAGAGTGCTTATGCGTACGGTGGCGTTCGTGCCCGCGAAGGGCGAGAGCACACGTATCCGCAACAAGAACACCGTCGTGCTCGACGGCGAGCATCTGTTTAAGCGCAAGCTCAAACAGTTATTGGCCTGTCCCGAGATCGACGACGTCTACCTCGACACGGAATCGGACGCGATCATCGAGATGGCCTCGGACCTGCCCGTAAAGATCATCAAGCGCAAACCCCAGCTCGCCTCCAACAAGACCGATGGTCACGAACTGTTCGCCAATGAATGCGCCAAGGTCGAGGCCGACATCTACATCCAATGTTTGTGCACCAGCCCCTTCATCACAGCCGAAACGATGACGCGCGCCATCAAGGCGCTGAAGGCCGACAAAAAGGCGGACTCGCTGGTCGCCGTGCAGAAGCGCAAGCAATACACCTGGGCCAAGGGCCGCCCGGCCTATGGCGAGGGCCGAATACCCAATTCGGTGGATCTACCCGATACCATCATTGAGTCCATGGGCCTCTACATGGTCCGCAAGACGGGCAAAGCCAAGCCTAAGCGCCGCTTCGGCGACAAGGTAGTGATGTTCGAACTGACCGACGAGGAAGCCTTCGACGTCAACTGGCCCGACGATCTCGCGCTGGCCGAACGTATCTCGGCCGGCTACCGCGCCGTGCACAACGCGGCGCTGGACGCCATCCGTCCGCACCTTTGTTCATCGCTGCTGGCCGACATCTGCAAGGAACGCGGCCTCAAGACGCTGCTGCCGCCGGTCTTCAAACGTGTCAGCGGCCGCTCGGTGCTGGGCGTCGCCAAAACCTTGGAGCTGCGCAAGTTGAAGAAGGGCGATGATTGGAAGGGCATCTATACCGCCCTCGGCACGTATAACTTCATACGTCCGGGCGATGTGATCGTGGTGAAGAATGACGTGAAGGATAAAGCCTACTTTGGCGATTTGAACGCCAACATTGCCGTGCGTTCGGGCGCCGTGGGCGCGGTTGTCGATAGCTTTACCCGCGATTCCGCCGAGCTGAACGGACTTGAGTTTTCCGTATTCGCCCAGGGCATCTCCTGCGACGACATCAAATACGAGGGCACGGTGCACGCCATGAACCGTCCCATCAGGATCGGCGATGTGACCATCAACAACGGCGATTACATCTATGCCGACGACGACGGCGTGCTTGCCATTCCCCAAGCGCTCTGGCCCGAGATCCGCAACGAGGCCATGGCGACCCTCAAAAAGGAATTCGACATCCGTTACGCCATCATCATGGGCGAGGATGTCGGCAAGGTCCTGGGCGTTCACGGGGCTTTCTAACCCTGCGTTTGATTGCTTTAAAGCGGCGCTCCCGCTAGAAAAGCTGCATGTCCTATACAGCCATCCTGCTGGCCGGTGACCGTGCCGGCGACGTGCTCGCCGCGCAGTCGCCCGGCAAGCGCAAGGCCCTGTTGCTGCTGCGCGGGCGGCCCATGATGCTCTATGTACTCGATACGCTGCGGGCCGCGAAGCATGTCGGCGACATCGTCATCGTCGCCAACCGCATCAATGAGATCGAGTCCAATGCCGAAGTGCAGGCTTATGTGAAAGCCGCCAGCGGTATCACGTTTAGGGAAGGCGCGGGCAGTCCGGCCACCAGCGTGCTCAAGACCATGGAGGACATGCGCTTCACCGGCGCCGTTCTCGTGACCACCGCCGACAATCCGCTGCTGTCGGCCGCCACGCTCGATCAGTTTTGTGCGCAGGTCATGGCGCGGGCCGGCGTCGACGCCGCCGTGGGTCTTGCGCGTGAGCGCGACATCCGCGCCGCTTTCCCCAATGCCAAGCGCACCTATATCCGCCTCGGGGGCCAAGGATACAGCGGCTGCAATCTATTTGCGCTGACGCCGGGCGCGGGGCCCAAGGCTGCGCGCGCCTGGAGCGAAGTGGAAGGGCGGCGCAAGAAACCCTGGCAGCTTATTCTCCACTTCGGCGTCGGTACGCTGATCCGCGCCGTGCTCGGCGGGCTCGATCTCAGCGCCGCGATGCGCGCCGCGTCCCGCTCGATGGGGCTGACGGTAGATGCGGTGGTCTTGGACGACGGTGTTGCCGCCATGGACGTGGACCGCCCCGATCACATTCCCATCGCCGAAGCGGTGCTCGCCGCGCGCAAGTCATGACGGCGCGCCGGCTGAAGGTCGGGTTTCTCTACAATCACGAGGCCGGACACCAGGTACGCCACAGCGCCGTGGTGATCCCTGAACTTCTCGCACGCCATCTAGAACTCGATGTCATGGTGCTCGCGACTTCCGATGCGCTGTTAGAGACCGTGCGTGCGGTCTGCGGGCCGGTGGACGAACGCTGCCGCTTCGTGAAGCTCAGCGTGCCCGGCTGGCACAGGCCGCTTGCAAGTCTTCTTGACACCGTGCTGCCTTTCAGCCGCCTCGATCAGCTTTACAGCAATCGCGCCGCGTTCGCGCGCCTTGACGCGCTGATCGTCACCGAGGGCACCAGCCTGTTTCTGCGCAAGCTCCAGGGTCTCGAACACCTGAAAATACTGCGCATCGATCACGGCCCCGGCGACCGCGCCATTGGTTTCACCAAGTCCTTCGGCGGCAACGACCTTGTGCTTTTGCCGGGGGCGAAACAGCGCGACCGCTTTTTGCAGCTCGGCTACCTAAAGCCCGAGCAGATCGCGGTGATCGGCTATGCGAAGTTCGAGAGCATAGACCTGCGCGCCGGGCGCGCGCGGAAATTCTTCGGCAACGACAAGCCGATCGTGGTTTACAACCCGCACCCGGAGCCGCGGCTGTCGTCCTGGTACGACATGGGGATGCCTGTGCTCGATTATTTTGCGGGCAACTCCGACTTCAACCTGATCTTCGCGCCGCATGTGATGCTGTTCAAGCGCCGCCTCCACCTGACGGTCGAGGGTTTTGCAATGAAGTGGCGGCACGATCTCGCGGAAAAGTACAAATCATACCCGAACATCATCATCGACACCGGGAGCTCCGCCAGTCTCGATATGACGTACACACTCGCCGCCGACATCTATCTCGGCGATGTCAGCAGTCAGATCTATGAGTTCCTGATCGAACCGCGTCCGTGCGTCTTCCTGAACGCGCATGGCGCCAAGTGGGAAAACGATCCCAACTATGCCTTCTGGCACTTCGGCAAAGTGGTGAACGATATGGCCGACCTGGGAGCGGCGCTGAAAAGCGCGCGCGCCGATCACACGGCTTATCGGCCGGTGCAGGAAAAAGCCTTCAAGGAAACCTTCGACATCCAGCCGACGCCGGCGGCGGTCCGTGCCGCCGACGCCATTGCTGGATTCTTGAGAACGTAGTTACTTCTTTTTCGCGCGCGGCTGCATGTTCGGCGGCGGCGCATCCATCTTTTCAAGGCTGGTTAGCGGGCAGCGCTTGCCCTCCACGACAATCGCGCTGTGCTGCGTGAGCGAGCCATCGGCCTCGGTATCGAAGCCGATGGTATTGGTCGAGCGCAGGCCAAAGCATGTGCTGAACAGTTCGGCGCGGTACCACTGTTGCCGGCTGCGGATGAAGGGTGCTTCGTCGCCGTCGGGGTGCCAGTCGTCGATGCCATTGCTCGCAGCGAAGGGGATCGAGGCGGCTCCCGCTGGGACGGCCCAGAGACCAGCAACGGCGCAGAGAACGAGGATGGGTTTCATAGGTGGTCCTCAGTTTTTGGCGGGAGTGGGTGCATCGACCTTCGTCAGTGACGTGACTTCGCAAATGCCGCGGTCGACCACGACTTTACTGACCTTACTGGCGGTCTCCGGGATGGTCTCGGTCAAGAAGTTGATGCCCTTCTTGGTGTCGAGCGTCATGCAGTTTTGACCGAGCTCGGCCCGATACCATTGATCGCTCCTGCTTTTAACAAAGACAACGTCGGGGCCGCCGGCCTTCCATGACCGCACGCCGCCTAGGTCGCTGAACTGTATGGGTTTGCTGGTCGCATCCGACTTAATGACGTCGGCTGCCGACACGGGTCCCAGGGCCAAAAGGCCCCCTAGAATCGCACAAAATGCTGGGTTTTTCTTCATGACATTCTCCTCACACGAATAACCGATTTGGCTGCGGTTTGTTCTCCGCCGCCCAGTCGTCCCCGGGAAAATTAGAAGTTGTTTGAATCCACTTAACACCAAACCTTTGGCAAAATTAGGGCGCCAACAACTCCTCGCGCTGAATCACGCTTGTCCTTTGAGGTAGGCGTTTAACATTCTCCGTCAAGGCCGGGCCGCCGACCTCGCCGATGCCGGCGTTGATGGCGCGCTTGAGGTGCCCGCGCTGCTGTAGGCCCATGACATAGACGCCGCGCCGGCCGGCCCGCTGACGGAAGACAAGAAGATCCTGGAATATAGCCTCGTCGCTGATCCCGGCCGCCTCGCGCGCGTCGGCGCCCAGCATGATGTGATCGAGCGCCAACACCTGCTCGCTGGGGGCGAACATGTCGACCATGAAGGCGACCTCGCGCACATAGGGGCGGAACAGTTCGCGGATCGCCACCAGCTTGTCGGCGGTAATGCTGAGCGGAATTTGCACGATTTCGATCCTGAGGCGTAAGAGCCGCTCGCGCTGGGGCAGGGCGGCGATCATGCGCACCAGTTCGCCGGCTGCGGGGCCGAGTAAGGTCGCATAGGGGATGGGCAGCGCCATCTTGGCTTGCAGCTTGTCCGCGACCATCGAAGTGAAGTGCGCGGCTGCGATTCTGGATAGGTCGAGGATGGTGGCGTCGTTGGCGGTCGGTGTGCCGTCGGCATACAGCGGCGCGCCCAGATCGGTCAGCGCGCGGAAACAGAAGAGATCGACGCTCTGGGTTTCGGCGCACCAGGCCGGCTGAAAGAAGGTCTTCGCCTTTTCGGCTTCGGATCGGGCCGGCGGTGCGGCAACCGTTGCTGGGCGGGGGGTGATCTTATTGGCGACCTCGGTTTTGATCTGCCTTTGGCGCGCGCGGCTGATGGCTTGTTTGACCGATTCAAGGTTGAGGCTGCCGTCGGCGTTGAGCGCGTCGGTCAGGTCCAGGCGCGAGGCCTCCGGCATAGGCAACTCATGGGCCGTGAACTGCGCGCCGACCAGCTTCTCGCCGATACTCGCGGCGATGGCGTCGGCGCGGTCCTGGGCCTTGTCCTCGGACAGCCCCATGAACAGCAGCAGCCAGGCATCCTCGCCCTGCGGGATGTAAGTATTGCCCTTGCCGATCATGCGCGAAACTGTCGACTCGGCAATCAGCAAGATGCGGCTTTGATACTTCTCCCAGAATTCGCCGATGGCCTCGCGAAAATCGGCAAGCGAGATCACCTGCACGCGGCCGCTGGCGCGCGTTTCGGTCTCCCGCACGAGGTTGCTCAGCGTGAGCGCGACACTGTCGTCCCAATAGACGCGCGCCGGCAATTCCTCGACGCCACCGGCGCCGACGAAACGGCGGGCAAACCGGACCGCCCGCGACGCGGCGCGGGCCAGCGCAGTCTTGAGGTTCTGAAAGAGAGCAACCATTGCCGCAGTATAAGGCGGCAGGCGGCTATTTGCTGCGGCCGAAGGGGATACGCTCGACCGGCGCCATGGGCTGGTCGACCGCGGGCTGGGCAAAGACGACGAGGTCGCGCACCACGACCGGCTTGCCGATCACGGGAGCCGCCAACTTCTCCATCGCCGTCATGACGGCTTCGCGCTCGCTGGCATCGTCGATGCGGTCGGTCACCGACATGTGGAAGCGGAACTCTTCCATCACATAAGGGTAGCCCCAGTGCTCAAGCATCTGCTCCTGGTGCACGGTCAGACGGTTCTGTTTGTAGTTTTCGATCTGCGTATCGGTCAGCGGTTCGCGGTAGGCTTCAAAGGCGCGCACGCATGCCGCCGCCAGCTTCTCAAGCGCGGCCGACTGTGTGACCGGCGTCAGCGCAATAAACTTGCCGATGATGGCTAGTTCCAGCGGCGGGATCTCGATCGGCGACAGGCTGCGCGCAAACACGCGCGCGGCGTCGAGCAGGCTCGCCTGGGTGGTGACCGGATTGATCTGGAACGGCGGCTTAAGCGTTCCGTGGAAGCCGTAACGCCGCGCGCCTTCACTCAGGGCAGCGATACGTTGGGCGTCGAGGCCGATGCCGGCCAGCAGCTTGGCGGCAGCCTTGGGGTCGAACCAGGTCTGCCCGAACGTGTCCAGTGGACCGCCCGGCTCAGGCGCATAGTAGATCGCGTAGCGCGCGGTCGATGCCGTTCCCATGCCTAAGCCAGCTCCGCGACCATCGTTGTCCCACGTGCCAGGCGCTGCTTTGCCGCCCGCATGCCCCCCGGCGGAAGCGCCTGTGGCGACTTCCGGATATGTTGTCACTCGCATGAAAGAGGCCGGCGCGGCAAGGGGTTGAAGTTCCTGGCATTTTACGCCGACACGGGCATCGCCGGCGCATTAATTGGTGCGTGATCGCGCGGCGCAGGGGACCGTGCGCGGCGGAATGCACATTATTCCTATTTTACAATGGGATGGCTTGGATCTAGGCCGCGAGGACGCGGCTTTCACCCAGCCTTTGCGCGACTGTTTCCAGGGATCGCGGATCGCCGCCCTCCTGGCCGATGCGCGTCACCGCCTGGCGCCAGGCGCGTGCGCCGGCGCAGCCGTGGAACAGCCCGACCAGGTGGCGCAGCACGAGATGCCGCCGGGCCCCGGCGGCGATCAGCGGCATCGCATAGTCGAGATAGGCGTCCACGACGGCCGCGCGGGGCAGGGGCACGGCGAGGTCGCCGAAGAAGGTGCGGTCGACGTCCGCCAGCATGTAGGGCGAGTCATAGGGCGCGCGGCCGAGCATGGCGCCGTCGAGCTGGGTGCCATCGGCATCGGTCAAAGCGGCCAGCGCCGCGGGCAACGTCTTGAGGCCGCCGTTCAGCACGATACCCAGCGCGGGGAACCTGCGTTTCAGACGGTGGACGCGGTCGTAGTGCAGCGGTGGGATCTCGCGGTTCTCCTTCGGAGAAAGCCCCTGCAGCCAGGCTTTGCGGGCATGGATGATGAACAGAGCGCAGCCTGCGTCCGCGACCGTGCCGACGAAGTCGTCGAGGTGCTGCTCGCTGTCCATGTCGTCGATGCCGATGCGCGTCTTGACCGTCACCGGCACCGACACGGCATCCTGCATAGCGCGTACACAGTCGGCGACCAACTGGGGCTCGGCCATCAGGCAGGCGCCGAAGCGCCCAGACGTGACGCGGTCGCTGGGGCAGCCCACGTTCAGGTTGACCTCGTCGTAGCCGAAGTCCTCCGCCATGCGGGCGGCGGTGGCGAGTTGCGCCGGGTCGCTGCCCCCCAGCTGCAGTGCGACCGGGTGTTCACTCTGGTCTAAGGCCAGGAAGCGTTTGGGGTCGGCGCCGCGCACGATGGCCGCCGACGTCACCATCTCGGTGTAGAGCAGGGCGCGGCGCGTGATCAGACGCATCAGATACCGGCAATGCCGGTCCGTGCAGTCCATCATCGGCGCAACGGAGAAACGGTGCGCGCCCGTATGCGGATTCGAATTTCCATTCATGGACCTTGGGTTATGCGTTCCCGGGCCCGCCCGCAAGACCCCCTTGGAGAGGCGCTTGACAGGTTGTTCTTTATTTGTTCTTATAACCCCACAAGAACAAAAGACGAACTAAACGCGTGAAATGAAAGGGACCACTCCATGAGCGCCACCGGCTTCATCAAGGAAACATCTGCCCTGCTTGGCTTATTTCTTACCCTTTACCTTTGGTCTTTGCTGGCCTTGGCGCTGCAGGGTTAGCGCCGCCACACTGGTTAATGAGTCCTTAATATTTTGATATTTCAAAGATTTTTGTGTTTTTTTGGAACCCGAAAGGGGGTCCTTCCGTTTGACTTGGCGGGCACGCAGGCCATATAAATAGCGTAACGAACAATAAACTTTTGCGCGCAAGGACCCGACGACCATGAGCACCGCTCAGGTTGCCAATGCGGGGATAGTAGGACCGGCTGTGCGGATATCGCAGCCGCGTAATGCCGTTGCGTCGCTCAGTGAGTTTGTCGATCCGATATCGGGATCCTATGCTCCGCCGGCTCATGACCAAGCCCGGGGCTATGATGACTTCGAGGAATTCGACACGACCCCGCGCCGCCGCAGGCGCCCGGCGGGTCCGTTTCTCGATAATGTCGTCAGTTTTGGCGGCGTCCTGGTCTCGCGCGAGGTGGGCACCACCATCATGCAGGCCCAGGCCGCCCATTCGGCACGGACTCCGGTGCGCGGCGGCGTCGAAGCGGAGCGCAACATCGCCATCTATGAATTCAATCAGGCGCTCATGCGTGCTGCCGAAACCAGCACCGATATCGGTATGCTCCGCTAAGTTCATCTTCTGAGATCATCTGCTGCCATGGGCCCGACGGCTGTTGAATCCTGCTTCGAGGTGGCGTGCTGGTTCCTCGATCGCGCGCAGGACGACGGCGAATATCTTCAGCCCCAGAAACTCCACCGCCTGATGTTCCTCGCGCAGGGCTATTTCGGCGTGCTGCAGAGCGGCGCCAAGCTGATGCCCGCGACCTTCATTGCTACCGAAGACGGCCCCATTGAGCCCACGATCTTCCGCGCCTTTGCGCGCGGCCGGCCGGCGGTAGAGTTAAAGCCCGTTGACGAGTTGCCGCGCCACATCCTCGACAGCATCTGGCGACAATTCGGCGCGCACTCGACCGATCACCTGACGAAATTGATCAAGCGTCATCCGCCCTACGCCGACGCCTTCTCCGTGGAGCCGGGATCGGAGATCGTCTTCGAAGCCATGGTGGATTTTTACGGCACGCAAGGCCTGACGCGAAAGCAGACGCCGATGGTCGCCAGCGATGCGCCAGCGGCGGGCAAGGTGCTGCGCCCCAAAGTGATGCGCAACGCCACCGGCAAGCCGGTCACGGCCCACCGCTGGACCCCCAAGCGCGTAGAATGAATATGCTCGGCCTATCACGGCGCTTGATGGTTGTTTGCGCCCTGCTTATGGGGCTGGTCACTGCATCGTGCGGATCGGAGGCGCAGGGCATTAGGCCCTTCGAGCCATTCAACCCGGCCAAAGCGCAATCGCTGCCCACGTCGCCTTTGTCGATTCAAAGCGGCGGCAACACCCACGCGTTCACCGTCGAACTCGCCGATACCCAGCCGGAGCGCGACATCGGCCTCATGCACCGCGATCACCTTGATGCGGATAAAGGAATGCTGTTCGTTTTCGAGCGTACGCAGATCGAGCGTTTCTGGATGCGCAACACTTTCATTCCGCTGGACATGATTTTCATCCGCGCGAACGGGACCATCGCCGACATCGCCGAGAACACGACGCCGCATTCCGAAGCGCCGGTCGGACCAAATGATTTGGTGCGCGCCGTGCTGGAAGTGCCGGCTGGGACCGCCAAGCGCCTCGGCATCAAGAACGGCGACGTGGTGCTCCATGCCGCCTTGGGCAACGCGCCTTAGCGCTTCATCGCCAGCGTGAGCCCATCGCCGATGGGCACCAGACTGTGCGTAACGCGCTCATCTTTTGAGATTTTTGTGTTGAGCGCACGCAGGGCAACGGTATCCTCCGAGGTGTCCGCCGGATCGGCGACCTTCCCGCTCCACAGCACGTTATCGATGGCGATCAATCCACCCGGCCGCAGCAGCTTGAGCGCATACTCGTAGTAGGTGTCGTAGCCGGTCTTGTCGGCGTCGATGAAGCAGAAGTCGTAGCTGTCGGCTTCGCCCGCCTTCAGCATTCCTTCCAGGCTTTGAGCGGCCGGGGCTAAGCGCAGGTCGATGCGGTCCGCGACGCCGGCCTTGGCCCAGTGGCGGCGCGCGACGGAAGTGAATTCCTCGCTGACGTCGAGCGCGATCACGCGGCCGTTCGGCCCGATGGCCTTGGCGACGACCATGGCGCTGTAGCCGGTGAAGGTGCCGACCTCAAACGTCTTGGCCGCGCCGAACAACTCCACCAGCAGCGCCATGAACTGGCCCTGCTCGGGCGAGATCTGCATACGCGCCATGGGGTGGTGGGCGGTCTCTTCGCGCAAGCGCGCGAGATCCGCGTCTTCACGCATGCCCACCTTGCGCACATAGGTCAGCAGGTTCTCGCTCAGTCCCAGCGTTTCGCGCGACATCGCTACACTCCCTTGTTTGGTGAGCGCGGAGTGTAGAGTAGCCGCGCGCAAAGAAAAACCCGCGCGAGGGTAGGCCCCCGCGCGGGTTTGATGAACTTGGGCTGAAGCTATTTCTTGGTGGCGGTGACGCGGGTCATATCCTTGCCGCCGAAATCCACCGCGCCGCCGATCTGGCCGCCGGCGACCTTGCCGACGAAGTGCATGGTCACGGGCGCGCCGCCTTGGGTGACTTGCGCATCGAAGCGGAAGTTCTCGCCGCGCAGGACACTGTTGGAGATCATCGTCTGGCCGCTGGGGCCCGTCACCGTGCCGGTGACCACCTGGTACATCTGCGTGAAGTTGGCGAGATAGGTGTCGTTGCCGACCTTCCATTCCCAATTGCCGCCGACCTTCGAGGGCACGACCCAGAAGTACAGCGTCTCGCCGTCGACGGTGTCCTGATTGTCCGGGCGCCAGTCGCCCATGGTGAAGGCGTGGCTGACGACGCGTGTGCCGGGCTTCATGCGGTCAAGGATGGTTGGACGCAGTTTGAGGTTCACGTCGGGGAGGAGGTAGAGCGTCAGCACGTTCGCCTCGGTGAAGTCGAAGGCGAACAAGTCGGTCTGCATGAAGGTGACGCGGTCGGTGACGCCGGCGCTCTTCGCATTGGCGTTGGCTTCCTTGATGCGCACGGGATCAATCTCGATGCCGACGCCCTTCTTCACTTTGAAGTCGCGCGCGGCGGTGACGACGATGCGACCATCGCCCGAGCCCAGGTCATAGTGGATGTCGTTGGCGCTGGCCTGCGCCATTTCGAGCATGCGGTTGACCACGTTCTGCGGGGTCGGCACGTAAGGCACGTCGAGATTGACGCCGCCTTCGCCGGGGAACTTGTTCTGGGCGCTGGCGCTGAAGGCGACCAGCAGTGCCGCACACGCAAGCGCGCCGATGCTTTTGTGGAATGTCATGGTTTTTCTCCTTTTTAGGGAACGCTCGTGGTGGAAGGCTGCGCCGCCCCGGTGGCAGAACGGCGGCGGGCAAAGAACAGGAACGGCAGGCCAAGCGCGAGCACACCCAATCCGGCAAGTGCGCCGGAGCCGGTGAAGGTCACGCTCGAATACAGCATGTAGGAGCACGTGAGACAGAACAGCACGGGCACAACCGGATACAGCGGCACGCGGAACGGTCGCGCCGTGGATGGGTCTTTCCGGCGCAGGACAAACAGCGAAAGCCCGGTGAGCAGGAAAAACACCCAGAAGACCGGCTGCAAGTAATCGACGACGGTTTGCACGCCCTGGCGTCCGAAGGCGGCGAAGAACACGATCGCAAGGGCAACGGCGCTCTGGAAGAGGACGCCGCTGGTCGGAACGCCGCGGGGTGCGTCCCACTTCGCGAGGAAGCGGAACATGTGGAAGTCACGTCCCAGCGCATAGGCGCTGCGCGCGCCGGTGAACAGTGTGATGTTGGTGTTGTCGAGGATCAGCAGCAGAACAATGAAGGTCATGATCAGGGCGCCGGTGTCGCCGAAGGCCGCGCGCATGACGTCGGCGGCGATGGCCTTCGACGACGCCATCCCCGATGGTCCGAGCACCGCGAGATATGCGAAATTCACCGCCATGTAGACGATGGTAATGATGCCGATGGCGATCAGGAGCGCGCGTACCATGTTGCGGCTGGGATTTTTCACTTCCGCCGAGATGTAAGCCGCTTCGTTCCAGCCGCCGAACGTCAAGAGCACGAGCAGCATCGCGGTCCCGATACTGGCCATGCCGATGGCCTGCGGCTCTTGTGCTGGGACGATGGCTTCGCTGGGCGCGCCGAGCACGCCTGCGAGAATCAGCACGCCGAGGCCGAGCATCGTCGCGGCAAACAGAACGTTCTGGAAATTCTTTGTCTGGCGCACGCCGGCGAGATTGAGCGCCGTAAGAACAATGACCGTCAGCGCCGCATAGATCGCCGCGCTGTAGGCGCCGAGCGGAACGAGCTGGGTCGCGTAGTCGCCGAAGATATAGGCAAAGAGCGCAATCGAGCCGCTTTGAATGACAGTCAGGCGCGCCCAGGCGAACATGAAGCCGATGTTGGGCCCGTAAGCGCGCGTGAGAAAATAGTACTCGCCGCCCGCGGACGGATACGCAGTTGCCAGTTCGGCGTAACACAGCGCGCCAATGATCGAGACGACGCCGCCGGCCAGCCACACCATGAGAATGGCATCAGTTTGGCCGAGCACGCCGGCGACGATGCTGGGAAAGCCGAAGATGCCCGTGCCGATGACCAGGCCGACGATGATAGCGACGCAATCGTACAGCGAGAGCACTTGGCGGGGCGCGCCTTCGCCCGGTGCGTGCGGCGTTTCGGAGGCCGCCGCGCTCACGGAATTGTCCTGCCGTTGCCCCTAAGCCCCGTCACCTGAACCTCCCCTGAAGTCGGCGCCTTCTCGTTGTTTTCCCTGCCCGACGCCCGCTAGAAGCATACACTAGGCGCCGTGGAGCCATGGCTAACAATTGTAACGATGCAGGCAGAGGTTGTTACAGACTTATTGTGGCGGGCCCCATCGTGGGTTTCCTCTTGGGAGGGGCCTTCGACGCCGAGACAGGAGCAACATTTCATCGCGGCGCAGATGAACTTTTGACGGATCGCATCCGTTCCTCATCGCTGTCTCGCTCACGTTTCAAGGCCTGGTCCGATTAGTCATACCCATCCGCTGATTCCGCTCGATCAATCCCCAGTGGCGCACGCCGTTCTGTATGGCGAAGGCACACGCGCCGCCGAAGCGGTCGTATACAATCCTGATGGCCGGCGCTGGATCGCGCGTGTCGACATCGACCCCCTGCGCGATGCGGCGGGGAACGTGGTCGGCGCCGTGTATGTTTTCCAAGACGTCACACGCTAGCGCGAGATGAGCGACGCGGCGGCGCGCCAGCAACGCACGTTCGAGTTTGCGAAGATCTGAACGACCGATTGCCGATCTCCAGATGGCCGGGCAGCTGACCGGCTGGGGTGTTGCAGAGCAGGTGCGGGCGATCCGCCCGGAACTCTCGGTCATCTAAACCTCGGACGATCAGCCCTTCGAAGAACGCTGGTCCCCGGCGGCCGCTTTATCCCCAAGTCTGCCCCATAAGGAAGCCCATGAACTCCTGTGCGGAACTCTGCCGGGCGGCCAAGGGGGGGGGGCCTGTTCCGCCATTCGGCTTATTGCGCGGTTGCGGCTCTGCCCCGGAACCCTTAGAAAACCGGGGCGTCTAGGGCCGTCGGAGCGTAGCTCAGCCTGGTAGAGCGCCAGCTTTGGGAGCTGGATGTCGGAGGTTCGAATCCTCTCGCTCCGACCAATCCTTCGCCGGTAATATCGGTCATTAAGCTTTTAGATTGAGGCGAGGACGAGGGAACATGACGGCCAGGATCTCAAAACCGACCAAGACGGCCATGCAATCGGGCCGCGCCAACACTACCCGCTGGCTGCTGGAGTACGCTCCGGCGGATCCGCAGGAAGCCGATCCGCTCATGGGCTGGCCCGGTTCCCACGACACCAACCGCCAACTCAAGCTTTGGTTCGACACCAAGGACGAAGCGGTGGCCTACGCTTCGCGCAGCGGCCTCGAATTCGAAATCGAGGAGCCGAAGGAGCGCACGATCGTTCCCAAGTCCTACGCCGATAACTTCGCGTTCAGACGTATAAGATAAAACATCCACCTCGCGGGAAGACCCCGTAGCTCAGCTGGATAGAGCACTCGCCTTCTAAGCGAGATGTCGCAGGTTCGACTCCTGCCGGGGTCGCCAGCCGCGTCTCCCATCATTCACGCATCAGAACATCGCCTGGAAGCGCGCGACCACGGCGTCGAGCTGTAGACCTGCGCCGGTCGGCGTTCCGCCGGGCGCGGTCACCGGATTGGCCTTCTCGTACGCGGTGTGAATGTAGTTCAGCTTCACCAGCATGTTCGAATTCCAGAACCAGTTGAGCCCGAGTGTCAGGTTGGTCTGACGCCCGCCGTTGACCATGAAGGGCTGCGCCGCTGCCGGAAGCGCGGAGGTGTAATGGTCGACAAGATCGGCGTAACTGAGCCGCGCGGCGAACTCGAAGGCGCCCCAGCCGCCGGTCTTGGGCGAGAAGGGTTCGACGGGATTGACGCCCGAGTATGAGCCCGTCGCCGGCGTGTACACGCGCCGCCCGCCGATGGTGTAGCTGACCTGGCCATAGACGCCGTCAAACTGCGCCGAGGGCTTTCCCATGCGCTGCACCACATAGCGGAAGTATTCGCCGTGATAATAGAAGTTGTCGTAGGTCGCGGCCGTCTCGGCATTGTAGACCGCGACACCCGTGACCGGGTTGGCGATCGTGCCCAGCGCGCCGGTGGACAGAATCTGCGTGCCGTCGATGCGGTTTTCAGGCCGGTCGGCCATAGTGAAACTCGCGGCCGTATTCGGCCCGGTGTTGGGGATCTGGAACACTTGCGCGCCGGCGACGCCGAGATGCACGGTTGCAAGGTCGCTTTGCACCACGTTGTAGGTGAAGCGCTCGTAAGCGCCGAAGCCGCGTTTGGTCAGGCTGTGAGCGACGTTCGGGGCCGAGCTTGTGAGGTAGGCGCCAAACCACCAATTCGGTCCCCAGGTACGCACGCCGGCTGCGCCGCGCGGATCGCCCGAGTTGAAGTTGGACGCCAGCGTCGCCGGCGTGCTGCGTTCGAGGAACATGATGTCGTTGGAGCTGGTGGCTTCGTCGAGCGTGAAATACTGCGAGCCGTAGCCGATCTCGAAGATCGTGTCCTTGATGCCGGCATAGCCGAAGCGGGCTTCGTTGATATGCGCGGTGGCGTCGCCGCCGCCGCCGCCGGCATCGAGGATCAGCGTATAGGTGAAATCGCCCATGGCCTTGCCGGTGATGCCGAGGCGCGCGCGGCGCGCATTGACGCCGCTCGAGAGCTTGCTGCCCGGCGTGCCCGGTCCCGTCGCGGCTTCCGCCTTCTGATTGATGAAGCCGCCGACGTCGAAGTGGATGCGGCCGGTCGGCGCCATGGTCCAATTGCCGTCGGGGCTGCTCATGGCGAGGCGGTGCGTGCCGGACTCGGTGATCTTGGGGTTGGCCGGCGGGATCATCACCACCTTGCCGCCTTCGATGACGTTGCGCCCACCTTGTTCCAGATTGGCTTGGCGCGCGGCGCGTTCCCGCGTGTCGCGGTCTTCGGCCTCGGCGGCGAGCGCCGCATCGGTCTTGCCTTGCGTCGCGGCCAGGGACTCCAGTTGTTTCTGGAGCGCCTGAAGCTTGTCCTTCAGCTCCTCGACCTGCCGCGCGAGGTCTGCGACGGTGTTGGCCGCGCGCGCGGGCTGACCTGTAAGAACAATCGAAAGCATCGACGCTGCGTACAAAGCTTTTTTCATTTTTGTTTTTCCGATCGCGATGGTGGGTCGGGCTATTGGAGTTGCAGGACCTTGAGATCCTGGTCGGCGATCAAACCGGGTATCGCGTAGAAGCCTTCCTTGATCACCGATTGCTGGCCTTGTTTGGACAGCATGAACTTGATGAATTCGCCGCGCAGAGGCTCAAGCGCGCCGTCGGGCTTTTTATTGATGTAGACGTATAGGAAGCGCGTGACTGGGTAGTCGCCCGCATAAGCCGTGTCTGCCGTCGCGTCGAAGCACGTGCCGCCGTCCTTTGAGGAGAGCGGCACGACGCGCACGTCGGCGGTCTTGTAGCCGACGCCCGAGTAGCCGATGGCGTATTTGTCCGAGGCCAGTCCCTGGACCACGGCCGAAGAGCCCGGCTGCTCCTTCACGCTGTTCTTATAGTCGCCGTCCGACAGCACGACTTCCTTGAAGTAGCCGTAGGTGCCGGAGGCCGAATTGCGGCCGTAGAGCGAGATCGGCTTGCCCGCCCACTCACCGGTGAGGCCAAGGTCGCCCCAGGTCTTGATGTCGGCTTTGGCGCCATGCTTGCGTGTCTTGGAGAAGATTGCATCGACCTGCGCGAGCGATAGGCACTTGATCGGGTTGTCCTTGTTGACGAAGACGGCGAGGGTATCGACCGCGACGCGTACCGCCGTCGGCTTGTAGCCGTACTTCGATTCAAAGTCGTCAATCTCGGCACCCTTCATGGGCCGCGACATCGGTCCGAACTGTGCGGTGCCCGCGATCAGGGCCGGCGGCGCCGTGCCCGAGCCCTTGCCTTCGATCTCGATCTTGAGGGTGGGGTAGAGCTTGCTGAAGCCTTCGGCCCACAGCGCCATGACGTTATTGAGCGTATCGGAACCGATCGACTTGAGGCTGCCCTCGACGCCGGCGGCCTTGCTGTAGTCTTTTAGACCGGCCGTGGCTTCGGCGGCTCCGGCGGCGGGCGCTTGGCTAAAGAAGGCGGCCGCGACCAGAGCGAATGTCCATGTCTGCTGCGTTGTAAGAGTCATCTAAATCTGTCCCTCTTGGTTTCCACATTGCGCTACATGCGGTAATGAGGCGGTTCGTTGACCATTTTATTACATATGCGTGATGCTTTTATGTCATTGTCATCTGCGGGTATATCCTTCACCCTAAGTCATTGAGCGGATTGCGAATTGGCCGGATCTGCGGATAGCGCTACGCGCATTCAGTATGGCATCTTGCCTTGGCGCAAGGGCCCCCAGGGGCTGGAAGTCCTCCTTATCACCACGCGCAACACCCGGCGCTGGCTCGTGCCCAAGGGCTGGCCGTCGAAGAGTCGTTCGCCGCAAGAAGGCGCCGTACGTGAGGCCTTCGAGGAGGCCGGTGTTTTGGGAAAAGTCGGCGTCGAACCAATCGGATCGTTCAGGTACCGCAAGCGGCGCAAATCGGGCGAAGTCCTGCATTGCAAGGTCGTGCTCTTCGCTATGGAAACCACCGAGCAAAAACCCACATGGCCGGAGAAAGAGCTGCGCGAATGCGTCTGGTGCGCGGTGCCCGATGCCGCGGCGCGTGTCAGCTTCAAAAGTCTAGGCAAGCTTATCCGCCTGCTTGAGCAGCATCTCGGCGTTCGCCCGTAGACCGCCTCATTACCAAGCACCGAATCCTTGTTGACGAAGACGATCCGGCCTGGCGCTACACCACGGCCAAAATGCTCATCGCTGCGGGCTATGAAGTTGAATCGGCGGCCGACCGAAATCAGGCGTTGCGCACCTTAGGCGAAGAACACGTCTTCAAACTCGTCCTGATCGATCTCAACCTGCCGCATGGCCACAGCGGTACGACCTTGGGTGCCGTGGCCCATCGCCGCGGCGTCAAAGTCCTTTATATGATGGCATTTGACGTTCCGCCGGAACTCAATGGCTCGGTCGTCTCCAAGACGCACGAATCGACCGCCGCCCTGGAAGGCGTGCGCGAAGCGCTCCTCCACTAACCAATTACGGATAAGCGGTTGTCCAATAGAACGAAGACGGCAACTGGTTGTCGGCGTTGATCTTGGTCATGACGCCTTGGACGCCCAGGTCCTTGTCCGTGATGCCGGTGTCCCACACATTGAGACCATTGAGATCACCCGGATTCTTGTCCTCGGCGAAGGTGTAGAGCGGATGGCCGCGGTAGGCCCATTGCTTGGTCCCGTCTTCGCGGTCGAGCAGCGTCCAGTGCCATGAGGGCTGGGCGCCCTTGCTTGCGACCAGCGGACGCCAGACCTTGAGGCACTCGCCCGTGCAGGCGCGTGTCCCCAACTCCTGCGCGACGGCCGTGAGGTATGGGCCAGAGCGCGCTTCGTCAGTGCTCTGCACGCGCTGAAAGAAGCTATAGCGGTACAGCATCATGCCCTTGGCGGTGGCGAAGCCCTTGCCGTTGGCGGGTGTCGCACGGATGGTCACTTCCGCCGGCATCGGATAGCGCGCGACCAGCGCGGCCTGCCAGCGATTGTCGATGGCGTTGCCGTTGACGTCCTCCGGCAGCACATCGCCGGAGTAGCGATAAAGCGGGCGGCCTCTGTGCGCCCACTGACGGGTGCCATCGGGGCGGACCGCGACCGAGAAGTCGCCGAAAGCATTGGCGACGGCCGGCGCGGTGAGAATGATCCACGGGCTGGCACAGGGCGCTGCCTGGCAGGAGAGCTTCTCCTGCTTTAGATCGCCTGAAAACGCGTAGAGCGTCATGCCTTCGGCATCGACCAGCACTTCGCCGCCGGCGTCAGGGACATCGCGCGTGTTGATGCCGAACGGATAATCGCCGCCTTCGGACAGGTGCGGCTTGATCACCTGCCAGGCGCCGTTCTCGACCTCGGCACCTTTGTGCTCCTCGCCGCGCTGGGTATCGGCGGCGCGGGTGTAGACCGGCTTGCCGTTGAAGGTCCATTGCTGCTTGCCGTCTTCGCGCTTAATCAACGTCCAGGCGCCACCGGCCTTAGCGCCGGGGAGTGGCGCGAGCGCCGGCCAGCGCGCAGCGCACTCAGCGGTGCACGTGGAGACGCCCGGTGTGTCCTTGGCATAAGTGTACAGCGTCCTGCCGCGATGGTCGGCATAGATTTCGGTAACCTTGCGGTTGTTGACGACGCGCAGGACGCCGTCCTGGCCGCGCACATCGCCGAGCGCAAACACCGTGACGCCGACGGGCGTGATGAACGGGATGTCGCCCGCCTTATCGGCGGCGAAGCCCGCACCGGGCACGAGCAATGCTAGGGCCGCAAGCCAAGTCCGGGCCTTCATGGCGAACTCCCTACGCCAGGATTTCGGTGAAGGTCTTCGAGGTCTCGTTGTCGTTCTGACCCCACTTGTCGACGGGCACGCCCAGCGCCTGCTGGACGGTCAGGCCGACGCGGGTCATCGGATCGCCCGGCGCGTGGATGTGATACCCGGTCTTGATGCGCCCGCCGGCGCCGCCGGCCGTCAGCATCGGGATGTTGTCGGACGTGTGATAGCGCGCGTAACCGTGGTCGGTGCAGTACATCATGAGGGAGCGGTCGAGCAGCGTGCCGTCGCCTTCCTTGATGCTGTCCAGCGCCGCGACGAAGTCGGTCACGGCCTGCAGGGTCTGCTCCTGGAACCAGTTGACCGTCGGCTGATAACCGAGTTTCGGATCGGTGGCTTCTTCGTGGGTGTAGATGTGGAACACTTCGGCGCTTTCGGCCGTGCGCAGGCGCGAGGTGCCGCCGCCGAAGTTGACATTGAACACCTGGGTCTGGCCGCAGGCCATCGCATGGGCGATGAGCTTGGCGAAGATGCGCTGGGTCTCGCGGGCCTGGTCGATGATGACGCCCGTGTCTTCCTTCTCGAGCTTGGCCGGAACCGCGCAGGCGGCCATGGGCGCGGGCTTCTCCAGCTGAATCTCGAGCTGCTTTTCGGTTTCGCGCAGCGAGGAGAAGTATTCATCAAGTCGTGCGCGGTCGCTGGCGCCCAGGGTGCGCAGCAGGGCTTCGCGCTGCTCGGAGACGGCCGAGAGCGCGCTGCGGCGAACCATGACGTCCGGATCGGGCGTGAACTCGGCGGCGTTGGGGTCCTTGAACTCAGGCCCGAAGATGCGCGCATAGAGCGCGATCGGCGATGGCTCGCTGGCGTTGACGATGTTGGGACCACGGCGGCTGACGCTGTCGGTCGAGCCGTCGCAGGCGACTTCGATCGAGCGGAAGCGCGTCTTGGTGCCGATGTGATCGCCGATGATGGTGTCGATGGTCTGGGGGATCGTGTCTTCGTAGTTGCCGGCGAAAGCGATGGCCTGACCGATGGTGTGATCGGGCGCGCGGCCGTGGGCCTTGAGGCCGCTGTAGATGTTGATCTTCTTCTTGAAGGGCGCGAGGAACCGCATTTGCTGGTTCATCTCGTAGTTGGCGCCGATCACCTTGGGCTCCCACAGACCGGGCGCACCGCCGAGGCCTTGGAACCAGGTGCCGAAGCAGCTGGGCAGCGCCGCGCCGCTCGCGAAGGCATTGCCGTTGCTGTTCAGGAACACATCGAGCAATGGCAAGCCGACGGTGACGGCAGCGCCGCCCATGAACCCGCGCAGGACTGTTCTGCGGCTGGCAACGTCGGTTCTTTTGATCAGCATGGAAGTCTCCTTACTGGATTTTTTGCGCGGCCGGGGCCGGCGCGCGGGGACCATCAACTTGGAAGAACGCATCACTGAGAGCGATTTCCTGCAGGAAGTCCGGCAGGCGATAGCCGTTCGCGGTGAACCGCTGTTCGGCATATTTCACAAAAGCGGATTGGCTTTGCACGGGCGTCGCGCCCGTGGCGTAGGAGAACACGCGGCTGACGAAACAGGACGCCACGGCTTCGCTGTCGTGGATCGTCTGACCGAGGCCGCCCGAGCCTACGAACTTCACGCCGCTGAGCTCACCCGAGGTGTCGATCTTCTCGCCGTTCTCATGGGTGCGGAAGCCGCCCGCGGAGTCAAAGTTCTCGAGGGCAAGACCGATAGGGTCGGTGATCTTGTGGCAGCCGGCGCAGACCGGATTGACGAGGTGCGCATTAACGCGGGCGCGCACGGTCTTATGGACCGAGTTGGCGTCTTGCACCTCCTCGAAATTCACGTTGCCCGGCGGCTGCGGCACCTTCTGGCACAGGAACACTTCGCGCAGCGCCTTACCGCGCAGGGTCGGCGAGGAGCGGCCCGGGTGCGAATGCAGTGCAACGAAGCTGGCGTGCGTCAGGATACCGGTGCGCGGATCACCTTCAGGATATTCCACCGGCACCCACAACTCGGGCGTATTGATCGGCCGGTCGACGACCACTGGTACGGCATAGAGGATGCCGAGCGACGGCGTCAGGAAGGTTTTGCGCGTCGTGAAGATGTCGCGGTAATCGCCGCGGTTGGTGACCAACAGATCGACGATGGTGCGCAGGGTTTGCTCCTGCGCCTGGCTCGTGAGCACGTTGGTGTACTTGGGATAGATCACCGTGTCCTTGGTGAGGGTCTTGAACTCGTCAAAACCCAGCATGTCGGTGAAGTAGGCGCGCACGCCGAGTTCCAGGCGCTTCGAGCCCAGCATGCGGGTGACTTGGTTCTTCAAGCCCTTGTCGGTGTGCAGCTCGCCGCTCTCGGCGGCGCGCAGCAGCAGGTCGTCGGGCGCGGTGTCCCACAGCAGATAGCTGAGGCGCGTGGCCTTGGCGTAGGCGTCCAGACGGTACTTTCCGGGATGGGCCGGATCGGCTTCGACGTTTTCCTGGCGGAACAGGAACATCGGCGAAATCAGAAGGTTGGTCAGACCGACGCGCAGCCCTGCATAGAAATCCTTCAACGACGTAGCAGCGTCACGGGCAACGATGACTTGTGCATCGAGCTCACTTGACGTCAGAGGCCGGCGGAAGAGCAGGCGCCCGAACTGCGAGATCACCTGTTTTGTGCAGGCGTCGTCGGGCGATCTAGCCTGGGCGGGCTTGCAGGTGATGAGGGTCGAGCGGTGGTCTTTGTCGGTGACCTGATCGGCGATGGCGCGCGCCATCGTGTAGTACTGCTCGAACCCGGTGGCGGTGACGCTGACCTTGGCGGTGCCCACGGCCAGGAGGCCATTGGCGCGCAGATCAGGCTCGAAGCGTCCGCCCAGCTTGATGCCTTCGCCGAAGATATCTTTGATGGTCTGGGTGTACTGGCTGGGCGTGACTCGGCGGATGAGCGCCTGTCCGCCGCTCGTCGCCGGTTCGGCCGCGACGGCAGGACCGGCGATTGCAAGCGCCAGCACCGTGGAAAGAAGCTTCTGTGTTTTGATCATTTCGAGGCTGTCCGCGCTGGCTTCACAACGAGCGCCGGTACCCCGTCGAAGCGGTAGGCGGTCGAGATCGACATATTCTGGCCGGTTTTGGGGTCGGGCTCGGCATCGGCCAAGCGGCGCATGGCGTAATAGATGCCGGGCAGGTTCAGCCCGACCATGCTCTCGTAGCCATAACCGCCGCCGGCATACATGTAGTAGATGTCGAGCCAAGGCTCGTATCCGCCGATCATGCCTTCGACGCCGCCATCGGCCGTCAGTTTGAAGCGCATTTGCGTGTGCGTCATGCGCATCTCAAGCGGCAAGTAGCCGCCGCCGGTGACGATGTGGAATTTCTCGCCGGGCTCGATGGTGACCACGCCGTCTTTCTGGTGACCCTTGTAGACATTAATGTAGCGCGGGGTCGGATCGACCCGGAAGGTCTGGTCGCGTTGCGGCAGGCTTTTCGGCGTGCGGATCGGAGTTTCCATGGCGCGCGCGAAGGTGACGGTGACGTCGCCGTCTTGGGAGAGGTCACTGCCCTCGACCGAGATCAGCCAACCCTTGGTGCGGTCGCGCGTCGCATCCCAGAAGTACGACCAGCTGGTCGGCAAATCGGGCGGCAGCGCGCGGTGGCTGACGAAGCAGCCCAGCGCACGGAAATACTGGTTATCGAGGCCTTTCTGATGGGTTTCCGGATCCTCGAAGGAGTCCGCGTTCACCTTGCCGTCGAGATCGAAGCCAGGCCCGATCTTCGAGATCACAGTACGGATATTCGGATCGGGAACCTGGGTCGGGTTGTCGCCGACGAAAACGCGGCGGCCTTCCGGGCTCCCTCGATTGCGCAGAATCTCGTGCACGGGACCGGCGCCGCCGCCGCCGTTGAACCCGTCCATGAGTTCATCGATTTCTTTTTGCGTCTTGCCCATGTCCGCGAGGATGCCGCGGAAGCGCACGTCGATGTTCGGCTCGGGTCCGCCTTCGCAGTCGTTATCCTGTGAATAGACGGCTTGATAGAAATGACTGAGGACGAAGCTGCGCGTTTCCGCCGCAGCGCTGCCTGCTGTGAAGAAGGCCGGTGCCGCCAGGCACACAGCCAGATATTTCCGCCAAGACCCGAATGAAGCGCCGCGCGAAGCCGGCATATCCAATCTCCCTTTTCATTAGGGAGGGCATCCGCACGCTTCGGTTCAATGGATGGAATTCGGGCCTAAAAACCCGACCCCGATCCGAAACCGCGACGCCGTTCTCCCAAGGCTCTCCCTGGCGTAATCCTAGCGAAATGTGGCCGCTTCTTATAGAGATTTCTGATGGGGCGAAGAATGTCACGCGCGCCGCATTCACCTCACAAGTGGCGGAAAATACAGCGCAAATGCCTAGGTGGCGGGGACGGCTCACCTCTGGGCTTGGATTGTCCGGATGTGCCCCGCGGCTTCGGCTTTTCGCGCGCCGTGTTCGAAGAACAGGCCAATGCAGCGGTCGTGCCACGGCACGGCATGACCGCGCCCGTGGAACCCGACGTGGCCGCCACCGGGGGCCATCGCCAGCGTGACAGGGTGGTCCGCCAGCCAGTGGCGCTCGAGGTACATGGCCGCAGGGATCCAGGGGTCGTTCTGCGCGTGGATCAGCAGCGTCGGGACGCGGACGGCGCTGAGGAACTGCGCCGCCGAACTGCGCCGGTAATAGTCCTCGGCCCCGGTAAAGCCATTCCCCGGCGCGACGATCTTGTCGTCGAAGTCGTAGACGGAGTGCACGTCTTGCAAGATGCTCTCGACTTCGGCGCGTCGCCCGCCCGCCATGCCCAAGGCATCGGCGCGCATTTCCTTGAGCAGGTGCTTCTCATAGATGGCATTGCGCGGCGCCCCGATCTGCATCTGCGCCCGTTTGAGATCAATGGGCGCGCAGACCGTGGCGGCCGCAATGACGTTCTCCAAGCCCATGTTCTCACCGAGCAGTTTGAGCAGAACATTACCGCCCAGGGACACGCCGACGAGCAAAACACCACGCGCGGAGATGTCGGCGGGCAGGGCGGCAAGAACATCGCGCAAGTCCTGGCTGCGTCCGGCGTGGTAATACCCGTTGCACTGCCCGAGCGACGGTCCCGCGCCGCGCAAATTAAGCCGCACCACGGGATACCCGCGTGAGAGGTGATAGGCCGCGCTGGTCTGGATGTTGCGGCTGTCTTCGCTGCCCGTCAGGCCATGCACCAGCACGATGGCCGGCTTATTTGTGTCCTCACGCGGTTTGTTGAGCAGCGCCGAGAGGCAATCGCCGTCGCTCATCGCCAGCGCCAGGCGCTGTGCGGCATAGGGCGAGAAGTCGGGCGCGGTGTGGCTGATGCGATTGCGCAAGGTCTGCAGATCGCCGCCGATCCACGGCCAGCGTTCGCGGAACGGCGGAAACAGCGGCGGGCTGCCGCCTGTTACAAGCGGGTTGTTGCTCGCCTCCGCATTGGTGCGCGGTACACTCATCAGCTACACTTCACCCTCATAAGACGCATGCGCCCCGCGATCCATATGGTGATCTATTTCCGGGCGGACGGCCAGTTCAGGCAAGGAACACGGGTGATATGGCACTTCGCGTCTGGTTCCGCGAGCAGTTGGCGATGTACGCGGCCTATCACCGCGATGGCCGCAACCAGGTCACCCATCACTTTGGCGTGCCGTTGATCGTCTTTTCGATCCTGGTGGCGTTGTCGCAGGTTCCACTCATCCCGAATGTCACACTGGCCACACTTGCCCTTGGCACGCTTCTGCTGCTCTACGTCGTCTGTATCCCGCTCACCGGGATTCTTGCGGCGATATTCTATGCAGTTGTTTATGGCGCGATGCTCAAGGTGGCGGAGCAGCCGCAGGCGGTGATTTGGACGGTTGCCGGCGTGGGATTTGCCGCGGGCTGGGCCATCCAGCTCGTCGGCCATTTCTTTGAAGGTCGGCGGCCGGCGCTGACCGTGAACATCCTGCAGATCTTCATGGCGCCGGCCTATCTGATCGCCGAACTGCTGTTCAGGGCAGGTTTCGAGCGCGCGTTGGCGGCGGATTTGCAAAGCCGCGCCGTCAAATACCTGCCGCGCGAAGGCGCAGCCTGACTACTGGGTCTCGACGTTGCCGCCGCCGTCTTCGTGGTCTTCGCTCTGATTCTGCATCAGGGCCGCGACGGCGTTGATGTTGTTGGTCTTGGCGTCGGCGACGCGGTCATCGCGCAGCTTACGGGTCTCGGCGAGGGCGTCGCGCATCTGGGTGCGGCTCTCTTCATCTTCGGCCTGGCCGGCGAGGGTCTCCAGCTCGGCGGCTTTGCGGTCGAAGGCCGTGGCCATATCGCCGGCGAGCTCATCGTTCATGAGCTGTGTCGCCGAGGCTTGCAGATCGGCAAGTTCGTCGACCGCCGCGCGTTTGTCCGTCCATTCGGCGGCCTGATTGAACTTCGCCTCGAGCGCCGTGCGCACGTTGGGGAACAGCTTGGTAATGGCGTCGTCGAGCGCGGCCTGGGGCAGGGTGAGATTGGCCGAGCGCGCCATGAAACGCAGGTCGACAAACTGATCGAGCGTAACTTCCGCCAGTTCGCCGCCGGTTTTTAGGGCTTTGGCGGCGGCGCGTTTGACAAGGTCGGCGAAGGACCCAGCGGCTTCGGCCGCGAGCTGCGGAATTTCCTGCTGCTGGGCGGCTTCGGCGATGCCCAGCAGCTCATAGGCAGGATCGAGTTCGTCGGTGAGTTTGGCGTCGCGCGCGGCATCGCGGAAAGCGCTGCGCAGCCCCTCGGCGGAGGCCTTGTCAGCCGCTGAGGCAGGCACAAACGCCAGCGTGGCTGCGAGACAGAGCGCAGCGAGGCACCAGGTCAGAACCTGCGCAAGGCTTAAAAAACGGGACCCCATGGTCGTCCACTCGCGCCGAAAAAATTTCGGCGGCGGCAAAGCCTAGCATGCGTTCTTGCGCGGTGTTATCGCGCCTCAGTACGAAATCAGTGAAAATTTGCCGGTGTTGCACTGCCGACACGCCGGTTCCCCGTGGATAAAACCGTGCGCAACGTGTGGATAATCCTGTGAATTGGGGCGCGCTTTACGGCCCGGTGGCGACCGGCAAGTCCTTGTCGGCGCCCCATTCCAGCCAGCTTCCGTCGTAAATGGCTGTGTCGGATTTACCGGCGAGGTAAGCGCCCAATGCCAGGGCGCAGGCCGTAACGCCCGAGCCACAGGTGGTGGTCAGCGGGCGCGCCAGATCGATCCCCGCGCCGGCGAAAGCCTGCTTCAATGCCTCCGGCGATTTCCAGGTTTTCGTGGCGGGATCGAGCATGCTGCCCGACGGCAGGTTCTTACTGCCGGGGATGTGTCCGTTCGCCAGTCCCGGGCGCGGCTCGGGCTCGGTTGCTTCGAAGCGGCCCTTGGAGCGTGCATCGAGCACTTGGAAAGCGGCGTTCGCGGTATTGGCGAGCATCTCATTCTTGCCCTGCACACGCGCCCGGGGTTCCTGTGCGCGGAAGGTGCGTGGCGTCCAGTGCGCCGCCTCGGTGCTGAGGGGGCGGTTCTCCGCCTCCCACTTTTCCTGGCCGCCGTCGAGGAGCGAGACGTTGCCGTGGCCGAAGGCGCGCAGCATGAACCAAACGCGCGCCGCGGCGGCGGTGCCGCCCTGGCGGTCGTAGGCGATGACGTGGTCGTCGTTTCCGATACCGAGCGCGCCACCTTTCTCGGCGAAGATCGCCGCGGTGGGGAAGGCGTGGTCCTTCGGTTTCGAAGGATCGGCGAAGTCATTGATGTCGAAGAACGCCGCGCCGGGGATGTGGCCGCCCGCATAAAGCTGGCGCGCTTTCTCGACGCCGCCGACGACGTAATAAGTGGCATCGACGACCTTCACATGCGGGTCATTCAGATGCTGGGCGAGCCACTCAGTGCTTACAAGCGCGTCGGTCATGGTGTTTTCCACTTCTGCAAGATGCGTTCGCGGTTGAGGAAGAACCACTGTACGGCGATGAGCGTGGCACCGTTCTCCAACCCGCCCGCTTCCATCACGGTCTTGAGCTCGGCTTCACTCATCACGCTCACGCGAATGTGCTCGTTCTCGCTGGGGACCCCGAAAATGCCGCCCGCGCCTTCGGCCGAGACCCGCCCGAGGTAAAGCTGGATGGTTTCCGTCGTTGCGCCCGGGCTCGCGAGATAGCGCTGGATCGGCCACAGATCGGTAACGGTGCGCCCCGCTTCCTCTTCGGCCTCGCGCCGGCCCACGTCCTCGGGCGTTTCGCCGTCCTCAATGATGCCGGCGACGATCTCGAGTTGCCAGGGATTCATGCCCCCGAAATGGGCGCCGACGCGGAACTGCTCGCACATCACGAAGGCGCCGCGCACCGGATCGTAAAGCAGCACCGCCGCGGCGTGGCCGCGCTCGAACAACTCGCGCCGCATCGTGCCGGTCCAGCCGCCGTCAAAGCGGCCATGGCGTAAGGTATAGGCATCGACGCGGAAATAGCCCTGGAAGACGGTGGTCTTCTCAAGGATGTCGATGTCCCTGGGGCCGGGCGTTGAATTCATGGCGCTGGTTGCTATGGGTTGCGGGCGGCTACTCTAAAGCTATGATCCTTTTTTCGAAAGAGTGGGGGTTTTATGGCGACTGTTGAAGTTGTGACGTCGGGCCGCGGCAAGTTCGTGGTGGAGATCACCGTGGGCGAGGCGCTGATCGTATCCGATGAGCCGGCGTCGCTCGGCGGCAACGATCTCGGCCCCGCGCCACACGAACTTCTGCTCGCGGGGCTTGGTGCGTGCACGGCCATGACGCTGCGCATGTACGCCGAACGCAAACAAATCCCGCTTCAGTCGGTGCAGGTGAAGCTCGACCGGCGCAAGATCAAGGCCGAGGACTGCGCCGATTGCGTCACCAAGGAGGGGGACGTCGAGGAGATGACCCGCGAGATCACGCTGATCGGCGACATCGACGCCGCCACGCGCCAAAGGATGCTCGAGATCGCCGACAAGTGCCCCGTGCACAAGACCCTGACCGGCGAGATCAAGATCAGGACGACACTGGCTGGCGCATAAGGATGCTTCGGCTGCTCGGCTCCACGCGTTCAATCAACGTCCGCAAAGTCCTCTGGACGCTCGCCGAAGTCGGCGCGCCCTTTGCGCACGAAGCCGACTGGGGAATGCCCGCGCGCCCACTTAGCGCGCCGGAATTTAAGGCGCTCAACCCGAACGCCATGGTGCCGGTGATCGAGGACGATGGCATCGTCTTGTGGGAATCGAATACGATCTGCCGCTATCTTGCCGCGAAATACAATCGCATCGATCTTTTGCCGACGTCGGCCACAGCGCGCGCAAAGGTAGAGATGTGGATGGATTGGCAGGCGACCGACCTTAACACTGCCTGGCGCTATGCGTTCATGGCGCTTGTTCGCCAACATTCCAACTATCGCGATGCCACTGAAGTCGCTGCCAGCGCAGCGCGCTGGAACGAAGTGATGATGCGGCTTGATGCGCACCTCGCGCGCGCAAATCAGTATGCGGCCGGTGCGCAGTTCACGCTGGCGGACATCGTCCTCGGCCTGTCGGCGCATCGTTGGGAGATGACGCCCATCGCACACGCCAATTTACCGCATGTGAAGGTGTGGCTGGCCAATCTCAGGGCGCGCGCCGCAGCGGCGCCGTACTTGGACCCACGTACTCCTTGATTTTTCCTCCCCCTAAAAGGGGGAGGTCAGGAGGGGGTCGTTCGTTTTCCGTTTTTTGGGAAGCGAAGCAGAAAACAACCCCTCCTTAACCCTCCCCTATCAAGGGAGGGCAAAAGGCGTTTCCCTAGTCCGCGATCATCACCTGGTTACGTCCGGCGTGTTTGGCCTTGTAGAGCGCCTGGTCGGCGGCTTCGGCTACCTCCAGCGGTGTCTTGTACTGCGGGTAGGTGGCCACACCGCAGCTGAATGTCACGTGGAAGGTCTTCTGGTCGGCTTTGTGCTCAAGTTCACGCGCGGCTTCGCGCAGTTTGTTCATGACCTCCTGCGCAGCGTCGGCGTCGGTGTTGGGCATGACCACCGCGAATTCCTCGCCGCCGTAGCGGCCCACATAGTCGACGCGCCGCAGGCGATTTCGGATGAGGTGCGTGACGCGTAGGATCACCTGGTCGCCGACCGAGTGACCGTAAGTGTCGTTAACCGACTTGAAGTGGTCGATGTCGATCATGGCGAAGGCGACCGGCGCTTGCGTGCGGCTGGCGACGCTCATCTCGCGTTCGAGATTGCGCAGGATGTTGGTGTGGTTGAGCAGACCGGTGAGGCTGTCGCGGTCGGTGAGTTTCTTGAGGTCGCGGTAGCGGTTCGCGCGGCTGGTGATCGCGGAGATAAGCTGGCCGGGCTGCAGCGGCTTGGGCAAGAAGTCGTCGGCGCCCAAGTGGCGGGCGCGCAGCTGCAGGTCGAGGCGATTTTCCGTCGATAGGAACAGGATCGGTACCGTTGTGTACGCAGGGAACTGCCGCACGATCTGTGCAAGGTCGAGGCCCGTGCACTCGGGCATGTACAGGTCCATGATGATCAGATCGGGATCGAAGCCGGAGAGCGTGTCGAGCAATTTAGAGGGCCGATGGACGATCCGTGTCTCCATGCCCGCGTGCTCGAGGGTGAGTTGATAGAAGGACGCCAGCGGCCCGTCGTCCTCGGCGATCACGACGCGGTAGGGCCGCTCGTACTTACTCTCGTCGAGCGAACCTAAACGGTCGACCAGGTCTTCAAGATCAAAGGGCTTGGGCAGGAATACCGCCGCGCCGCACTTCACGGCCTTCAGACGCTCTTCGAACCCGGCGCGCGCCGAAACCAGAATGAGCGGCAGGTGCGACAGCGCCGGCGTTTTGCGTGCGAGCTTGAGGTGGGCGTCGGTGACGGAAATATCGGCGAACAGAATGCCGGGGCTGCCGCGCGCGATCTCGGGCGGAATATCGCTTTCGTTGCGCACGACATGGCAGCGGTAGCCGAAGCCGGCGAGTGGATCTTGCAGGGCCGGTGTTTCGCTGTCGTCCGGCCCGGTGAGCAGGAGCACGATGGTTGCATCGGAATGTTCAGTGCTCTCGGTCGGCATGTCCGCCACATCGTCGAGCGAGATGGACTCGCGCGGCGCGCAAATGGCCTCTTCCAGCGACTGGATCAGCACTTCGATCTGTGCGATCTCCTCGCGCGTCAGGTGCTGGCTCTGCTCGGTGACCAGGCGGAACAGGCCGTCGAGGGGCGCGGCCGTTTTGCTGATAAGGGGATAGCCGAAGCTCTTACCCGAGCCGGCGAGGGTATGGACGATGTCATGGATTTCAACGAGCGCGCCCCGGGCCTCGTCAGCCGAGGGCGCTGCGGGCACCAGAGACCAGACCCGGCGGATCTCCTTGACCTTGGCGGCCAGCGCGTTGCCGAACTCGATGCTGAGCGCTGTCAGCCGATCCTGAAGCTCGGCGCTGCGAGATAACGGAGCCGTGCCCGCGGTGGCGATCATCGTGCCTTATGACCCCCCAGGGCCCCAAAAATGCTGCAAATGTCCGCTCCCACCGGGACGTCCACAGTGCGACGTCCGGCAACAGTGGCGTGGGCGGTACATGAGGTCAATATCCGGGTTGGGCCCGCCGCCGGGCTGTATGAAACGCGGCGGGTTTTGCCGGTTCGGCCTGTCCGCAAGGCGTTGAAAGTGTAATCTAATCTTTACGGTACCCTGCGCATGGGTAAGGTGGGGCTGAATGCGAGCGCGACGGGTCCATGGCTAAAAAACTAGAATCGGTTGACATCTTCTTCGAGATGCCGCTGAACAAGTGGCCGATCTTCGATAGCAAGACCATCGCCAAATCCAAGATCGTCCTGCTTCAGGACCTCAAGCCCGTGGTCGATATGTTCAACGCCGAGGGCGTCGGTATCGGTGTGCGCACGGCGGGCGAGGTCATCACCGAAGTCGGTCTCAACACCCACGACCGCCAGCGCCTGGTGGCGTTGATGGGCGCGCGCAGCTTCGACGTCTACTCTGTGCGCGCCGCGCTCAACGACTTCGTCACCGATGCCGAGCTCGAGCAGATCCAGATTCCTAAGAAGGAACAGGAGCGGCTCCAGCAGTACATGAACAATTACTCGCGCGGTCTGCTGAGTGTCATCTTGCAAGGGACAGATGTAAAGGTCACCAGCCGCTCGTCTCTGTCCGGCATCCTTGAGGGCGCCAACCGCGGCGCGGTGCTCAAGAACCTGATCGAGATCGCCTCGCGCCTGAAGATCGAGCCGAAGGAAATCGTCGTCTACATCTCCAAGCTCAGCGAGATCATTCTCGCGATCTCCTACTACCAGCGCGTCTATGATGCCCTGCTGGAGGACCTGCGCGAGCTGCTGGTCGATGTAAAGAAGCTGAAGGACCAGGACACGCTAAACAACCGTTTCCCGGGCATCAAGGACGAGACGCAGGAAGCGCTCAACATCGGGCGCGGCACGATCCTCACGCTCAACGGCTATTTCGACCAGTTCCACAAGGTGGAGAAGTTCTTCGACGAAATCACGCCCGAGAAATTCCGCTCCATGCGCGAGGCGGTGGAGGTCCACTACCGTGCGATTGGGATGATCGTCTGCTTCTGGCAGATCAAGATCAACGATTGGCGCAAGCGCTTCTGGGACGAGCGCGGCCGGCGGCGCGATTCAACCTGGGAACAGCGCTACAACTTCTTCAAGGACACCGTGTACCACAACCTGTACACCATCCAGGACAACCTCGAGCTCATCAAGAACGCGAAGCTGGATTTGTAGGTCCCAACACGCGGTGTCATCCTCGGGCTTGTCCCGAGGATCCAGGGTAGATGAAACACCGGAAGCTTCTTGTGAGGCTCAGCCTTGCAGCAAACACAGTCCGCTTTGGCAGCCCCTCTTCGCTACTGCTCTGGTTCCTCGGAACAAGTCCGAGGACGACGGCGGTGCTAGATGTACTCCGGCTGGTGGTTGTCACACCACCAGCCGGAGCTACGCCGCATTACAGCTTGAAGCGCACGCCGGCGCGGTAGGTTCGGCCGAGCGTGTCGAAGTTCGCACCCTGCGGCACGGCCGGAGTCCACCAGCTTGTGCCACCGGGACCCGCCGCCACGATCGGCGGATCGGCATCCATGACGTTTTGTACGTTCATGAAGAGGTTCCACGTGGTTTCGGCCAACTCGAGCTTATAGTTCAAGTTGAAGTCGACGAAATACGCGGAACTAACGTGATTATTGTTTACCGTAAGGACCGCGCCCGCCGGATTTGGACAACCGGACGTACATTCGATCCAGCGCGCATTATTCTTGCCCGATGAAATCCAACGCACGCTCAGGCCCGTGCTCCAAGCATCGTTGGCATAGTCGAGCGCCGCAGTGACACGCCACGACGGCACGCCGCCGCTGGCGCCGATCAGACCGCCACCGCCACCCGTGACCCCGGCATAGTGGATGATGGTATCACCGGGAAGGCCGCTGACGACGTCATACTTGATGTAATGCGTGGCAAGAGCGCGGGCCACAAGCGTGCCGCCTACGCCCTCGAAGATGTCCGACATCGGCGTACGGTAGCTGGTTTCGATGTCGAGCCCGCTTGCCTTCTCGGTTGCCAGATTGATCGGCTGGTTGCGAATGATAAGGCGTGTCGTTGCGCCGGTGCCCGTGCGGGTGATGGACGAACAGGCGTCCTGATTGCCCAGGAAGCAAAGGTCGAGGAGCGCCTGCCCACCGGGCGTACCGATCGCATCGTTGATCTTGATTTGATAGTAATCGATCGACGCGCTGAAGCCTTCCAACCACGCCGGCTGATACACCACGCCGAAGCTGAGGTCGTTCGACTTTTCAGCGGTCAGGTTTGGATTGCCGGTGCCGATGTTGGTCGACGGTGTATCGAAGTTATTATTGAACGGATCGCGGTTGGACACACTCGAGGTCGTACCTCCTGTATACAGGTCGATCAGCGTAGGGCTGCGGATGTTGCGTGATTGCGTGACGCGCAGGCGCACCTCGTCCACCGGCGCGTAAGTCGCGCCGGCCTTATACGTGACGACCCAGCCGTACACCGAATAGTTCGTCGCACGCACGGCGGTATTGAGATCGAGCGAGCGCGCCCATGTTTCGTCCTTCGCGAGCGGCACCACGGCTTCGCCATACACATCGTGCACCGTGACGGCGCCTTTGAACGGTAAGCCGGCAGAGAAAGTCCAATAGGACTGATTTGCTATGTCCTGAGGATTTGACTCCTGGACTGCTTTCTCTTTGCGGTATTCGTAACCGAACGCCAAAGAGACGGGGCCGGCCCAGGTCGAGAAAGCATCGCCTGCGAAGTTGATCGCGGCACTTGTCTGTTCGAGCTTTTGGTGGGTGTAGGGATCGCCATTGCCGGCGTTATAAGCGATGGCCTCGGGGCTGTTCACGCCGATACCGAACACGTTGTAGGGGATGCAGGCCGGATTGTCGTTGGTCGTGCTTGCGTCGGCGTTGACACGGCAAACGATGGCGCCGTTCGCGGTGCGGACGGCATCGACGGACTCCGCGAAGCGCGGGAACGCGTGATAATTCTTTCCTCTGGACGTGCCCCAGGCCTCGCCGAAGCCAAAGTGCGCATCCCATTTCCAGTCGGTATCGAGCGCACCGAAACTGCCTTCGGCACCGACGAGCTCGCGCAAGGTGCGCCGGTCGAACTGCGGGCGCCAGGGGCCCATGTCGGCGTTCAAAGTACCCATGAGGAATGTCGGACCCGCCGCTTGAAGTGCGGGCCGTATCGATTCCGGAATGTAGGCGTTGTCGGATTTTATGGTGAGGTTGCCGAGATAATAGTGCGGCCCGCCCACTGAATAGTTGAACTGATGCCCCCAGCCCACTTGTCCATAGACTTTGAGATTATCCGAGATATCGTAGCTCACGCGCGTGAAACCGCTCTGGCGGTTGCCCTCGGGAACAGCAGCCACGCCCTGCGTGAAGGTGGGGTCGATCGTCTCAAAGCTTCCGCCGCGCATGACAATGCCGGCGATGATGTCTCCGTATTGGATCTTGGAGATCGAGCCCCCCGGACCGAAAGCTGTTCCTTTCAGGGGACCTGCCGTGATGAGACCGCCCGGCGTTGCGACACCAACGCCGACGCGGTCGGAGAGGATGAGGGACGGTTGACCGTTGCCCGCCGCATAAGCTGGATTGTTGATGAAATCCCAGCCCGCTTTCGCCCACTCGCGATACCACTGCAAAATACCATCGTACTCGACGAATTCTCCGCTGAGCAGGAAGTGCCCGCGGCCGCCGCCAAAGGACGTGCCGTAGGTGGCTTCGGCCTTGTAGTTGGCGTTGTCGCCGTAGTCGGTGATGCCGCCCGAGATCTCGCCCTTGAGGCCTTCGTATTCCGTATCGAGCACGAAGTTCACGACGCCCGTGAGCGCGTCGGAACCGTAAGCGGCCGAAGCGCCGCCGGTGACGATGTCGACACGCTGGACGAGACCTTGCGGAAGTTCGCCGACGTCCACCACGCCTGCCAAGGTGGAACCCACGGTACGCTGACCGTTGAGCAGCACGAGCGTGCGCGTGGTGCCCATGCCGCGCAAGTTCAGTCCGTTAACGCCGTTCTGGCCAGTTGAAAGGTTGATCGCACCGGCCGCGGGCGACTGGCCGTTTGCCAGCGTGGGCAATTGGGCAATGGCGTCGGCGATATTGGCGGTGGCACCGGTCTGAAGGGCTTCTACGCCGATGACTGTGACGGGGGTCGGCGCTTCGTACCCATCGCGCACAACGCGCGAGCCGGTAACGATGACTTCTTCAACCTCGGCCTCTTGGGCCGCCGCTTGTTGCCCGGCGTAGGCATTTTGAGGCGCGGTCGCTGCAAGCGCGATGAAGGTCGAAATCGCCGTCGTCGACATCATCAGCCAATTGCGAGATTTCCGATGCGCGGTGGCAGCGGTGTTGGCGCGCAGAAATGCGTTCATATTGTCCCCCCGTTTGATCAAAAAAAATTAGCCTAGAACTCCCAAGCGGCAAGAGAATGAGCCACTTGGCGGCCGATTACAATCTTCAATTGTACGGACGAGTCGACCACGTTGACGGCTTCCGCACATTTCACGGGATAAGGGCATCCCTGAGTACTGCGAAAACCCGAACAAAATCAATGTTCGGGCAAAGGCCCTACAGGATTTTCAGCACGTTCTCCGGCGGGCGGCCGATGGCGGCTTTGCCGTTGTTCACCACAATCGGGCGTTCTATGACCGCGGGGTTGCGCACGATCGCGGCGACCAGATCCTTTTCATCCATCTCCACCGCATCGATGCCGGCGTCGCGCGCTTCGGCGGGGCGCACCAGTTCGCGCACCGACGTGCCCAGCATGCGCGCGATGTTTTTGAGTTCCATGGCCGACGGCGGCGTCTTCAGATACTCGACGATGCGCGGCTTGATGCCTTTCTTCTCAAGAAGGGCCAGCGTCTCGCGCGATTTGGAGCAGCGGGGGTTGTGATAGATTGTGGTGGTCATCGCGTCCTCGGAAACAAAACCAGCCAGGACTTTAGGCGCGGGAGCCGCATAGACAAGTTGCAATACTGAAAAGTAGAAACCCCGGGCCGGCCATTCTGGCCAACTCCCGGGGCGTGGTCACTCCAATAAACCGAGGGGGCGGGCGCAAACCCGCCGCGCGCTTCGCGCGCTACTTAAATAGCGGCGGCCTTCCGCCGCCCACGATTTATTCCTTCACGACGCCGCGCACTTCGACGAGCTGCGAGGAGATAGCCTCGTTCAGTTCGTTG
Source organism: uncultured bacterium (assembly GCA_903888485.1). Classification (GTDB taxonomy): domain Bacteria; phylum Pseudomonadota; class Alphaproteobacteria; order Rhodospirillales; family Rhodospirillaceae; genus SHVO01. Next base: position 49,051 of record CAISTS010000029.1, on the reverse strand, counting down.
TAGGCAGCCTCGAATTCCTGAATTTTCACGCGCATACCGCGCAGCTGCTCCATCTCCGCATCCGTCATCGGCGTGCGGTTGGAAGCAATGGTGAGAGTCATGCTGATGTACTTGCCTTTGAGCTCGGCGAGCATCTTGGCCAAATCGATCATCTCGCGCGGGTCGATGACGTCGACGTGGCGCTTGAGGGAACGGCGCATCTCATCCTCGATGATTTGGGTGACGTGGCGGGTGAACTGGCTGGCCGTCAGCGGCGCCTTGGGCTTGCCGGACTTGTCGGTGGCCCCGAACACCGGCGAGTCCTCGGACTTGGTGTTGTCCTGGCGGCGGCGGACGGCAATGAAATCGATAACGGACATGGTGTTCTTCCTTGTGGCGCAGGGCCGCATCCAGGGCCGCGCTTCGTCTTTATAGAAGCAACTCACGTGCCAGCCCGGTTAATAGGAATTAACCTCGGAAAAACAATGTGTTATGTTGCGCGACCGCATCCCGCTGGGGCGCGGCGGGATGGCGTGGGCCAAAAGCTGCCGGATCACGCACGCGCGACTAGGAAAGCTCTGCCCAGTGAAGGCGGTGCGGCAGGTTGCGGTGCGCGGGTGCTGTCTTTAACGTCCTCTTACGGGGACTTCGCAGGAGAGGGGATTCAAATGGCTGAAGACGCGGCGGGCGGTAACCGGTTCTTCATCAAGAAATCCATCGACCAGATCCAACACGAAGCCACCAACCACCACCTTAAGCGCACGCTGGGTCCGCTCAACCTCGTCTTCCTCGGCATCGGCTGCATCATCGGCGCCGGCATCTATGTGATGACCGGCAACGCCGCGGCCAACTACGCCGGGCCGTCGGTGCTGCTGTCCTTCATCATCGCCGGCGCCGCCTGCGCCTTCGCCGGCCTGTGCTACGCCGAACTGGCCTCGACCATGCCGGTGGCGGGTTCGGCCTACACCTACTCTTACGCCACCATGGGCGAGTTGATCGCCTGGATCATGGGTTGGCTCCTGGTGCTCGAATACGGCGTCGCGGCGGCAACGGTGGCAGTGGGCTGGTCGGGCTACGTCACCAGCTTTCTGCGCGACTTCGGAGTTCTCGTTCCGCCCGAATTCGCCAAATCCATGGTGCAATCGACGGCCGACGCCGCCGGGCACCTGTCCTTCAGCGTCAGCGGCAATTTCAATCTGGTCGCCACGGCGGGCATCCTGATGGTGACCGGCCTGCTCGTCCTCGGCGTGTCGGAATCGGCTGCGGTCAACAACGTCATCGTCTTCATCAAAGTCGGCGTGCTGCTGGCCTTCATCGCCATGGGCGTCGGCTTCATCCAGCCGGAGAACTGGGTCCCCTTCATTCCGCCCAACGAGGGCGGCTTCACTTACGGCGTGCAGGGCGTGTTCCGCGCCGCCTCGGTGATCTTCTTCGCCTACGTCGGCTTCGAGGCCGTCTCGACCGCCGCCGCAGAGGCGCGGAACCCCAGCCGCGACATGCCGATCGGCATCTTGGGCTCGCTCTTTGTCTGCACGATCATTTATATGGCCGTCTCGGCGGTTCTCACCGGCGTGGTTTCCTACAAAGAACTCGGCGTGCCGGAACCCATCGCCGTCGCCGTCGACCGCATGGGCATGCCGTGGTTCTCGTTCCTCATCAAGGTCGGCGCCGTCGCGGGCTTGTCGTCGGTCATGCTGATCCTGACCTACGGCCAAACGCGCGTGTTTTACTCCATGGCGCGCGACGGCCTCTTGCCGCGCGCCTTTGCGGTGATCCACCCGAAATTCCGTACGCCGTGGATCGGTACCATCGTGCTGGGCGGGCTGATCGCTATCGCTTCGTCGATGCTGCCGATCACGATCCTCGGCGATCTGGTGAGCCTCGGCACCGCGTTCGCTTTCGGCATCGTCTGCCTGACCGTGATGTATCTGCGTACGACGCGCATGGATCTGCACCGGCCGTTCAGAGTTCCGCTGGGCGGTGCTTATGTCTCGGCGCGGGCGCGCGTGATCCTCGTCACGGTGATGGCTTTCGTCGGCCTCGCGGTCTTCACCTTCTTGATGCAATCGAAGTGGACCGGCGTTGGGTCGGTGATCGTGCTGTTGATCGCCGCGATCTGGCTGGCCAAGTCGTGGAAGGATACGGCACGCTATTGGCTCGGCACCGCGCCGATGCTGGGCATCCTGTTCGCTGCCATCATGGCGGTACCGTTGATCGAGGATATCATCACCAAGGCGATGGGCGACGATCCCATCCCCGCCATCATCCTCAGCAGCTATCTTGTGCTGGGCGCCGTCATCTATCTCTTCTACGGCCTGCCGAACTCCCGCCTCGCCAAAGGCCTCGACATCCTCGAAGACAGCAGCCTGCCGACGCCGATGGAAGCAGTTGCACACGGCGTGGATGAGGGACGGCGATAAACCTTGATGTCAGATGCGCAGGAAGAATTGTTGATCGAAGGCCGCGCCGGCATCGATCCGGGCGGCAGCGAGGAAGCGCGCCGCGCCTTTCGCGATACGCTCGGCCATTTCGCGACCGGCGTAACCTGCATGACGTCGCGCACGGAACGCGGCGATCCGGTCGGGATCACGGTAAGCTCCTTCAATTCGCTCTCGCTCGATCCGCCTCTGATCCTGTGGAGTATCGCCAATTCGAGCGTGAGCTTCGCCTGCTTCCAAGTCGGGCGCCCCTTCGCGGTCAACGTGCTCTCGGCCGAGCAGGAAAGCCTGGCCCGCAACTTCGCGCGCACGGGCGGCGATAAGTTCGCGGGCATCGACCTGCACACCGGTCTTGAGGGCGTGCCGCTGCTGGCCGGCTGCGTCGTCTACTTCGAGTGTGCGGTGGAGGCCCGTTATCCCGGCGGCGACCACGACATTATCGTCGGGCGCGTGCGGCGCATCTTCAACATCGGCAAACACCCCTTGCTCTTCCACGTCGGAGCCTTGCGGACCTTTTAGGTCGCAGCGGACTCGCCAAAGGCATGCTCGATCATGCCGCGCGCGATTTCGCGCTCGCCCATGATGGTGACGTTGGCCCCGCATTTGGTGAGGTGATCGACCTCGGCGTCGAAGTGGGCGCGGGCGATGATGCCGAGGCCGGCACTGGCGTGGCGGGCCTTCTGGACGATCTGCCCGGCCTCGAAGGCATTCGGAATGGCAACCACCAACCAGCGCGTGGCGGCAAGGTTGCAGGCAACCGCAACCTCCTGCTTGGCCGCGTTGCCGCTGATGGTTTCGAAGCCTGCGGCGCGCGCGGCGTCGGCGTAGGCATCGCTGTCCTCGACCACCAGCACCGCCTGGCCGCGCTTGCGGAAATCTGCAGGCGGACGGCGACGGTCCCGAGGATGAAGGCCAGCCCAATACCCATCACTATCGTCGCAATGAGCGGCGTGTGATGGAGAGAGCCTTCCATGCAGGACCTTTGCGGCGGGGGTTGAGCGGATATTTGCAATGTGAGGTCGCGCGGACCTCATTTCAATTTCTTATCGTGGACTAAGCGCGTTTGCCGGGAGCTCTTTTTAAGGCGCGGCCTCCGCCGCGCAGGCGCGCCCAGAGGCGGCCGACGCGGCTCTTGGACGGGGCCGTCGCCGCAGCGATGGCGTCGAGTTGCAGACCGGCACGTGTGACGCGGTCCTCTTCGACCTCCCGCGCCACGAGCTCGGCGCCACCGATGGGCAGATGGTCACCGACATCCGGGGTGCCATCGAAGCGCTGCGAGAACAGCTCGGCGATGGAAAGGTTAGCGATCTCGGGCTCGACAGGCAGCGCGTAAAAGGCGCTGAGGTCCTTCATCTTGACGTCGCCTGTGAAGGCGAACTCGCCGAAGAACGGCTCATCGGAGACCAGCAACTCGGCGTGGGCGGCAAAGAGCTGGTCAAGGCGCGGCACGCGTTCGGGCGGGGCGAGGAAATAACCATAGTCGCCGGTCTTGAGCGCGCCGGCCTGGGCTGGGGTGAGGATGTTCTGGTTGCGGATGACAAAGGCTTGCCGCGCCCACACGGGCACCGCCGCGCCGTTCATCACCGCGCTATCGGCCAGCACCGGATAGCCGACCATCTCGAGGGCAAGCTGGCCGGGCAGGTCCATTTCGAAGCGCTGAACGGGCGCGTGGGTGCGCGGCAGCGCGAGTTTCAACAGGCGCGCCGCCGGCGTGAGGGTCCAGCCCTGCACCAGCAGCGAGACCAGAACGACCACGAAGGCGACGTTGAAGTAGAGCTCGGCATAGGCGACGCCCGAGAGAGTCGGGATCGCCGCGAGGAAGATGCTGACCGCGCCGCGCAACCCCACCCAGGAGACGAACCACTTTTCGCGCGCCGAGAAACCGAACGGCGTGAGACACAGCCAGACCGCGAGCGGGCGCGCGACGATCAGCAGGAACGCCGAGATCGCCAGCGCCGGAAGCACGTAGTCGATGAGTTTGCTGGGTGTCACGAGAAGACCCAGTACGAGGAACATGGCGATCTGCGCGAGCCACGTGGCGGCATCGTTGACGGTGACGATGCTGGCTTGGGCGCGCAGCGGCCGATTGCCGAGAACCATGCCCGCGAGATAGGCCGCCAAGAAGCCGCTGCCATCGAGGACGGAGGTGGCGGCATAGACCGCAACGGCGATGGCGATGGCCAACAGCGGATGCAGGCCGCCCGGCAGATTGACCCGATTCAGTAGCCATGAGGCGAGCAAGCCTCCGGACAATCCCATGACGGCGCCGATCAAGGCATGGGAGGCCAACGTTCCGACCAGCGCGAGCGCGCCCGTATCCACACCCTTGCCGCTGACATTAGCGAGCAGGATCTCGGCCAGAATCATGGTGAGGAAGACGGCCACGGGATCGTTGGTGGCGGATTCCATCTCCAGCGTTGAACTAATGCGCTGTTTGAGTTGCAGGCCGCCGGTGTGGATCAGGAAAAAAACCGCCGCCGCGTCGGTCGAGGCGACGATGGCGCCCAGCAGGAACCCGTACGGGAGCGGAATGGCGAAGATGTAGACTGCGGCCACGCCCACCAGACCGGCGGTGATGATCACACCCACGGTGGCCAGGAGGGTCGCCGGCCACACGGCGCCGCGCAGGGCTTTGAGGTGCGTGCGCAGTCCACCGTCGAACAAGATGACGGCCAGCGCCAAGGAGCCGACCATATAGGTCAGCTCGTAGTCGTTGAAGACGATGCCGCCAGGTCCGTCCTCGCCGGCAAGCATGCCAAGCCCAACGAAGACGAGCAGCAGGGGTGCGCCAAAGCGCGTGGCGATCAGGCTGGAGAGGATGCCGAGGGAGACCAGAACGGCACCGAACAGCAGCAATCCATTGATGGTGCTGATGCTCTCCATGGCGCTACGCCCTAACCCCCGTGATGCAAGGCCCGCGCAAATGCGGACTCTCTACATAAAGCACGGGTGGACGGAAAAGCACGCGAAAATCCCGCGCGAATACGAGATTCGCGCGGGAGTGATCGAAAAGACGCTAGAGCCTAGCGGCTCTGCAATTGCTTGAGGCCTTCGGCCATCTCGGTGAGCACGCCGCCGATGACCTTGTCCTTGCGCACTTTACCCACGTACTTGCTGAGCTTTTTGCGTCCGCCCAAGGGATCGGCAACGCCGACCGGCGGTAAAAGCGCCTGGAGCCAGAAGAGGGTTGGGACAGCGTAACAATCGGCGATAGTGAACTTGTCGCCCGCAGCATAGGGCGAGGCCTTGAGCCGGCCCTCGATGATGTCGAGGCCTTTGTTGATCTCGACAAGTTTGGCGTCGACCAGAGCCTGGTCGCGCTTGGCCGGGTCGGCTTGACCCCACAGCGGGAAGATGTGCGGCTGGACGTATTCAGCGAACAGCGCGGCGAGCAGGCGCGCCTGGGCCATGGCCTTGACGTTGCTGGGAACGATGCGTTTCTTTTTGTACTTGGCGTCGAGATACTCGAGGATGACGCCGGATTCAAATAGCACGGTCGCGCCGTCCTTCATGACGGGCGCCTTGCCGAGCGGATTGAGCTTGAGATAGGCCGGGCTCTTGAGGCCGTCCTTCGGCATGCTCAGCTTGTGTTTGATGCCTTTATGACGCGCGGCGAGCACCACGCGTGCGGTGAATGGCGAATACATCACGCCGTAGATGTCCATAGGTCCCCCAAGACTTTGTGAAGAGCGGTTTTGACGGCGCAAAGCTAGCTGGTCGCGCGTCCAGCGAAAACCGGAATTTCACGCGCACGGGCCCTGACGGCGTGCAAAACTGGCTATATAAATAAGACAATCATTCTCAGGTCAGAGCCCCATGGCCAAAAGCGCCTCCCGCAAGTCCTCGCGCACCACCCCGCCTCAAGGCGGCAACAACCGCTTGATCGTGGGCATCAGCGGCGCGTCGGGCATCATCTATGGCGTGCGCATGCTTGAAGTGCTGCGCGAGGCGGGCATCGAGACCCATCTCATCATGTCCAAATCGGCCGAGATCACCCTGGCCTACGAGACCAAGCTGAAGGTCAAGGACGTGAAAGCGCTGGCGCATGTGGTCTACGCCAACACCGATATCGCCGCGGCCGTATCCTCGGGGTCCTTCAAGACCCGCGGTATGATCATCGCGCCATGTTCGATCCGCACCGTCTCGGAGATCGCCACGGGCGTGACCTCCTCGCTCATGAGCCGCGCCGCCGATGTGGTTCTGAAGGAGCGCCGCCGGCTTGTGCTCATGGTGCGCGAGAGCCCGCTGCACACCGGCCATCTGCGCACGCTCACGGCAGCGTCCGAGATCGGCGCCATCATCGCGCCGCCGCTACCGGCGTTCTACAGCCAGCCCAAAAGTATCGACGATATCGTCGATCACACCGTCGGGCGCGCGCTCGATCTGTTCGACATCGACGTGGGCCTGGTCAAACGCTGGAGGCAGGAGAGCCCGTGAACGCCGCTCCGCCCTCCCTCGCCAAGGGCAACCCGCTTTGGGACTTCGTCGTCTGGGCCTACGCTGCGCCCGGTGTCGAGAAAGCAAGCCTAGCGCTGCAGAACCGTCACGGGGCCGACGTCAACATGATGCTGTTCTGTACATGGCTGGCCTATCGCGGCACGGGCACGTCGAACCTCGCGCGCTATCTCGGCGCGGCGCTGAAGCTGTCGCGCGAGTGGCAGCGCAAGTTGGTCGAGCCCGTGCGCACGGCGCGGGAGAACCTCAAGGAAGTGATCGAAAACTCGACGTTGTTGGAGGCCCAGCGCGACGTCGCCACGGCGTTGCGTGAACGCATCAAGCAAAGCGAGCTGGAACTCGAGCAGCTCCAGACGTTGGCGTTATACGCCTTGGTCACGGATAGTACCGACGATGGCATGGCGCGCTCGCCCGAAGAACAGCGCGACGATGCGCGCAATAATCTCGCGGTCTACTTCACGGCCTCGGGTATTAAGCTCGATCCCCTGGCCGAGACGCACGTCATGCGCATCCTCACGGCGGTTTTTGGCTGACGTGCACCGCCGCTGCGGTTGAATGTCGTCGCGGCCTTTATGCGCGAGTCGGTTCCCATACATGTAGGCGAGGGTTTTCGGTTTGCCGCAGCTTATGCCGGCCCCCATTCTGTCACGGGGGGCTGTAAGTATGTTCAAAACGGCGTCAGCATCGGCATTTTCGGAGGCGTGACGGGCTTTGCGCGGCGGTGCGCCCATGCCGCATTACCGTACCGTCTTCAACGAGCTCCCGTCCGCGTTCCTGCCGCGGATCCTCGTGATCGAGGAAGCGCCGGACGGAAAGTTCGTGATCCGCTTCATGGGCACCTCGCGCGCCGAGATGTGGGGTCAGGAGCTCACGGGCAAGGATAGCCTGTCGGTGATGGCCTACCCGGTGGCGACGGCGGCGCGGCGCAATCTGATAACCATGATCGCCCACCCCTGCGGGCTCTATCACGTGGCGCATTACAGCATGCCGTCCGGGCGCGAAGTGATGATGGAGCATCTCACCGTGCCAGTCGCCAACGAACCAGGCCTGCCGCGCCGCGTGGTCAACTTCGCCGAGGAACTTACGACCATCGCCTTCGGCGATCCGGGCGGCGAAGTGCGCAGCGTTGTGCGGCGGGTATGGGTGGACGTGGGCGCCGGCGTGCCCGATCACCAGCCGGCCAACTGAGGCGTTACGTTCGGTTACGGGAACCATTTGTCTCCGGCGCGCTTAAACACCGACAGGTCGACAGACATCCGTGCAACGGGTGTTCGAAGTCATTCCTGGGGCCGCAGAGCCTCTTAATTTTGTTCCTCATCTCGTGGCGCTCGCCATCGCCTATGCGCTTGCACTTCCGATCGGCTGGGACCGCGAGAAGGAAGAACGCAGCGCCGGCATCAGGACCTTCCCGCTGGTGGCCATCGCCGCCTGCGGCTTCATCCAGGCCGCCGAAGTTTTAACGAAAGACTCACCCGAAGCCATGGCGCGGATCATGGAAGGCATCATCACCGGTATGGGTTTCATCGGCGGCAGTGCGATCCTGCGCCGCAATGCTTCGGTGCGCGGTACCGCGACGGCGGCGAGCCTCTGGGCGACGGGCGCGGTCGGTAGCGCGGCCGGTCTCGGCGCTTACGACGTCGCCGTGGTGCTGTTGGCGACCACGTTCATCACGCTCAAACTCCTCACGCCCCTCAAACAGGAAGTGGGTGGCGACGGACCTGCGCCAGACGCGGAAAAACCGGCCACGGAAAGCGCCGAAAAGTCTCGGGCTAGCCCTGGTTGATAGGGGGCTGGACACCACCATATCTAGAAAATATGCCTTGGAAAATTCACCGACGCTGGCTTGGTCCGGCGGGGCTTTTGTGGTGAACTTCTCGGGACAAAAAAAGAGGGCGGCACTTTCGTACCGCCCCAAGTTTCAGGGACGCACCCCGTATAATCGGCCTCATCCTCGCGGGTGAGGCCGATTGTGTCTCTAAAGCGCGGCGAGCATGCACGCCACCAGTGGATGACGCACGACATCCTGCTTGGACAGTCGCACAACCGCAATATCGTTCAAGCTTTCAAGCTTGCCCGCAATGTCGGCTAAACCCGACATGCCTGGCAAGAGATCTGTTTGGTCCGGGTCGCCCGTGATGACCATAGTCGAGTGCCAGCCCAGACGCGTCAGCAGCATCTTGATCTGCACGTAGGTGCAATTCTGGGCTTCGTCGATCACCACGAAGGCGTTGTTGAGCGTGCGCCCGCGCATGTAGGCGATGGGCGCGATCTCGATGGTGCCGTCGGACATGTACTGGCGCAGACGCTTGCCGCCGAGGCGGTCGGCGAGGGCGTCATACAGCGGCCGCAAGTACGGCGACATCTTTTCTTCCATATTGCCCGGCAAATAGCCGAGTTGTTCACCGGCTTCGATGGCCGGGCGAGACAGGATGATGCGGTCGATACGGCCTTCGTCGAGGGCTTTCACCGCGGCGGCGATGGCGAGATAGGTCTTTCCGGTTCCGGCAGGGCCCAAGGCCAAAGTGAGCGGCTGGCTGTCGATGGCTTCCATCAGAAGCTCTTGGCCTTCGCTGCGGGGCTTTACATGACGAATGAAGCTTTGGTCGCGTCGATCTTCACCGCCGCCTGGACCGCCGATTGGGTCCCAACCGCCAGGGATGGCGTGGAGCTGAAATTCTTCGGAGTTCTCTCTGGAAGCTTTTTTAAAACGAGCTGAACGTTTGCCCATCTGCTTGTAATGCTCCTGAAATTTGTTCTCGCGCAACTGCCCGTGCCGACGGATGCCGGACGGGTAAACCGGATCGTCAGAACCTCCTTCGTTGATATGGGGCGTTTGAGAAAACAGAACGCCACCCGACGAAGGTGGCGTGTTCAGAAATGCTGGGAGCGGAGAGTCGGCGAAGCCGCGGCTGCCACATGCGGTCGTATCCGATGCCGGTGCGAGGCCTGGGGCCTCGCCTGGAATGCCGTGATATCGCGCCGGCTGCATGGGATATGGTGGCGTCCCCCTCAATAACTTGTGGAAGCATCTCAAAGAATCGCCGCCTTGTCACGTTATTTTGTGTGTAGGAACGATGACACCCCCCATACATTGGGGTCTTTGGAAGCGGTTTCATCGCGCCGCACGCGAGGTTCACTCGCCTGCGCCAATTGGTTTTGCAGCAGGCGCCTGTGTATAGAATGCGGCTCTCATCGTCCTCACTCTCGCGGTGCAAACGGTCGTGATGCTCCTTCCGAATACAATCGACGACACGGCCGAGCTCTTGCGGCGCGGCGGCTACGTGCCAGACCGAGCGCTGGCGACGTCGCTGTTCCTTGCGCTCAAGCTCAAACGTCCGCTGTTCCTCGAAGGCGAAGCCGGCGGCGGCAAAACCGAAGTCGCAAAGGTGCTGGCGACCATGCTCGCGCGCGATCTCGTGCGGCTGCAGTGCTACGAAGGTCTCGACATCGCCTCGGCGGTGTATGAGTGGAACTATCCGCGCCAGATGATGGCCATCCGCCTCGCCGAGGCGGCGGGACGCGGGCAAGACGCAGCGCTCGGCAAGGACATTTACAACATCGACTACCTGATCAAGCGTCCGCTCTTGCGCGCTTTGGAGGCGCACAAGTCGGGCCCGCCGGTGCTACTGATCGACGAACTCGACCGCACCGACGAACCGTTCGAAGCATTCTTGCTGGAAGTATTGTCGGACTATCAGGTCACAATTCCCGAGTTGGGCACGCTCAAGGCTATTGATCCGCCCATTGTCATCATCACGTCGAATCGCACGCGCGAAGTGCACGATGCGCTGAAGCGCCGCTGCCTTTATCACTGGATCGACTACCCGAGCGCCGAGCGCGAGCGTGCGATCCTGAAGGCGCGTGTGCCGGAGGCCGGCGACAAGTTGAACGCCCAGGTCGTTTCCTTCGTGCAGATGCTGCGAGGCCTGGAGCTGTTCAAGCCGCCGGGGCTAGCCGAGACGCTGGACTGGGCGCACGCCTTGCTGGCCCTCGATGCACGCGAGCTCGACCGCGAGACGGTGGAGGCCACTCTCGGCGTGGTGCTGAAGTATCAGGACGACATCGCCCGCGTGCGCGGCGACGTGGCGGCACGCGGCGTCGAACAGGCGCAGGCGGCGCAATGACGGCGCTGGCTGTCAACGTCATGCAGTTTGCGCGGCTCTTGCGCCGCGCCGGGATGCCCTTGGGGCCAGGCAAGGTCGCCCTCGCGCTGGAAGCCCTCCAAGCCATCGATATCGGCCGGCGCGCTGATGTGTTCCATGCCTTACACACCGTCTTTGTAGAGCGTCACGCCCAGAGCCAGCTGTTCCGCATGGCCTTCGACCGCTTCTGGCGCACCAACGCCGGGGTGGCGCAGACACTGTCGCTGGAAGAGGCGGCCAAGCCCGAGTTGCGCGAGGCCGCGAAGCCAGCGCCGCGGCGGATTGAAGACGCTTTCGGCACGCGCCGCGCCGCGCCTCAGGTCATCCCCGATGAGATCCCCGAGGCCGTCGCGAGCTGGTCGGCGGCGGAGACGCTGCGCAGCAAGGATTTCGAGACCATGAGCGCCGCGGAGCTCGCCGAGGCGCGCCGGCTGGTGCGCACGCTCCGCTTGCCGATAACAGATGTTTCGACACGGCGTTTTCGTCCGGGGCCTGGCCCGCGCATCGACATGCGCGCCACCTTCCGCGCCATGGTGCGCGCCGGAGGTGTGATCGAGCTCAAGCGCAAGCGCCGCGTGACCCGTTATCCGCCGCTGGTGGTCCTTTGCGATATCTCGGGCTCCATGGAGCCTTATGCGCGCATGCTGCTGCACTTCCTGCACGCCGTCACCAATGACCGCGACCGCGTGCACGTGTTCCTGTTCGGCACCCGCCTCACCAACGTGACGCGCGAGATGCGCCAGCGCGACCCCGACGAAGCCGTCACCCGCGTTACCCGCGCCGTCAAAGACTGGTCCGGCGGCACGCGGATCGGCGAGGTGCTGGGCACGTTCAATCGCCTGTGGTCGCGCCGTGTGCTGGGGCAAGGTGCTGTGGCGCTGCTGATTTCCGATGGCCTCGACCGCGACGGTGGCGCGGGGCTGAGCCAGGAGATGGAGCGCCTGCACCGCTCCTGCCGGCGGCTGATCTGGCTGAACCCGTTACTGCGTTACGCCGCCTTTGAGCCGAAGTCGGCGGGCATCCGCGCCATGCTGCCGCATGTGGACGACTTCCGGCCCGTGCATAACCTCGACAGCCTGGTCGATCTGATCGCGGCGTTGTCCGCGCCCGTCTTGCGAAAGGCGGCGTGATGGATCCGCTCGCACAGCTCAATGCGTGGGTCGCCAGCGGCAAGAAGGCCGCGCTCGCGACCGTTGTGCAGACGTGGGGCTCGAGTCCGCGCCCGGTTGGCAGCCACATGGCGGTGCTTGAGAGTGGCGATTTCGCCGGCTCGGTGTCGGGCGGCTGCATCGAAGGCGCGGTGGTGGACGCTGCGCGCGAAGCGATCGCCTCGGGCAAACCCAGGCTGCTCGAGTACGGCGTCAGCAACGAAGCCGCCTGGGAAGTAGGACTCGCCTGCGGCGGCCGCGTGCAGGTCTTCGTGGAACCCGTGACGCCATGAAGCAGGATGTGCTGCGTCAAATCGAAGAGGCCCGTTCTCGTAAGCACGCCTTTGCCACGGTGACCGATACAGGAACCGGCGCGCAGTCGGTGGTGCGTGCGCACGATACCTTCGGCGAACTGAACATCGATGCAACCCAACTCGCCGAAATCCGCAGCCGCACCGCCGCCGACCAATCTGGCGTGATGGACAACGGCTGGTTCGTGCGGGTCTACAGCCCACCGGCGCGTATGGTGATCGTCGGCGCGGTGCACATCGCCCAGGCGCTGGCGCCCATGGCCAAGCTGGCGGGCTTCGATGTCATCGTCATCGACCCGCGCGAGGCTTTTGTTCGTTCGGGTAGTCTGGGCGATGCCAAAGCCATCGTCGATTGGCCGGACGACGGCATGAAGGAAGTCGCGCCCGATTCAAGCACCGCCGTTGTAACACTGACGCACGATCCCAAACTCGATGACCCGGCGCTCGCGGCGGCATTGCGCTCGAAAGCCTTCTACATCGGCGCGCTCGGCAGCAAGAAAACCCATGCCAAGCGCCTCGCGCGCCTGACCGAGATGGGCTTTACCGATGCCGACATGGCGCGCATCCACGGGCCGGTGGGCCTGGACATAAACGCGCTCACTCCCGCCGAGATCGCCGTCTCGATCATGGCGCAGGTAATCGAGAAGCTGCGCGCCGAGGCGCCATGAAGTTCGGACCTTTCAGCATCGCGGACGCCGAGGGCATGATTCTCGCGCATACGCTCAGGGCCGGCGGCCTGGTCCTGAAGAAGGGCCACGTCGTGACCGCCGCGGACGTCGCCGCGTTACAGGCGGCTGGCGTGAAAGACATCCTCGGCGCGCGGCTCGAAGTTGGTGACGTCGGCGAAGATGAGGCCGCCGGCCACATCGCCCACCGTCTGGCGGGCGCGCATGTGACTCCGTCGGCGGCGCGCACCGGGCGCTGCAACCTCATTGCCGATGCCGACGGCGTGATGCTGGTCGATGCCGGCGCGGTGACCGCGGCCAATCTCGTCAGTGAAACCGTGACCATCGCGACGCTCGCCGACAAACAGGCCGCCAAAGCCGGGCAGATCGTCGCGACGGTCAAGGTGATCCCCTTCGCCGTCAATGCCGATGTCATGACCGCGCTCGAAAGTGTGCTCGGAAAGGGCGCGCTGGCGCTGGCGCCCTATGTGTCCAAGCGTTTCGCGCTCATCAGCACGACCGCGCCCGGCCTGAAGCCTTCCGTCATCGCCTCGACCGAAGAGGTCACGCGCCAGCGCATCACGGCGCTGGGTGGAACGGTCTCGCACACGTATCAGGGCGGCCACAATGCGCTTGATGTCGAACGCGACGTCCGCGCGGCCATCAAACAGGGTGCCGAGGTCGTGTTGGTCACCGGCGCATCGGCCACCGTGGATCGTGGCGACGTGGTGCCGTCTGGCATCGTCGCGGCGGGCGGCACCATCGATCACTTTGGAATGCCGGTGGATCCGGGCAACTTGCTTGTGCTCGCGCATATCGGTCACGTCGCGGTGCTGGTGCTGCCGGGATGCGCGCGCTCGCCCAAGCTCAACGGCGTCGATTGGGTGATGCAGCGCCTGGCGGCGGGCGTCACCGTCTCGGCCAAGGACATCATGGGCATGGGCGTCGGCGGCCTGCTGGTCGATACGCCGAGCCGGCCCTTGCCGCGCGAAAGCGCCGTGCGCCCGGTCACTATCACGCCGCCGCGCATGGCCGCGGTGGTGCTTGCAGCGGGCCAATCGCGCCGCATGGGTGATTCAAACAAACTCCTGATGAAGATCGACGGCGAGCCGTTGGTGCGGCGCACCGTTCGCACCATTAAGGCCGCGAAGGTGGGTGGGGTGATTGTCGTCACGGGTCACATGGAAGCCGACGTGCGCGCGGCGCTCGCGGGCCTCGATGTCACCTTCGTTCACAACCCCCGCTATGCCGATGGACTGTCGACCTCGCTGAAGGCCGGCATCAAAGCGTTGCCGCCCGATGTGGCCGCGGCGGTGGTTGGCCTCGGCGACATGCCCGCGGTGACTGCCGCGCACGTCGATAAACTGATCTCAGCCTTTGAACCGGAGGCCGGGCGGGCCATCGGTGTGCCGGTCCACCATGGGAAACGCGGCAACCCGGTCCTGTGGGCCCGGCGGTTTTTCGAGGAGATGCAGGGGGTTTCGGGTGATGTCGGCGCGAAGGCGCTGATCGGGGCCAATGAATCGCTTGTTTACGAGATTGAATTTGAGGACACTGGCGTACTGACTGATCTTGATACGCCGGAACAGTGGTCGGACTACCTCGCGAAGTCCTGATCCTTAAAGTCTGCGTCGTAGAAGCAGTTCGTTATGCCGCAGGTTGGTATTGGTCCGTGTGTATGTAGCTCCTGGGAGGGAGGGGACCCATGCCTGATGCCGGCGGACAAAATCATAAGACAGATGTGATCATCATTGGCGCGGGGCCTGTGGGCCTCTTCGCTGTCTTCGAGCTCGGCCTCTTGGGTCTCTCGGCCCACGTGGTCGATATCCTCGACCGGCCCGGCGGACAGTGCGCCGAGCTGTATCCCGAAAAAGCCATCCTCGACATCCCGAGCCGCAAGAGCATCACCGGCCAGGAGCTGACCCACGATCTGATGGCGCAGATCGAACCCTTCAAGCCCACATTCCATTTTCAGCAAATGGCCGAGAAACTCGAGAAGGTCGAGAACGGCCATTGGCGGATGGTCACCGACCAGGGCACGGTCCTCGAAGCGCCGGTGATCTGCATAGCCGGCGGCGGCGGCAGTTTCATGCCGAAGAAACCCAAGCTCGATCGGCTCGAGGAATTCGAAGGCAAATCGCTGTTCTATGCCGTGCGCAAGATGGACCAATTCCGCGGCAAGAACGTGCTCATCGCCGGCGGCGGCGATTCCGCGCTCGATTGGGTCGTGAATCTGCAGGCCAACAACATCGTCAGCGGCATGTCGCTGGTGCACCGGCGCAACGAGTTCCGCGGCGCGCAGGCCACCGTCGACCAGATGTATGCGCTGGTGAATTCCGGCAAGGTCAACCTCGCTATCGGCGACATCCTGAAGCTCAACGGCGACGGCGGGCAGCTCAAATCCGTGACGCTGAAGAGCGCCGAGAAGGGCGAGTTCGACGTGCCTTGCGATGCCATGCTGGCCTTCTACGGCCTCACCATGAAGCTCGGGCCCATCGCCGAGTGGGGCCTCAACATGGACAGCAACCGCGTCGCCGTCTCGACCGAGAGCTTCGAGACCAGCACGCCGGGCATCTTCTGCATCGGCGACATGTGCACCTATCCCGGCAAGCTGAAGTTGATCCTGTCGGGATTCCACGAATCCGCGCTGATGGCCCACGGCAGCTTCCACTACGCCCGCCCGAACCAGAAGCTGCGCTTCGAACACACCACCTCCAGCTCGGCGATCCAGGCGAAGGTCGGCGTTTCCTAGTTGCCTCCCGCCCGGGAGTGGCTATAAGGCCGGTATGAAAATTACCGTCGTGTTGCCGGACGAGACCATCCAAATATTGGAAGGTCGCCCGGGAAATTCCCTCATGAAAACAATGAGCGAAGCCGGCGTGCCAATCCGCGCCGAGTGCGGCGGGGCCATGGCCTGCGCCACCTGTCACGTGGCGGTGGACGAGGATTGGATTAACAGAGTCGGCCGCGCCAAGGGCGAGGAGACCGATCTCCTGGATATGTCGGACTATCGCGGCGACACCTCGCGGCTTTCCTGCCAGATCCGCCTGCACGACGGCCTCGATGGGTTGAAGGTGCAGTTGCAGCTCGACGCGTTCGAGGGCTGACATGAACGCCATCCTCAACACCCAGATCGCGCGCAGGCGCACCTTCGCCATCATCTCGCACCCCGATGCGGGCAAGACGACGCTGACGGAAAAGCTCTTGCTGTTCGGCGGCGCCATCCAGCTCGCCGGTGCGGTGAAGGCCAAAGGCGAGCGCCGGCGCGCGCGTTCGGATTGGATGAAGGTGGAGCAGGAGCGCGGCATCTCGGTTACCTCGGCGGTCATGACCTACGAGTACGCCGGCCACACCTTCAACCTGCTCGACACGCCCGGCCACGAAGACTTCAGCGAGGACACCTACCGCACGCTGACCGCCGTGGACTCCGCGGTGATGGTGCTCGACGCGGCCAAGGGCATCGAAACCCAGACCTTGAAGCTGTTCGAGGTGTGCCGCATGCGCGACATGCCCATCTCCACCTTCATCAACAAACTCGACCGTGAAGGGCAGGACCCCTTCTCGCTGCTCGAGGAGATCGAGAACCGCCTGGCGCTCGATGTCTCGCCGGTGAGTTGGCCCATCGGCATGGGCCGCGACTTCCTCGGCTGCTACGACCTTGTGCGGGATCGCTTGATCCTCATGGCGCGCACCAAGGGCGAAAAAATGGGCGAGGGCGTGGAGGTCAAGGGCCTCGACGATCCCCAGTTGGACGCGCTTCTGCCCCCCGATGCGGTCAAAAAACTGCGCGAGGACATCGATATGGTGAGGGGACTCTGCAAGCCCTTCGACCGCGAGGCCTATCTCGAGGGCCACATGACGCCGGTCTACTTCGGCTCGGCCCTCAACAACTTCGGTGTGCGGGAGCTCTTGGAGGGCGTGGCCGACATCGCGCCGCCGCCGCAGCCGCAAGCCGCGCTGGAACGCGAAGTCGAGCCGACCGAGACCAAAGTCTCGGGCTTTGTGTTCAAGATCCAGGCGAACATGGACCCCAAGCACCGCGACCGCATCGCTTTCGTGCGGCTGTCGTCGGGGCACTTCAAGCGCGGCGCGAAACTTCTGCACGTGCGCTCGGGTAAGATCCTAAGCATCGCCGCGCCGCAGCTCTTCCTGGCCCAAGACCGCCAGACCGCCGAAGACGCTTGGCCCGGCGACATCGTCGGTATTCCCAACCACGGGAACTTACGCATCGGCGATACCCTGACCGAAGGTGAGACGCTGCACTTCACCGGCATTCCCGTGTTCGCGCCGGAGCTCCTGCAGACCGTGCGCCCGCTCGATCCGCTGAAGGCCAAGCATCTCGGCCGCGCGCTCCAGCAATTGGCCGAAGAGGGCGCGGCCAGCGTGTTCAAACCGAGGTTTGGCACCGATTGGATCGTCGGCGTCGTCGGTAGCCTGCAGTTCGACGTGCTCGCCGACCGCATCCGCACCGAATACGACGTGCCGGTGAAGTTCGAGCAGTCGGAGCTGTACACGGCGCGCTGGGTCTATGCCGATGACAACGCGACGCTGAAGGCGTTTATGGACTCAAACCGCGTCGCCGTGGCCGACGATCACGACAACGCGCCGGTGTTTCTCGCGCGCAACGCTTGGCACCTCAATCGTACCATTGAAGACAATCCCAAAATCAAATTCATGAAGACCAGGGAACTGGTCCAGTCGAAACCATAAGGAGAGAGATCATGTCACAAATTAACCGTCTCGATATCGGCCCGCGCATGAGCCAGGCCGCGATTTACGGCGACACTATCTATCTCGCCGGCCAAGTGAACAAGGATGTGCCGGATGTGACGGGTCAGACCCAACGCGTGCTGGGGCAGATCGACGGTCTGCTTGCGCGCGCAGGCTCATCGAAGGAGAAGATCCTCTCGGCCACGGTCTATCTCGCCGACATCTCGAAATTCGCGGATATGAATAAGGCCTGGGACGCCTGGGTATCGGCAGGCAATTGCCCCGCGCGTACGACGCTGGAAGCCAAGCTCGCCGCGCCCGAGTATCAGGTGGAAGTCACCGTCGTCGCCGCGAAGTAACCGCGACACATTCTCATCTGCCGAACCGGTCGCGCGCACGTGAACGCGCGGCCGGAAATTCTCTTTGAGGATTGCGCCGATTGGTGCAAGCCTCTCGCGTAATTCCATCGCGAGAGGCCTTATGCTGAGAATCTCCACCGCCGTTACCTTGATGACGTTGCTCACGTCCCCGGTCTGGGCTCACCATGCGCCCGATCACCAAGGTTCGACTCACGAGCACGCCGAGAGCGCCCCGTCGGCGATCGACCTGTTCAAGACACCTCCGGCCGCGGAGCATGACCATGAGCACATGGACCATGCCGGGATGGACACGAGCGCCCACGCCGGTCACGACATGGGCGCCGCGACCGGCGCGCTGGGCTCTTATCCCATGACGCGCGAAGCTTCCGGCACAGCCTGGCAGCCCGACGCCGCCGCGCACGGTGGCGTGCACGTCATGACGGGCGACTGGATGCTGATGGGCCACGCAACGCTCAATGGTGTCTACGACTGGCAGGAGGGCCCCCGCGGCGACGAGAAGGCGTTCGTCTCCGGTATGTTCATGGGCATGGCGCGCCGCGATTTCGCGGCGAGCGCCCTGCAGTTCCGCGCCATGGTCAGTCCCGACCCGCTCATGGGCAAGCGCGGTTTGCCGCTGTTGCTTGGATCGGGTGAGACGGCCGACGGCCGCACGCCGCTTGTGGATCGGCAGCATCCACACGACCTTTTCATGGAGTTGTCGGGGTCTTACAGCGCGCGTTTGAGTGAAACGCAAAGCGTCTTCGTTTACGCCGGTCTGCCCGGAGAGCCGGCATTCGGCCCCCCGGCGTTCATGCACCGCCAGTCCATCAGCGACAGCCCCGAAACGCCCATCAGCCATCACTGGCTGGATTCAACGCACATCACCTTCGGCGTTGTCACGGCGGGTTACGTGCATGGTGCCTGGAAGGTCGAGGCCTCGCGCTTCCATGGCCGAGAACCAGACGAGAGCCGCTTCGACATCGAGACCGGACCGCTTGATTCAACAGCCGTGCGTGTGTCTTGGAACCCGACGCCGCGCTGGTCGCTTCAGGCGTCGTGGGCGGATGTCACCAGCCCCGAGCAATTGGAACCGGCGGACGATCAGACCAAGTGGTCGATAAGCGCCATCTATACCCAACCCATTGCATCGGGCGGCT
The DNA here is from genome assembly GCA_903888485.1 of uncultured bacterium. GTDB lineage: Bacteria > Pseudomonadota > Alphaproteobacteria > Rhodospirillales > Rhodospirillaceae > SHVO01. Next base: position 29,687 of record CAISTS010000029.1, on the reverse strand, counting down.
GGTGGTCGACCACCGTGGCCTGGGGCCGGCGCAGCGGCGATCATCAATGGCTGGATGCTTTCATTGCCGAATCGGCGCTGAACCTGAAAGAAGTCTGGACCGTGTTCGCGCGCGCGGAACGCACCGAGACCAATGAACTTCTGACCAGCGCGGGTGGGCACCACGGCCCGGTGTTCACAGTCAGCAAAGGGTCGCTCGGCGTTATTCGCGATTTCCCGCTGAGTACCAACACCAAGGTTGGAGTGGGCGCTCTTTATGCCTTCAACTTCCTGCCGCAAGCCCTGAAGCCGTCGTACGGCAGCAACCCCAGCGGCGCCATGGTCTTTGTTCGCTTCAAGGTCGGTTGAACTCACCCGGCGTACGTAATTCCTACGACCTCGATGCTCTCGTCACCGTGCGGCGTGCGCAGTTTGACCGTATCTCCAACGCGCGCTTTGAGCAGCGCCCGGGCGATTGGTGAGACCCAACTGACGAGGCCAGCGCTGGTGTCGGCTTCGTCGATGCCGACAATGCGCACGGTTTTCTCCTCACCATCGTCACCGGCGTAGGTCACTGCCGCGCCGAAGAACACCTGCGCGCGGTTTTTCTGGCGCGCTGGGTCCACGACTTCCGCCGTTTCGTGGCGCTTGATCAAATAGCGGATGCGGCGGTCGATCTCGCGCAGGCGCTTCTTGCCGTAGATGTAGTCGCCGTTCTCCGAACGGTCGCCGTTGCCGGCGGCCCAGGACACGATCTCGACGATCTTCGGCCGCTCGACGCGGCTCAAGTTGTGCAGTTCGTCCTCTAGGCGTTTGAAGCCCTCGGGCGTGACATAGTTCTTGCCGCCCGGTGGCGGCGCGTCCGCGGCGTCATCGAGCGCATCGTCCAATGCGGCGTCATCCGCTTCGGACTCTTTGGTGAAGGCCTTGCTCATCGAAGTTTCTTGGGCCGCTCTTACGGATTGCCCCAGGGCATGATCGGGACCGTGGAGATCGAATTCTTGGGCGACCCTTCGATAACACGATCGGAGTAGCTGAGGTAGACCAGCGTGTTGTTGGGCTGGTCGTGAAAGCGCACGACCTGCAACTTCTTGAAGATCAGCGAGCGGCTTTCCTTGAAGACCTCGTCGCCGTCCTTGAGCTTGCCCTTGATGGTGATCGGGCCGATTTGCCGGCAGGCGATGGCGGCGTCCGATGTATCCTCGGCAAGGCCCACGGCGCCCTTCAAGCCGCCCGTGACGGCGCGACTGATGTGGCAGACAACGCCGTCCACGTCCGGGTCTTTGAAGGACTCAACGCAAATCTTGTCGTTGGCTGCGCCCAGCAAACGGAAGGTGGTCGAGACGCAGCCCACGTCTTCGGCGCGGGCGGCGAACGACCAGAGAAACAACAAGGATCCTAAAAAAAGAGCGGGGTGCATCGTGCGTTAGCGGCGCGATTCGAGTTCTTTGGCTTCCGCCGCGTCGATGGTGACGATCTTGTCGATCTTACAGGTCACCCCGCTTGGCTGGCGCACCGTGAGCGGATCGGACCGGCACAGCCGGCCTTCCGGGGTCTTGTGCGTGAAGCCGCTCATGGCCAAGCCCGGGCAGGTGCCGAGGATATCGATGCGCTTGTAATTGTCGGTGCCGTTCAGCTTCACCAGGATCGTCCGGTCGTCGATCGCCGGACTATCCTGGATTTGCGAAAGCTGGATGCACTCGGTATCGCCGAGAGGCGCGGCGGCAATAGCGGCCGAAGTCGATAGAGTCCAAGCCGCTGCCAAAATCAAACCGCACTTCATTCCGAACCTCTCGGGAAAACGAACGTTTCTGGAAAACGAAATTAGTTGACGTGAACGCCGTTGAGGGCGCCCAGCACGCCGAAGGCCTGCAGCAGCCAAAGAACGACTGCGATGACGACCACGACATTCAGGATGCTCTTGATCTTGCCGTCCATCGGCACATAGCTGTTGATCAGCCACAGCAGAATGCCGACGACGATGAGAGTAAGAATGATTGATATGAGCGACATGAGGTTCCCTATGATATACGCCGGCCGGGCACGCGCGCACCGCCCGGCTTCCACTCGCTGACAAAACGGTCCGGTGCCCGTATAAGTTCCAAGAACGCTGAGAAAGCACGCTAGGAGCGGGCCGGAATTCGCCTTATGGTGGCCGCCGTTCGCGAGGAATTGCGTCTTGTTACGTCTAACTGAAATTAAATTACCGCTGGATCACGCCGACGAGGCGTTGCGCGCCGCGGTGCTCAAGAGACTGGGGATACCGGAAAGCGGTTTGGTATCTCTGTCGGTCTTCCGGCGCGGCCACGATGCGCGTAAAGCGGGCATAATCAATCTTGTCTATACCGTCGACGTCGCCGTCAAAGACGAAGCATCGGTCGCCAAACGCCTGAAACGCGACAAGCACGTCGGGCCGACGCCCGACATGCGCTACAACTTCGTGGCCCGGGCGCCGGACAAGCCGGAAAAGCGCCCCGTGGTCATCGGGCTTGGACCGTGCGGCCTATTCGCCGGGTTCCTCCTGGCGGAAATGGGCTTCCGGCCTATCATCCTCGAACGCGGCAAAATCGTGCGCGAGCGCACGAAGGATACCTTCGCGCTCTGGCGCAAGCGCATTCTAAACACCGGATCGAATGTTCAGTTCGGCGAAGGCGGTGCCGGTACGTTCTCGGACGGCAAGCTGTACAGCCAGATCAAGGATCCCGCTTATCGCGGGCGCAAGGTGTTGACCGAGTTCGTCAAAGCCGGAGCGCCCGACGAGATCCTCTACGTAAGCAAACCGCACATCGGCACGTTCCGCCTGGTCTCGATGGTCGAGAACATGCGCGCCACCATGGAGAACCTTGGCGCGCAAATCCGCTTCCAGAGCAAGGTCGATGACTTCGACATTCAGACCGACACCGCCGGCAATCGGCGCATTCGCGGCGTGAAACTGGAAGGCGGCGATTTCATTGAAACCGACCACGTCGTACTCGCCGTCGGTCACAGCGCGCGTGACACCTTCCAGATGGTCTATGATCGGGGCGTCTTCGTCGAAGCCAAACCATTCTCTCTCGGCGTGCGCATCGAGCACCCGCAGTCGATGATCGACCGCGCCCGCTTCGGCAAGTACGCCGGTCACCCTATTCTCGGCGCCGCTGATTACAAGCTCGTGCATCATTGCGGCAACGGCCGATCGGTCTACAGCTTCTGTATGTGCCCGGGCGGGCAGGTGGTTGCCGCGACATCTGAGGAAGGGCGCGTCGTCACCAACGGCATGAGCCAGTACAGCCGCGCCGAACGCAACGCCAACAGCGGCATCGTCGTCGGCGTCACGCCCGAGGACTACCCGGGCCATCCTTTGGCCGGCATCGCCTTCCAACGCCAGTGGGAGTCGCGGGCGTTCGTTGCGGGCGGCAGCAACTACGATGCGCCCGGGCAACTCGTCGGCGACTTCCTCGAACACCGGCCATCCACGGCGTTCGGCAGTGTGATCCCGTCCTACAAGCCGGCGGTGCATCTCACCGAACTCGAGAGCTGTCTGCCGGACTACGTCACCGCGGCGATCCGCGAGGCGCTGCCGGCGTTCGGCAAGCAGATCAAAGGCTATGATATGGCCGACGCGGTAATGACCGGCGTCGAAACCCGCACCTCGGCGCCGATACGCATCCAGCGCGGCGCCAACTTCCAGAGCATCAATACCCGAGGTCTTTATCCGGCTGGCGAAGGCGCGGGTTATGCCGGCGGCATCCTGTCGGCATCCGTGGACGGCATCCGTATCGCCGAAGCCGTCGCCCTCAGCATGACCGGTGGTTCATAGCGGGCTCATAAAAAAGTCCCGCCCCTCGACGCGCGAGGAGCGGGCTGAGCTTAGGGGAACACACTCAAAAAATTAGTTGTCGACGACTTCCCAGCTGCCGTCAGGCTGCAGGCAGGCGGTGCCATAGGCTTGAGTCGGGCGCCCGTCGATGGTGACTTCCTGCTGGAACTCGCGGCACTGGCGACCATCGGGCGTGTAGCCATCGCGCACGGCGGTCACGCTGCCGGTGCGGCCGCCTTCGTTCCATTGAATCGGCGCGCCCATGGGGGCCGACGTCGCTTCGATCATGGCCTCTTCGTGAGCGCGCTGCTGGCTTTCGTTAAGTTGATTGAATACAGCCAAGCTGAGCGCGGTCAGGCCGAGGAAGCGCAGTGCGTCGGTGTCGCGATAATAGAAGCCATAGCCCGGGAAGACGCGTCCATAAGGGCGATAGACACGCACACGGTCAAAGTAGCGCGTCCGCGGCAGCATATAGCTGCGGTAGTAGTTCGGGCGCGGGCGAACGACGACATAGCGCGGCGGGCCGTTCCAGTGACGATCACCGCTCCAGGATGGACGTCCGCGCCCCCAGTTGGGCCCGCGATCATGGTCGCGGCGGTCGCGGTCAAAACGACGATCATTGTCGCGCCGATCGTTGTCGCGGCGATCCGATCCGCGGTCGCGTCCGCGCTCCTGAGCGAAGGCCTGCGTCGGAAGGGCGCCGGCCGTGGTGACGGCGATCAGAAGCGCGGCAACACCGGTCTGGAGCGATTTCGAGAAATTCAACATGAGCCCACCTCCATAACGAACATGGAGGAGAGTGTGGCGGTGACCCGTGGCGCGCGTATGGCGCGCACCGGCCCAAATTGTGGCACTGATTTATACATATAAATCAGTGGGTTGATCTGGCGGATAGGCAATGGACGCTGAACAGGCGCGCTTCATCCATCCAGACTTGGACCGGCGTAAAGTCGCTGTCCTGCGCCAGCGCCTGGAATTCGGCCACCGCATACTTGTGAGAGTTCTCGGTGTGAATCGATTCGCCCTGCGCAAACGAGAACGGGTGTCCATCGACGCGCACGGATTGGAAGGCAAGGCTGTAGATGTGCATCTCGACGCGGCCAAGCGCGACGTTGTAGTGGGCGCAGTGCGTGAAGGCGGCGAGATCGAAGTTGGCGCGCAGCTCGCGATTGATGCGCCGCAGGATGTTGAGGTTGAAGGCCGCGGTCACGCCGCCCGCGTCGTTGTAGGCTTCATCCAGCAGGCGCTTGTTCTTCTTGAGATCGACGCCGATGACGAGCAGGCCATCGCGTCCCAGCATTTTGGACGTGCGGCGCAAGAACCGGGCGGCCTCGTCGCGGCTGAAGTTGCCGATGGTCGAACCGGGGAAGAATCCCACCTTGCGCCCTTGTGCGCAGGAGGACGGCAACGGGAAGGGCCGCGTGAAGTCGGCATAGACCGGCATGATGGCGAGATGCGGATAGCTGAGCTGCAGCGATGACGCTTCGGCATAGAGTCCGGTCGCGGCGATATCGACCGGCACATACGAGCGCGGGCTTTCGAGGGCGTCGAGCAAGATGCGCGCTTTAATGCTGGCGCCGCTGCCAAGCTCGACGAGGTGCGCGCCAGGACCCGCGAGCGCCGCGATGTCGCGGGCGTAGGTGTGCAAGAGCGCGATCTCGGTGCGTGTCGGGTAGTACTCGGGCGTGCGGCAAATAGCGTCGAACAATTGTGCGCCGGTTTCATCGTAGAAATACTTGCAGGGCAGGGCCTTCTGCGGCTGCGACAACCCGGTGATGACGTCGCTGCGGAAGGCGTCGTGCACTTCGGCCGAATCCGAAAGTGCGGCGTCCTCCAGCAGTCCGGGCGCGAGGGGGATTCGGTTCATAAGGTGTCGGCGAGACGCAGGCCCGCGACCTGCCAGCGCATATGTGGGTAGAAGAAGTTGCGGTAGGTGGCGCGAATGTGGCTTGCCGGCGTGATGCAAGAACCGCCGCGCAAGACCATTTGATTGATCATGAACTTGCCGTTGTATTCGCCCACCGCGTCGCTACTGGCTTTGTAGCCGGGATAGGGCCCATAGGGGCTCTGGGTCCATTCCCACACGTCACCGAACATCTGCTGGGCGCCGAAGCCGTCGCCCCAAGCGGGCGGTTGGGGCTCGAGTGCACCAGCCTCCAGCAGGTTGGCGGTGGCGATATCGGTGTGCGGGGTGGCCTGCGCAGCTTCGCTGGCGGCCGCGATCTCCCACTCGGCTTCGCTGGGCAGGCGTTTACCGATCCAGCGCGCATAGGCGTCGGCTTCGTAGAAGCTGATGTGACATACGGGCGCAGCGAAATCGAGCGGGATGAGACCCGCGAGCGTGAACCGGTGCCAAACGCCGCCGCTGATGGGGATCCAGTACTCGGGCGCTTTCCAGCCGCTCCGCTGCAGAACGTCCCAGCCGTCGGAGAGCCACAGTTCGGGCCGCGCGTAGCCGCCTGCGGCGATGAAGGCGAGCCATTCGCCGTTGGTAACCGCGCGCGATCCAATCGCAAACGGGCGCAGTCTGACGGTGTGGCAGGGGCCTTCGTTGTCGAAAGCGAACCCAACGCCGCGATGGCCGATCTCGTAGTCGCCGCCCGGGAAGTTGATCCAGCGCATCGTGTTGGCCACGCGTTCGCCGCTCAGCTCTTGCTGCGGGCGCACCATGTAGGCCGGGAAGGCCGGATTGCACGAGAAGGCGTGCCGAATGTCCATCAGCAGCAGCTCTTGGTGCTGCTGCTCGTGGTGGCAGCCCAGCATGACGAGCGGCGCTGCCTGTTCCCAGGCCACCGAACGGTTGGCGCCGCCAGCCATGAAGGCTGCCATGTGCTCATCGACATAGGCGCGGTAACGCGTGATATCGGCGCAGGTGGGTCGCGTCAGCAGCCCGCGCTGCGCACGCGGATAGCGCGGACCGACGGCCTCGTAATAGGAGTTGAAAAGCTGGCGGTAGCTCGCGTCGAAGGGCTGATAGCCAGGCTGGTATTTGCACAGGATGAAGGTCTCGAAAAACCAGGTCGTGTGCGCGAGGTGCCATTTGGTGGGGCTCGCGTCCGGCATGGATTGGACGGACTGGTCCTCGACCGACAGCGGCACGGTTAGGGACCGCGTCTGGTTACGCAGGCCCTCGTAGATCGCCGTCAGGAGGTGCGGGTCGGGCAGGGCCGCCGCGGCGGGCGTAGCGGCCTTGGTGAAGCCGCGGGCCGCTGTGCGCAGCCGGCGCGGGTTTGGCGCGGCATGCAAGGACGGCGCAGGCCTTTCGGCAGGCGCAGGAGCCCCCGGCGGGAGGGCTTCGTTTTCGGCAAGCGACATGGAGTGCCCCTGACCCTAGCTTGGTGTGTAGAGGCATAAGCTCCCAAAGAGGCCAAAGGTTCCCGCTGTTCACAAACGCGTTAACGAAAATTGATGGCTTTTCAGCCGGCTGTAAGACTCTACGTAACCCTTTGTAATCGCATATGCATAACCGCATGGCTGGGATGCGGTGGGGGCTTTGCAAGCGCCGGCCTTATGCCGTAGTATTCGCGGTGTTGAGGGATGCCCCTTGGGGGTCTCTTTGCAAATAGAGCCCGACCGTTGTGGTGGGCACCAACGTGTCATGTTGCTTGAGAGGATATGACCCTATGCGCGAACCAGCGCTTCATCTCCATCCAACAGCAAGCCATCTGTCCGTCCGGTAATCCCGGGCATCGGACCTATGGCGCACGTCGGCACGTTCTGTCTGTCGCTTGGGCGAGGACAAGTTGGGGGCTACGGCCCGAAGGAGGTTTGATATGGCTATTTCTCGTGTTCCCGTTCTCGCTTCGGAAAACGGTCTGTCCGCTTACATGGCGGAGATCAAAAAATTTCCGATCCTTGAGCCGGAAGAAGAATTCATGCTGGCGCACCGCTTCGCCGATCATGGCGACACCGTCGCCGCGCACAAGCTCGTCACCAGCCACCTGCGCCTCGTCGCCAAGATCGCGATGGGCTACCGCTTCTATGGCCTGCCGGTCTCGGACCTGATCTCCGAAGGCAACGTCGGCCTGATGCGCGCGGTGAAGAAGTTCGAACCGGACCGCGGTTTCCGCCTGGCGACTTACGCCATGTGGTGGATCAAAGCCGCGATCAACGAGTACGTGCTTAACTCGTGGTCGCTGGTGAAGGTCGGTACCGTCGCCGCGCAGAAGAAGCTGTTCTTCAATCTGCGCAAGCTGAAGGCCAAGCTCGGAGTCTATGAGGAAGGCGACATCCCGCTGGAGGCCGCCAACACCATCGCCAAGCGTCTGGACGTCTCGACCCAGGAGGTCATCGAGATGAACCGGCGCCTGTCGCGTTCCGACTCCTCGCTCAACCAGACCGTGGCTGAGGACGGCGATACCGAGCGTCAGGATCTTTTGATCGACGACAAGCCGAGTCAGGAAGCGGTGCTCATGGAAAAAGAGGACCGTGTGCTCGGCGCGGGCTTGCTACGCGAAGCGCTGACCACGCTGACCGAACGCGAGCGCAAGATCATTGAGGAACGCCGGTTGGTCGACAACCCGCGCACCCTTGAAGAGATCGGCGCCGAGTACGGCATCAGCCGCGAGCGCGTCCGTCAGATCGAGAACCGCGCTTTTGCCAAGCTGCAAAAGTCGGTGATTGCGGCCAGCCGCGCCCTTGAATCGGCGGCCGCCAAAGCTCTGCCGCGGCCCGCGATGGCCTAAGGCAGAACGCTAAAACACCCCACACCGCCCCGCCCACAAAGCGGGGCGGTTTCTTTTTGGGCCAGAGCCGTGCTAAGCACGCGCCCCAGAGAAAACACACATGACGACGAAGCACATCCTGACCATCACCTGTCCCGACACCACCGGCATCGTCGCCGCGGTGTCTGGATTCCTGCATGCCGAGGAATGCTTCATCGACGAATCCTTCCAGTACGGCGATCCCGACACGCAGCGTTTTTTCATGCGCGCGGTGTTCACCCCGGGCCCGAAGAGTAAGAGCCCCGCCGAGATCGAAAGCCGCTTCGCCCCGATCGCGGCGCGCTTCAAGATGGAATGGGAGATCGTGCCGTCCGCGCGCCGTCCGCGCGTCCTGATCGCGGTCTCTAAGATCGGGCACTGCCTGCACGATCTCTTGCACCGCTGGCACGCGGGCCAGATGCCCATCGACGTCGTCGGTGTGTTTTCCAACCACGAGGACATGCGCTCGATCGTCGCCTGGCACGGCATTCCCTATCACTACCTGCCCCCGGACGCCGGCGGCAAAGCCGCGCAGGAAGCCGCCTGGCTGAAGATCGTCGAGAGCGAAGGTGTCGATCTCGTCGTGCTCGCACGCTACATGCAGGTGCTGAGCGCCGAGGCGGCCGATAAGCTGGCGGGCCGCTGCATCAATATCCACCACTCGTTCCTGCCGAGCTTCATGGGTGCCAGGCCCTACCAACGGGCCTATGAGCGCGGCGTGAAGATTATCGGCGCCACGGCGCACTATGTGACCTCGGGTCTCGACGAAGGTCCGATCATAGAGCAGGCGGTCGAGCGCGTGGACCACGGGCACAGCGTTGCGGACATGATCGCCACCGGCCGCGATCTCGAGAATGTCGTGTTATCGCGCGCGGTCCGCTACCATGCCGAGCGCCGGGTGCTGCTCAACGGCCAAAAGACCGTGGTTTTCCGGTAAAAAATGGCTGCTTTTCAGGTGGCCAGACGATAACTTGTCGCCCGCGCGGGACATCAGTTATATTGGACTCGAAACAGTCGGCCCGGGCACCCTGGGACAGGGCACGATAAGCAGAAATGTCAAAGACCATCCTGATCGTCGAGGACAACGAGTTGAACATGAAACTGTTCAACGATCTGCTCCAGGCGCACGGCTACAACACGCTCCAGGCTAAGGATGGACGCGCAGTCATCGAGATGACGCGGCGCAATCGTCCGGACCTGATCCTGATGGACATCCAGCTCCCGGAAATCTCCGGGCTGGAAATCACGAAGATGCTGAAGGCCGACGACGATCTCTGCGGTATTCCGGTGGTGGCCGTGACGGCCTTCGCCATGAAGGGTGACGAGCAGAAGATCAGGAGTGGCGGCTGCGACGGCTACATCGCCAAGCCGATTTCCGTCGCGAGTTTCCTGCAGACGGTGTCGCGCTTTCTCGAACCGCACGCGGCGCAGTAACAGCGCGCGTTCAGTGATTCATCCAATTCTTCGGTCCGCCCGGACCGAACAGAATTGCGACCACCGCCACCAAAACGATCCAGTGCCAGAGCGTGCCGATGTTTGAGAAGGTCGGAAGGTCCATGGCTCATTATAGTAATAAAAAAGCCCACCGGTCGGTGGGCTTTTTTGCATCTTATCGGACGGCGATCTTACTTGATCTTGCCTTCCTTGAAATCGACGTGCTTGCGCAGGACCGGGTCGTACTTCTTGACGACCATCTTTTCGGTGATGGTGCGCGGGTTCTTCGTGGTCACGTAGTAATAGCCCGTGCCCGCGGTGCTCTCGAGCTTGATCTGAATGGTGGCTGACTTTGCCATGGTCGTGTCCTATCGCGAATTCTATGCGGCGCCTGCGGCGGCCGGTTAACGAGCGGCGCACAATACACTGCCAAACCGGCAAGTCAAGCGTTTGGGGCGCGCTCGGAATCCAGAAAAACTAAGGGTTTACAGCGAGTTGTGGGGCTTCGTCGCGGAGCGCGATGGCGAAAAGCGCCTGATCGCTGACCACCCGGCGGGCGACTTCGAGGTCGACGGCGCTGCCGTCACGCACTTCGGCCGGGCAGTCCATGCGCAGGGCCTCGTGCACATTGATGTCGTCGGCGGCCGTGCGCCAGCGCCGGCGGTTCTCGTCGGCGGCGCGGCTGTCACCGTAGAGGGTATCGACCACGTCGCTGACCGAAGTCGAAGAACCGTTCAGGCAGATGTCGGGCAGGAGGCCTAGTCCATGCAGCTCGATGCCGCGCGGCACGATCACATGCGCCCAAGTGAGCGCGAACTCGCCGCCGTTGGGCAGGCGGCGCAGGGTCTGCACCGAGCCCTTGCCCCAGGTGACGGTGCCGACGATGGCGGCGCGGCGGTTGTCCTGCAGCGCGGCGGCGACGATCTCGGCGGCCGAGGCGGACTTGCCGTCGAGAATGAGGGCGATGGGCGCGCCGTTGATGATGTCGCCGCGCTTGGCGGCGTAATACTGGTTGGCGCCGGGATGGCGGCCGTGCAGCGTGGCGATGGTGCCGGTCTCGAGGAACAGATCGGCGACGTCGATCGCCTGATCGAACAACCCGCCCGGATCGCCGCGCAGATCGAGTACAACGCCTTTGAACGTATGGCTCTTGTCGGCGAGCGCCGCGTTAATGGCCTTCTCGACGGCGTAAGTGGTGCGCTGGTTGAAGCTGCGGATATGCACATCGAGCACGCCATTCGCGTAGTTCGATGTGACCGTATCGGGCACGACGAGATCGAGCGCGGCGGTGAGGGTCATCGTATCGGGCACGCCGGGCCGGCGCACGGTCAGGGTGAGCGAGGTGCCGATGACGCCGTCGAGACGCCGGCGCGCCTGCGCCAGCGACAGGCCCGCCAGCGGCGTGCCGTTGGCGGTGATGATGGTGTCCCCGATTTTGAGGCCCGCAAGCTCGCCCGGGCCTTCGTAGACGAGAGACCTGACCCAGGCGCCTTCTTCTTCCATCTCCACACGCACGCCGAGGCCGATGACGCCGTCGCGCACGAGACGATTGCGCATGGCCGTTTCGCGGGGTGCGTAGCGCGAGTAAGGGTCGATCCTCGACAGGGCGCCGGTGAACATCGCTTTGTAGATCGCCTCGGCGTCGGCTTCTCTCATTTTTTGCGAGGTCTTGCGCGCGGCGAGGATGGTGCGCAGCGCAACGAGGCTCCAGTCGGGTATGTCACCACGCACTTTGGGCGGAATCTCTGCGATCTTGCGCTCGCCGTTGCTGACGACGACGTTCTCCCCGATCTTTTCCGCCTTGAACTGCGGCTCGATGGTGTTGAGGCCCGTGAGCGCGGCGACAAAAAGTGTGTCGATCTCAGGATCCTCGAAGGCGCGCTCCTTGATCTCGCCGAAGCCGCGCACGAAGACGGTGTTGATCATGCTGACGTCGAGGCCGTCGATGATCGGGCGCGGCGGCGTCGGGTTGCGCGGGAGATTTGCGCATGCAGCGAGACCCGCCGCCATCAGCAGCGCTCCGCACAGCTTCGCTAGTCTCAAAAAGGGCAGTACCATCGACCGATAATTGTCACCGCCGGCGGCGTTTGAAGTTCTTGCGCGCCCGTGGTGCCTCCCGAACTTTAGTCCTCCGGTGAGGAGCCGTATCTTGCCGGCCCCCCGAATCATTCTTAGATCCGACCCTGCCAGAGTATTCGAAGACGATGCCGCCCGCTACCTCGTCAGTTTCCAGCAATTTCACGTCAATAATGTCCCCGACCCGCAACTGCAGGCCGCTGCGCCGCCCAACGACACGGTGCCCGCGCTCGTCCAGGTCGTAGAAATCTTGGGGCAGGTTGCGCAGGGGCAGGATGCCATCGGCGCCGGTTTCATCGAGGTTCACGAACAGCCCGAAACGACTGACGCCGCTGATGCGGCCGCGGAACGTGGCGCCGACGCGGTCAGCGAGGTACGCGGCCGTGAAGCGGTCGACGGTCTGCCGTTCCGCAAGCGCGGCGCGCCGCTCGGTCATGGAGATATATTCGCAGATCGCGACCAGATCTGGGTTCGCTTTCGGGTCCCAGCCGCCTTCGCCGAGCTTGTTCGCGGCGATGAGCGCGCGGTGCACCAGCAAATCCGAGTAGCGCCGGATCGGCGAAGTGAAGTGCACATATTTGCGCAGACCTAAACCGAAGTGACCGATGTTCTCGGGGCTGTAAACCGCCTGGGCCTGGGTGCGCAGCACCAAGGTGTTGACCATGTTCTCGTGCGGTCCGCCGCGCACCTGGGCGAGCATGCGGTTGAAGTCGGCGGGGCGGGCCTCACCGGGTGTCGGGAACTTGAGTTCGAGCGTCGAGAGCGCCTCGCGCAATCCCACGATACGTTCGGGATCGGGGCGGTCGTGGATGCGGTAGGCGGCGGGATAGGCGGAAACCGCCAGCGTTTCGGCGGCGGCGACGTTGGCCGCGATCATGAACTCTTCGATCAGTTTGTGGCTGGCATAGCGTTCGCGCGGTTGCACGCCGAGCACGTTGCCGGTCTCGCGGTCGACGATGATCTTGCGCTCGATCAGGTCGAGTTCCAGCGTGCCGCGCTTGGCGCGCGCCTGGTCGAGCGCGGCATAGGCGCCGTAGAGCGGGTTGATGACCTTGTCCATCAGCGGCGCGGTCACCTCGTCGGGATGGCCGTCCTTCGCGGCTTGAACCTGTGTGTAGGTCAGGCGCGCTTGCGAATGCATCATGCCGCGGATGATCTTGTGGCGGATCACGCGGCCTTTGTCGGTGATCCACATATGGCAGGCGAGCACGCCCCGGTCTTCATGGGGTTTCAGCGAGCACCAGCCGTTGGACAGCTCTTCGGGGAGCATCGGTACGACCCGGTCGGGGAAGTAGACCGAATTACCGCGCGCGTAGGCGTCGCGGTCCAAGGCGTCACCGGCGCGCACGTACCAAGCGACGTCGGCGATGGCGACCAGGAGGTGCCAGCCGCCGGTGTTGGCGGGATCGCTGTCGGGTTCGGCGAAGACGGCGTCGTCGAAATCGCGTGCATCTTCGCCGTCGATTGTCACGAGGGGAATTTGGCGCAGATCAACTCGGTCGCCCAGCGGCGCGGCTTTGGACTGCGCGGCTTGAGCCACGGCTTCATCGTTGAAGGCGTGCGGGATGCCCTTCTCGTGGATGGCGATGAGGCTGAGGTTCTTGGACGCGTTCATGGGTCCGATGCGCTCGACCACCCGACCGCGCTGCGGCCCATAGCGGGGCACGTCGAAAATTTCCACGGCAACCAAGTCGCCAGGCACGGCGGGGCCGGCATCACTGCGCGCGATTACCACCTCATGGCGGTACTTCTTGTCGACCGGGCGTAAGTGCCCACGCTCACCGTCTACTTCATACACGCCGAGGAGGCGCGCGGGGGCCTCGGCGAGCTTCTTGATGGGGCGGGCTTCGTAGGTGTTGTCGCCGGCCGGCACAATCTTCGCGAGGACCCGGTCGCCGACACCGACGGTGAGGGGCCGGAAGCGGCCTTTGAAGCCCCCACGCGATTTTGAGTGCGACTTGGGTTGGACGACGAGGATCACTGGCGGGGGCTCGCTCGAGTCCCACTTCGTCGGCTTGGCGAACAGATCGCCGTCCTTGTCGGTATGGGTGATCTCGATGGTTTCGACGGGCGGCAGTGCGCCCTTGCGGCCGAGGTGGCGTTTGGGACCGCGCTCGACGGCGTCGCCCGCGGCCAGGTCTTTGAGCATCGCCTTGAGGCCGATCTTGGCGTCGCCCTTCAAATTGAAGGCGCGTGCGATCTCACGTTTGCCGACCTGGGTGCCGGACTCGCGGATGAAGGCAAGGACGTCTTCCTTGCTGGGGAGGGGTGTTTTGGTCGGTTTATTGGATTTGGTCTTTTTCATCAGTTTGCAAATAAGGGCTGACGTCTCCGCGCGCAGACGCGCGCAGAACCATCGTGCCACAACTTAGGCCTTGTGTGTTTTGAGGAATGGGCCCCGGCGGCGCCGGGGCGATAAATAGTGTTCGTTTTTATTCCGCCGCCTTACGCGGGGGTGCTTTCGTTTTGGCCTTGGCTTTCGGCTTCGTGACCTTGGCGGCTTTCGCCGCCTTGGCCACCGGAGCGTCTTGCTTGGCCACTTTGCTCTTGGGTGCTTTCACGCCTGCGCCGGCCTTGGCCGCCTTGGCGATCAGCAGTTTCACGGCCTCATCGACGTTGATGCTGGCGGCGTCCACGCCTTTCGGCAATGTGGCCCGCAATTGGCCATGCTGTACATATGGGCCGAAACGGCCCGAGCGCAAGGTGATGGCGCGCCCGTCCTCGGGGTGATTGCCGATATTTTTGGCAGGTCCCGCGCCGCGTTTGGCGGCGCGCTCGGCGCCTTCCGCCAGCACAACGATGGCGCGATTGAGGCCGATCTCGAGAATATCGTCGTCCTTGGGCAGCGACTGATAGCGCGGACCGACCTTCAAATAAGGTCCGAAGCGGCCGATGCCGGCGTAGATCATCTCGCCGCTCTCAGGTTCCGCGCCGATCTCTCGCGGCAGCGACAGTAGCTTCAAAGCCTTTGCGAGATCGACTTCATTGATGTCGGTGCCCTTGGGCAGCGATGCGCGCTTGGGTTTGTCCTTGGGCGCGGCTTTTTTCTTGCGCTTCTTCTTGCCGTCTTCCCCGACCTCTTCGGCCACGGGGGCGGGGGCTGGCGCAACCTCTTCGCCGCCCAGTTGGACGTAAGGACCATAGGGGCCGACGCGCAGGGTGATCTTAAGACCAGTGGCGGGATCGTTGCCGAGGTCCTTCGGACCGTCGAGCACTTGGCCTTCGCCGGGTTCGGGTGCGCCGAGGGGGCGGGTGTAGCGGCATTCGGGATACTTGCTGCAGCCGATGAAAGCGCCGAACTTGCCGAACTTCAGGCCGATGCGGCCGTCCGCGCACGCCGGGCACTTGCGCGGCGTCGGGCTTTCGGCGGTGATCGGGAACAGGTGCGGCTCGAGCATGCTGTCGAGCGCGTCGATCACGGCGGTACGGGTCAGGTCCTTGGTACCGTCGATGGCGATGATGAAGTCGCGCCAGAAGTCGGCGAGCACCTTTTTCCAATCCAGATTGCCGCTGGAGATCTCGTCGAGCTGGTTCTCCAGATCGGCGGTGAAATTGTATTCGACGTAGCGGCCGAAGAAGCTTTCCAGGAACGCAATGACGACGCGGCCGCGGTCTTCCGGGATGAAGCGGCGGTTGTCCATGCGCACGTACTTGCGGTCCTGCAGCACCTGGATGATTGAGGCGTAGGTCGACGGGCGGCCGATGCCTTTTTCTTCCAGCGACTTGACCAGACTGGCTTCAGAGTATCGGGGCGGCGGCTGGGTGAAGTGCTGCTCGGGCGTGACGACAGCGACATCGAGCTTCTGTCCCTCGGTCATTACCGGCAGCAAGTTGCCCATGGCTTCTTCTTCACCTTCGGCGGGTTCGCCGGTGACGGCGGCCGAGGTGTCGTCGTAAACTTCCATGTAGCCTTTGAAGACGATGGTCGAGCCGCTGGAGCGGAGCATCGTCTGCTGATCGGGGGTGGCGGATACCACCGACACCTGATCGAGCACGGCGGATTCCATCTGGCTCGCCATGGTGCGCTTCCAGATCAGCTCGTACAGCTTCAGCTGGTCGGGCGATACGTAGCGCGCGATGCTTTCGGGCGTGCGGTTCGCATCGGTCGGACGGATGGCTTCGTGGGCTTCCTGGGCGTTCTTGGCCTTGCTTTTATAGACGCGCGGGGCGTCGGGCACGAACTTGGCGCCGTAGCGCTCACCGATGAGTTTGCGGACGGAGGTGATAGCTTCACCGTCCATCTGCACGCCATCGGTACGCATATAAGTGATGAGGCCGACGGTCTCGCCTTCAATCTCGAAGCCTTCGTACAGCTTCTGGGCGATGTCCATGGTCTGGCGCGCCGAGAAATAGAGCCGCCGCGAAGCATCCTGCTGCAAAGTCGATGTGGTGAACGGCGCGTAGGGGCGGCGCTGCTTGGTTTTCTTCTCGACCGAAGTAACGGTGAACTTGCCCGCGCGCACGGCGGCCGCGGCGCGTTCGGCGATGTCGCCATTGTTCAGGTCGAACTTGTCGAGTTTCTTGCCCTCGAAGTGGGTCAGGCGCGCGGCGAACTTCTCGGCCTTGGCCGTGTTCATCTCGGCGCCGACGGTCCAATACTCCTCGGCGATGAATTTCTCGATCTCGAGCTCGCGGTCGCAGATTAGGCGAAGCGCGACCGACTGCACGCGGCCGGCAGACTTCGAGCCCGGCAGCTTGCGCCACAGCACGGGTGAAAGCGTGAAGCCGACGAGGTAGTCCAATGCGCGGCGCGCCAGATAGGCATCGACCAACTGCTGGTCGACGTCGCGCGGATGCTGCATGGCTTCCAGGACGGCATTCTTGGTGATGGCGTTGAAGGTCACGCGCTTGACCGACATGCCGGCCGTCACGGCCTTCCTGCGCTTGAGCTCGTCCTGGACGTGCCAGGAGATAGCCTCGCCCTCGCGGTCCGGGTCGGTTGCGAGGATGATGCCGTCGGCGCCCTTCAAGGCATCGATGATTTCCTTGATGTGCTTCTGCGAGCCGGCATCGACTTCCCAGTCCATGGCGAAGTCTTCGTCCGGGCGGACGGAGCCGTCCTTGGGGGGCAGGTCGCGGATATGGCCGTAGGACGCCAGCACCTTAAAACCACCCCCAAGATACTTGTTGATGGTCTTGGCTTTGGCCGGGGATTCGACGATCACGACCTTCATTACGACGTCCTATCTCATGCCTGTTTCGCTCGCCAAATGGGCCGGCGGCGGAACCCGCGTCCTGGCTCTCCTGGCGTATGAATTCTGGCTGTTAGCGCGGAAAAGTTAAAAAATTCAACTCGTTCCGATCAGCGCCACGCGGTTGCCAGGCAACCTTTCCAGCCGTCCGGCCAGCTCCAGATCGAGGAGAACAGCCGCCATAACGGCGGGTGACACTTGGCACTGCCTCAGAAGCTCGTCAACTGGAGCAGGTGTCGCGCCCAGCAAACCTTCGATCTTTTGGCGAAGGTCGAGAGTGGGATTTTCGCTAGAAATTTCAGCGGATTGCAAAGGCGCCGGGGGCGGTGAAGAAAAATTTCGTAACTCAACACGTATAGATTGTAATTCTGAAAGAACGTCCTCTGCAGATTGGATTAAGGTCGCTCCGTCCCGAATCAGGCCGTTCGGTCCCTGGGCGCGCGGGTCCAGGGGCGACCCAGGAACCGCAAACACGTCCCGGCCCTGGCTCGGCGGCGTAGCGGGCGGTGATCAGGGAGCCCGACTGGGGGTCGCCTCGACCACGATCACGCCCCGGCTCGCGCCCGAGATAATGCGGTTGCGGCGGGGGAACAGGGCGGCCTGGGGCTCGGTCCCCGGCGGCATCTCCGAGACCACGGCGCCCGTAGCTGCGATGCGCTCGTAAAGCTCCTGGTGCTCAGGCGGGTAAATGATATCCGTGCCTCCGGCGAGGACGGCGACCGTAGTGCCGGCCGTGAGCGCGCCTTCATGGGCCGCGCCGTCGATGCCGCGCGCCATACCCGAGATGACGCCGTACCCGGCCTTGGCTAGGTCGGCGGCCAGGACCTTGGCGAACTTGCGCCCATTGATGGTGGCGTTGCGGGCGCCGACGATGGCCAGTAGGGGCGTTGCCAGCGCCTCGACCTGGCCCTTCACCAGGAGCAGCGGCGGCGCATCATCAAGCGCGGCGAGCGGCGCGGGGTAACGTGGATCGGTGAAGGGCAGGTACTGCAGCTTGGCCTTCGTTGCGGCGGCAAATTCCTCTTCGGCGAGCGAGGGCTTGGAGACGGCGGCTTGCTTGCCGCCCCATTCGGCTTGATGCGCGATGGCTTCACTGGCGGCGCCGAAGCGCGTGAGGAACTGGCGGAATTTTTTTGCGCCGACACCGCTCGTGCGCGCAAGCCTGATCCAATCGATGAGTTCATCGTAAGGCAGGTGCGCGGTCATGGGGTCACGCGGCGGGTTGGGATTTCTTTCCGATGCGCGGCTCTTCGCCCTTGATCAGACGGCGCAGGTTGGCGCCGTGGCGGAGCCAACCGAGCACACCCAGGCTCGCGAAGGCGATGGCTTCTTCCGTGCGCCCGAAGGCGAAAGCGTAAACCGGCGCGAGCGCGAGGCCCACCAGTGCGGCGAGCGAAGAGTAGCGAAAAATGAGTGCGGTCAGAATCCAGGTGCCGCAGGCCATGACGCCGACGAGGGGCGCGGCGGCGACCATGAGGCCGAAGGTGGTGGCCACGCCCTTGCCGCCTTTGAACTTTAGCCAAACGGGGAAGTTGTGACCGATGACGGCGGCAAAGCCCGTGACCAATGCGAGGGTGGTTGCGTCCGAGCCGACCAGCGCTTTGACGAGCAGTACCGCAATCGCACCTTTGCCGCCGTCAAGGACGAGCGTGGCGAAAGCGAGGCCCTTGCGGCCGGTGCGTAGCACGTTGGTCGCGCCGATGTTGCCGGATCCAATGGAGCGAATATCGCCAAGGCCGGCGAGGCGCGTGATCACGAGGCCGAAGGGAATGGAACCAAGGAGATAGCCGACAATGATGCCGGCGGCGTAGGCCCACGACGGAAGTGTGGAGCTCATCGCGCGGTGGCGCGCTTGGCTTCGCCGGTGTGCGATTGGGCCGGCAGTTGATCGAAGACCGTGCGGCCGTCGACAACGGTGCGCAGCACGCGCCCTTGCACCGGCCGGCCGTCGAAGGGCGAGTTCTTCGATTTGGAGACGAAGGTGTCGGCGATGACCTTCC
Source organism: uncultured bacterium (assembly GCA_903888485.1). Lineage (GTDB taxonomy): Bacteria > Pseudomonadota > Alphaproteobacteria > Rhodospirillales > Rhodospirillaceae > SHVO01. Next base: position 10,505 of record CAISTS010000029.1, on the reverse strand, counting down.
AGCCTTCATCGGGATCGAAGATGGTCAAGTCAGCCTTGCGGCCCTTGGCGAGGCCTCCGGCTTCCAGACCCAAGAGATCGGCCGGCGCGCAGGTTAAGCGGCGCATCACGTCGATCAGGCTCATGTCGCCGTTGTGATAGAGATCGAGCGATACGGCGAGCAATGTTTCGAGACCGCTGCCGCCGTAGGCAGCCTGCGGAAAGGGCAGGCGCTTGCTGTCGGAGTCCTGAGGCGAATGATCGCTCGCGATGGCGTCGATGATGCCGTTCTTGAGGCCTTCGACAATGGCCTGGCGGTCTTCCTCGGCGCGCAAGGGCGGCGAGAGCTTGGCGAAGGTGCGGTAGTCGCCGACCGAGAGTTCATTCAGCGCGAAATAGAACGGCGCGGTGTCGCAGGTGACTTTGAGGCCGTCTTTCTTGGCGCGCGCGATGATCTCGACGCTGTCGGACGTGGAGATATGCGCGGCGTGATAGCGTCCGTCGGTCATGGCGACCAGGCGGATATCGCGCTCCAGCATGATGATTTCGGCTTCGCGCGGAATTCCTGACAGGCCCATGCGGGTGGCGATCTCGCCGGCATTCATGACGCCGGTGGCCAGTGTGGGCTCTTCCGGATGCTGCACGATCATCAGGCCGAAGGTCGCGCCGTATTGCAGGGCGCGGCGCATGACCTGGGCATCGGCGATGGCGCGTGTGGCATCAGTGAAGGCCAGCGCGCCGGCTTCGGCGAGCAGGCCCATCTCGGCCAGTTCCTTGCCTTGAAGGCCTTTGGTGACGGCGCCGTAGCAATACACCTTTGTCAGGGCCAACAGACGCGCGCGACGGGCGACGAACTCCAGCGTCGGTTCGTCGTCCATGATCGGGTTGGTGTTGGGCAGGCACGCCATGGTGGTTACACCACCGGCCACGGCAGCGCGCGCCGCGCTCTCCAGCGTTTCTTTGTGCTCTTCGCCCGGTTCGCGCAATTGCACGCGCATGTCCACAAGCCCGGGTGAGAGGCAGTGGCCCTGGCAATCGACGATGGTCACGTCGGCGGGCAATTTGCCGTCGAACAGCTTCTTGCCGACATCGACAATCTCTTCGCCGCTGGTCAGCACTTCGCCGGGGCCGTCGGTGCCGCTGGCGGGGTCGAGCACGCGGGCGTTGATGTAGGCAATACGGCCTGGTTTGGCGACGCTCATGCGGTCCTCCGCATGTTGCTGGTGGCATTGTGGGCCATGGCGTTCTTGGCGAGCACTTCGAGCACCGCCATGCGCACGGCGACGCCAAGTTCGACCTGCTCGCGGATGACGCTGCGTTCGACGTCGTCGGCGACATCACTGTCGATCTCGGTGCCGCGGTTCATGGGGCCGGGGTGCATGATCAGCGCATCGGGCTTGGCCTGAGCCAATTTTTCACGGTCGAGGCCGAAGAAGTGGAAGTACTCGCGGATCGAGGGGATGAAGCTGCCGCGCATGCGTTCGCTTTGCACGCGGAGCATCATCACAATATCTACGTCCTTGAGTCCCTTGTTCATGTCGGTGAAGACCTCGACGCCGAGGCGATCCACGGCCGAGGGGATTAGCGTGCGCGGCGCGATGATGCGCACGCGGGCGCCCATGGTGAGCAGGAGTAGGAAATTCGAGCGCGCGACACGGCTGTGCAGCACGTCGCCACAGATGGCGACCAAGAGACCGTTGAGCTTGCCCTTCCTGCGCCGGATGGTGAGGGCATCGAGCAGCGCCTGGGTCGGGTGTTCATGGCTGCCGTCGCCGCCGTTGACCACGCCGCAGTTCACCTTATCGGCGAGCAGCTTGACGGCTCCGGAGTCGGGATGGCGTACGGCGAGCACGTCCGGGTGCATGGCGTTCAGGGTCACGGCGGTGTCGATCAGGGTCTCGCCCTTGGACACCGAGCTGGTCTCGACCTGCATGTTGATGACGTTGGCGCCGAGGCGCTTGGCGGCCAATTCGAACGAGGTGCGCGTGCGGGTGGAGTTTTCGAAGAACAGGTTGACGATGGTGCGCCCGGCAAGCGCGTCACTGGTCTTGGCTGCGCTGCGATTCACATCGACGTAGCGGTCGGACAGGTCGAGTAAATAATTGATTTCGGCTGAATTAAGCCCCTCGATACCGAGGAGGTGACGGTGCGGAAAAGCCGGGTCACGCATAAGCGCGGACTATAGGGGCGGTGGCTGGGTAGGGCAAGCGGGCTTTACCCGTTTCGCATCGCTTCCAGGGCGCCCTGAAGGATGTATGCGGCAGCGGTTTTATCGACCACTTCGGCGCGGCGTTTGCGCGAGAGGTCGGCCTCGCTCGTCAGCATACGCTCGACCGCCGCGGTGGAGAGGCGTTCGTCCCAAAAGGCGAGCGGCAGGTCGCGGCGTTTGAGGAATTCGGCGGCAAAGGAACGCGTCGATTGGGCGCGCGCGCCTTCGGTGCCGTCCATCTCGGTGGGCATTCCGAGGACCAGCGCCCCGACGTGGTGTTTGTCGATGAGGGCTTCCAGTTCGGCGGCGTCCTGGGCGAACTTGCGCCGGGCAATCGTAACCAGCGGCGAGGCTATTATATAAGTGACGTCCGAGAGGGCGAGGCCGATGGTTTTGGTGCCCAGGTCGAGGCCCAGAATGGTCTGATTCCGGGCCAATTTCCCCTTGAGGTCGCTGGGCTTGCAGATGGCCATGGTGGATGTTACCCAACTGCCTGATTTTGGAGACCTTTAGCTGATGTCACTCGATAAAGCCACCGTCCGGCGCATTGCGACCCTCGCGCGTATCGAGGTGCCTGACGCCGACCTCGAGGCCACGGCGGCGCAGCTGTCCGGCATCCTCAGCTGGATCGAGCAGCTGAGCGAGGTGGACACCAGCAACGTGGCACCCATGAGCGGCGGCATCGACATGGAAAGCATCAGCACCAAGCCACGCTGGCGCGAGGATAAGGTCACCGACGGCGGCCAGACCGAGAAGGTGCTGGCCAACGCGCCCGATCCGCAAGACGGCGGCTTCTTCGGCGTGCCGAAGGTCGTGGAATAGCGCCGTGACCGACCTCACGTCCCTTACCATCGCAGCGGCGCGCGACCAGCTGGCGAAGAAAGAATTCACGGCGCTCGAACTGACCGAAGCGCACCTGGCCGCCATGGACAAGGCCAAGGACCTCAACGCCTTCATCGTCACGACGCCGGAGATCGCGCGGGAGCGCGCCAAGGCGGCGGATGCGCGCTTGCAAAGCGGCAAGGCCGGCGCGCTCGAAGGCATTCCGCTCGGCATCAAGGATCTGTTCTGTACCGAAGGCGTGCAGACCACCGCGGCCTCACACATCCTCGAGGGTTTCAAGCCGCCCTACGAGAGCACCGTCAGCCAGAAGCTGCGCGACGCCGGTTCGGTGATGCTCGGCAAGCTGAACCTCGACGAGTTCGCCATGGGCTCGTCGAACATGACCAGCTACTTCGGCAAAGTGAAAAGTCCCTGGAAAGCCAAGGGCCGCAGCGATGACCTCGTGCCCGGTGGTTCTTCCGGCGGCTCGGCGGCCTCGGTCTCGGCCTGTCTCGCCATGGGCGCGACCGGTACCGACACGGGCGGTTCGATCCGCCAGCCGGCGGCGTTCTGCGGTATCGTCGGCGTGAAACCCACATACGGGCGCTGCTCGCGCTGGGGCATCGTTGCCTTCGCGAGTTCGCTGGATCAGGCCGGGCCCATGACGCGCACCGTGCGCGATGCGGCCATCATGCTCAAAGTCATGTGTGGTCACGATCCGAAGGATTCCACCTCCGCGCCGCTGTCGGTGCCCGACTTTGAAGCGGTGTTGAAACAGGGCGTGAAGGGGCTGCGCATCGGCATACCCAAGGAATACCGTCCCGACGGCCTCAACGCCGAAGTGGCGGCGTTGTGGGATCAGGGCATACAGTGGCTGAGGGACGCCGGGGCCACTACGATCGACATCAGCTTGCCGCACACCAAGTCGGCGCTGCCCACTTATTATATTGTCGCGCCGGCGGAAGCCTCGTCGAACCTCGCTCGTTATGACGGTGTCCGTTTCGGCCAGCGCGTTGAGGGCAAGACTCTCGACGAGATGTACGCCAAAACCCGCGCCGCCGGTTTCGGCACGGAAGTAAAGCGCCGCATTCTCATCGGCACATATGTGCTCTCGGCCGGCTATTACGACGCCTATTACTTGAAGGCGCAGAAAGTGCGCGCGCTCATTGCGCGCGACTTCAACGAAGCTTTCGAGAAGTGCGACGCCATCCTGACTCCCACGGCGCCCACGGCTGCTTTCGGTCTCAACGACAAGCAGGACGACCCGGTGGCGATGTACCTCAACGACGTGTTCACCGTGCCTGCTTCGCTGGCCGGGATTCCGGGCGCGTCGGTGCCGGCGGGCTTGAACAAGGACGGATTGCCGCTCGGCCTGCAGGTGCTCACCAAGCGCTGGGACGAAGAGACCATGTTCCGCGTTTGCCAGGTGCTGGAAGACGCTGCCCAGTTCCCGCTCCTTAAAGGTGCGCGATGAGCTACATCATCAAGGGTGACACCGGCGATTGGGAAGTGGTCATCGGGCTCGAGGTCCACGCGCAGGTGATCTCGAAGTCCAAGCTTTTCTCGGGCGCGCCGACGGAATTTGGCGCAGGTCCCAACACGCAAGTCTCGTTCATCGACGCGGGCATGCCGGGCATGCTGCCGGTGCTCAACGGACACGCAGTTGAGCAAGCGGTGCGCACGGGGCTCGGCCTGAAGGCCAAGATCAATAAGCGCAGCATTTTTGCGCGCAAGAACTACTTCTACGCCGATATGCCCCAGGGCTATCAGATCAGCCAGTACGACATGCCGATCGTGGGCGAGGGCACCATCGTGCTCGACATGCCGGACGGCACTTCGCGCAGCGTGGGAATTGAACGCCTGCATCTCGAGCAGGACGCAGGCAAATCGGTCCACGATCAGCACGCGACCAAAACTTGCATCGACCTCAATCGCTCGGGCGTGCCGCTGATGGAGATCGTCTCCAAGCCGGATTTGCGTTCACCTGAAGAAGCGGGCGCCTATCTCAAAAAGCTGCGCTCGATCCTGGTTTACCTCGGCACCTGCGACGGCAACATGGAAGAGGGCTCCATGCGCTGCGATGCCAACGTTTCGGTGCGCCCCGTAGGCTCGACCGAACTGCGCACGCGCTGCGAAATTAAAAACGTCAACTCCATGCGTTTCGTGATGCAGGCCATCGAGCATGAAGCCAAGCGCCACGTAGAAGTTTGGGAAAGCGGCGGCGCTGTCGACCAGGAGACACGCCTGTACGATGCCAACCGGAATGAAACGCGTTCCATGCGCTCGAAGGAATTCGCGCACGACTATCGCTATTTTCCCGATCCGGATTTGCTGCCGCTCGAATTCGACGACGCGTATATCGCCAAGATTCAAGCGACTCTGCCGGAGCTGCCGGACGACAAGAAAGCGCGCTTCATCAAGGACTATGGCTTGTCGGCGTATGATGCCGGCGTGCTGGTGGCCGAGCAGGAGAACGCGGTTTACTTCGAGGGAGTCGCCAAGGGCACCGACGCTAAGCTTGCCAACAACTGGGTCAGTACCAACCTCTTTGGTCTGTTGAACGCACGCGGCGTTTCGATTTCGGAGAGCCCCATCAGCGCCAAAAACCTGGGCCGTCTGGTGCAGCTCATCGCCGACAACACGCTGTCCTCGCGCATGGCGAAGGAAGTCTTCGAGATGATGGCCGCGGATGGCAAAGACCCGGATACCATCGTTACCGAGCGCGGCATGAAGCAGATCACCGACACCAGCGCCATCGATGCCGCCGTCGATCAGATCATCGCGGCTAATCCCGACAAGGTCGCGGAGTACAATTCCGGCAAGGTTCAGCTCATGGGCTGGTTCGTAGGCCAGGTGATGAAGGCGACCCAAGGCAAAGCCAATCCTGGTATGTGCGGCGAGCTTCTCAAAAAGAAGCTGGGATGAGCACGGCGCCCAAGTTCAAGGTAAGCACCGGCACGCTTCTGGTCTTGGCTTTTGGTCTGTTCATCGTCATCGGCTGGTTCATCTACCGGCCCTTCATTCCGCCGGCGTGGTTGCACAGTTTCGCGAGTGACATCGCGCTGCGCGCCTTCGTCGATCCCAGCGCGCCGTTGCCGGACGATGTGGATGTACGCGAAGTAACGCCGCGCGGCGCGGTCGCCTCCCCGTACATCTGCGCGGCCAAAGCCATCTCGATCCCCTGGGATCGCATGGTGGTTGTTGGCGCGAACGAGGACCCGCGCGACCGCGACGTCCTGAAGAACGCGACATGGCCGGATCAATCGCTGGAGTCCGTGTCGCAGACGATGAGCCGCGACGAACGCTATCAGGTCATCGTGCTGCTGAAGGACAACGCCGTCGTCGATGTGCAGATGTTCTATACGTTCTGGGGCGATCTCTCGGGCATTGCGCGCGTCGAGGGCTTCACGCCGGCTGAAGCGGTGTTCACGTCCGAGAGCAAAGACCGCCTGTACGTTGTGAAGCAAGCCGACGGCGCGCCGCCGGACGCCTGCCGTTAAACGACGGTCACTTGTACCGGCGCGAAGCCTTCCACTTCGTGCACATAGGTCTCTCCCGCCACGGCAAACTGCGTGACGATCATGCTGCCGGTGGTGATCCACTCGCCTTCCTGCAGCGTGCGGCCCTCGCTCACCAGATGACGGTGCAGCCACACGATGGCGTTGAACGGATCGCCAAGCACATCGCTGCTGGTGCCCGTGCCGATATGTTTGCCGTTCATGGTGAGCGTGCTGACGAGGCCGGCGAGGCTGCGCCGGCCGCGCACACTTTGCGGCGGCCCCAGCACCAACCCGGCGTTCCAGCCGTTATCGGCGATGAGCATCATGCCGGTGAGGCGAGTGTAGTCCGCATTGCAGTCGTCGATGAGCTCAAAGGCGGCGCAGGCGTCGCTGATGTGATCGATCACGGCGCCCTCGGAAAGGCGCGCATCCATCGGCAAGGTCTTGCCGACGCGCAGCGCCATTTCGCTTTCGATGCCGAGGCGCGCGTGGTCGGCGGCGCGCGTGGTTCCCGGGGTCTTGTGCAGGCGATGGGCGAGCACAACGCCGGCCACCGGCGAGGGGATGCCGCACATCTTCTGCATGGGCGGCGTGGTGACGCCGAGCTTGTAGCCCGCGCGGCGCACGTCGCCGTCCGGGGCGATCAACGGGAGCAAACTCGCTTGGACCGCATAAGCGAAGGGCACATCGCGCTCGCGCCCCGGCGGCAGGTCGAGGGTGAACTGTTCGCGGGCGCGGTGGCGCCGGGCGAGGTCCTCGGCCACGGACTGCGGGCTGGCGTCGGTCATCGGTCCCACCTTAGGGGGTTGAAACAGCGCCATTTTCCACACATTCCCGCCGGGGCGCGAGAGGCGATTTGAGCACCGGTGAGCGGTTGACAAGGCAGAAGGGAGCGGCCACATTCCGGCCTCTTCGCGCCCTAGGCCCCGCTCGCGGCCTCGGCATCCAGGTGCGGGAGAGATGGCCGAGTGGCTTAAGGCGCTGGTTTGCTAAACCAGTGTATTGGGTAACCGATACCGAGGGTTCGAATCCCTCTCTCTCCGCCACCCTGCCTCGAAGTGGGCAGTCTAGCTAGAAAACCGCACAGAGCTTGGCTTTCTCTTTGTCCGATTGGTACAAAGGGTTGGTACAAATGGTGTGTGCGATGGCGCGTCCGTGGAAGCATCCGGCGACTGGAATTTATTGGTATCGCAAGGTGGTCCCCGCGCCACTTCGCGTGACGCTCGGCAAGCGTGAATTGAAGTGGAGCCTGGGGACCAAAGACACCGAGGAGGCGAAGCGGCGGCACCGAGAAGCAGCCGACCGCGCTGATCTCATGATCGCGAGCGCGAGGCGCGGCATCACGCCCGGCGGCGCTACCACGCTCAACGCACAAGACACGATGTCGCTGGGCGCTGAGTGGCTCCGCCGCAGATTAATGGCCCAGCAAGCAGCGCCTCCTTCAGAGCCTATCGGCTGGGAGACGATGATCGACGCGCTCGAAGATGCGGACGAGAACGGGCAGCGTGTCGCGTATGTTGAGCGCGAAGTGGAGGCGTTGCTGCGAGCCGAGGGCCTCAATCTCAAGCCCGGCTCGGATAGCCACCGCCGTCTGTCTCAAGTCATATTTGATCATCACCTAGACTTCTACGCGATGATGCTCCGCCGCAGCGAAGGCGGGGCCGCCGAGGTTGTGGCGATGAAGCGCGAGGCCAAGTTGCTGGGAGATGCGCCCGCGTGGAAGCGTCCGGTCGACGGCACAAAGACGATTGAGTGGGCGCTGGATCGCTGGATTGAGGAGCGCAAACCCAAAGCCAAGACGGCCTATGAATGGCGGTGCATCCTGAAGCAGTTCGGCCTGGAGACGACGTTGCAAGGCGTCACGCCCAGCGATGTCGTTGCGTTCAAGGCCCGATGGGTCAGCGCGGACCAGAAGCCCAACACCGTAAACAAAAAGCTGCAAGCTCTCCGCGCCGTGTTCGGTTGGGCGCACGACAACAAACACCTGGAACACGACCCCACCGAGGGCATCGGTGTCGCGGGATTGAAGCAGGATCGTCTCCGCAAGAAGCGCGTTGGCTACACGCGCGACGAGGCAAGCAAGCTCCTCAAAGCCGCGCGGTCTGCCGACACCACTAACCGCTGGATCACTTGGCTCCTCGCGGCGACCGGTTGCCGCATTCAGGAGGTCGCCCAAGCCTTCGCGAGTGACGTGAAGAAAGAGGGAACCATCTGGACGCTCACCGTCACTGAAGCGGGCGACGGCCAGTCGCTGAAGACATCTCGCGCCAACCGCACCGTCCCGCTCCACCCAATGCTGAAGTCCGAAGGCTTTTTTGAGTACGTCATGAAGCTGCCCAAGGGGAGCCGCCTGTTCCGCGACATCAAGCCGGACCGCCTCGGCAACTGGGGCGGCAACGTGGACAAGACTTGGAACCGCTGGGCGAAAAAGATCGTCCCGGCGAAGTCGGCGCACTGCTGGCGGCATGCGTTCAAGACCGCGCTGCGCAACGCCCGGACGCCAGACGAGATCAGCAACTATCTCATGGGCCACGCGGGCGTAGGTGAGGGGATCACCTACGGCGAGAAGGAACTGCCCATGCTCGCGAAGGCGGTCGCGCGGCTGAAGGTCGGCGCGGAGTAAACGGCATCAGTCGTCGGGCCTTGCAATCCGGCGCGACCTTCCTATCTAGGCCTTCCACCAAAACAATGAAGCTGCCCCGGCGCTGCTCACGCGGCGACGGCGGTGGCCCGCTGGGCGGGGTGGTCTGTGTGGCGCTGATCTCCTCTGGAGACTGCCGCCGTGCGCGCCCCGCCCAGCATTTAAGCGCCGCGTGTCACTAGACTAACAGTCTAGTGCGCTGCCTATCTGTGGTTGGTCTCGATACACGCATAAATTTTGGGCCCCTTACGCTGGGGAAACCTTTTCTTGCGACGAGGCGGCCTGCGCGCTTTTGGCACACGCCGTCACCAGCCTGCGCCCCGTACCCCCCCCCCGGACCGTGCGCAGCTCGGACCTTTCATTCACGCAAGTCCTTCGGCCTGTCGGTCCCCTGACGGGCACAGAATTTCACAAGGAACCATCGCTATGTCTTATTGCCAGTCGCCGGGGTGCCAGAAGCACTCCGTTGGATACAGTCAGTATTGCAATTCTCATAAGGCCCGCGCCGGTCGCCATGGGCATCCACTTCAGGCCACCATCACCGCGCACCGCCTAAAGGAATACGTCCAGCTTGTACGTGGCTGGGTCGCCCGGCAACGCCAGGACAACATCTGGCAACTACTCGAAGGCGCTTGGGCCGGAGACGTGGACCGCGCACGGGGCATCCTTGCGGAGTACCGCGCGGGCCGTCCGTCGTTCGGTCATGAGGTGCAGGCTGCCAATGACCTCGTGAAGGTCGCTGGAGACGTTCCCGTACGGCGCGTGGTGGAAACCGTCGTCGCCATGTGCGTGATGCAGGAGTACGAGCCGCGAACCTTCAAGACGGACGCAGCCTTCTGGTGTCAGGTCGCGCGGCGCTTTCGCGGACTGAGTGACGTGCATGTGGGCTCGTACTGGGACAACACGCAGGGGCGCGTGAAGCGCGTCTATCGTGATCCCAAGCCGCAAGCCGGTATCGCGCTGGGGCGCATGTTAGTGCGCAGTCTAGGCCCAGTCGGTCACAGGATCATCTTGACCGAACAAGCAGCACGGCAACGGGTGGCGGACGCTCGACATGCGCTGGCGAAGGCGCTCGACGGTGAGGCGCGGCAGACTGCGTGATCGTTGCGGATTGGGATTGTATGCAGATGTGGATGGGTGCATCAGCGCCGGCCCAATCAACGTACAAGAAACTTCAGATACTAGATAGCGCCGCGCCTGCATCTGACTCACGTTGCTCCCGCCGGATCATAGGCATAACAGAGAGGACAACGCGCAACGAACTCGACACAGCACGTCAACGACGCAGCGCCACCAAGGCCGGGCGGCTACATCTTCGCTTTCACTGCCCGGGGTTTTGATGTGTGGGCTGAGTG